>NZ_CP134771.1:5395000-6012711 GCF_031880315.1 Pseudomonas baltica | reverse complement strand
AGCGAGCGATCCTCGAGGGTGCCGCGAATCAGCGGCAGGTAGCCATTGGGGTAGAGCGCGGGCAGGTTGTTGGAGGCGTTGCTGGCGCGGTAGAACGCGGCCGTTTCACCACGGCGCTTGCTGTAGCCGCCAAAGCCGTAGAGTTGCGCGGAATCGTTGAGGTCGAACTCGCCGTTGAACCACAGCTTGCCTTCATCGGTGGCGGGCTCGCCCTGGCGGAATACACGCTGGCCATAGGTGGTGGAACCAACGCTGGCACTGCGGTAATCGTCGCCGGCGCGGTTGGTGTAATCGTTGTCGGCACCTTCGGCGGAGAAGTTCAGGAAGCCCCGGTCGCCCAGCGCGATACCGGTGTTGCCGCTCAGCTGACGCTGGATGCCGTCACCCTTTTTGTAGCTGCCGTACTTGGCGGAAATCTCGCCGCCGTGGTTGGCATCCTTGAGGATGATGTTGATCACCCCGGCAATCGCATCTGAGCCATAACGAGCCGCAGCGCCATCGCGCAGCACTTCGATATGGTCGATGGACGACAGCGGGATCGCGTTCAGATCGGCCGGTGCCGAGCCGCGCCCCACGGCGCCGCCAAGGTTGACGAACGCCCCGGTGTGGCGGCGCTTGCCATTGACCAGCACCAGCACCTGATCGGGCGACAGGCCGCGCAGCTGTGCCGGACGCGCCAGTTCGGCGCCGTCGACCAGGCTGGGCCGGGGGAAGTTGATCGAGGGAATCAACCGCGCCAGCACCGTGCCAAGTTCATCGGAACCACTGCTGCGCAGGGTGTCGCCGCTGATCACATCGATAGGCGACAGCGAGTCGCTGGCAGTGCGCTTCAGCACCCGGGTGCCGGTGACGATGACCGTGCTCAGGGGCTTGGCTTCGGTATCGTTGCCCACCTCGGCGTCGGCCGCCCAGGTGCTGTTGCACAGCAGGCTGGCGGACATGATGGCGAGGGACAGAGGGGTCTTGCGGAAGGGTCGCATGAACCGATTTCCTTGATTCCAGACCCGGCACTTCGCTGTGCCGGGGGCAGGAGCGGTCCGCTGGCAGCGGTCGCGAGCATCCTTGCGAATTGATTAAGTTCGGCCGTCCGATCGATATAGCTTATCGATACTAAATATTTAAATTAAGAAACATTTAGACATATCCTTATATATCGTCCTGCGGCCTCTACGCCCCGTACTGACAACCGTTATAACCATGGACCAAAGGCTTATTAGAATCCGCCACCCGGCCCCTATTACAATCCCCCCGGCAAGGAATGCCTCACCCAGAACAAGGAACGCTGTTCATGTCTGCTGCCAATCCCCGCCGCAATCCCTGGCTCGCGCTCATCGGCGTGGCCATCGCCAGTTTCCTCGGCTGTATCGATTTCACCATCGTCAATACCGCTTTGCCGGCTTTGGGTCAGGAACTGGGCATCGCCCTGACCCGGTCACAGTGGCTGATCACCGCCTTCGTCATGGCTCTGGCGGCCTTCATGGTCACCGCCGGGCGCCTGGCCGATCTAGTTGGGCGTCGGCGCATGATGCTCGGTGCCATGTTGCTGTTCGGGATCGCCTCGCTGGCGGCCGGACTGAGCGCCAGCCTCGCGGCACTGGTGCTCTGGCGGGTCGTGCAAGGCCTGGCGTGCGCAGTGCTGTACACCGCCTCCACGGCCATCGTCGGCCATGCGTTCGATGCACGACACCGGGGCAAGGCCATCGGCCTGCTCTACAGCGCCAACGGTCTGGGCCTGGCGATCGGCCCGGTAGCTGGCGGGCTGATCGTTGCGGCTTGGGGCTGGCGCTGGGTGTTCCTGCTCAACGTACCGTTGATTTTGGTCGGGCTGGCGTTGGTCTGGCGTCATGTCGAGGAATCCGCTGCTGCGGATGACGGTCAGGGCCTGGATCTGGCCGGCCTGTTGTTATTGACCCTGACGTTGCCGTTCTGGGTGCTGGTGCTGGTACGCGGCGGCAGTTGGGGCTGGTCATCACCCACCACTCTCGGCCTGCTGGCCTGGGCCGCCCTACTGCTGGTGATACTGATAGTGGTCGAGCGCCGGGTAGCAGCGCCCTTGCTGCGCTTTGATTTTCTCGCCCGCCCGGCCTTCAGCGGCGCCTGCCTGGCCACCGCGGGCCTGGCGTTTTTCTATTGCGCGGCGTTTCTGTTGATGCCGCTGTATCTGGCCGATGTACGCGGCCTGTCCAGTGCCGCCGTTGGCCTGCTGTTGTTGCCGACCACAGCGGTGCTGGCACTCTTGTCACCCTGGGCCGGGCGCTGGGCCGATCGCTTCGGTACGCGGCCGGTGTTGCTCGCCGGTTTCGCCCTGCTGGTCGCATCCGCCTTGTTGCAAAGCGGCTTCGACGGCCACAGCCCTTGGTGGCGGGTGATACTCGCGTTCATGCTGATGGGGGCCGGCTGGGCCTGCATCCTCGGCCCTTCGACCCTGGCCGCCATCGCGGCCGTGCCGGGCGACGCCAGCGGCGTGGCGATGGGCATGTCCTGGACGCTGCACAACCTCGCCGGCGCTCTAGGGCTGGCAGTCACCACCTTGGTATTGCAGCACGTCAGCGGCGACTTCGTGGCCGGCTATCAGCAGGTGATGACGGTCTTGGCCAGCGTCAGTGCGCTGGTGTTGCCGAGTTTGCTGGTGCTGCTGCGAAAAGGTCCGGTGGGGTGTGCGCAAGCGACCGCATGAGCGGTCACCCGCCGCTTCATATCCACGAACAGCTACTCGCTCACACCCGGAACAACCCATGAACTGGATCGAAGCAGCAAAAAACCTCCCCCACGCCTGGCGCTCGAAGATCCTCGGGCGCACCGCAGGCGCCAACTTCAAGGTCATCCGCATGGACGAAGCCGGGTGGGTGCTGTGCGGTCTGATTGCTGGACTGGATGGCGGCGTTGGCAACCTCTGAGCGCATCTAGCGCACGAGCTTCTGATCGGCAATCACGAAGCCGCGGTAATTGTCATCGATGAACTTTTTCACTTCCGGCCCCGTGAGGTAACTGGCAAGCAGCTTGACCCGTGGATCGTCCAGCTGCTCGTTGCGGGTATAGATCAGGTTGGCGTAAGGGTTATCGGTGGTGTGCTCGCGCACCAGAGCCTTCGACGGGTCGATACCGTTGGACAAGGCCACGTCGCCGTTGATGAAGCTCGCGTCGGCGTCCGGCAATGCCTTGGCGCGCAGCACCGTGTCGGTGGGGATGAACACCAGATGGCGAGGGTTGTCGACGATCGATTTTTCGCTGACGGCGACCGCCGCTGGCGAGCTGTCGAGCTTGGCGACGTTGAGCTTGATCAGGCCCAGGTCCTGGAGGATGAACAAGGCACGCGGCAGGTTGGTCTGCTCGTTGGGAATGAGGATTCGCGCGCCGTCAGGCAGCGCCTGCGGGGTCTGGTATTTTTGCGAGTACAGGCCGAAGGCGTTGAGCAGCACCGTGGCCTTGCCGTCGAAGTTGTCGAGCTTGGGATGGGCGGCCTTCCAGGCGTTGACGTATGGCTGATGGCCGGTGAAGTTGACGTCGGTATCGCCGTTGGCCAGCAACTCGTAGGAGTCAAGGGTGCCGCTGCCGCCACTGGTGGTCAGCTTGAGCACCAGCCCCGTGCCGTCGGCGTCGGCGAGCTTCTGTACGTAGCGCACGATGTCGCCCTGGGGCGAGGCCGTCGCGTAGATCTTCAGCGGCGTGCCGGGCACCACCGTGCCCTTGTTCACTGTCGTGGCTTGCTCGGCAGCCTGGGCCTGGCCTTTGGCGAACAGCCCGGGAACGGCCAGCGACACACCGATGCCAATGGCCACTAGGGCGGCGGCGAACACGCCAAGGTGAGCGGGTTTGAATCTTGGGTTAGCCATGAAGAGTCCTGAAAAGTAGTCGATGATTGAGGCTTAACGTTTGTGTTTTCGGGCGCGGATCCACAGGTCGCCGCTGATCTGGATCACCTGCACGATGATGACCATGGCGAACACCGAGATGAACATCAGCTCGCCATAGAAACGCTGGTAGCCGAACTCGATCGCGAAGTCCCCTACCCCGCCCGCTCCCACGGCGCCGGCCACCGCCGTGCCCTCGACGGTGCCGACGAGGATGATGGTCATGGCGTTCAACAGCCCCGACAACGACTCGGGAAACAGCACGCGAAACACCAGTTGCCACTGGGTCACGCCCATCGCCCGCGCCGCTTCGATGCGGCCTTGATCGATCTCGCGCAACGCCGCTTCGACCAGCCGCGAGAAGAACGGACTGAAGCCCAGCACCAGCGGAATGATCGCCGCCACCGGCCCCAGGGTCGTGCCGACCGCCGCGCGCGTGACCGGAATCAACAGCACGATGAGGATCAGAAACGGGATAGAGCGGCCGACGTTCACCAGCGTGGTCAGCAAATAATAAAACGCCGGTTTCGGCGTCACCGAGCCGGGTGCGATCAAGTACAGCGTGGTGCCGACCGTAAGGCCGACGACAATGATGCTCGGCCCGGCGATGGCGACCATGTACAGCGTCTGCAGCAGGGCCGCCCAGAAGTCCGGAAGGTAGGTTTGCCAAGTGAGGGTATTCATCGAGCGCTCTGCCAGGGGTTACACATTCACCGTGACCAATTCCTGCGCCAGCAACTCGCGCACCCGCGCGACGTCGAACGACGCCTGCGGATCCCGGGAGCTGAAGCGCACCTTGAAGCGCGCGATCGGTGTGTTGCCGAGGCTGTCCATGCGCCCCGAGAGAATGGAAAAATCCAGGTGCAAGGCGTTAGCCACCTTAGACAGCAGGTGCGTCTGGCTTTCCGGGTGCTCGAAGATCAGGTCCACGGTGTCCGGGCCGTTCTGCCAGGCAGCCTTTTCGTCGAGCGGCAGCAGGTGATCCTTGAGCACCGAGCGCTCACGCTGGATCACCTCCTTGAGCGCCCCGGCCTCGGTGATCGCGCCGTGCTCGATCAGCACCACGGCGTCACAGGCATAGCGGATCACGTCCCACGAGTGGGTAATCAGGATGACAGTGAATCCGTAGGCCTGCTTGAGCTGGGCCAGCAGGTCGAGAATGGTCTGGGTGGTCTGCGAATCCAGGGCGCTGGTGGCTTCGTCACACAGCAACACCTCGGGATGGGTGATCAGCGCTCGCGCAATGCCGACCCGCTGCTTCTGCCCACCGGACAACTGCGAGGGGTAGTGATCTTCGCGATCCTGCAGGCCGACCCTGGCGATCAATTCCCGGGCGCGAATTCGCCGCTCGGCCAGCGGCACACCACGAATGGCCAGCGGGAAGGCGATATTTTCCAGCACCGTCTTGCCGTGGAACAGGTTGAAGTGCTGGAAGATGGTCGCCACTTTCGAGAGGTATTCACGCTGGCCCTTGCCATCGAGTTCGGCCAGGTCGCGGCCATTGAACGCGATGCTGCCGCTAGTGGGCGTTTCGAGCAGGTTGAGCAACCGCAACAGGGTGCTTTTACCGGCACCCGAAGTGCCCACCACGCCCAGAAACGCGCCCCGTTCGATGTCCAGGTCGATCCCGCCAAGGGCCGGCACCGAGGCATCGCCAAACAACTTGGTGACACCGGCCAGGCGGAAAATCGGGTCACTCATTCATACACCCCTCACTTGGCAGTGATCACTGCCAGTTTGGTGATCCCGGCTTTCTCGATCACGGCCATGGCCTTGGCGACTACGCCATAGTTGACGCCGTTGTCCGCTTGCAACTGAATGCGCACGTCCGGGTCCTTGGCCTTGGCCCCCTGCAGGCGGAACTGCAGTTGGTCGAGGTCGATCTGCTCCTTGGCGATGAACACCTGGCCCTTGTCGTCGATGCTCACCACCACCGGGTCTTTCTGCTCGACCGGCGCCACGGCATCGGTCTTGGGCAGGTTGATGGGGATGGCGTTGGTCAACAATGGCGCGGTGACGATGAACACCACCAGCAGCACCAACATCACGTCCACCAGGGGCGTGACGTTGATTTCGCTCAGTACTTCGTCGCTGTCCTGGGTCGAAAAGGCCATTTCAAACAGCCTCCTTCACGGGGCGGCTGGCGCCGGCTTTCGGGCCGGTCGGCAGGCTGATCAAACGGAACTGGCTCTTCTGCGCGAGGCTGTAGAAGTCATGGGCGAAATCGTCGAGGTCGGCGGCGGTCAGCTTCAGGCGGCGCAAGAAGTAGTTGTAGACCAGCACCGCAGGCACCGCGACAGCGATACCCACACCGGTGGCCACCAAGGCCGCACCGATGGGCCCGGCAACGGTTTCAAGGCTCGCCGAGCCGGCCGCGCTGATACCCTTGAGCGCAGACATGATGCCCCACACGGTGCCGAACAGGCCGATGAAGGGCGAAGTGCTGCCGATACTGGCGAGGATGGCCAGGCCGGTCTCCAGCGAGCGCCGCTCACGGACGATTTGCTGGCGCAGGGCGCGTTCGAGACGGTCCTGATGATTGATGGCCTGACTCAGATCGGCCGCCGCAGCTTCCGGCACCTGAATGGCGTTGTAACCCGCCAGTGCCACGCGAGCAGCTGCACCGGGTTGCTCATGAGCGAGCACGGCGGCGGAATCGAGGCTCGAGGCGGCCCAGAACTGCTTGTGGAACTTGCGATCCTGCGACTTCAGGCGGGTGAACTGCGAACCCTTGAGCAGGAACAGGCCCCAGGTAGCGACGGAGAACAAAATCAACAGCCAGATGACGGCGGATTCAATGGAAGCGAATGGCGAAGCGATCAGGTTCATGGCAATACGTCCTTGCTGATTCATGGATTCGTGGTGGCGGCGCTCCTTTGGTGGTGGTGGCCCGCAAAGCTGTAGTGAGGGGCTTGCCCTTGGAAATGAAATCTATCGAAGCTTGAAGTCGATCGGCACGCTGACCCAACCGGCCTGCGGTACGTTGCCTTGCTTGGCCGGCACGAAACTCCAGCGTTTGACCGCTGCCAGCGCGGCCTCGTCGAGCTGGGTACGACCGCTGCTCTTCTGGATCTGGATGTCGCCGGGCTGACCGCTGGCCAGTACTTGCACGCGCAGCAACACGGTGCCCTCCCAACCGCGGCGCATGGCCAGGTCCGGGTATTGCGGCGCCGGGTTCTTCAAATAGCCGGCGGTGGCCGATGGTGGCGTGACAGGTGCGGGTGCCGGCGGCGCGGGCGGTGCCGGGGCCGCTACGGGCGCAGGCGCTGGTACGGGTTCGGCAGGCTTGGGCAAAGGTTTCTCGACCGGTTTGGCCACGGGCTTGGGGACCGGCTTCACGACCGGCTTGGGCTTGGGCTTGGGTTCCGGCTTGGCAGCCATCTCGTCCACCACGGGCGGTGGCGGCGTCTCGGCCACGGGCGGCGCGGGGGCCGGCGGTGGTGGCTCGACCACCGGCGGTGCCGGTGGCGCTGGCTGGGAGAATTCGATGGTCATGGGCGGTACTTCAGGCGGTACCACCGGCAAGGTTGGCGTGGGCGTGCTGTTCAGCCAGTAGATCACCGCACCGTGCAGCACCAGGGCGAACACCCCGAGCAGGATGCCCTCGCGCTTGCTGAGGATTGGCCCGGGAGCGCGCTGCAGGCGCAACGTCCACAGCGGTTCGCGAAATACATTGCCCAGCGCCAACAGTTCGGCATTGGCTGGCTCGCGCCAAAGCGTGCGAGTCGCGCTGGCAGCGGTCGGGACATTGCCCATCGGTTAGCTCCTGCTCAATGGAATAAAAGGAGCGGTGCCGATGCACGCCTCTTTGTCGGCGACCGCTCAAGGCCGCGATAATCGGCGGTAAACGTCAGCACTTAAAGGAATATTTAATTCTTTCCTTATGCTTTTTAAAAAAACGACAGGAGTGCCAGATCGAGATGTAAACGCCCGATAATTGCTAACTCTTTATAGGCAACTTGTTGATGCGTAAAACGCATTTGGCGTCCCTGGCCCGCACACCCCAACCCGTGCAATTGGTAATAACCAAATGCAAACTCAGTATTTATGGTTCTAATTCCGGCACGGGTACTCTTCGAGCACGAATACCGACCTCTCGGAGCGACACCATGACCCGCGCGACCAACATCGTTGACCTGGCACTGCACCGCAAGCGCAGGAATGCTCAGCAAATGGGTCGTGCCCTGTGGGCGCTGTACGAACAACGCGCCGGCCTCGCGACGCAAGCCCAGCCTCAGCCTCTGCACATTGGCGAAGCGCCAAGGCACGCCTGATCGTGACAGTACCTAGCGGCTTCATTGACACCAGCAGTTCACGCAGCAACGTCGAACTCGACCTCGACACCCGCAACGCCGACACCGCAGCCGACCCGATCGGCCAGCGAGTCGCCAGCAACCTGCAACGCCTGCGCAGCAAACGCCTGCTTTCGCTCGACGGCCTGGCCCGCACCAGCGGCGTTAGCCGTGCCATGCTCGCGCAGATCGAAACCGGCCGCAGCGTGCCGTCGATCAAAGTGCTGTGCAAGATCGCCAAAGGCCTCAAGGTGTCGGTGGCGGCCTTCCTCGAACACCGCGAATTCGAAGGCGTGGCGGTATTGCCGGCGCGCGAGAGCAAGCGCCTGGTGAGTGCCGACGGTGCCTTTGTGACACGTGCGCTTTTTCCGTACGACGTGGCGCGCCAGGTGGAGTTCTATGAACTGCGCCTGAGTCCGTTGAGTGAGGAGGTGTCGGTGGGACACGGGCCCGGGGTGCAGGAAAACATCGTGGTGTCACAGGGCGCACTGGAGATCACCGTCAACGATGAGCGCTACCTGCTCTCCACCGGCGATTCGATCCTGTTCTACGCCGACCAGCCGCACAGCTATCGCAATCCGGTGGACAGCGAAGCGGTGGCATTTCTGGTGGTCACCCACCCCGAACGCCGCGACTGAATGCAACGAGGGAGCTTGCTCCCGATTCGTCATACCTGCCACGCGCGGTGGGCCAATGATGGTGGATCGGGAGCAAGCTCCCTCGCTACAGTGATCGAGTCGCTATCAGCAGGTGCAGCACATCATCGGCATGCCGTTGCAGCTCATCATCATCGGCATGGCGCAGTCGTTCATCATCTTGTTCATCAGGGCGCAGCAATTAGCGAGCATGTCCATGCTCATGCCTGGCATTGGCATCATCTTGCAGGTCATGCCGGTAGCGGTTTCGGCGCATTCCATCATGCACATCATCATTGGCATCATCATGCCCATCATCGGCATCATCATGCCGTTGTTCATCATGCTGCCTTTCATCATCTCCATGTTGTTCATGGCGGCGCTGCTCATGCACATCATCGACATGTTGGCGCACTGCATCATCATCGGCATGCCGCAGTTCATCATCATCTGCATCATTTGCGCGTTGTTGCGAAACATCGCCATGTCCATGCCAGCGGCCGGCTGCATCGTGCACATCATGCAGTCGTCCATCATTTCGCACGTCATGGTCGCCATCATCATCGGCATGCCCATCATTGGCATCATCGGCATGTTGGCGCTCATAGGCATCTGCATTGCGTTCATCATGTTGAAATCCTCATTCAAGTCGAGAGTGGCTGTTGCGATGAGGGGCATTCTAGGCATTGAACGAGGTGCGACAAGCTGTCGCCGGGACGGCGCGTCGAAGTGCGGCGACGCTAAAAAACAGGTCACTGAACATAATCCCCATGCGATAACAGACTCTACGACGCTATAGCGACTCTATTAAAAGTCAGCGCAGCCAAATCGACACCCCAGGGTTTTCGGCCATTGCACCTCTGGCAGCGCCAGGCCGCTGTGCTCCGTCAGCCCGCACAGCGGCCCATCAGCGCTGGCCGAGGTCGCTGCGGCCCCGTACATGCCAAAGCGTACCCGCCCGACTTTGAGGGCCACCATGTCCGCCTCCTGGGGCCGTGCCAGACGCACGCCGATATGCGCGCGACGCTTGGCCAGGCTGGTGATGTGGTCGCCCAGTTGCAAGCACACTTCAATATGCGGGTGAGCGCGGTACAGCCCTGGTAGGCGGGGTGTCAGGTAGTGGCTGCCCATGGCGGCGGTCGCCGCGATCCGCACCTCGCCGGTGACCCCCTGGCTGCTCGCCTCGGTTTCGCGCAACAGGCGGTCGGCGGCTTGCTCCATCTGCAGGGCCGCGGCCAGGGCGCCGTGGCCATGACTGGTCAGGCGAAAGGTGTTGTCTTCACGGGTCACCACCGGCTTGCCGAGGGCCTGCTCCAGGCGGCGGATACGGCGGATTACCGTGGCATGGGTGAGGTCCAGCTCGCGGGCGCAGGCGGAGTAGCTACCGCTGCGCATCAGGGTCGACAAGGTCAGCAGATCGTCCCAGGACATTGTGCTTTTTTGCACAGCGGCTGTGCCTTTTCAGGGAATGGCCGTACAGCTTAGCCTGCCTCAGGATAGGCGCCTAGCACCCCTCACCTGCCTTTCAAGGAAGCTGTCATGCCTACGCCCTTTACCCTGCTTGACCTCGCGCGTGCCAGCCGCGCCCCCGCCGCCTGGGACGCCGCAGTACTCATACTGATCGATCATCAGCGCGAATACATCGACGGCACGCTGGCGCTGGTCGGCATGCCGGCGGCGGTGGCGCAATGCGCTCAACTGCTGGCGCGGGCGCGGGCCAATGGCACCCCGGTCATCCATGTAGTGCATCGCGGCGGCGTCGGCGGCGTGTTCGATCCAGAGGGCCCGTCTGGGGCGATCATCGACGGCCTGACGCCGCTGGCAGATGAAGTCATCGTCAGCAAGGCTTTTCCCAGTGCCTTTGCAGGCACTGACCTCGCCGCGCAGCTTGAGACGTTGGCGCGCAAGGAGCTGATCGTCGCCGGTTTTCAGACCCACATGTGTGTCAGCTCCACAGTGCGCGCGGCACTGGACCATGGTCATCGAGTGACCCTGGTGGCCGACGCCTGCGCCACCCGCGACTTGCCCGACCCGCTGGGCGGCGCCGCGCTAAGCGCCGAGCAACTGCATCGCAGCACCTTGGCGGCATTGCATGATCGCTTTGCGACAGTGGTGGCGGATGTAGGGGCATGGGGCTGAAATTTGCAGCGATCTGACGGGCCTCTTCGTCGCCGAACGTGCAGCCTTGCCCCCACGGTGTACGACGTCAGTTCAGCCGACTCTGTGGGAGCAAAGCTTGCGCGCCAAGCCTTTGCAGGTAGTGCTATTCCCCTGACTGGACCGCAGCCGCCGGCACACTGCCTGGCCGCCGGGCGCACATGATCGCCGCCACGCCCAGCAGCGCCGCCGGCACGGCGTAAATCCAGACCGGCGCCATGATCGGCAGCAACAACCCCGCCAGCACCGGCCCGGCGCCCGCGCCAATGTCGCGCCAGACCGAGCGCGACACCAGGGCCTGGACTCGCTCCGGCCCCGGCGTGCGCATCGCCACGATCGGCGCCAGCAACGGCAATTGCAGGGCCCGCAGCACCACGATCACCCCCGCCCCGCCCCACACCCAGCCCAGGCCGAAGCCGACCAGCGCCGCGCAGGTCATCAGCGACAGCACCACCAGAATGCGCTCGGCACCGAACTGATCGGCCAGATGGCCACCCAACGGGCTGAGCAGAATCTCGCCCAGATAGCGCACCGCCAGCAAGCTGCCGGCAACCAGCACCGCGCCGCCGGGCAGCACGTCGCCCCCCAGGTACGACAAACCGATAATGAACAGGCCATCGAGCGTCAGCCCTTCAAGGAACGACCAGCTGTCCAGGCTGTTGGGCAACTTCAGGCCGCGACGCCGGGCGGGCATGGCATGGGGCAAGGTCGGCAGACCACGGGTGACCAGCAATCCAGCGAGCGCCGCGAGGGCGAACACCCAGAACACCGAGCGTGGGCCCCAAAAATGCGCGAACACCGCCGCCAACGGCAGCGCCACCACCGGCCCCAGTGCCGAAAAGGCGCGCGAACGTCCCGAACGTCGCGCCGCTCCCGCCGGGTCCGCGGTGGCCAGCGCCTGGGTAGACAGGCTTAACGCCGCAAAGCACAGCCCCCACAGCAGCCGTAGCGGCAGCAACATCCACAACCCGGACAGACTCGCATTACCCGCCGCACATACGGCAGCGCCGAGCACCGCCAGGGTGCAGGTGGCGCGGTCGCCATGGCGGGCATAGAAGCGGGTGACGTAGCCGTAGCCGACAATGCGAATCAAGCGGTTGGCCGCCAAAAGCAAGCCGGCCTGTGCCAGGGTCACGCCGAATTGATCGGCGTACATAGGCAGCAGCAGATACAACACGGCGTCGGCCGGCAACGCCAGCGTCAAGGCCAAGGCGGCAAGACGTGAATGACGGTCGACGGTGGCGGTGGAAACAGGCACGGCGGTGGGAGTAGGCATACGCGGATGCTGCACCTTCGTGGTGAGCGCGACAAACGAGATTAATGTTAAGCATATGTGACAAAATCGCACGCATGAGCCTCTTATTGCCTCCTCTCAATGCAGTCCGCGCCTTCGTGGCCGCCGCCCGGCACCAGAGTTTCACCCTGGCCGCTGGTGAATTGCATGTCACCCACAGCGCCATCAGCCGCCAGATCAAGACGCTGGAAACGCACCTGGGCGTGCGCCTGTTCGAACGGCGCGTGCGCCAGGTCAGCCTGACGGTCGAGGGCCTGCGGTTCTACTCCCAGGCCGACGCCGCCTTGCAGCAACTGCTCGCCGCTACCGAAGCAGTCATGGCCCCGACGCCATCGCGCGTGGTACGAATCAACGTGCGGCCATCGTTCGCGGTGCGCTGGCTGATCCCGCGGCTGCCGGATTTCGTCGAGCAATACCCTGGCATCGAACCTCATGTACTGACCAGCACCCTGTCCCCGGAGAAGGCCGACGAGCGCTTCGACGTCGCGATCCGCCGTGGCCACAGCAACTGGCCTGCGACCATAGAACTGCGACCCTTCCTTGAAGATGAAATCTGCCTGGTGGTGTCCCCCACCCTGCTCGCCAGCCACCCACTGGCGCAACCGGGCGCGCTGACGCAACTGGTGATGCTCTGGTCGAAGACGCGCAAGGGGGATTGGCAGAGCTGGCTGGCGTCATCCGGTGCCGGCAACCTCAAACCGGCCGGGCAGATGCAATTCGATCACGTGCATTTCGTGGTGCAGGCGGCCATCGACGGGCTGGGTTTCGCCGTGGTGCCGACCTCGCTGGCAGCCAGCGCCATCGCGGCGGGCCAACTACTGTGCCCGTTCCCGGAGCAGCGCCTGGCGGTCAATCGCTATTACTACGGCCTGGCCCCGGATGCGGTGCCGCAGGCGCAGTTTTTCTCGGCCTGGCTGCAGGGTTATCTCTGATCGAGGCCAGCGGCTGGCCGTCATAAAACCCCGTGGAGAATCCTCACGCCACCTTGGCGATGTTGCTGGCGACACCCCGCAGATCGAGGATCGACGCCGCCAACTCATCGAGGCGATGCTCGATGGAGTCGATTTCGGCCAGGTTATCGATATATCGGCTGTGCCGAAGATAGCGGGCATGCCCTTCGAGCATTCTCGACAGGCCCGCCAGATGGGCGGCGGTGTCTTCAAGGTCGTGCTGAATGATGTCCAAGCGCTCGATCTGCATTGCATGTGCTCCCAAAGCCAGGGTGCTGCGCAAGTCCACGACATCGGAGGTCATGAACGGCATTCAGCTGGTTATTCTGTATATCGACCTCCCTGGCGATCTCTCGATTAAATATTGGTATCCACATCATGTACATATTTTTACATTAGGCGATACAACCAATAAAGATGGAACGAACAATTCCTCAAGGCGCTCCACTTTAATGACTATTCGATGCAGCACTGCTCACGGCGATGCTGCACTGTTCATTAAAGCAGCCGAGGAGCCTGGCATGCCTGACGACAACCAATATTCGATGCAAAACCCACTGACTCAATACCCGCAGCCACCATTTCCCAAACAGCCACAGTCGGCGCCAGGCACGGTCCACGACCTGCAACCGGCCGCCGACCACGGCGAGACCAGCTATAAAGGCTTTGGACGCCTGGCGGGGCGCCGTGCCCTGATCACCGGCGCCGACTCGGGGATCGGCCGCGCGGCCGCTATCGCCTTTGCCCGCGAAGGCGCCGATATCGTCCTCAATTATTTGCCCGAGGAAGAAGCCGATGCCCGTGAGGTGGTGCAGCTGATCGAGGCCGAAGGCCGCAAGGCGATCAGCGTACCGGGCGACCTCAAGGACGAGCAATTCTGCCAAAGTCTGATCGACAAGGCGGTCGCCGGACTCGGCGGCCTGGACATCCTCGTCAATGTCGCCGGCAAGCAGACGGCGCAAAAGGACATCGCCGAACTGACCACTGAACAGTTCGACGCGACCTTCAAGACCAACGTCTACGCATTGTTCTGGTTGTGCAAGGCGGCCCTGCCGCATCTGCCGGCGGGTGCCACCATCATCAACACCGCGTCGATCCAATCGTATCAGCCATCGGCCACGCTACTCGACTACGCCTCGACCAAATCCGCCATCGTCGCCTTCACCAAGGCCCTGGCCAAGCAGGTCATCAGCAAAGGCATCCGTGTCAACGCCGTGGCTCCGGGCCCGTTCTGGACCCCGCTGCAGCCGAGCGGTGGCCAGCCCCAGGACAATATCCCCGATTTTGGTTCGGAAACGCCGATGGGCCGCCCTGGACAACCCGCCGAATGCGCGCCGATCTACGTGCTGCTGGCCAGCCAGGAATCGAGCTACATCACTGGCGAAGTGTTTGGTGTGACTGGCGGCAATCCGCTGCCTTGAACCCACGCTCGCGATTGACGCTCTGATAAAAGACGTCTCACTAAAAGGAGTTTGACCATGCTGAAATTTCTCGGCGGTACCGTCGGCATCATCTTTCTGATCGGCTTGATCGTGGTGATTGCGCTGTTCAAGTTCATTTTCTAATGGACTGAACCGGTCCCCCGCCCGATATCCCAAGGGCGGGGACTCACGCCGACACCCCCGGTCGGCGTGCCTGCTAATCCTCAAAGACGCTCGCCGCAGCATTGGCCTTAAGCAAAGCTGCGCCCGGGCTTCGGCAAAAGTGAATTCTCTCGCTCGGCCACAAACGCGACCATGGCGGCAGCACCTCCAATCCATCGATTATATTTTGAATGCCATTCTGCATTCGGAATTCATGCGCCCGAGCGCTTGCCCGGAAACAACGCCCGCCCTATAAAAGCCGAGGTCTGGCTCAAGGCAACCCCCATGCGCTCCAACTCTTCCCGACTGTGCTGAGCACCGATACCGATGCCGGAGATCACCAGGCGCGGCTGATCATGGTGGTCGGTGATCGCACTGGCGACAAGGCTGACGCCGCGATACAGGTTGCCCTCATCGATCGCCCAGCCGCTCTGCAGCGTGGCCTGGGCCTCACGCATGTAGGTTTCGAAGGTCGGTGGATTCTCCCATTGCAGCCGAGCGAAACGACGACGCATCTCCTCCTCGGGCACCTGGCGCAAGGCAGCGATACACCGACCACTGGCACCGATCAACTCGGGCAGGCGGGTATTGAGGCGCACGTCGACGTGAGCTGCCGTGGGGATCGCGCGGCCGATGGCGTGAATGTGATTGTCGCCAGTGACCTGCCAGAGGATCACCAGAATGCGGTAATTGAGGCTCAACCGATCAAGCTCGGGCTGGATCAGGTCGGCATAGCTGTAGCCGATCAGACTCACTGCCAACTCGGACAGCCCGAGGCCCAGGCGGTAGGTCTTGGCGTTGTCATTGAAGGACACCAACTGCTCGTTGGTCAGGGTGCGCAGGATATTGAAGGCGCTGCTGGGGCTGATGCCCGTGGCCCGGGCAATGGCCGCTACACCTTCAGGGTCGGGGGTGCTGGCCAGATGGCGGAGGATCTGGATGGCGTTGACTACAGCGCCGACGTCCTTGGTCGCGGGCCGGGCATTTTTGTCTAACAAGTCGTCGGTCATTTTATTCAGCATTCGGATTGACATTCTCTATGTTGAATATATGCTCACTTCAACACGTGGTATAGCGTGACGCACAACAATAACAGGAGGGCGCATGACTCATGCACCGCAACCTCTGCCAGACAGCCCTCTCGGGCCAGAGGCGCAATACCAGGCGTATCTGGATCAAGGCCGCTTCATGCTGCAGTTCAGCCCAAGCGCCGGCCGCCATGTGTTCTACCCCCGGATAGCGGTGCCCGGCAGCGGTGAGATCGATCTGCACTGGGTGGCCGCCAGCGGGCTGGGCACACTTTACGCGATCACCGTCAATCATTCTCGCCAAGGCAGCCACAACATCGCACTGGTTGACCTCGACGAGGGGCCGCGAATGATGTCGCGCCTGCAGGACTGTGACACCGCGCCCATCGGTAGCCGCTTGCGCGCCGAGATCGTCGAACTGCATGGACAAGCCGCCGTGGTCTTTCGCGTGCTGACCGAGGAGACACCCTCATGACCCGCCCGTTGCGCGGCCAGACCGCGATCGTCGGCATCGGCCAATCCGGCATCGGCAATGCCCCCGGTTACAGCGCCATGGAATTGCTCGGTCAGGCAGCCGTCAACGCCGTGGCCGATGCAGGCCTGCTGATGAGCGACATCGACGGCTTGTTCTGCGCCACCAGCGTCAATGCCTTTCCAACGCTGTCGGCTGGCGAGTATCTGGGGCTGCGCCCGACCTTTTTCGACGGCACCAATGCCGGCGGTTCGAGTTTCGAGATGCACTTGCTGCAAGCCACCCTGGCGCTGCAGGCCGGCCTGTGCAGTGCCGCGCTGATCTGCTACGGCTCCAATCAGCGCAGCGGTGGCGGCAAGCTGGTGTCAATGAGCGAGCCGCAGTGGCACGAGACCCCTTACCAACCGCGCCACCCGATCACCGCCTACGCCTTGGCCACCAGCCGTCACATGCACCAATACGGCACCACCCGCGCCATGCTTGCCGAGGTCGCCGTGGCCGCCCGCGGCTGGGCCAACCTCAACCCTGACGCCCATGCCCGTGGCCCGTTGAGCATCGACGATGTGCTGGCCGCACGCATGGTCAGCGACCCGCTGAGCACCGCCGATTGCTGCCTGGTCACCGATGGCGGCGGCGCCTGCGTGATGGTGCGTGCCGACCGCGCCCGCGATCTGCCCCGCGCGCCCGCTTACTTCCTTGGCGCCGCCGGCGCGCAATGGCATCGCTCGATCGTCGCCATGCCCGATTTGACGGTGACCGCCGCCAGCGAAAGTGGTCCGCGCGCCCTGGCCATGGCCGGTATCAGCCACGCCGATATCGACCTGGCGATGCTCTACGACGCCTTCACCATCAACACCATCCTGTTCCTCGAAGATTTAGGCTTCTGCCCCAAAGGCGAGGGCGGCCGCTTCGTTCAGGACGGCCGTATCGCGCCGGGCGGCTCGCTGGCGGTCAACACCAACGGTGGCGGCCTGTCGTGCATGCACCCCGGCATGTACGGCATGTTCCTGATCCTTGAAGCGGTCCGGCAGATTCGTGGCGAGGCCGGCGAACGCCAGTTGGCCAGATCCGACATTGCCTTGCTGCACGGCAACGGCGGCACGCTGTCGAGCCAGGTCACCGCCATTCTCGGGAGCGCAGCAACGCTCTGACTCCGCCAGCCCCCTTCACAGGTGACGACATGCACGACAATAAAAACAATGCAGATGACCGCGACCGGTCACGATTCGACAGCCTCACTCCCCTGCTGCAACCGCGTTCGGTGGCCGTGGTGGGCGCTTCCTCAGACCCGACCCGCATCGGCGGGCGCCCCATTTCCTATATGTTGCGCCAGGGGTTCGAGGGCGTGCTGATGCCGGTCAACCCCAACCGCCAGGAAGTCCAGGGCATCCGCGCCTACGCCAGCGTCGCGGATCTGCCCCAGGCGCCGGATACCGCCATCGTCGCGGTGCCCGCCACGCAGGTGCTCGACACCCTCAGAGCCCTGGGTGAACGTGGCACCCGGAGCGCGCTGGTGTTCTCCTCAGGCTTCAGTGAAGTGGGCGGTGATGGCGTGGCGCTGCAGGATGCCTTGGTGCTCGAGGCGCGCCGCCACAATATGCGCCTGCTCGGCCCCAATACCGCGGGTGTGTTCAATGCCAATCTGGGCTACTACGGCACCTTCGCCTCGGGCCTGGAGCGCGGCTTCCCGTTGCTAGGCCGCGTGGGCATCGCTTCGCAGTCCGGCGCCTACGCCGCGCACATGCTCGGCCTGTCGCGGGCGCGCGGGCTCGGCACGCCGTTGATGATCTCGACGGGCAACGAAGCCGATATCACTTTGGGCGAAGGGATCGGCTGGCTGGTCGACAGCCCCGACGTCGATGTGGTCATGGCCTACGCCGAATCGATCCGCGACGTCGACAGCTTCATCCATGCTCTGGAAGCGGCGCACCGGGCGCGCAAGCCGGTGATCCTGCAAAAAGTCGGGCGCAGTGCGCTCGGCCAGCAAGCGGCGATGTCCCACACGGCGTCGCTGGCCGGTGACGACAAAGTATTCAAGGCAGTCCTCGGCGATTACGCCGTGTTCCTTGCCGACAGCGGTGCGCAGATGCTCAATATCGCCTACGCCGCCACCCGGCGCATCTATCCGGCCAGCAACAGCCTGGGCATGGTCACCATCAGCGGCGGCGCCGGCATCATCGTCAGCGACGCCGCCGAGGACCTCGGCCTGCCAATGCCGCCCATGCCCGTCGCCGCCCAGGCGAAGCTCAAGGAACAGCTATCGTTTTGTTCGCCGATCAATCCGGTGGACTTCACGGCCCACGTGCTCAATGACATTTCCCTGGCCGGCAGCTTCACCGAAAGCCTGATCAGTGATGGCGGCTACCGCTCGGTGCTGGCGTTCTTCAGCCAGGCCGGCACCGTGCCGTCGATTGCGCCACGCTTGTGCGCGGAGCTGAAAAAGGTCAAGGATGCTCACCCCGAGACGCTCTTCGTGGTCTCGCTGATCGGCGACGCACAGCAAGTGGTGCCGTACGAGAACGAAGGCTTCGTGCTGTTCGAGGATCCGACCCAGGCGGTCACCGCCATTCACGCCATGGGCCAACTGGGCGAGGCCTTCGACCGCCTGCTGCCGAGCAAGCCCGACCTGCCCGCCGTGCACCTGCCATCCGGCAAACTGAGCGAGGCCGAGGCCAAGACTCTGCTCGGCGAATTCGGCATTGCCAGTGCCGCCGAAAAAGTCGTCGACAGCGCAGCCGAGGCGGCCCGTTTCGCCAGCCAGATCGGCTACCCGGTGGTGATGAAAATCTCTTCGGCCGATATCCTGCACAAATCCGAGATCGGCGGCGTGCTGCTCGATATCGCCGGCCCGCAGGCGGCCCAGGAGGGCTACGCAACGTTGCTCGAACGCGCCGCCCGGCACGCCCCCGATGCGCATCTGGACGGCATCCTGGTGGCCCGCCAACTGAGTGGCGGCGTCGAGTGTTTCATGGGTATCCAGCGCGACCCGATGTTCGGCCCGGTGGCAGTCTTCGGCCTCGGCGGGATCTTTGTCGAAGTGCTCAAGGACGTGGTCCTGCGGCGCTGCCCGTTCGACGCCACTGAGGCCGAGAAGATGATCCGCAGCATCAAGGGCGCGCCTCTGTTGCTGGGTGCCCGTGGCCGCCCACCCGTGGACATCGACGCCTTGGCGCAGATGCTCGCGAAGCTCTCCGAGTTCGCCTGGCGCGCGGGCGACAGCCTGCAATCGGTCGACCTCAACCCGGTGTTCGCCATGCCCGCCGGCCAAGGCGCGTTCGCCGCCGATGCGGTGATCATCAGCCAAGAGGTGCCCCATGCCACTCAATCCTGAGACTCTGCTGAATTACCCTATCCCGGATGTGCACCAGCACCTGAGCCGCCAGGACACCGCCTTTTATGCATTGTCGGTGGGCATGGCCGCAGACCCGCTCGACCGCAAGCAACTGGATTTCGTCGACTCGGCCCGCGATTTTCAGGCCCACCCGTGCTTCCCCGTGGTGCTCGCCTACCCCGGCTTCTGGCTGGGCAATCCAGCCACCGGCGTCGATGCGCTGAAACTGGTGCTGGGCGAACAACGTATCGAATGGCACAAACCCATTCCGGTGGCTGGCGAGATCATCGGCCGCACCCGCGTCACCGGGCTGGTCGACAAAGGCCCCGGCAAAGGCGCCCTGCTCTACAGCGATAAACAACTGGTGGACGCCGCCAGCGGGGAAGTGTTCGCTATCACCTCCAGTACCACCTTCCTGCGCGGTGACGGTGGCTGCGGCGCGCCCAGCGGCCCGGTGCGTGCCGCGCATGCGATGCCCGAGGGTACGCCCGACTGCGTGATCGACCACCCGACCCGCCCGGAACAGGCGCTCTACTATCGCCTCAACGGTGATGACAACCCCCTGCACGCCAACCCCGACGTGGCAATTCGCGCTGGCTTCGAACGGCCGATCCTGCATGGACTGTGCACCCTGGCGATCTCGTTTCAGGCGCTGTTCGAAGTCCTCGCCGACTACCGCAGCGAGCTGCTGCACAGCCTCGAAGTGCGCTTCAGCGCGCCGGTGTACCCGGGCGAAACCCTGCGCACCGAAATCTGGAACGACGGCTCCTTCCGCGCCCGAGTGGTGGAGCGCGATGTCGTGGTGCTCAACAACGGCAGATTGGTGTTGAACAGATCAGAGTTGAAGAAGGAGCATCGCTCATGAACCAGGCCCTGAATACGCCCGACGATTACGAACGCCTTGAACGCCTCAATATGATTCGCGACAGCGCCGCGGCTGTGGTGCCGCGTGACGGCGATCTGTCCCGCATCCGCGCCCTGCGCTTCACTGCGCCGCACGCACTGCGCGGCCCGTGGCAGGCCCTGTGCGAGCAAGGCTGGACGGGCTTGAGCCTGGCCGAAGCACGTGGCGGCAGCGGCCTGGGCCAGGCCGAGTCGATTGCCCTGCTGGAGGAACTGGGCCGCGGCCTGGCACCCGAGCCGCTGATCGACGCCACGTTGGCCGCCGCGCTGTTGCCTGCCGATTTGCTGGCTGCGCAACTGAGCGGCACGCACCTGACACTGCCCGCCGGGCTGCACCAGCGCGCTAGCGTGCAGTACCGCGACAGTACCGTGAGTGGCGAGCTGCACGACGTGGCCCTCGGCGCCTGCGCCGATGCCTTCGTGCTGAACACCGAT
This sequence comes from Pseudomonas baltica, assembly GCF_031880315.1. Lineage (NCBI taxonomy): Bacteria > Pseudomonadati > Pseudomonadota > Gammaproteobacteria > Pseudomonadales > Pseudomonadaceae > Pseudomonas > Pseudomonas baltica. Next base: position 5,991,780 of record NZ_CP134771.1, on the reverse strand, counting down.
CACGGCCTGGCGTTGGTCGATGTGCGCGCCGGCGGGGTAGAAATCCAACAGGCCGCCACTCAGGATGGTGGCCACAGCGCCCGCTTGAAATTCACCCAGGCACCGGGGCGCCTGCTCGACATGTCCGCCGCCACCCTGCAACAGGCGCTGGACCAGGCCACCCTGGGCACCGCCGCCTATCTGCTCGGCTGCATGCAAGGCGCCTTCGAACGCACCCTCGACTACCTCAAGGTACGCCGCCAGTTCGGTCATGCCATCGGCAGCTTCCAGGCCCTGCAACACCGTTGCGTCGACCTCATACTGCAGATCGAATTGAGTCGAGCGATCATCACCCAGGCCGCCGTACGCATTGATGAAGGCATCGCCGCCGACGCCCGCCAACGCCAGGTCAGCGCTGCCAAGCTGCGCAGCAGCCGCGCGGCATTGCAGGTCTGCCGCGAGGCGATTCAGCTGCACGGTGCCATCGGCTACACCGACGAAGCCGACATCGGCCTGTTCCTGCGCAAGGCGTTGGTGCTGATCAATAGCGGCGGCACGCTGGAGCAGCATCAGGCGCGTTACATCCACCAGGTATTCGCCGAGGTGCAGGCATGAGCCAGGCCATCCTCGAAGAAGACCGCGGCCGCACACGCATCCTCTCGATCAACGTCCCGCAGCGGCGCAACTCGGTATCCCTGGCCTTGCGCGAGCAGCTGTGCGCCGCCCTGGTCCGCGCTGAGCAGGACGCGAACGTGCGCTGCGTGATCCTCACCGGCGTCGACGGCAACTTTTGCGCAGGCGGCGATATCACCGATATGCACGTCACTGATCTGGCCGCCGGCCGTGAACGCATGCGCCGCAGCCACCGTTTGATCCGCCAGATGGTCGGCATGAGCAAGCCACTGATCGCCGCCGTCGAGGGCTGGGCCGCCGGTGCCGGGCTGTCACTGGCCATGGCTTGCGACACCGTCGTGGCCGGCGCTGGCGCGCGCTTCGTCGCCAGCTTCGGCCAGGTCGGGCTAATGGCCGACATGGGCGTGCTGCACACCCTCACCCAGCGCATCGGCCGCGGCCGCGCGCGCCAGGTGCTGCTCTATGGCGAGAAATGGGACGCCACCCAAGCCGACAAGCTCGGCCTGATCGACCACCTGGTGCCCGTCGGCCAAGCGCTCGAAGTCGCCCTGGGCCGCGCGCAGGTGCTGGAGAAACTCGCGCCGTTGCCGCTAGCGTTGACCAAGGCGGTGCTTGCCGAAGGGCTCGACGCCCAACTGGACCGCGAACTGGAGCTGCAAAGCCAGCTGTTCCTCAGCCGCGACCACGCCGAGGGCAAGGCGGCCTTTTTGGGCAAGCGCCCAGCCGAATTCACCGGAGCCTGAACCATGACCGATTACAACGCATTGGACGACAGTCATTTCCGCGCCGAGGTACGCGGCTGGGTGCAGGCCAACTACCCGGCCACCAAGCGCAACCCGCGCAAACGCATGGGCACCGAGGAGAGCCGCGAGTGGTATCAGCTGCTGTCGAAAAAAGGCTGGCTGGCCCCCGGCTGGCCGCCGGAATACGGTGGCATGGGCCTGAGCGCGGCCAAGCAACTGATCATGATGGAAGAGATGGAAAGCCACGGCTGCGCACGCTTGCCCGACAGTGGTCTGACCATGCTCGGGCCGATGCTGGTGCGCTATGGCAGCGAAGAGCAGAAGGCCTTTCATCTGCCACGCATCCTCAGTGGCGAACACCTCTGGTGTCAGGGCTACAGCGAGCCCAATGCCGGTTCGGATCTGGCCAGCCTGCGCACCGAAGCCGTGGATGAGGGTGACCATTGGCGCGTCAGTGGCCAAAAGATCTGGACCACCATGGCCACCGAATCCAACTGGATCTTCATGCTGGTGCGCACCGATCGCACGGCCAAGCCTCAGGCCGGCATCAGTTTCCTGCTGGTGCCGCTGGACACTCCCGGTATCGAGGTGCGGCCGATCCTCAACCTCGACCTGCACGACGAGTTCGCCGAGGTGTTTTTCACCGACGTGAAAGTGCCCAAGGCCAACCTGGTCGGCGAGCTCAACCAGGGCTGGAGCATGGCCAAGGCACTGCTGGGTTTCGAGCGCATCTTCCTCGGTTCACCTAAGCAGTCGACCCACTCGCTGGATCGTCTGGCGCGCCTGGCCAAACTCAATGGCGCCTGGCAGCAACCGGTGTTCCGCCAGCGCTTCGCCGACCTGCAGCTCGACCTGGACTGCCATTGCGCGCTGTACGAATCGTTCGCCGACGCCCTGCGCCGCGGGCAGCCGCTGGGGGCCGAGGTGTCGATGCTGAAGATTTTCCAGTCCGAGCTGTTCCAGCGCATCAACGAACTGGCACTGCAGACCGCTGGCGAAGCGGCAGCCCTGCTCGACCCGATTCCGGAAGACGCCGCGCTGTATCCCGCCGGGCTGTTCATCCAGTCGCTGTGCGCGACCATCTACGGCGGCAGCAACGAGATCCAGCGCAACATTCTGGCCAAGCAGGTGCTGGATCTGCCGGCCGCGTGATTGTCATTTTGCATAACTACAAGGACACCCAATCATGAGCACCTCCCCATCGATTGAAGGCAAAGTCGCAATCGTCACCGGCAGCGGCAGCGGTATCGGTCAGGCGATCGCCCTGGCCATGGCCGCCGCTGGCGCCAAGGTCGTGATCAACGACATCGGCGTATCGCTGCAAGGCGAAGGCGGTTCCAACAGCCCGGCCATGCAGACCCAGGCCCTTATCCGCGAAGCCGGCGGCGAGGCAGTGATCAACACCGACAGCGTCTCGGAATGGGCCAACGCCAAGCGCATCGTCGACTGCGCGCTGGACTCGTTCGGCCGCGTCGACATCGTGGTCAACAACGCCGGTATCCTGCGCGACGCGATCTTCCACAAGATGAGCCCCGAACAATGGCTGGCCGTGATCAACGTGCACCTCAACGGCAGTTTCTTCGTCAGCCGCGCCGCCGCCGAGCATTTCCGTGAACAGCAAAGCGGTGCCTTCGTGCACATGACCAGCACCTCGGGGCTGATCGGCAACGTCGGCCAGGCCAACTATTCGGCGGCCAAACTTGGCATCGTCGGCCTGTCGAAAACCATTGCGATGGACATGCAGCGTTTTGGCGTGCGCTCCAACTGCATTGCACCCTTCGCCTGGGGCCGCATGACCAGCTCGATTCCCTCCGACACGCCTGAGCAGAAAGCCCGGGTCGAGCGCCTGCAGCAGATGACCCCGGACAAGAACGCACCGCTGGCCGTCTACCTGGCCAGCGACGCGGCCAAGGACGTCAGCGGCCAGGTGTTCGCCGCGCGCAACAACGAGCTGTTCCTGATGAGCCAGAGCCGGCCGCTGCGCAGCGTGCAACGCAGCGACGGCTGGACCCCGCAGCAGATCGCCGAGCACGGCATGCCGGCCCTGCGCGGCAGCTTCCTGCCGCTGGACGCCAGCGCCGACGTGTTCTCGTGGGACCCGGTATGAGCACCTTCAAGACGCGCTTCACCGAGACCTTCGGCATCCAGCACCCGATCATGCAAGGCGGCATGCAATGGGCGGCCAAGGCCGAGCTGGTTGCGGCGGTGGCCAACGCCGGGGCGCTGGGCACGCTGTCGGCACTGACGCAACCGACCCCCGAAGACCTGGCGCGGGAGATTCAGCGCTGCCAAGGCCTGACCGATCGCCCCTTCGCGGTCAACCTGACCCTGCTGCCGACCCTCAAGCCGGTGCCCTATAGCGAATACTGCGCGGCCATCATCGAAGGCGGCGTCGGCATCGTCGAAACCGCCGGCAGCAACCCGCAGGAGCACATTGACGTGCTGCGCGCCCACGGCGTCAGGGTCATCCACAAATGCACCTCGGTGCGCCACGCCCTCAAAGCGCAGGCGTTGGGGGTGGATGCGGTGTCCATCGACGGCTTCGAGTGCGCCGGCCACCCCGGCGAGGACGATGTGCCAGGGCTGGTGCTGATCCCGGCGGCAGCGCAGCGTTTGAGCGTGCCACTGATCGCCTCCGGGGGGTTTGCCGATGCCCGTGGCCTGGTCGCCGCACTGGCGCTAGGCGCGGACGCGATCAGCATGGGCACGCGTTTTTTGTGTACCCGGGAGGCGCCGGTGCATGACCACGTCAAAGCCACGTTGGTGGCCAACGATGAACGCAGCACCGACCTGATCCTGCGCAGCCTGCGCAACACCGCGCGGGTCGCACGCAACGTCATCAGCCAGGAGGTACGGGCCATGGAGGCGCGTGGCGCCAAGTTCGAAGAGCTCGCGCACCTGGTTTCAGGTCAGCGTGGTCGCCAGGTCTACGCCACCGGCGACGCGGATTTCGGCGTGTGGTCGGCCGGGCTGGTGCAAGGCCTGATCGACGACATCCCGACCTGCCAGGCCCTGGTGCAGCGCATCGTCGACCAGGCCCGGCTCCTGATTACCCAGCGCCTGCAAGGCCTGCTGGTGGAGTAGACACAACACGCGTCGCAGCCCTTCAACAAGAGAATAAAAATAATGGACATGCTCGCTGCTTCAACGCCCGTCAAGGCTATCGCCACGCACACCAAAGCCATCGTCTTCGTGTTCTGCTTCCTCGGCCTGCTCGCCGACGGCGCCGACCTCATGCTGCTGTCCTACAGCCTCGGCAGCCTGCGCCAGGAATTCGGCCTGAGCAGCTTCGAAGCCGGCAGCCTGGGCAGCATCACCCTCGCCGGCATGGCCATTGGCGGCATCTACGGCGGCTGGGCCTGCGACCGCTTCGGCCGGGTCAAGGTGGTGTTCTGGACCACCCTGGTGTTCTCCATCGGCACCGCGATGCTGGGCTTCACCCACAGCTACCTGCAGTTCGCCGGAGTGCGCTTCTTCGCCTCACTGGGGCTCGGCTCGTTGTTCGTGGCCTGCAACACGCTGATGTCCGAATACGTCTCGACCAAATACCGCACCACCGTGCTCGCCACCCTGCAGGCCGGCTGGACCGTAGGCTACCTGGTGGCGACGCTGCTGGCCGGCGCGATCATCCCCGAGCATGGCTGGCGCTGGCTGTTCTTCATTGCCATCGTGCCGGTGGTGCTGGCGCTGTTCGTCAAACCGCTGGTGCCCGAGCCGCCCGCCTGGCTGGCCGCCCAGGCCGAACGCCAACGCCTCAAGCGCGAAGGTGGCGGTGTGGTGGTGAAGAAACCCGACTCGCTGAAGATCCTGTTCGCCGACAAGGCCGCGCGGCGCATGCTGATGCTCTGGACCCTGACCGCAGGCTTTTTGCAGTTCGGCTATTACGGGGTCAACAACTGGATGCCCTCGTATCTGGAGCAAGAGCTGCACATGAACTTCAAGGCCATGACCGGCTACATGGTCGGCACCTATGCGGCGATGATCGTCGGCAAGGTGTGCTCCGGGGTGCTGTCCGATGCGCTCGGACGGCGCAATTCGTTTGTGTTCGGGTGTATCGGCACGGCGCTGCTGATTCCGGCGATCGTGTATCTGAATTCACCGGGGAATATTCTTTATCTGCTGGTGTTCTTCGGGTTTATCTATGGGATTCCGGTGGGGGTGGTCGCGACCTATATGACCGAGAGTTTCGAGACGCGGGTGCGGGGCTCCGGGGTCGGTGGCGCCTACAATTTCGGCCGGATTGGGGCGGCATTTGCGCCGGCGATCATCGGGCTGCTGGCCGCGCAGGTGTCGATTGCCGCAGGCATGCTCGTGATGGGGGTGGCGTATGTCATCACTGGTCTGATCCCGGCGTTTTTCATTCGGGACAAGATTCATGATCCGCAGAAAGCCTGAGTGCAGATGCGAGATACCCGAACGGGCGTCGCCTGCCATCAGCTTTGGGAATCTAGACCCGCCGCGACGGCGTGGCCCGCAAGGCACCTTTGTGAAGCCAACCGTGCAACTCGGTTGCACGCTGGAGAAGACTTTCCTCATAGTCCCGCCCCGACATGCTCCAAGGAAGTCAGCGATGAAGATCGGTGGCGATCACATCAGCAAACAACGGTGCCCATCGCTGAAGAACTGCATGCGTGGAGGCTGGCCCAACGCGAACTAATGCCCGAGCGCTCGGCCACGGCCAAAGCCCTGGATTACAGCCTCAAACGCCGGGTAGCGCTGACGCGCTACCTGCAAGAGAAGCATCCGTTCCATCACAATGATTAGCGGTGTTCGACATGCCCCAGCGTACTTGCGTGCAGGGCCAATGCTGTGCAGGCCGACGGCCATGGCCCTGCGCAAATTTCACGAAGATCCGGCACGGGCTTGGTCGGTGGCACAACTGGCAAGGGAGGCTGCACTCTCCCGATCGGGCTTTTTCGAGCGCTTCAGCCGTGTGATGGGAGTCTCGCCCATGACCTACCTTTTGACATGGCGCATGGCTCTGGCCAAGCAATGGTTATGTCAAGACAAAATGGCTGTCAGCGAAGTGGCGCAGCGTACAGGCTATGGTTCGTCGAGCACCTTTACCGTCGCGTTCACCCGCCATACAGGGGTTTCACCGGCTAGGTATGGAAGAACGAAGACACCGGTTATAGCGGCTGGGTAGCCTGATAGCGAGTACGCCCTCTTCCCAAGATGTCTGCGACTCTAAAATTGGACAGCTAGCACCTGCCCGAAGGTGAGTAAGCAGATGTCGAACGGAAGCGATGCTTAGCAGCGGCGAACTACACACCATAGGAGGTCGCGCAGTAGATCCAAAACCTTAGGGGCGGCACTCGAGTACCTCGGGGACGCACTGACTTCGAATATGCGTGCGAACGGACCATTAGTCCTCTTAAACGATGGCTCTGTCGCTCAGGCCGCTAAGCTTCATAAATTCTTATAACCAAATATCCACACACGCGACTTTTTCGCAGGTTGACGCCAGCGCAAGGTGTGGCGGTATGCTTGGCATCGACTTCCTGCGGCCTGCCCGGCCGCATACCGCGAACCAGGAGTTTCTGTCACATGAGCAACGCCCCCTACGTCCCGCCCAAGGTCTGGAGCAACGACACCTCGGTCGGCGGTAATTTTGCCAGCATCAACCGCCCGATCGCCGGGCCGACCCACGAGAAAGTCCTGCCGGTCGGCAAGCACCCGCTGCAGTTGTACTCGCTGGCCACGCCCAATGGCATCAAGGTCACCATCCTCCTAGAAGAGCTGCTGGCACTCGGGCTCTCCGAGGCCGAGTACGATGCCTGGCTGATCCGCATCAATGAAGGCGATCAGTTCTCCAGCGGCTTCGTTGATATCAACCCGAACTCCAAGATCCCCGCCCTGCTCGACCGCAGCGTCGAACCGCCGATTCGCGTGTTCGAATCCGGTTCGATTCTGCTGTATCTCGCGGAGAAATTCGGCCGCTTCCTGCCTACCGATGCGGCTGGGCGTACCGAGGCGCTGAACTGGCTGTTCTGGCAGATGGGCGCTGCACCCTACGTCGGCGGCGGTTTCGGACACTTCTATGCCTATGCACCGGAGAAGTTCGAGTATCCGATCAACCGCTTCACCATGGAAACCAAACGCCAACTCGATGTGCTCGACCGCCGTCTGGCCGAGAGCGAGTACCTGGCGGGTGACAGCTATTCCATCGCCGACATCGCCGTGTGGTCGTGGTACGGCAAGCTGGTGCGCGGCGATCTGTATTCGGCTGCGGAATTTCTGGATGCCAAGAGTTATACCCATGTGCAGCGCTGGGCAGAAGCCATTGCCCAGCGCCCGGCGGTGATTCGCGGTACGCGCGTGAACCGGACATGGGGGGATGAGGCGACTCAGGTGCCGGAACGGCATGACGCGGCGGATCTGGATTGATATCGGGCAATCGAGGCCTGGCATCACATCTTAGCGGCCCATGACTACGAAATCAGCGCGCTGTTCTCAAGCGCATTAACACGCCGTTTTGCGATGATCGTCCAGCGAATGGCACAGCCATGGAAGGCCTCCAGCGCGTCGAATAGCCCTCGAAAGAGGGCTCACCCAGGCGGCGGCCGGTAAAACTCGTCGTGCTCCTCGCGTCCGAATCAGCGGTCAAACGCCGCCTGACGTAAAAGTCAGAACAGTACGGCAAAAAATTCCCTGCCCGGCGCCCCCTCGTGAAACCTTAATGTCATATGATGTCCAACCACCACAATCAACACCCCAAGGCCGCCACCCTACCGCGACCTTCCCCCTGCTCCCTCCTCAAGAGGCTCGCCCCACCATGCTCAAAGCTGCCGAGTTAGTCGTCAAGTGTCTGGAAAACGAAGGCGTTGAATACGTTTTCGGTATCCCAGGTGAAGAAAACCTCGACCTGCTGGACTCGCTCTCGCGCTCGTCCATCAAGCTGATCCTCACCCGCCACGAACAGCCCGCGGGCTTCATGGCCGCCACTTACGGGCGCCTGACCGGCAAGACCGGCGTGTGCCTGTCGACCCTCGGCCCTGGCGCGACCAACCTGGTGACCGCCGGTGCTTACGCGTATCTCGGCGGCATGCCGATGATGATGATCACCGGGCAGAAGCCAATCAAGAAGTCCAAGCAAGGGCGTTTCCAGATTCTCGACGTGTGCGGGATGATGGCGCCGCTGACCAAGTACACCCACCAGTTGGCCTCCGCGGACAACATCCCTTCGCGTATCCGTGAAGCGATTCGCCTGGCTGAAGAAGAGAAGCCAGGGTCAGTGCACCTGGAGCTGCCGGAAGACATAGCCGCCGAATTCACCGACAGCACACCCATCGCCCCAAGCCTGAGCCGTCGCCCGGTGGCCGAACAGAAGGCCATCGAGGCCGCCGTGGCCAAGCTCCAAGCCGCACGCAGCCCGGTGCTGGTGATCGGTGCCGGCGCCAACCGCAAGATGACCGCGCGGGTGCTGCGCCAACTGATCGAGAAGACCGGTATCCCCTTCGTCACCACGCAAATGGGCAAGGGCGTGGTCGACGAGCGCCATCCACGCTTCCTCGGTAACGCCGCGCTGTCGGCGGGTGACTTTGTCCACCGTGCGTTGGAGTCCGCCGACCTGATCGTCAACATCGGTCATGACGTGATCGAGAAGCCGCCGTTTTTCATGGTCCGTGGCGGCACCGAGGTGGTCCACATCAGCTTCCGCTCCGCTGAAGTTGACCCGGTGTACTTCCCGCAGATCGAAGTGGTCGGCGACATCGCCAATGCCATCTGGGAAATCAAGGAAAAAATCGAGGTTCAGGACACCTGGGACTTCAGCCGCATGCTGACCATCCGCGAAGCCAACGAGGCCCATGTCGCGCTGGGCGCCGACGACGGGCGTTTCCCGGTGTACCCGCAGCGGCTGGTGGCGGATCTGCGCTCGGTGCTGCCGTCCGATGGCATCGTCGCGCTGGACAACGGCGTCTACAAACTGTGGTTCGCGCGCAACTACAAAGCCTACATGCCTAACACCGTGCTGCTCGACAACGCCCTGGCGACCATGGGCGCCGGCCTGCCTTCCGCCATGGCGGCACGCCTGGTGTACCCGGACACGCCGATCGTGTCGGTGTGTGGCGATGGCGGTTTCATGATGAACAGTCAGGAACTCGAAACGGCGGTACGCCTGAAGATGAACCTGGTGGTGATCGTGTTGCGCGATGACGGCTACGGCATGATCCGCTGGAAGCAGCAGCAGATGGGCTTCCAGGACTTCGGCCTGGACTATGGCAACCCGGATTTCGTCAAGTATGCGCAGAGCTACGGCGCGTTCGGGCATCGGGTTGAAAGCGCCGAGGCGTTCGCGCCGTTGGTGACGCAGTGCCTGCAGACGCCAGGGGTGCATGTGATCGATTGCCCGGTGGATTACTCGGAAAACGATCAGATTCTGCATCGGGATATTCAGGCGCTGAGCGCAGCTGTTTAAGCTTCCTGTACAACACCCGCCGCAACGGCGGGTGTCTGATCGAATCCGCTGAAAGCAACCTGCCGTATCTATGCTCCGCGCCCACGCCCTAGCGCCGCACCAGCATCTGCGGCCCCAGCGCGGCCAGCTCGGTGATGCCTAGCAGGCCCAGATCACGACTCACTTCATCGACGATCAAGCGCAGGGCGTGGGCCACCCCAGGCTGCCCGCCCACCGCACTGGCGTAGTTGAAAGGGCGGCCGATGAACGCCGCCTTGGCACCCAGGGCCAGCGCCTTGAGCACGTCGGTGCCGCGCCGGATGCCGCTGTCGAGCATCACCGTCATGCCGTCGCTGGCGCCGATGATGTCGGGCAGCACATACAGCGGCGGTACCGTACCGTCGAGCTGCCGACCACCGTGGTTGGAGACGATCACGCCGTCGATGCCGATCTCTTTGCAACGCGCCGCGTCAGCTGCCGTCAGCACGCCCTTGATGATCATCGCGCCTGGCCATTGCCGGCGAATGTCACGCACATGGCCCCAGTGCAGGTGACCGCGGTCGGTGAAGTCGCGCATCACGCTCGACGACATCACCGGCGCGCCACGGGTGGCGTAGTTGTTTTCGAAATACGGCATGCCATGGTGGGCCAGGGTGCGCAAGAAGGTCCCCAGCAGCCAGCGCGGGTGGGTCACGCCTTGGCAGGCCAGCGCCAGGCTGGGTCGCAGCGGCGTGGAGAAGCCAGCGCGCACGTTGTTTTCGCGGTTGGCCTTGACCGGGGTGTCGACGGTGATCACCAGCGTCTGCACCCGGGCCTTGCGCACACGCTCGATCAGCGGCGCGATCTGCGTGGCGTCACCCGGCAGGTAGGCCTGGAACCAGGTGTTGGGAGCGGCCTCGACGACCTCCTCCAGACGAATCAGCGAGGACCCGCTCATGATGAAAGGCACATTGGCCTCGGCCGCCGCCTGCGCCAGCGACAGGTCGCCGCGATAGCCCGTGAGCGCGGCGATGCCCATGGGCGCGATGCCGACAGGAGCAGCGTAGCGATGGCCAAACAACTCGGTCGTCAGGTCCCGCTGGGACACGTCGACCAGCACGTTGGGCTTGAGGAAGTAATCGTTGAACACCGCGCGGTTGGCCAGCAGCGTCTGATTATCCTCAACGCCGCCCTGCACATAGGCGAACAGCGGCTTGGGCAAGTGCTTGCGCGCAGCGAGTTCGAAATCGTCCAGCGAGAGGTAGCGGGAAAGGCGTGTGGTCATGGTCGCGGCTGCCGAGTCAAACGAGCGGCGACTATAAAGGGCGTGGGCGGCGGCGCTAAATAGCGAGATGGCATATGGATATATTCAGCGATGGGCAGCCGCCTCCGCCATCAGCCATTCCACCACCGTGCCCAACGCGGTATCCGCGGCGACGGGCTCGGCGGTGACCATGTAGAAACCGTGGCGCGTATCCAGCGGATAGTGATCGTCCAGCACGCGCACCAGTCGGCCACTGCTCAGGGCCGACTCGACAAACAGCTCGGGCACCAAGGCGATCCCCATCCCCTGTTCGGCGGCGTCCAGCGCCAGGCTGGTCTGGGAAAACGACGGCCCGGCGAACGGCATACCGGGGTGGCCATAGGTCTCGAACCAGCGCTTCCAGTTGGCGTGGCTGTCGGTGATCAGGGGAGCGCGCGCCAGGTCCTGCGGTGTGTGCCAGGCCTCCAGCCCTTTCAGGCCAGGGGAGCAGACGGCGATGGCGCGCCCCGGCAGCAGAAAGCGCGCTTCGCCTTGGGCAAAAGGCGGCGTGCCCCAGCGGATCGCCATATCGACCCCGCCGCGACCGGCGAGCGGGCGGATGACCTCGGACGCGTCGATCCGTAAGGCAATATGCGGGTGCTTGAGGCCCAGACCGGGCAAGCGCGGGATCAACCAGCGGCTGGCAAAGGTGCCGGTGGTGCTGAGCGTCAACTGATGGGCATCGCTGCCGTCGTGCGCTGCCAGCAGTTCACGGGTGGCGTCCTCGACCATACTCAACGCCAGGCGCACGCGGCTGATGTATTGCTCAGCCGCCGGGGTGGGCGACAGACCACGAGGCAAACGCGTGAAGAGTTGCACGCCCAGCTTGCTCTCCATGGCGCGCACCTGCTGCGCGACTGCGCCTTGGCTCACACAGAGCTCCTCTGCCGCGGCACGGAAGCTGCCCAGCCTCGCGGTCGCCTCCAGCGCCAGCAGGTGATTGTGGACCGCGAAGGCGGCGCGGCGCCCTTCCGGATGGCTCATTGAGGACCCTACCCTGTAGTTTTTCTACCGCAATACCTGATTAATCATGGTGAGTGAATTTACAGTAATTCGGGCCTAATAGACGCAACTCCCATTCCAGAGGCAACCCTCATGACAGACCACAAAGTAGCGATTATCACAGCCGGTGGCAGTGGCATGGGCGCTGCCGCCGCCCGTCAGCTGGCCGCCGACGGCTACCGTGTAGCTATTCTGTCGTCTTCAGGCAAGGGCGAAGCGCTCGGCAAGGCACTGGGCGGGATCGGCATGACCGGCTCGAACCAGCGCGTCGATGATCTCCAGGCGTTGGTCGACAAGGTCATGGCGCAATGGGGCCGGATCGACGTACTGGTCAACAGCGCCGGCCACGGCCCGCGCGCGCCGATCCTGGAGATCCCTGACGAGGACTGGCACACCGGCCTGGACGTGTATTTTCTGCCAGTGGTGCGGGCTACCCGACTGGTCGCACCCGTCATGCAGCAACAGGGGGGCGGGTCGATCGTCAACATCTCCACGGCCTGGGCATTCGAGCCCAGCGACCTGTTCCCCACTTCGGCAGTGTTCCGCGCTGGCCTGGCCTCCTACACCAAGATTTTTGCCGACAGCTACGCCAAGCATAACGTGCGCATGAACAACGTTCTGCCGGGCTGGATCGACAGCTTGCCGGGCACGGATGAACGCCGCAAAAGCGTGCCGATGGAACGCTATGGCACCGCTGAAGAAGTTGCCAGCGTGATTGCGTTTCTGGCGGGCGCAGGCGCGGGTTATATCACCGGGCAGAACTTGCGGGTCGATGGTGGGGTGACGAGTTCGGTTTGACGATCGAGGCCTGGGGCGCAGCAATTGCGCCGGACCTGAATTAAAGCGTGCCGAGGTGCTGAAACTAAAGCCTTGCAGGATCGGGCCGATAGCAAAACATCCTCGTCCGAGCCCGCACCTATGCCCCGTAGAACCCGTGCCCTGCTGATAACGCTGCTACTCTCGATCGGCCTCTATCTGGTCGCCAGCGGTGACTGGAAAGTGCCGTTCAAGAGTTACGAGGTCTACACGCAGACGCGCAACGAGTGGCACACGCTCTGTACCGAATGTTCGAAGCGCGCGCTCGCTACGTTGCGCAAGACTTACGGAGACAGCGCTGACATGACCTGGACCGTACAAGTAGGTTGGCATCAGGACGAGGACATCAAGGTCACCCGTACCCTCATCCTTACCCGCAGCTGTGGCGCCATGGATAACGAGCAGCTGTTGCGCGATGCGCTGCGTTACACCCACGAAGAAGGCATGCGCTGGCCCGACAAAGTGGAATACAACTACGCCTGCCGTTTCGATGCGCCCGCCTCTTTGGGGATCAGCGTCACCGCCTTGGCGCAAGGCATCGCGCAACCGGTAAAACCGCAATCGCCCTGCGGCGCCGCCAATATCGGCAGCTTGCAACCGGGCAACTCTGAATCGGTGCAAACGCTCTTTGGCACGGATGGCAGCGTGGATTTGCACTACAAGGTTGGTTTCGCGGGCGATGTGACAAGCGTGCAACTGAAAGGGCGGCCCTTATTCAATCAGAAAGCACCCAACGCAATGCTGCTCAGTTGCGCTGCGCGCATCGTGCTGGATACTCTTCAACCCAAGGTCGACCATCAGGCATTGCTCACCGAGATCGAACATGTCTGGTACGTGGCCGGCAGCAGCGACACGTTCGGGCCTGCGCCTGGGTTTCCCGTGCTAGTGCGCGCCGAGCCTATGATGCTGACCTTCACCCCTGCAGCGTCGAAACCCCGATAGGCGCCACTCAGGGCGGGCTCATCCCGTGAGCGATTGCCCAGTACGCCGTCGACCATGACGATAGACAATACTGGGCGCCGTGCGCATTGTCGTAGCAGTGAACAGCCCGGTATCATTCAGCCTTCGCCGCGTTGTCGCAGGCTGATATCCGGGCACGCATCGATCGGGATGCTGATCACTCATGGAGATGTCGATGTCGATACCCATTCTTGCCGCGGCCCAATGCGCCGTTCGGGCCGGCGATATCGATGCCAACCTGGCGCTGCACCAAAAATTCATGCGCCGCGCACAAGCACTGGGCGTCGGGTTGCTGGTATTTCCCGAGTTGTCCCTCACTGGCTATGAGCCGACCCTGGCTGACGCCTTGGCCCAGGACGCGCACTGCGCGCTGTTGGCACCCTTGCGAGCACTGGCCAGGCAGGCGTCGATGACCACCGTGGTGGGCTTGCCGTTGCGCTCGCCAGATCACGAGAAACCGCTGATTGCAGCGTTCATGCTGCATGCGGATGGTTCGCTGGGGATCTACACCAAGCAGCACCTGCATCCGGGCGAGGATCAATACTTCAGTGTTGGCAACGGCGGCGACTTGCTGCAGCTGTACGAGGTGCCCATCGCCCTGTCGGTGTGTGCCGACTTCAGTCAACCGCAACATGCACAGCGCGCCGCAGCACGGGGAGCACAGCTGTATGCCGCGAGCGTGCTGATCGGCGAAACCGGCTACCCACACGACAGCGCGTTATTGCAGTCCTACGCTGAACGCCACGCCATGGCGGTGCTCATGGCCAATCACGGCGGCCCGACCGGTGGCTGGGCCGCGGCTGGGCGCAGTACGTTCTGGGATGAGCGCGGTCGGTGCGTTGCGTCTACCCCTGGCACGGGCAATCGTTTGCTGGTGGTTTCCAGACAATTCGAGGGATGGGCGGGGCTTGACGCGCCGTTGATTGATCCCGACGCGTGAACGTCGCGTGGCAGTGATTCTGCACTGCGCATGAATCTTGCTAACCGATACTGACGACGAGCTAAAAAATACTTGAGGCAACCTGCATGAGCGACCACGACTTACAGCATCTGCGCGCGGAAATCGACGACCTGGATGAAGAGCTCATCAGGATTCTTGGGCTGAGGTTCATCGCGACTGAAAAAGTCGGGCATATCAAGGCTGCGCAGAGCCTGGCTGCGGTAGATCCTGCTCGCGAAGCCGCGCAGGCACAACGGTATTGCGAATTAGCAGCACACTGTGGATTGAGCGAGCAACTGGTGCAAAGGGTGTTCAGGGCAGTGATCGATGAAGTGGTGATCAATCATCAAGCCATCCGCGACCGTGCGTTGAAATAGGTCGCAGGCTGCTACCGACTGATCTTCAACGCCTTCCGCCGCGCGTGCTGCTCCAGCGCCAACTCGATCAAGCGGCTGACCAACTCGCTGTAACTCATCCCCGCCGCCTGCCACAGCTTTGGATACATGCTGATGCGGGTAAACCCGGGCAACGAATTGACCTCATTGATCAACACCTGGCCGTCCTCGGTGAGAAACACATCGACCCGCGCCAGCCCGGCGCATCCCAGCGTTTCAAACGCCTCTACCGCCAAGGCGCGAATACGCTCGCTGACATCGACGCTGATATCCGCCGGCACCACGACCTGGGCCGCCTGGTCGTCGATGTATTTGCTGTCGTAGGAATAGAATCCGTCGCGCACCACTATTTCACCGCAACCGCTGGCGATCGGCTGATCGTTGCCAAGTACGGCGCATTCGATTTCCCGGCCGGTCATGGCGGACTCCACCAGTACTTTTTCATCAAAGCTCAAGGCCAGTTCAATCGCCGCATCATATTGCGCTGCATTGCCGACCTTGCTCACACCGACGGAAGAACCCTGATTCGCAGGCTTCACGAACAACGGCAGCCCAAGCTTCTGTTGCGCCAGCTCGAAGGGCATGCGCGCGGCATTGGCGCGGCTCAAGGTAATGAACGGCACCACGGCAATCCCGGCGTCGCGCAGCAAGCGCTTGCTGATGTCCTTGTCCATGCACACTGCCGAACCCAGCACGTCGGATCCCACGAACGGCAAGTCCGCCATGCGCAACAAACCCTGCAGGCAACCGTCTTCGCCCAGGCTCCCATGGACGATGGGGAAGATCACATCGACATGGCCGAGCAAGGCTTCGCTGCCGGTCTCCAGCAATTGCTGGCTGGCTTTGCCGGGCACGATCGCCAACTCGCGATTGGATTGGTTGAGCGCAATCAGCGCCGGGTTTTCCTGGTTGATGAGGAAGTCCGAACTGTCGTTGAGATGCCACTGGCCGGTCTTGTCGATGCCGATCAGCACTGGCTCGAAACGTGAACGGTCGAGGGCATCAACGATGTTGCGGGCGGACTGCAACGAAACTTCGTGCTCGGCCGAACGGCCACCAAAAATAATACCTACCTGCAGCTTGCTCATGACCGGCCTCTCTTTTGGAGGTAAGGCTTATTACCATGAGCGGCGCACCGGGCCAAGCTCGGCTTCAATGAAATGCAGCGGCCAAGTCGCTGTAACGGCCGGCCCTGTCGCGAAAGTGGCTCTAAATAGCGCTACCACCAAATAATGCAGCAGATGGATCGGTCAAGGACCTCGACGGACCTGGCCGACGTGACGATTGGATCAGCTTAATCGCTTCTGATAAAAGAAGCGCTTGTGCTCCGCCGGGAAACTGTCGAGATGCCCGAACTGAGTAAACCCATGCTTCTCATAAAAAGCCGGCGCCTGGAAATCGAAGGTATCGAGCCAAATGCCGACGCAGCCCCGGTCGCGCGCAACCTCCTCGGCCATGTTCATCAAGCGTGAGCCCGTACCCTGCCCTCGCGCTTGCTCCGGTATGGCGAGCAACTCGATAAACAACCAGCCATGAAAGATGTCGCCATACAGCCCGCCAATGATTTCGTCGGTGAGTTCGTCTCGCACCAGCAAGGCGATAGTCTGCGCGTTGGGATCACCCAAGTGGGAATGATTGAACGCCCGCAGCGGCTTGAGGATCGCCGAACGCTCGACGTCCCCAGGGGGGACCGCCATTTCGATACGCGTATTCATTGGCTAATCCTTTAGGTAGAAGTGACTGTTTGTCGGCGCATCAGAACATCCTTCAGGTCCATAAGGCGAGACCCGATCCAGATCATGTTCGGCCCCGGTGTCAGCACCATCCCCAAGGCAACCAGCGCGAACATCAACAGCGTCGAAACGTGCGGCATATCCAATTCCCTATGAAACATCAGTTTTGTTCGATGAGCCCTTTGATCCGTACCGCCAGCCCTTCCACCGAAAACGGCTTGGTCATGATATGCATGTCGGCATCCAGGCTGCCATCGCCGATCACCGCCTGCTCCGCATACCCGGTAATGAACAGCACCTTGAGCCCAGGCCGCGCATGCCGCGCCAGGTCGACCATCTGCCGACCGTTCATGTTGCCAGGCAGCCCGACGTCGGACACCAACAGATCGATACGCACATCGGACTCGAGAATCCGCAGCCCGGACACGCCATCCGACGCTTCGATGGCATGGTAGCCCAACTCTTCGAGAATCTCGGTGACCAACAGCCGCACCGTCGGCTCGTCATCGACGACCAGCACGGTCTCACCGTCGACCGCGCGGGGCATTTGCGTCAGTTGCAAAGGCTCGTCGAGCTGTTCTTCGCCCAGATGGCGCGGCAGATACAGGCACAGGGTCGAGCCCTTGCCTGGTTCGGAATAGATCTTCGCCTGCCCACCTGACTGGCGAATGAAGCCGTAGATCATCGACAGGCCCAGGCCAGTGCCCATGCCAATGGGCTTGGTCGTGAAGAACGGCTCGAACGCCCTTGCGGCGACATCGGCGCTCATGCCGCTGCCATTGTCCGATACACACAGCGACACGTATTTGCCAGGGGCCAGATCGAAGGCCGCGGCCGCCCTGGCATCCAGGGTGTGGTTGCTCGTTTCGACCGTCAAGCGGCCACCGTCCGGCATCGCGTCACGGGCGTTGATGCACAGGTTGAGCAAGGCGTTTTCCAGCTGGTTGGGGTCGACGTGGGTGGTCCAGATCGCGTTGCCGGTAAGCATCCGCGTTTCGACCGCCGGGCCCATGGTCCGCGCAATCAGATCGGCCATCTCGGCCACCAGACGGTTGATGTCGGTGGCCCTGGGGTCGAGAGTCTGGCGCCGTGAGAAAGCCAGCAGGCGGTGGGTCAGCGAAGCCGCTCGGCGGGCCGCACCGTGGGCCGCGCCGAGGTATTTATCGAGCTCATTGAAGCGGCCTTGAACAATGCGGTTCTGCATCATTTCAAGGCTGCCGGAGATGCCGGTCAAGAGGTTGTTGAAGTCGTGGGCGATGCCGCCGGTGAGCTGCCCCACCGCTTCCATTTTCTGCGACTGGCGCAGTTGTTCTTCGGAGCGCAGGAGGTCTTCGGTGCGCGCGACGACGGCCTGCTCCAGTGACGCGTTGAGCTGGCGCAGATCGTTCTCGGCCTTGCGCCGGGCGATGGCGCTGTTGGTGCGCTCGGCGATATCGCGCACCAGCCGCGACTCGGCTTCTTCCCAGGGATGGGCTTCGTTGTGCAGCACGCAGAGGGCGGCGATAGGCACACCCGCCTCCATCAGCGGGATGTTGATCATCGATAGCGTGCGGCTGCCCGAGCGCAATGCCGTGCGCGAATCGCCACGGGTGTCGGCGTTGAGCAATACCCGCGACGGTAAAAACGTGCCGAGCAATTCTTCATAATCTGGCCTGGCGCGATCGGCCGCATGATAATCGCCGATCACCACCGGCCGCTCGCCCGCGGCGATCGAGACGTAACAGGCGGCGTCGGCCTTCAACGCCTCGACCACCGCGGCGGTGGCCGTCTTGGCCATCTCGGCCGGGTCCTGCATGTCGCGCAGCTGGTCGGTAAACTCCAGCAACACCTGACGCCTGCCCGCCGCAGCATGGGCCTCGGTCACGTCCTGGAAGATAATCGTGAAGCGGTCGCCACCCAAGGGGTGAACCCGACCCTCGAACCAGCGCCGCAATTCGCCAACCTGGTGATTGAACGCCGCCGATCGCTGGCTGGCCACGGCCTCGGCTGCGGCCCTGATCCAGAAGCCTTCGATGTCAGGGAATACCTCACGCAGCGTTTTGCCCCTGGCGACTTGATGGTCGATGCCTAGGTTGCGACCCCAGGCCGGATTTACATCGAGGAACCGCCAGTCGGTGGCAGTACCGGCGGCATCGCGCACCAACTCGGCGAGAATGAAGCCGTCGTTGAGCTTCTCGAAAATCCCCCGCCACCAGGCCTCGCTCTCGCGCAGCGCCTGCTCGGCCAGATACTGCGCGCTCTTGTCGTTGAACAGCACCGCGACCCGGTCGGTACCGTCGTTCAAGGCAATCGCGTGTACGGCAAACCAGCGATCCAGAGCATCGGCGCGATTTTCAAAGCGGATCGACTCGCCGCTCCTGGCCACTTGGCCGTAGATATCGAACCAGTGCTGGTCGTGCTCCGGGACCAGATCGCGCATCCACCGCCCTTGAGCCCCTACCAGCCCGGTCTGGCCTTCGAATGCACGGTTGGTCTCGATAAACAGGTAATCGCAGGGGCGGCCCTGCTCATCGAATTTCATCTGGATAATGCAGAAACCTTCGTCGATCACATCCAGCAGCTGTTGGTACTGTTGCTGACTTTGCGCCAGGTCAATGGGGCCGGGAGCCACGACCTCGGGCTGCATGCGGCGCAATTGCGCGCGGAGGCGATCGATCTCTGCCTGAAGAATCTCTGTTGGAGTTTGACTCATGGAGCGTCCCGGATGTCCCTGTGGGCGTGACATTGAGGCATAAGCACCTGCAGATGTGATCACGGTGGGTGGCGGTAGTTCGAACAGGCGCAGCTCCCTGCCGACTGCCAATAACCTTGCAATGCAACACGCTACCGTACCGTGCGTCAGCTGGCCACAGGATAGGGTCAACTTCTGATTGAACGGATCAACGTCTGGCTGTTCTGAACTGATGCGCCCACTGCACATCACCGCTTCGACCGGAGCTAACGCCGAGATTTTGCCGAATGCGCATCCTGCTTGTAGACGACGACCCCATCCTGGCCTTGCTGGCCGAAATCGCCCTGGAAGAAGATGGGCATCAGATCGTCGGCCCTGCCTACGACGCCGAAGAGGCATTGCGGCTGACTGAAACCAACGCGATCGACCTGGCGCTGGTGGACATCAACCTCAGTGGCCATGACGAGGGGGTCGACCTTGCGCAACTGTTGCACGAGCGCTTCGACGTATTCTCGCTGTTCGTCAGCGGCCAGGTGGACGTCGCCAAGGCCAACACCCGTTACGCCGTCGGCCTGCTGGCCAAGCCGTACACGCCCCACGACCTGTCGCGCAGCGTGCACATCGTGCATGCATTGGTCAAAGGTGAACTCCCGCTGACCCTGTCGATACCCTCGCCGCTCACCCTTTTTACCGATTCCACCGGCTTATACGCACCTCTTGATGGCAGTACTCTTCATGGTAGAACGCAACATGACCGAATCCGAGCACGCTAGTCATTACGCCGCTCTAGGGGAAGCCGAATTCCGTGAGCTGGCGGACAATGCGCCGGTGATGATCTGGCGCTCGAGCGAAACGCCCTTGCGCGACTGGTTCAATCGGCCCTGGCAAGCTTTCGCCGGCAAGAATCACGAGCAACTGCTGGGCTACGGCTGGGCCGAAGACCTGCACCCGGACGACTTCAACCCCAGCGTGACCCTCTACCAGGAAGCGTTCGAGGCGCGCCGGGCCTTCACGCTGCCGTACCGCCTGCGTCGCCAGGACGGCGCGTATCGCTGGTTCCTGGACAAGGGCGCACCCTACTACCGTCACGGCGAGTTCGCCGGGTTCTTCGGCAGTTGCACCGACATCACCGACCAGAAAGACCTCGAAGCCCACCAGCAAGTGCTGTTGGCCGAGCTGGACCACCGGGTCAAGAACAATCTGCAGCTAATTATCGCCTTTTTGCAGATGTCCAAGATTCGCGCCACGGGGGACGAGGCCAAGGAGCTGCTGGAGTCGGCCATCGGGCGCATTCAAGGCGTCGGCGCGGTGCAAGCTGAATTGCATCGCAGCGCCACTGGTTTCGTCGACCTGGCGGTGTACCTGCCCAATCTTATCCGGGCCTCGATTCAGGCCGAAAGCGGCAACCATGCCGATCTGCGCGTCGAAGCCGAGTCGATCAACGTGCCTTTCAAGCTGGCGTCCGATCTGGGCCTGATTACCAACGAGCTGATCACCAACGCCATCAAGCACGGCGGCACCGCAGCGCCCGCCATTCGCTTCGCCGTCAGGCGCCTGGACGGCGGCCTGTTGCAGGTGTCGATCGGCGATTCAGGCAAAGGCTTTCGCGCCGATCAACTGAGCAGCGGCGGCGCGACTGGCAGCTCGCTGCGCGGCCTGGGCCTGATCGGCGCGCTGGCCAAACGCTGCAACGCCGAGCTGACCCGTACCAACGATCAGGGCGCACTGGTGACGGTGATCCTGCCCCTGCCGTGATCAATGCGCGGCAGCGAACCGATGCGCCGGGCGCGGCAACCCCAGGTGATCGCGCAAGGTCCGGCCCTCGTACCGCTCGCGGAACAACCCGCGCTGACGCAGAATCGGCAACACGCCATCAATGAACAGCTGCAAGCCCTCGGGGAAATGCGACGGCATCAGGTTGAAGCCGTCAGCGGCCTCGCCTTCGAACCAGGCAATCATCTCGTCGGCCACCTGAGCCGGGGTGCCGATCACCATCTTGTGGCCACGGGCGCCGCCAGCCAGATAGCAGATCTGCCGCAGGGTCAGCCCATCACGGTGGCTTATGTCCAGCAACAGCTTGGCGCGGCTGCGCATGTTCTGGGGCAGAGGCAGGTCGGGCAGCGGCTGATCGAGGTCGAAACCGCTGAGATCCTGCCCCAGCCGATCGCTGACCAGCAGCAGGGCGGCGTCCAGATCCGTCCATTGCTGCAGCTGCTCGAAGCGCGCCTGCGCGTCGGCCTGGGTCGCGCCGATGATCGGCATGATGCCCGGCATTACCAGGCAGTGCTGCGGATCGCGACCATGGGCGACCACCTGGCGCTTGAGATCCGCATAAAATTGCTGCGCCCCTGCCAGATCCTGCTGGGCAGTGAACACCACCTCCGCGACCCGCGCCGCCAGGCCCATGCCCGGCCCCGATGAACCGGCCTGGATCAACACCGGATGGCCTTGCGGGCTGCGCGTCAGGTTCAGCGGCCCGGCGATGTCGAAGTACTCGCCCTTGTGGTCGAGGCGGTGCATCTTTTGCGCATCGAGGTACACGCCAGTCTTGGCATCACGGACATAGGCGCCGTCTTCGAAGCTGTCCCACAGGCCGCGCACCACGTCGACGAACTCCTCGGCCACGGCATACCGCTGCGCGTGATCCGGATGGGTGGCGCGGGTGAAGTTTTCGGCGCTGTCGTAGCCGGTGGTCACCACGTTCCAGGCCACACGCCCCTCGGAGATGTGATCAAGGGTGCCGAACTGGCGCGCCACGCTGTAGGGCTCGCCGTAGGTGGTCGAGGCCGTCGCTGCCAGGCCGATGCGCTCGGTAACCGACGCCAGTGCGCCGAGCAGGGTCAGCGGCTCGAAGCGCACGATCATCGAGGGGTGCTCCTGAGCCGTAGTGACCAGCTTGTCGCCGAAGAACACCATGTCCAGGCAGGCACGCTCGGCGGCCTCGGTCAGTTGCCGGATCAGCTTGAAATTCTCGCTGCCGCTTTGCGCGCCGGGGTAGCGCCAGCCGCTGAAATGGTGACCGGCAGCTTGAATGAACAGGCCCAGGCGCATCTGGGAAAGTGTTTGGCTCATAGGGGTCTCGGCAGAAAACAGTGATCGCGGGCAGCGGGGCCTAGTGCCGCGCTAAAACAGCACTAAGCTTAGACGCGAAAGTTATTAAGAGTCCGCATAAAACAGGCGGGCAATAATAAGGAAAAGCGCGACGACGCGTCTACCGTAATGACGTAGCGGGAGGCCGACGCTCATGGTTTGGATAGCACTTCAGCGCCGCATGGCAGTCTGTAGATACACACCGCCCTGGAGATTCACATGACTACTGGCAAGATCATCGTCCACCACCTCAACAACTCGCGCTCGCAACGTATCCTCTGGCTGCTCGAAGAGCTCGGCCTGCCTTACGAGATCAAACGCTATCAACGCGATGCGAAAACCAATCTGGCACCGCCCGAACTCAAGGCGATCAACCCGCTCGGCAAGTCGCCGGTGATCGAGGATGGGCCGCACACCTTGATCGAGTCTGCCGCGATCATCGATTACCTGATCCGCCGCCACGGTGACGGCCGCTTGCAGCCCGATCCGGCCACCGCCACCTACGACGAATACGTGCAGTGGCTGCACTTCGCCGAGGGCTCGGCCATGCTGCCGTTGATGCTCAACCTGTACGTGGGCCGCCTCGGTGAGGCAGGTGCGCCGCTGCATCCGCGCATCCACTCGGAACTGGCCAACTACCTTGGTTACCTCGACACCGCCTTGGGCCTGACCCCGTATCTGGTGGGCGAAGAGTTCAGCGGCGCCGACATTCAGATGAGCTTTATCGGCGAAATCGCCAAAGCCCAAGGCCTGCTCGCGCCCTACCCCAACCTCACCGCCTGGGTCGAGCGCTTCCAGGCGCGCCCGGCGTACAAGAAGGCCATCGAACAAGGCGGCGAGTACAGTTACTCTAAATAGTCGGCTGAACCCGCTGGCCCCTTCGCGAGCAGGCTTTGCTCTCACACAGTGAACTGTGGGAACACAGCTTGCCCGCAAAGGGAGCTTGAGAAGCGACGCAAATAGCGCGCAAAAAAAAGGTGCGCCGGTCATGGCGCACCTTGTCTACATCAGCAACGAATCAATTCCACGGGCGATCGCCGTGTTCGTCCTTGATGCGGGTCGGCAGGCCCATCACGTCCAGCGCCTTGAGGAACGGCTCGGCCGGCAGTTCCTCGACGTTGACCATGCGCTGCACATCCCACTCGCCACGGGCGACCAGCAAGGCTGCGGCCACGGGCGGCACGCCCGCAGTGTAGGAAATGCCCTGGCTGTCGGTCTCGTCGAAGGCCTCTTCATGATCCGCGACGTTGTAGATGAACACCTCGCGCGGCTGCCCATCCTTGGTGCCCTTGACCAGGTCACCGATGCAGGTCTTGCCGGTATAGCCCGGCGCCAGCGACGACGGATCGGGCAGCACGGCCTTGACCACTTTCAGCGGCACGACCTGCAGGCCTTCAGCGGTGGTGACCGGCTGCTCGGACAGCAGCCCGAGGTTTTTCAAGACGGTGAACACATTGATGTAGTGCTCGCCGAAACTCATCCAGAAACGCACGTTGGGCACGTCGAGATTTTTCGACAACGAGTGCACTTCGTCGTGACCGGTGAGATAGAGGTTCTGCGCACCGACCACCGGCAGGTCGTCGGTACGTTTGACTTCGAACATGGTGTTGCTGGTCCACTGGCTGTTCTGCCAGCTCCACACCTGTCCGGTGAACTCGCGGAAGTTGATTTCCGGGTCGAAATTGGTGGCGAAATATTTGCCATGGGAGCCAGCATTGACGTCGAGGATATCGATCGAATCAATGCGGTCGAAATACTGTTGTTGCGCCAACGCCGCATAGGCATTGACCACACCCGGGTCGAAGCCCACGCCGAGGATGGCGGTGATGTTCTTGCGCTGGCACTCTTCGAGGTGATTCCACTCGTAGTTGCCGTACCAGGGCGGCGTTTCGCAGACCTTGCCCGGTTCTTCGTGGATGGCGGTGTCGAGATAGGCGACGCCGCTATCGATGCAGGCACGCAGCACCGACATGTTGAGGAAGGCGGAGCCGACGTTGATGACGATCTGCGATTCGGTCTCGCGGATCAACGCCTTGGTCGCTTCGACATCCAGCGCATTGAGCGCGAAAGCCTTGATATCGGCCGGCTGCTTGAGGCTGCCCTTGGCCTTGACGCTGTCGATGATGGCCTGGCACTTGGAGATGTTGCGCGACGCGATAGCAATACGACCGAGCTCGTCGTTGTGCTGCGCGCACTTGTGGGCCACCACCTTGGCGACACCTCCTGCACCAATGATAAGAACGTTCTTCTTCAATTTCTTTACTTCTCCTCAGGCTGCCAGCTCAGGAAAGGCTGGACAGATAGTCTGCAAAACCAAACTCACGTACGACTTCGACTGTACCATCGAGTTGTTTCACTACGATGGACGGCATCTTCAGGCCGTTGAACCAGTTCTTCTTGACCATGGTGTAGCCTGCCGCGTCGACGAACGACAGGCGATCGCCAATCTGCAACGGCGCCGGGAATTGATATTCACCGAAGATATCGCCGGCCAGGCACGACTTGCCGCACACCATGAAGGTGTGTTCACCCTCGCTTGGCGCGAGCTTGGCGTTGAGGCGGTAGATCAGCAGATCGAGCATGTGTGCTTCGATGGAGCTGTCCACAACGGCGAGGTGCTTGCCGTTGTAGAGGGTATCGAGCACGGTGACTTCCAACGAAGCGCTCTGGGTGATGGCGGCTTCGCCCGGCTCCAGATACACCTGCACGCCGTATTTCTGGGAGAAGGCCTTGAGGCGCGCGCAAAAGGCATCCAGTGCATAGCCCTCGCCCGTGAAATGAATACCGCCGCCCAGGCTGACCCACTCGACCTTGTGCAACAGGTGGCCGAAGCGGTCCTCGATGGTGCTGAGCATCTGGTCGAACAGGCCGAAATCACCGTTCTCGCAGTTGTTGTGGAACATGAAGCCGGAGATCTGCTCGATGACCGCTTCGACCTTGACCGGGTCCCATTCGCCCAGGCGGCTGAACGGCCGCGCCGGATCGGCCAGCAGGTAATCGGAGCTGCTCACCTGCGGGTTGACGCGCAAGCCGCGCACCTTGCCCTCGGACGCCTCGGCGAAACGCTGCAGCTGGCCGATGGAGTTGAAGATGATCTTGTCGCAGTTGGCGAGCATCTCTTCGATCTCGTCATCGGCCCAAGCGACGCTGTAGGCGTGGGTCTCGCCGACGAACTTCTCGCGGCCGAGCTTGAGCTCGTACAGCGACGACGACGTAGTACCGTCCATGTACTCCTGCATCAGGTCGAACACCGACCAGGTGGCGAAGCACTTGAGCGCCAGCAGCGCCTTGGCGCCGGAGTGCTCGCGCACGTAGGCGATCTTCTGCATGTTGCCCAGCAGCTTCTGTTTGTCGATGAGGTAGTACGGCGTCTTGATCATTTCGAGACCCCCGGCATGGCCAGCAAAAAAAAGGATGCGAATTGTGCCTTCCCTCGGGCGAAAAAGCTGCAAGTTTTAAGCTGCAAGCTGCAAGCTGCAAGCGGTAGGTCGTTGGCTATGAGCTTCGGGCTTGTAGCTTGTAGCTTGCAGCTGCTTCAAAGCTGCTTCAAAACCCAAGCGTAGCCGACAGCAGATAGGTGCGCGGCGTCGATAGCGTGAGCCCGGGCTCGCTGTCGTCGGAGGCGCCCGCCGAAGACCAGTAGCGCGCATCCATCACATTCTCGACGCTGCCGCGCAGGGTCACGTCCTTGCCGTCGACCTTGAAGGCGTACCGCGCGCCCACGTCGAAGCGGCGCCAGGCCTCGATCTCCTTGGTGTTGGCCTGATCCAGATACTGTGAACTGGAATAGATACCGCGCCCAGTCAGGGTCAGGCCGGAGACGACGGGCACGTCCCACTCCGCGCCCAGGTTGATGTTGTACTCGGGCGTGGCCGGGGCGCGATTGCCGTCGTAGCTGCCATTGGTGGTGTGGGTCAGCTTGCTGTCGATGTACATCACCCCACCGAGCAAGCGCACGCCCTCGAGCGGCTCGCCGAAGAGGCTCAGCTCCACGCCCTTGTTCTCGCGCTTGCCATTGGGCCCGAAGCGCCGTGAGGTGGTGTTGGTCTCATAGGCCGGCTGGCGGATGCGGAACGCTGCGGCGGTCAGGGCGAAGGCGCCCAGATCGTACTTGGCGCCGACCTCGATCTGGCGGCTGATGAACGGCGCGAAGATCTCGTCCTCGTTGATCGAGGTCGACGGCGCGATCTTGCCCTGGCTCAGGCCTTCCATGTAGTTGGCGTACAGCGACAGCCGCTCGGTGGCCTTGAACAGCAGGCCACCCGAGGGCGAGAGCTTCTCTTCGTCATAGGCCGTGGCACCCTTGATGCCGTTGGTCCAGTCGTCGACCTTGACCCGCTGCCAGCGACCGCCCAGGGTCAGCAGCACGCGATCGTCGATGAAGCCCAAGGTGTCGGACAGCGCCACACCCGTGAAGCGGTTCTCGGTATAGACCTTGTCGTCCTGGCGGGTGGCGTTGATCGGCGTGGGCGTTTGTACGGGGTCATACAGGTTGCTGGGCGAGGCGCCATAGCGCGCGCCACCGTTGGTGAAATCCATGTAGAAGTCGCTGAAGGCCAGGTTGACCTCATGGCTGACGGGCCCGGTGTGGAACCAGTTGCGCACGCCCGCCGTGGCAGTACGCACGTTTTCGTCACGGGTGAAGTCGCGCGGCAGCACGCTGAAATCCCCAGCATCGTTGGTGACGGACACGGCATGACGCAGAAAGTCATGGTTGCTTTTGCGCGCGCCCACGCCGCCATAGACCATCACCGAATCGTTGACATCGAACTCGCCATTGAGCGTGCCGAAGGTGTCGTTGGTGCGTGCCTGGCTCCAGGATTGCGCATAGTTGCGGTGCACATCGTCGGCATCCGGGACCTTGGCGTTGGCACCGATCTGCACACGCTCCTGAGGCGCATCAGTGGCGCGTTCGGTGTGGCCGATGTCGGTCGACAGACGCAGCCGCTCACCGCGAAAGTCCAGGCCCAGCACATACATCTGCCGGTCGACGCTTTGATGATCCCACTCGGTGTCACCGGACTGCTTGACGCCGTTGAAGCGCAGGCCGAACTGGTTTTCACCGCCGAAACGCCGACCGATGTCCACTGCCCCGCCGACCTGACTGTCCGAGGCATAGCTGCCGGTGAACTCGGTGATGGGCTTGTCGGTGGCACGTTTGGGCACCACGTTGATACCGCCGCCGACACTGCCGCGCGGCGATATACCATTGATCAACTGGCTGGGGCCTTTGAGCACGTCGACCCGATCGGCCATTTCCATATCGATGGTGTAGGTCGGCAGGACGCCGTACAGGCCGTTATAAGAGACGTCACTGTTGAACAGGCTGAAGCCGCGAATGGTGAACTGTTCGTAACGCCCGCCCGCCGGGTTGGTGGCGCGCACCGAGGGGTCACTGGCGATCAGGTCGCCCAGGGTGCGCGCCTGTTGATTCTTGACCGTCTCGCTGGTGTAGGTGGTCATGCTGAACGGCGTCTCCATGAAGTCGCGGCCACCCAGCAAGCCTTGGGAACCGCGTCGGGCCACCTGACCGCCGGCGTAGCGCTCGCCGTCATCGGCCGGCGCGCCAGTGGTTGCACCAAGAATGCTGGTCGGGGCGATCTCGACCGCGTTCGCACCCAGGGGTGCGGGCACCAGGGTGTAGGCCGAAGCGCCCACCGCCTGCAACTGCAGGCCACTGCCCTGCAGCAGGTTGGCGAAACCGGCCTCGACGCTGTAGCTGCCGGACAACCCCGGCGTACGTCGACCGCTGACCAGTTGCGGGTCCACCGACAGGCTCACCCCAGCCTCGCCAGCGAAGCGCGTCAAAGCCACGCCCAGATCACCGGCGGGCACGTTGAACGTGCGGCTATCGGCAACGGCCAGTTGCGAGGCGACTGACGCGCTCAGGGTGCCACCGCCGAGCAACAGGCTCAGGCACAAGGTGCGACAGGAAATCGATGACGCCAGTCGGGGCCGACGGCGGGTCAGTGCGGGCATGGATGCGCTCTCTTCAGGATTCACTTACCTGCAGTGACAGCCGAGCGCAAAAAAGGGGACAGCGTTGATGAAAAACATCGACGCCCTGGGCTCAAGGGCGTCGATATCAGCAGCGTACGGCACCTGGACCCATGGCCTCAAACCACGAAGCGGTTGACCAGGCGATTAAGGTTGACCGCCAGCTTGGACATCTCCCCGCAAGCGGTTGCCGTCTGGCTGGCGCCGGCGGAACTCTGCACGGTCAGTTCGCGAATACTCACCAGGTTGCGGTCGACTTCGCGGGCCACGTGGGCCTGCTCTTCGGACGCTGTGGCGATCAACAGGTTGCGTTCGTTGATGCGCACGATGGCCGCCGCGATCTGGTCCAGCGAGGTGCTGGCTTCCTGAGCGACGTCCAGAGACTGCGTGGCCAGGGTCTTGCTCATGTTCATGGCATTCACCGCCAGCTCGGAATCAGCCTGGATGCCGCTGATCATCTGTTCGATTTCCTGGGTCGACTGCTGGGTGCGATGGGCCAAGGCGCGGACTTCATCGGCCACCACGGCAAAGCCACGGCCCTGCTCCCCTGCCCTGGCTGCCTCGATCGCGGCGTTGAGGGCGAGCAGGTTGGTCTGCTCGGCGATGGCGCGGATCACCTCGACCACCTTGTTGATGCTCTGCGCCCGCGTCGACAGCGCCTGGATCTGATCGCCGGTATTGACGACGTTGCCGCTCAGGCTCTGGATCGACTTCAAGGTCTGCGCCACATGGGCCAGGCCGGTCTGGGTGAAGCCCTGGGTACGTTGCGATTCGTCAGAGGCCGACTCGGCGTTGCGGGCGACCTCGTCGACCGCCGCGCTCATTTGCGTCACCGCCGTGGCGGCCTGGTTGACCTCGTCGTTCTGGCTGACCATGCCACGGCTCGACTCTTCGGTGACGGCGGTCATTTCTTCTGCAGCCGAGGCCAACTGAGTCGATGATTCGGAGATCTGCAGGATGGTGTTGCGCAGGTTTTCCTGCATCTGCGCCAGGGCTTTGAGCAGGCGCCCGGCTTCGTCGCCGCCACTCACCAGCACCTCACGCGACAGGTCGCTGCCGGCGATGCGCTCTGCCACCGACAGCGCATCGGTGATGGGTGCGGTGATGCTACGGGTCAGCAGCACGGCCAGGCCGATGGTCAGCACCACCACCGCGGCGATCAGGCCGATGACAAAAGTCAGGCCGTTGCTGTACAGCTTGGCGGCCTCCTTGCCCGCTGCGGTAGCGCCGTCGTTGTTGTAGGCGATCAGCTTGCCGATCACCCCTTCCAGGTCATTGGTCAGGGGCTTGATGTTGGCGTTGATGAAGGCCAGCGACTGGGTGCTGTCGCCAGTTCGGATCAACGGTTCGAGCAGGTCCAGCTGGCGCGTATATTTCTCGAGACCATCCTTGAGCGACAGATAGATAGCGCGTTCACGATCATCGCTGACCAGTGGTTCGTATTGTTTGACCGCATCCAGCAGTTTCTCTCGAAAACCGGCCATATCGGCCAAGGTCTTGTCGCGTACCTGGGCATCCGTGCTGCTGCTGGCGCGCAGGCTTTCAAGGCGCATGCGCAACAGTCCGGCGTTGATCAGGCCACCTTGGCGAACACTGGCCATCCAGTTGGTTTCGACATCATTTTCGGCGTCCCGCAGTTCACCCATCTGGGTCACCGCAACGCCACCCAGGACGAATACCAAGGCAATGATCAAGGTGAAGAACAACGCTGCACGTGGAGCGAGGTTGAGATTTCTCAAGCGCATACAAGATCCCCTATCGGCCATTTTTATACAGGCACTGCCAGGCAGGCAAAATGCCCTATCAGGCTATCGGCGTGCGGAGCGGATCTTGAACCACGACAGACAAGTGGTAATGCGCTAAAGGGCCGGCAGCTAGCGCCCAACCGCAAACCTGTCGCACTGAGGAGGTGATGATAGGGATCTGGCGCGATTTCAATAATCGCACCATGAATCGCGCCAAAAACTGGCGCGATTCTTCAAATCGCGCCAGAATCGCGCCAAACCCACCTCGAATCGCGCCAACTGACCATGTCAAATGCCGAAGAATTGCAAAAAACCATCCTGCAAGCCCCGTCCGGCCTGACGTTGGCCGAGTTGCTTGCGCAGCATCCAAACCTGGCTCGGCGCACCGCGCAGCGCCTGCTGAGCCAAATGGCGGATGAAGGCGTGATCACGACACACGGCGAAGCCCGTGCGCGCCGTTACATGGTCCTCGGCCCTCGCACCCTGAGTGAACAGACCGACAGTTTTCCCAGGGCCATACCGCTTTCTGTGGATAGTACTGACATCCTCGATTACATCGACCAGCCTCTAGAATCCCGCAAACCCGTGGGTTACCAGCGCGAATTTCTCGACGCCTACATCCCCGGCAGCACTTGGTACCTGTCTGAACCGTTAAGGCGGCAGCTGCACAACATCGGGCGCACGTCCCGCACCGAGGCGCCCGCAGGAACCTATAGCCGGGCGATACTCAATCGGCTGCTGATCGACCTGTCTTGGGCTTCCAGCAATCTGGAAGGCAATACTTATTCACGACTGGACACGGTAGAACTCATCGAGCATGGCAGGGCAGCGCGAGGCAAGCCGCTGTTGGAAACGCAGATGATCCTGAATCATAAGGCCGCAATAGAACTGCTGGTCGAGAACATCGACACGGCCGAATTCAACCGCTATACGCTAATGAACTTGCACAGCGTCCTGGCGGAAAACCTGCTGCCGAATTCCGCTGATGAAGGGCGTATCCGTCAACATGCGGTGGATATCGGTAAAAGCGTCTACCGTCCGTTGTCGTCACCACAGCCAATCGATCAGTTGCTGGATGAATTATTGGCCAAGGCCAACCAGATTACCGACCCATTCGAGCAGTCGTTTTTCGTGATGGTCCACCTGCCCTACCTCCAGCCTTTCGCCGACATCAACAAACGCACCTCGCGGCTTGCGGCCAACCTGCCACTATTTCGCGCCAACCTGTGCCCGCTGACGTTTCTCGATGTACCCGAGATCGCATACAGCCGCGCCACCCTAGGCGTATATGAGCTGACCCGCGTGGAATTGCTGCGCGATCTCTACGTATGGGCCTACGAGCGCTCAGCACAAGAGTATCTGGTCATCCGCCAGGAGCTCGCCGAACCAGACCCTGTTCGGCTTGCCTGGCGAGACCTGATCAAGCGTACTATCCGCGAGATCGTGCTGAGCCCGGACCACGACCCATTAGGCATCATCCACCAATGCGTTGCGGAGCAAGTCCCAGTGCTGGAACAGGATAACGTGGAGGCAGTCATCATCGGTGAGTTGCGACGGCTGCACGAAGGTGTACTCGCCCGCTACCGGTTACGACCTTCGGAGCTGGCGATTTGGAGAAAAAGACAGGAGTAAAGCGGTGCCCTCCCCGTCGTGAAGGGGGCTTTTTGTAATGATTGAATTCAGCGCTCCGAATCGCGCCAACCTGCCCGTTGCTCCCTACCCCACCACCCCAACCAACGCCCTGCGCTGAGCCTCATCCAGTAATGGCCCAAACCCAGCGCCGGCATTCTCCGCCATATAACGCGGGTTACCGGTGCCCGGAATCACACACGTCACCGCTGGATGGGACACCAGAAATTTCAACGCCAACTGTGACCAGCTACTGACCTGCACCTCCTGCGCCCATCCCGGTAACGGCACGGAGCGCAACCGCGCAAGCAGCCCTCCGCCGCCAAACGGCCGGTTGCAGATCACCGCGACGCCGCGCTCCTGACAAAGTGGCAGCAGGCGATTTTCCACGGCGCGATCGTCCAGCGCATAGTTGATCTGTAAAAAATCCAGCGGTTCGGACCTTAACAGCGACTCGACCTCGGTATAGGCCGACGCAGTGTAATGGCTGATGCCGATGTAGCGGATGCGGCCCTGCCGTTTCCATTCGCGCAAGGTGGGCAGATGGCTTTGCCAATCCAGCAGGTTGTGGATCTGCATCAGGTCGATTCGCTCGGTCTGTAGCAGTTGGAACGACCTTTCCATCTGCGCTATCCCTTCAGCACGACCCCGGGTCCAGACCTTGGTGGCCAGGAATGGCGATGCCCGCACGCTGCGCGCCGTCAGCAATTCACCGGTGGTCTGCTCGGCTCGGCCATACATGGGCGAACTGTCGATCACCGAGCCGCTATTGTCGAACAGCGCGTCCAGCACCGCCGGCAGGTTGCGGTAGTTGCCATCCGCGGGCGCAACGTCGAAACCGCGATAGGTGCCCAGGCCGATCACCGGCAGCGGCTCCTGGGTGGCGGGAAGGGGACGGGTGAGCATGCGGCGGGCTCCTGAAGAAGTAGAGGGGTTTGCCAACGCCGAGCCCGCGAGCATGACACCGGCCAGTTTGATCAAGGCTCGGCGGGTGAAGGCTACTGAATGATCGCTGCGGCGCATGTTCTAGCCCTGAGTGAAACAGGTTGTGCACAGCATAGACCGCGCATGGCAGTGCAGTGGCTACCTGCGACAAGTGTGTGGCCAGGGGCGCTGCGTGGGAACTGTGGAGTGGTCCTTTGCTGCGGGCCTATGCGGCTCGCCCTCCCCATTGGCTCTTCGCCTAGGCTCAGGGTACCCGCGTTCCGGCACCTGAAGAGAGGGCCCATCGGGGCGTGCCCCTCGCCAGTGCGTCGAAGCGCGGGCACCCTGAGCCAAAGCGAAGGGCCAATGGCGGGGGCCGCAACCCCAAGGCCGGCTCGAAAGCAGGACCACCCTGATCCCCTAGCCAGCGACAAACCATCCCAGCAATACGTCTATCGGACGGTGGAACAATTGCACCAGCAACCCTGACGATTCAGCCTCTACGCTCGAAACAAGCCGCTCAGACACTCCCCTCGCTTTCCACCACCAACACCCTCGCCGGACCGAGCGGATGGGCGACGTGCGCGGTACCGACCGCGGCGTAAAAAATGTCGCCAACTTGCAGCAGTGTCGACCGCTCGACTCCCTGTTCCATGAAGCGCATTTCCACCTGCCCGTCGAGCACTACAAACACCTCTTGTCCATCGTTGACATGCCATTTGTACGGCTGGTCGGTCCAGTGCAAACGCGTGGTGATGCCGTTCATGTTGGCGATATCCAGCGCCGCCCAAGGCCGCTCGCCGGTGAAGTCTTTGCTACGAATGATCTTCACAGAAGATTACCTGCTTCAAGGTAAATGACGGGCCGATTACTCGACCGCTCGAACCGGCTGCAGCTGCATGCGAATCGCCCAGGCCAGCAGCACGAACACCCCCGCCAGGTAGCCGACATACTGGATACCGATATGGTCGGTCACCAGGCCGCCACACATCGCACCGAGCATGATACCGACGTTGATCGCCGCCACGTTCACCGAATTGACGATCTTGGCATCGGCCCCCGCCCGGCGGATCACGTCCATGCCGTTCATCATGCTCGCCCCGGCATGGCAAAACCCCGCCGCCGCCACGAACAACGGCACCAGCCACAGGCTCGCGCCAAACACCGAGACGCCGATAACGGCCACGGCCAGGGTCAACAACACCCGCTTGAACATCCCATCGAGCGGATTGGGCACACGTTTGGCCAGCAGCAGATTGCCGACGATATCCGCCACGCCATACAGCGCCAGCACCAACGTCACCTGCGCAGCAGGAAAGCCGGTGTGACGGGTCAGCAGCGTGGCGAGGAAACTGAAGACGGTCATGATGCCGGCGAACATCAGCAGATAACTCAGCAATGCCAAGGCGATGTCCCTTTTCCAGATCACGCTGAGGCGCCCGAGCAAGTTCTCTTGCGCCTGCGTGCGCTCACCCTCGGGCGGGCGCACCCAGCCGATCACCAGCACCAACGCCAAGGCGCTCAAGCCCGCCATCAGGCCCATGGCGTGCTCCCAGGTCCAGGCGTCACTCACCCACTTGCCCAGCGGCACCCCGACCACCGAAGCGATCGAAATGCCGATCAACACCCGGGAAATCGCCAGGCTCTGGGTATTGGCCGTGGACAACGCCGCGGCGGCCACGGTGGCGTTGGTCCAGAAGATCGCCACGCCGACACCGCCGAGCGCGCGACCGGCCAGCAGGATGGGGAAATTGTCGGTCATCGCGCAAACGGAGTTACCCAGAAACAGCGCCACGCAGGCCCAGATCAACAAGGCACGCATGCTGACTTTATGGGTGAAAGCGGCGATTAGCGGCGCGCTGATGCCCATGCCCAAAGCGAACGCCGTGACCAGCGCGCCGGCACTGCCGACGGTGATCTGCAGACTGGCGGCAATTTGCGGCAACAGGCCGGCGACGATGAACTCCGATGAGAGCATGACGAACGAGGTGAAGGTCAACACGTAAATGCGGGGGTTGAGCGAGTGATTCATAGGAAACTTAGCGTCCGGTGCCTGATCAAGATGCAAGAGAGAACGCAAGCCTACCTGACACGAGCCATCCTTGCAGATGGAATCGCCAGTGCTAGGCTAATGGAACAACAACAAACAAAGGACGCCACACGATGTACGCCCACAAGGATCTGCAAGATTGGCAAGCCGCCTGGACCATGTTCAATGAAGAAATCACCTGTTCCCAGTGCGCCGCACGACAGCCGAGCCGGCTCTCCAACACCGACTTCATTCATTCCCCCGCCTGCTCCCGCGCGGGCAAGGGTCAGCGGCCCTGGGAAGACCTGATGACCATGCTCATCGTGCCGCTGCCGCAAGCCGTGGGTGCATGACACTCATCCCTCCATCCTCAACACCAGACTCGGCGCCTGCCCTGGCACGTCGTCAAGCTCACCGTCGCGGTGCATACCGATCTTTTCCAGCACCCGCACGGACGCCAGATGTGCCGGTCTTACCACCGCGTAGATCCGCGGCACTCGCAGCTCGACGAACGCGAAATCGAGCGCCGCCTGGCTCAACTCCGTTGCATAGCCTTGACCCCAAGCCTCAAGCGCAAAACGGTAGCCCAGGTTCAAGCGCTCGACTAGCAGATAATCTCGCGCATCAATACCGCCAAAGCCGATCACCCGCTGGGGCTCGACCCGAAGGGCGATGGCCCACTGGCCGTAGCCTTTCTCGTCCCAGTGCTTCAGCCACCTGATCAACAATGCTCGCGCCTGCTCGATGTCCGTCAGCGGCCCGGCGGGATTGAAGGTATTAGTGGCCGGATCGCCATAGATCGCGAACAGCAGCTGCAGGTCATCCTCAGTGGGCGGGCGCAACACCAGTCGTGACGTCAACCTTTGCATGACTTTCTCCGATCCGGCCACCGTTCAGGCCTGCGCTTGCGACAATACGTTGGGTGATGCGCGCACACTCAACCACACATCCGCCAGCACGAAGCACACCAGGCTGACGCCCAGCACGGGCAGACAAATGCCTAACGCCAGCGCCACGGCGATTACCCCCAGCCGCGCCGCGGGCGCCAACTGCCGCCAGGCGTCAAAGAGCGTCAACTGCGGCGCAAGGGTCGGACGGCGTCGCCACCACATCAGGTAACCGAGCACCACCATCACCGCCAAGCCACTCGCAAACGCCACCAGCAACAGCTGATTGGCCAGGCCGAACAAGGCACCCATATGCGCATCGATGCCCCAACGAGTGAGCTTGGCTGGCAGCGAATATTGCTCGAAGCGCACCTGATCGATCACCTTCAAGCTCTGCGGATCGACCGCTACGGCGTCCACATGGGTCGGCCAGCGCCGATCGATCTCGTTCACCACCCAGGCTGTATCGGCGCTCTTGGCCGGGCGGATCTCCACCTTGGCCGCATCGATCCCGGCGCTGCGGGCACTGCTCAGCACGCTGTCGAACAATGCCGCATCCAAGGCACCCGGCGCGCCATGGGCGGCCATGTGCATATGATGTTCGGCGTGCTCGTCCATGGGCATTTTCATGCTCGCGGGCATGCTCGAGGCGTGGCCCAGCGACGTCGCCACACTGGGCGTCGACCAGCCATACCAGGCCCGCAGCACACCAATGTTATCGCCTGCGTACTGCGACCAGGTCAGCCCCGTGGCCGAGAAAAACAGCAGTCCCAGCGCCAGCCACAGCCCGGCGCTGGCATGCCAGCCACGCAGGCTACGCGCGCCGGGCCTGGCTCGCGCGCGGTTGACCGCCCACAACATCAGCCCACCCAGCACCGCCACCCACAGCCACGACGCCGCCAACTCGCTGTACAAGCGGCCAACATCACCCAGCAGCAAACCGCGGTGAAACTGATCGATCCAGGTGCGCAGCGGCAACACACCGCTGGTGCCATAGACAGTCATGTCACCGCGCACCGCGCCGCTGACCGGATCGATAAACACCGCGCGATTTTCGGATTCACCTAATGTCGGCGCGCTGAACATCACCCGCGTGGTATCCCCCGCCTTTGGCGCCGGGCGCACTGCAGCCACCGTCAAACGGGCATTACCGATCTGCGCCTGCGCGATGGCGACCTGCTCGGCCAGCGTCAGGTTCGGCCCGCGACTGCCGCTGTGCAGCGCATCGGCATAAAGATGTTCTTCGATCTGCGGTGTCAGGGCATACAGCACCCCGCTCAACGCCGCGACCAACAGAAAAGGCCCGACAAACAGGCCGACGTAAAAATGCAGCCGCTTGAGCAAGGCCACGACGGCCCCCGGCGCAGGGGAAGAGATTTGAGCAGACATAAGCACCCATCCAGCATAAAAAACAGCCGGCACGGCAGCGCACTGCCAGCCAGACACCATTGGTTTATCAAGCATGTACCCGCGCATTGACAGCGCGAGGGGGGCTAAGGCGCGCGGGGGTTGAGGGCGGGAAAGAACAACCGGAAGGACGACACCGGCCAACGCTCATGAAGCGCGGCGGGTGTTTGCCGCAAGCGAATCAGCCAGCCCAGGGCAGCAAAGACCACCATGGCCATGGCCAGAATGCCGGCGAAGGTACAGGCCCCGAACATGGATTTCAGGCTGTCATGGCTACTCCTTGTGGCAGGCTCCATGGCGGGCTGCATCGGCATCGACATGTCCATTTGCATCCCGGCATGGGCATCGACCGTGGACGCCGCCTCATCGTGCGGCGTGCTTTGCTCGGGCGCAGCGTCCATCCCCATCATCAGCCCATGGCCGATGCTGCAGGCGAGGCCGTTGAACAGGACGAAGGCAAACAGCATCCAGACAAGCGGCAGGCGGTGGGCGCGCAAGGAATTCATGGGCGCGAATGTAGCATTCTGACAATACGGCGCCTAGCAACGGATTGTTTGAAGGGCTTGCGGCAAAAGCATAAGCGTTGCCCTCTACGTTGTCTGGGCGGGCCTTTTCGCGGGCAAGCCTTGCTCCCACAGGTGTACCACTCGGGATCTGTGCCCACCGTGGGAGCAAATCTTTCACAGGTGTATGACTCAGGGACTGCTGGCACCTGTGGGAGCAAAGCTTGCTCGCGAAAGCGGTGTCGATGGCAGCGCCTACTTCGGATATGCGACACGCTTGATGGCGCGCTCGGTGCTGGCCTGCGCAGTCGACCTGTCGTCAACTCCCGCGCTGATGCGCCGCCTCAGTCTATAACCCTAGTTATAAATTCTTTTAAACAAGCGACAGGGCAAAAGCGCTAAAGTGCAAACACACCCATCGCCCAAAGGGTGTATCTGCTGGAACCCACAACGACCTATCCCAACTCCCCGCAAAACTCAACCTTCTGCGCGAAACTCACCATTGCATAAAAGGGTGATGATCGCTGCCCTTGTTCAAGGGACAATCCGGATCATATCTCGCACGCTCATGACAGTGACTTCAGTCTCGACGGCGTAACCTTTTTCCTGATTCCAGGCGGCGCAATGAACACTCATCATCTTGAAGCTTTCCAGCTGCTGGAAAAGGCCAGCAATATTCTCCATTGCCGCATTGCCTCGCAGTTGTTGCAATGGGAGCTGAGCGTCGTGCAATTTCAGACCTTGGAGTTGATCGTCTCGCGCAAGACCGTGACCCCCAGTCACTGCTCCCACGCGCTGAATATCTCCACGTCAGGTGTTACTCGGATACTGGACCAGTTGGAACGCCGATCACTGCTGCGTCGCGAGAAAGTCGGCCACGACCGCCGACTGGTGTACTTGCGACTCACCCAGTCGGGGCTGAAGATGTTCCAGCAGGCCTCGCAGACGTTGAACGATGGTTGCAAGGATATCGCCATGCGGTCCCCTCTGGCAGAACTGGCGGCGTTGAATGACGCGCTAAGAAAGCTTTCGCAAGCGATGCAAGCCCCGACCCTGAAGACCGCCCCGCAGCAGGTGCCAGAGCCCCGCCCAGTCAAGGCGCTGCGCGCGGGCTGATACGTGCACACGCAGCACCCGTCCCACTGACGCATAGCCGCATCAGGTTACTTCTTGTCCTCGCTATTGCCGTTTTGCATCTGCACTGACGCCTTGCTGGTGTCGGTATTGGCCTTGGTCTTGTTGTCGTCGTTCTGGAAGCATCCATGCAGCGCCAACAGGCTGCAGAACGTTATGCATGCATAGGTCTTTTTCATGACTGTCTCCTGCCTTATCGAGTGAACGCCAACCTGCCATTCACAGTTTAATGTGCTGTCGAAACGTCTGAAACCTGCCGATTGCAAACAAGTCGAGTGTCAACGCCGCACGGAACTGCTGGCGCGAAACAAAGGCCTGTTCGTCGAAACCTTCCAGACCGTGACGAAAATCCCCCATTGCGAATTTTGCCGCCATGGGTGTTTTGCGTATGTACATGGCAGGCCTCTTTCCTGACGTGGTACTCCTATGAAAATCGCCGGCCCGCAGTTGCACAGAATATCTTTCAATTCAATGACGAATGGTCGGTCAGCTCGGCCAATTCCAGCGCGTTGCCAACCGCCGCACCGCTGGCCGTGTTGTCGAAGATGCACCACGACTGGGCTCCTGCACGTGCGGCGGCAACCAGCTCGACCGCGAGCGACTGTATCTGCGACGTGTCGTAACTGTCGTGATAGATGCGCGGCGATCCATGCAGACGCCAGTAGCGCAATCCTGACCAGCCAGCGGGAGTCGAATCGCCGCTCAAGCGCGACGGGTCGACGGCGGCGCGCGCGATACGCTGAGCTTGCAGCAGTGGCTCGGCGGCCGCCCACGAGGCATGCCGCGGCTCCAGTACCACGCCGCCAGCGAACCGCTGACGAAGTGCGGCGAAAAAAGCCTCGGCCACCGCTTCATCGAACGTCAAGGAGGGCGGCAACTGCACCAGCAGACAGCCCAGCTTGGCCCCGAGGCCAGAGCACTGGGAGATAAACAGGTCGAGGAGTTGTTCGCAGCCCTGCAGGCGCTGACCGTGGGTGATCAACTTGGGCGCCTTGACGCTGAAGCGAAAATCATCAGGCACCGACTCGGCCCAGCGTACGTAGGTCTCGCGGCGATGGGGCCGGTAGAACGAGCTGTTGATTTCAACACCGCCCAAGCGTGCGCCGTAACGCTGCAGATGCGTGCCTTGCGCCGCAAAGTGCGCGGCGTACTGACGCGACAGGCTCCAGCCGGCGCAGCC
This sequence comes from Pseudomonas baltica, assembly GCF_031880315.1. Classification (NCBI taxonomy): domain Bacteria; kingdom Pseudomonadati; phylum Pseudomonadota; class Gammaproteobacteria; order Pseudomonadales; family Pseudomonadaceae; genus Pseudomonas; species Pseudomonas baltica. Next base: position 5,951,703 of record NZ_CP134771.1, on the reverse strand, counting down.
GACTACTGCACTTGGGCGCTCGGACTGCACGTTACTCGGGCTCTTCGCTGCCATCTATCCCGGCGATATCTGGGTCGTCAGGGCTCGCTTCATCGGCATCGTCATTTTGCGGATGCTTGCCTGGATCGTTCACATAGGGCAGGCCATTCGGGCCCTTCTCTTCATTGCCTTCGGTTTCAGGGGTCATGGGCTTCTCCGTGATGCATCGATTGAGGGGATGCACTGCATTGGAAGAAGCCCGCGGCCAAACGTTCAGTCGGCGCGCAGGTGACGCTACCCCAGTGCCAGACGCGCTTGCTTGCTGCGCAGATCGGCCATGGGATTACGCCCGGCGAGCATCCAGGCGTGCTCCCCATCATTCCAATACAGCACGTTAAGACCGTTGCGAACCTCTTCGGCCGGGGCGTGCGGCGCGTCGGCAGATCGCACGAAACACAGCGCCAACGGCCCGTACTGCTGATCGAGGTACACCAGTTGCGCGATCAGGTCGACGTCGTAGCGCAGCACCTGGGCGCGGCGCAGGTGCGCCCCGGGCAGGCTGATCCACGCAGGTGTCAGAGCAATCCCCAACTGCTCGCCGACCCGAGCCAGTTGCGGCGCCTGAGTAGCGGCGCTGGGGTCGAGACCTTCCAGCGTCTGCTCGGTATAGAGCGCCATGTACTGGGCCACCGAGCCGCGCCAGCTGCCGTTGGCGACCCAGTGGGTGGATTGCCAGCCGTGCCAGGTGCGGTCCGCCACTACGCCAGCGACCACGCAGGCTGCCGCACCGGCCAGCAAGCGCCGCCGCGACCACGAACTCGCCACCGGCGTGGCCGCAGCGACAGGTGGCAGGCCGCCGAGCATGGCCTGCAAGTGCGCCAGCGGTGCGGCGTCGAGCAGCGGTGCAAAGCCTTCCGGGATGCCCACGCAGCCCTGTTCAAGGAAGGTCAGGCGTTGCGCGATGGCCGGTTCGCGCTCGCGCAAGGCCTCGATGCGCGCCGCGTCGCTGGCGTCCAGTTCGCCATCCAGAAACGCCACCAGCGTCGTATCCGAAGGGAGTTCAAGGCGTGTACGTGTCATGGTTGGCCACCCGAAAGGTGCTGTGCAAGGTTCATGTGTTCCGCCAGGCGTATGCGCGCGGCGGCCAGGCGGCTCATCACCGTGCCGATGGGAATCTGCTGGATATCGGCTGTTTCCCGATAGCTGAGCCCTTCCACATAGGCCAGGAACACCGTCTCGCGCTGGGCCTCGGGCAGTGCCTGAATCTGGCGCATGACCTGGCTGGCGAGAATCTGGTTTTCGACCGCCAGGCCCTCGTCACCGGCAGCCAGGCTGTCGCTGTCAACGAAACCCTGCCCGTGACGCACGCGCTGTGAGCGAACCTCGTTGAGCCAGATGGAATGCAGGATCGAAAACAGCCAGCGATCCAGGCGTGTACCGGGCCGATAATGCCCTGCCCGTTCAAGCGCCCGCACGCAAGTGGCCTGGACCAGGTCATCGGCGACATGGCGCTCGCGCGACAGCACCCAGGCGTAGCGCCACAGCCTGGCCAAGCAAGGGGAAAGGCCCTGGCGGACGTTGTCGGTACTGTAGGGCTCGGGCGGTTCGATCGGCACAGGGTCTATTCCACGCAGGCTTCAGGCAGGGCTCGGCACAACTATCAGCGATCGGCAATCAGCGATCAGCGCCCAGGCCACATCCGCACCAGCACGCCATCCTTGAACCAATAATGATGGGCCAGTGCCATGCAGGCATGCAGCCCCGCCAGGATGATCAGCGCCCAGGCGACATTTTCATGCAGCCCTCCCAGAGTGTGGCGCCAGTCCGGGTTGGGCGCCATCAGCGATGGCACGCTGAACACGCCAAAAAACTCGAACGCCTCACCCTGGGCCCAGCGGAACATGAACCCCAGCACGATCTGCGCCAGCAACAAGATATACAACAAAGCGTGCCCGGCCTTGGCTGCGAGCCCGGCCACCCCCGGCAGGTGAGACAGGCGGCGACCTTGGGTGAGGCGCCACAGCAGCCGCCCGATGATCGCTACGGCCAGCAGAATCCCCATGGAGATATGCAACGCTTGCAGGTTATGCCGCAACGGCGTGCCTTTGGCCAGGAACGACCAGATCTGCGCACTGGCGAACAAAGCGATCACCAGTACGGCAGTGACCCAATGGAAGAACATCGTGGCGTGATCATAACGTTCACGCGGGGTGAGCAAGGGCTTGGCGACGAGCATCAGGGGCGACCTTATGGAGGGGTGACCCGTAGTGAACACCTGGGGGCGGGACTTTATTCGTTCGCCACTAAAAAACTTTCCACCGCTGGCGGGAGTCAGCGGGCAACCGAGCCGCGACCACCGAGCCCGCAGCGGTCTCCCTGACCTCCTGCGGGCTGGGCCTGCATCAACGCACGATCGACGGCACGCCTCAGTGAAAGAAATACCAGCCGACATAGGCCGCAAAAGCGACGTACAGCAGGGCAATCGCCATCAGGTTGCGCGAATCGACTTCGCCCTTACGGAACATGAACCAAGTGATCGCTACCGAGAACGCTGTTACAACACCAGAGGCGAACAACGGTGTATCGAACAACCACGGCGTATAGAACAGACCCAACGCACTGGGAATCGTCGCCTGAATCATCATGGCGCCAGAGATATTAGCCAAGGCCAAGCGCTCTTTGCCTTGTTTGATCCAGATCAGCGCGTTCATGATTTCCGGCAATTCCGTAGCCACCGGGCTCAACAACAACGCCACGATATGCGGTGAAATACCGAAGAGAACGCCGATATGTTCCAACTGTGAAACGAAGATATGCGAGGCGGCGCCAATGACACACAAGGCAATGATCGATTGCAATGCCGCCCAGCCCATCGACGCGTTACCGGGGCGTATCTTCAGCGGTTCCAACTCTTCCTCTTCAGGAGCAGTATCGGCGCTGGTAATTTCTCGCCAGACATATAAGCCATAGGAGGCCAAGAACAATATGCCCAACCAGGGTTTGATAGCGAATGCCACCAGACCAAGGCCGACCTTGAACACGAAAATGACCAGAAACGCCAGCTGATCGTTGGCCAACGCCTTGCGATCGACGCGGACCAGAGTGTCGCCACGCGCGAGCTTGCGACGGTTGAGCCAGAGCGCAAAACCGACCACGGCATAGGCGATGGTCGCCAGCACCAAAGGGCCGCCCATGGCCGAGCCAACGCCAATGTCCTTCTGTTCAGGAGTGGTGCCGAAGGCAACTGCGGTGAAGGTCACGGCACTTTCCGGCAACGCCGTGCCAAAGGCCGCCAGTACAGTGCCCACCGCTGTGGCACCCAGTTTCATATGGCGGCCGCACCATTCAATGCCATTGACGAAGAATTCGCATGACAAGTAAATAATCGCAGCAGAGGCGAAGAACAGCACTAGGGTTGAAATCATCAGACGCACAGACCGGGCAAGCAGATTACCAATGGCACACGGCATGGCTTACCCGGTCGGTAAACACGCAGTGGCCAAAGGTCTCGCCGGGCATATTCAGACTTGACTGAATGTGCTGATCACGCCATGAAGCAAGGGGCTTCAATTATGTTGACGTGAACTCTTCAACCGGGCGGTTGAAGATAGCTACTCCCCAATGACAAGGGCGCGCATTATTCCAGCGAGCAGATGATATTGCAAGCGCATTAAACATTGATCGACTTGTCATATAAACGTCATCAAATTTCATTAAATAACACTCAATCGCATTTGCACTTGAGGCCGTTTAATACCGATCAGTGCCCTGCTCCGCCAGGTCGCGGCGGCGAAAATGAATTTTTCGTTAGTGGGTTGTCTGGGCGATTGCGCTGGGTATACTCCGCGCAGATTTTCAATACGGAGACCCTCAGTGGGCACTTGTTCGAGTGACAGACGTCAGCCGGTTCGCGGAACCGGAATCAGCTCAGCGATCTAGCCCGCAGGTCTCCTGCCGTCTTTCGCCGAGCGTGAAAGGCGGTACCTTCAGCGCATTGTCAATGCGCCTGTAGTCACCCCTTCTCTTCTGACTGCGCAGTCTTGCGACTGGCGGATCATTCATGGGCGCGCGTGTTTTGCGTCGCGTCGTCATGGACTCGCCTCAAGTGTCCGCCCAAGGTCTCTTTGCCCGCCCTCTGGTTGTTCGGGGAAATACCATGCGCCAAAACCGTCAAAAAGCCTGTTTCGCCTTTCTCCTGCATCCCCTGCGTTGGATGCAGGGCCGCTCGATGAGTGGCGAGGCCGTACCCGAACGATTACCCCATTCCAGTCAGCCATAAAGGCCCTTTGAAACCATGTCCGAAGACCCGTATTTGAGCCGGCCTGCGTGACCACCCCGTGTGGTCGCGTGGGCGCCACCTGGAGTTGATCACCATGAAATACGAACTGTTGAAAGAATTCTTCCAGAGCCTGCTGCGCTCTCGCCGTCAGGCCCAGCATTTTCGCCGCGGCACCATCCTGGAGAGCATGAGCGGCACCGGCGTGAGCCGTGAAGTACCCAAGACCCTGGCGAGCTCACTGGCCGAAGCGGCGCAGGCCGTTCCCGCCGAGCTGGTCGCGCGCATGGACGCCCATCAAGACGGCCTGACCGAGGCGCAGGCCACTGCGCTGCGGGCCATCCACGGTGCCAACGAAGTCCAGCACGACAAGCCGCTGACCTGGTATCGCCACCTCTGGGACTGCTACAAAAACCCGTTCAACATGCTCCTGACCTTGCTTGCTATCGTGTCCTTCGCCACCGAAGACATGAAGGCGACCGTGGTCATTTCGAGCATGGTGCTGCTGTCGACCTTCCTGCGCTTCTGGCAGGAGATCAAGTCCAACAAGGCCGCCGACGCGCTCAAGGCCATGGTCAGCAACACGGCCACGGTCTTGCGCCGGTCCTCGCCGTCCGCCGAACCGGACGCCGCGCAGGCGCCTGCGCCCAAAGCCATGGGCAAACCAGGGCGCATCGAGCTGCCGATCAGCCAGTTGGTGCCCGGCGACATGCTGGTGCTGTCGGCCGGCGACATGATCCCGGCCGATTGCCGCGTGCTGACCGCCAAGGACCTGTTCGTCAGCCAGGCGGCCATGACCGGTGAATCGATGCCGGTAGAGAAGTTCGTGGTGCAGCCCGGCGCTGCCTCGATCAACCCGCTGGAACTGGACAACATCCTGTTCATGGGCACCAATGTGGTGTCAGGCTCGGCCATCGCGCTGGTCCTGGCGACCGGTCAGCACACCTATTTCGGCGCCCTGGCGCAGCGGGTCAGTGCGGTGGACCGCGCACCGACGACGTTCCAGGCCGGCGTCAACAAAGTCAGCTGGCTGTTGATCCGCTTCATGTTCGTGATGGCGCCCTTGGTGATGTTCATCAACGGCTTCACCAAGGGTGACTGGACCGAAGCACTGCTGTTCGCGCTGTCCATCGCCGTCGGCCTGACCCCGGAAATGCTGCCGATGATCGTCACCTCGACGCTGGCCAAGGGCGCGGTGGTGCTGTCACGCCAGAAAGTCATCGTCAAACGTCTGGACGCGATCCAGAACTTCGGCGCCATGGATGTACTGTGCACCGACAAGACCGGCACCCTGACGCAGGACAAGATCTTCCTCGCCCGCCACGTCGATGTCTGGGGTGAAGAGTCCGACGCGGTGCTGGAAATGGCCTATCTCAACAGCTACTACCAGACCGGCCTGAAGAACCTGCTCGATGTCGCCGTGCTCGAGCACGCCGAAGTGCACAGCGAACTGCAGGTCAGTACCGCCTTCACCAAGGTCGATGAAGTGCCTTTCGACTTCGTGCGCCGGCGCATGTCGGTGGTGGTCGCCGAACATGAACATCACCAGCATCTGCTGATTTGCAAAGGCGCGGTCGAAGAAGTGCTGCAAGTCTGCACGCGCGTACGCCATGGCGAGATCGACGAGCCGTTGACCGAAGCACTCTTGAGCCGGATTCGCCAGGTCACCGCTTCGATCAACGAAGAGGGCCTGCGCGTGGTCGCCGTGGCGGCGCGTCATACCTCTCAGGCGCAAAGCGTCTACGGCCTGGCCGATGAACAGGAGCTCACCCTGATCGGTTATGTAGCGTTCCTCGATCCGCCCAAGGAAAGCACCGCACCGGCCATCAAGGCGCTGGCCGAACACGGCGTGGCGGTGAAGATCCTCACCGGCGACAACGAACTGGTCACCGCCAAGATCTGCCGCGAAGTGGGACTTGCCCAGCAAGGGCTGCTCAAGGGCGGCGATATCGAGGGCATGACCGACGCCCAGCTGGCCCAGGCCGTGGAGACCACCAACGTCTTCGCCAAGCTGACCCCCGCCCACAAGGAGCGGATCGTGCGAATGCTCAAGAGCAACGGCCATGTGGTCGGCTTCATGGGTGACGGCATCAACGACGCCCCGGCCTTGCGTGCGGCAGATATCGGCATCTCGGTGGACACCGCCGTGGACATCGCCAAGGAAGCCGCCGACATCATCCTTCTGGAAAAAAGCCTGATGGTCCTTGAAGAGGGCATCCTCGAAGGGCGCCGCACCTTCGCCAACATGCTCAAGTACATCAAGATGACCGCCAGCTCGAACTTCGGCAACGTGTTCTCGGTGCTGGTCGCCTCGGCATTCATCCCGTTCCTGCCGATGCTGCCCATGCACCTGCTGGTGCAGAACCTGCTTTACGATATCTCGCAGATCGCCATTCCGTTCGACAACGTCGATGAAGAGCAACTGCAGAAACCCCAGCGCTGGCAGCCCGGCGAGATTGGCCGTTTCATGGTGTTTTTCGGGCCGATCAGCTCGGTGTTCGACATCACCACCTTCCTCATGATGTGGTACGTGTTCGGGGCAAAGACTCCCGAGCATCAAACCCTGTTCCAGTCGGGCTGGTTCATCGTCGGCCTGCTGACCCAGACCCTGGTGGTGCACATGATTCGCACCGCCAAGGTGCCGTTCATTCAAAGCCGCGCGTCGATGCCGCTGATGATCATGACCGGGGTCATCATGGCGGTCGGGATCTTCCTGCCGATGGGCCCGCTGGCCGAGTACTTCAAGCTGCAGGCGTTGCCACCGCTGTACTTCGCCTTGCTGCCGTTCATCCTGATCGGCTACGTGGCACTGACCCAGGCGATGAAAGGCATCTACAGCCGTCGGTACGGCTGGCAATAAGGCTGCGTTCGAAGCGGGTACGGATCATAAGTCCGTACCCTGTTTTTATGCCTACAGCCGAAAGTGCTGGTGGAGACTCTGCGCCAGCAGCTCGATTGCCTCATCGTCCTTGGCCGAGGCCGAGCGCACCAGCACCACCTCGTGCTCGCCGATGTCAGGCATACCTTCGAGCACCGTCATGGCCGCCGTCACCGCCTCGCGGTCCATCAAGGCGACGGCCAGGCCGGCCTCGACACAAGCGCGAACCGCCTGGGTCGACGGGCTGTCGAGCACCACTCGCCAGCGTCGACCGGCGCGCTTCAGGGATTCGAGCATGGCCTGTCGATATGGGCAGTCAGCCGCGTACAGCGCTACCGGCAGCGGATCGGGCCAGGCGCTACTGGCCGAGGCCGCCGTCACCCATACCGGCGTCGTCACCGCCAGCACATGCGCCACCGGGCTACCTTGGCCGCGGGGTTGCGACATCAGTGCCAACTGCAATTTGCCGCGCTGGACCCACTGGTTGAGGGTGTAGCTGGGCGCCGTCTTGACCTCCAGCACGACGTTGGGCCAGGCCGCAGTGAAGATCGGCAGGATGTCGCGGATGACGTGGGCGGCGTATTCATCGGGCACCCCGAGGGTGATGCGCCCGGCCAGGCGCGTGCCCTGCAACTGCGCCAGCACGCGGTCATGGGTGTGCAAGAGTTCTGCTGTGGCGGCCAGCAGGCGCTTGCCCAGCGGCGTCAGCGCCACCGACTGGTTGTCGCGATCGAGCAGGCGCCCGCCGGCCACCGCCTCAAGTCGCTGGACGTGGACGCTGACGGCCGCAGGGCTCTTGTGCAACTGCTGGGCAGCGGCGCTGAATTTGCCCAGGCGCACCACGGCGTGAAAGGTGCGCAACAGCTCGATATCGAGGATGGCGTTCATGCTTCACCTAACGTGAACAACTGGTGCAAGTAATTTTGATTTATCAGACTACACCCCTTGGGTAGCCTGTGGCTATGAACTCGACCTCAGCACTGCCCTGCCCGCGTCCCCCGGTGAAGCTCCTCTATCGCCTGCCCTTGCCGCTGCTGGAGCTCGGCCTGGTGGTGAGCTGGAGTTCCGGTTTTATCGGCGCGCGCTTTTCCATCGACTACGCCCCCGCGCTGCTGGTGGTGTTCTGGCGCTGCGTGCTGGTCACCTTGGCGCTGCTGCCCTTCGTCATTGGCACGCTGAAAAGCACGCCGCTAGTGGTGTTGTTGAAAAACGCCGGCATCGGCTTGCTGGCCATGAGTGGTTATTTGCTGGGCGTAGTCCAGGGCGTTGCCTTGGGCGTGCCGGCCGGGCTTGCGGCGCTGCTGGCCGACCTGCTGCCGGTGGGCATGGCGCTGCTGGCTGCGGGCGTATTGGGCCAGCGACTGCACTGGAGCGTGTGGGCAGGCCTGGGCATTGGGCTAGTGGGCGTGGTGGTGGTCGCTCACGACGCCCTGGCGCTGGGCAACGCGCCGCTGTGGGCCTACGGCCTACCCTTGCTGGGCATGGCGTCACTGGCCGTGGCGACGCTGTGGCAGAAGCGCTTGCAGGCTCACGAATCGCTGGGGTTGCTGGGCAATCTGTGGTTGCAGTGCGCGGTATCCGCGGTCGCTTTCGGGGCAGTGGTGGCCAGCCAGGGCAGCCTGCTGCCACTGCCGACCACAGGGTTTGCCCTGAGCGTACTGTGGACCGCGACCCTCGCCACCCTCGGCGGCTATGGGCTCTACTGGCTGTGCGTCAAACGCTCCTCACCGACACGAGTCGCCAGCGTGCTGTACCTCAGCCCGGCGGTCACCCTGCTGTGGGCCTGGGCGGTGTTCGACGAGCCGCTGTCGTGGCTGATGCTGGTGGGCACGGCGGTGTCGGCGGTAGGCGTGTGGCTGGTGGTGCGCGGTGAGGCATCGGCGCGCTGACGTAGCGCTAAATACCTCGGCAAAAGCGCAGATTGATCGATTTTCGACCAAACCCGCCGAACGCTTGATCCCTATGGCTTACAGACAGTTATCCACAGACATACTCAAGTATTTCGTGGACAACATTGCCTCATAAAACAACTGTTTGCAGTGCCGTGCTCATCTCTTGCCGTGGTCCGCAGCGCCGTCAAACCGGGGGATCGTGTTCCGCCCCAAGTGCCCATTCAGCGCCCCGCGCTAGGGAGCATAAGCGGCGGAGTCAGAACGCCTGCCGGTGAGCTCTTCGATCAACAAGACCATCGACGCCGTGTACTCCACGTTGGCCCGAGTGACGATTTCAAAGGGTTCACTAGTGGACTGAATGGTCAGGGCCAGCTTGACCAACATGCCATGATCCAGCGCCATCTGCGCGACATCGATCGGCAGGACGGCCACCAGATTCTGATCGTTGAGCAACAGCGACAACGTGGTGAAGGTCGAAGAGGTTTCGATGGCATAGAGCGGAAAACTCAAGCCCGATTGGCGAAACTCACGTTCCAGCGTCAAGCGCATGGGCATATTGACCGGGAATACCACCCAGCGGCTGTCCATCAGGTCCGCCAGCTGCAATGCCGGTGCGCTGGCTTGCCGATGGCTCGGATTGGCCACGACCACCAGCGGTTCCTGTGCGCGAAAGCGGGTTTGATATGCCGTCGGGCGCGGGCTGATGCTGGTGCGACAGATGGCGACATCCAACCGTCCCTGGTCCAACAGACTCAGTAACCGCGAACTGGTGTCCTCGACGATGGCAATCGACAGCTCCGGCTGTTTGGCGCGAAGGCGCGCCAGGCTGTCCACCAGCGTCGGCACGGCGCCCATGATGGTGCCGACGGCCAGGCGGCCACCGTGGCCTTGGAGGATGCCGACCATTTCCTCGCGAAGGTGCTCAAGGTCGGTATGAATCAAACGCGCATAACGAATCACGCAGCGGCCCAGGTCGTTGGCTTCCAGGCCTTTGCTGGTGCGCTCGAAGAGGCTGGAACCAAAGGTCGTTTCGATCTCCTGCAACGCTTTGGTGGCGCCTGGTTGCGACAACGCCATGAGCTCGGCAGCCTTGCGCACCGAGCCATGCTCTTCGAGGGCAATCAAGAGACGCAGTTGTTTGAGCCTCAGGCGAGAAACGATGGACGAGAAGGACGGCAGCATGGGTATACCTGAAAGTTATCGCTCGGGTCGTAGCTCTCATTAGGCAGCAACAGCCTGGAAATTTAAAGTGGCCTTGACGATAACGATAAGTCGAATCCCCCCAGCGTCTGATCCACACCGCTGGCAGGCCTTCACGCAGGCACGCGTTTCATAATAATCATAAGAGTGAGATGAAAATGACCATTGGCAACGTTCAGGTCGTCAGCGCTAGTGCATCGACGACCGCGACAAGTGCTCGTCCAACCACCGTGCGCTGGAGGATTTTCTTGCTCCTGCTGCTGCTCTCGGCCATCAATTACATCGATCGGGCCTCGCTGTCGGTTGCACTGCCACTGATTTCTGCTGATTTCGACATGACGCCGGCGTTGGAAGGATTGATGCTGAGTGCGTTCTTCTGGTCGTACGCACTGATGCAGATCCCGGGCGGCATGCTGCTGGACCGTTTCCAGACCCGCAACATCATTGGCATTGCCACCATTGGCTGGGGTCTCTTTCAGACCTTGGCCGGCGGCGCGCACAACTGGATCACGTTGCTCATTACACGGATCGGCCTGGGTGTTGCCGAGTCGCCGATCATGCCCGCTGGAGCCAAGCTCAACGGCGCCTGGCTGACGCCCAACGAACGCGGCCGCGGTGCAACGCTCGTCGACGGCGGCGCGCCGCTGGGTACGGCACTGGGGGCCATCCTCATTGCCGGGTTGATCACCTGGCTGGGCTCCTGGCGGATCGCTTTCGTGATCGCGGGCGTTGGCACCATGGTCGTGGGGGTGTGGGCCTGGTGGTACATCAGAAACCACCCCAGTGAACATCCTAAAGTGAATGCGGCCGAGCTGGCTTATATCACTGACGCCAATGACGCGGCCAAACGCGCCTCGGGCGGGCGCAAGGCGATCCTGAAAGAACTGCTCAAGAGCCGCTCGGTACTGGCAATGTTCGCCGGCTACGCGTGCTACAACAGCGTGTTCTACGGCCTGCTGACCTGGATGCCGAGCTACTTGCACAAAGTCCATGACCTGGACATCAAGGCCATGGGCGGCGCTACCTTTCTGATCTTCATGTGCGGGTTCATCGGTGAGCTGTGCGGTGGCTGGCTGTCCGACAAATGGAAGGCGGCCGGCGGTCGACCCAACACCGTCATGCGCAGCATGTTCGCAGGCTCCGCCGCAGTCGCCGCGCTCTGTATTCTCGCTGTGGCTTACAGCGCGAATGCAGTCGTGGTCATCACACTGCTGTGTGTCGCGCTGTTTTTCATTCGCTGGTGCGGCATGTACTGGTGCTTGCCAGCCATCCTGGGCGGCCAGTCCAAAGCCGGAGTGTTGGGCGGAAGCATGAACTTGTGCGGCAACATGGTCGGGGTAATCGTACCTATCTTGATCGGCCTGATCGTTCAATACACCGGTTCATACTTCCTGGCGTTGATCTTCTTCGTCGTCATGGCTTCAGGACTGATGCTGTTCTCCAGCCTGATTGATTATCGCGAGCGTGGATTGGCCTGACGCGTCCGGCCCGACTCCATTGCTGCACCTGAAAACCGAGGGAACCGTCATGCAACTTATAACTACAACAGGCAGTGAAACCACCGCCAATGCCGTGATCAGACTCAACGTGCTGGACGATGTATTGATCGCGCGACAACCGCTCACCACCGGGCTGGAGCTCAAAGCCGAAGGCATTCAGGTGCAGGAACCGGTGCCCTCGGGCCACAAGGTCGCTGCGCGTCATATCGATGCGGGGCAACCGGTGCGCCGCTACGGCCAGATCATCGGCTTCGCGAGCCAGCCCATCGAGGCGGGGCAACACGTGCATGTGCACAACGTGGCGATGGGCGATTTTTCTCGGGATTATGCCTTCGGTGTCGATGCCAAGGGCCGCCCTGCGCCCACCGCGGAAACGTTCATGGGCATCGTGCGCGCGGATGGTCGCGTGGCGACTCGCAACTACATCGGCATTCTGACCTCCGTCAATTGTTCGGCCACAGTGGCGCGCGCCATTGCCGACTACTTCCGCCGCGACATTCACCCTGAAGCGCTGATCGAATACCCCAACGTCGATGGCGTCGTGGCACTCACCCATGGCGTCGGCTGCGCTGTGGATCCTGGGGGCGAGGCATTGGCCATGCTGCGCAGGACGCTGGGCGGTTATGCCATCCACCCCAACTTTGCTTCGGTGCTGATGATCGGGCTGGGCTGCGAGACCAACCAGATCTCCGAATTGCTGGCCGCTCAGGGCCTGAAAAGCAGCGATTCATTGCGCACCTTTACCATTCAGGGCACGGGCGGCACCTCAAAAACCATCGCCAGTGGCATTGCTCAAGTGAAGTCGCTGCTGGCCGAAGCCAACCAGGTCAAGCGTGAACCGGTCAGTGCCAGGCACCTGATCATCGGCCTGCAATGCGGCGGTTCGGACGGCTACTCGGGCATCACCGCCAACCCGGCGCTGGGCAATGCGGTCGATCGTCTGGTGGCCGCCGGCGGCACCGCGATTCTTTCGGAAACGCCAGAGGTCTATGGCGCAGAACACTTGCTGACGCGCCGCGCCGTGAGCCAGCAAGTCGGGGAAAAGTTGATCGCGCGTATCCATTGGTGGGAAGCGTACTGCAAGCGTATGGATGCCGAACTGAACAACAATCCATCAGCGGGCAACAAGGCCGGTGGCTTGACCACGATTCTGGAAAAATCCCTCGGCGCCGTGGCCAAAGCGGGCTCCACCGACCTGGTGGATGTCTACGAGTACGCGCAGACCGTCAAGGCCCATGGCTTGGTGTTCATGGACACTCCAGGCTATGACCCGATCTCCGCGACCGGTCAGGTCGCCGGCGGGGCCAACCTGATTGCCTTCACCACCGGTCGAGGTTCGGCGTATGGGTGTGCGCCCTCGCCCTCCATCAAGCTCGCCACCAACAACCGCCTGTGGGAAACCCAGGAAGAAGACATGGACGTCAACTGCGGCGGGATCGCCGATGGCACCATGACGATCGAGGAACGCGGCGAATATATCTTTCGCATGATGCTGCGCATCGCCTCGGGTGACAAAAGCAAAAGCGAACAGCACGGCTACGGTCAGAACGAATTCGTGCCGTGGCAGATCGGGGCGATCACTTGAGTGATGGGGTGTCGGGTCGATTGAAAATAACCCCGATCGAGGCTCACCTGACTCAGTGCGACGACACGTAGATCGAGGCCGTGGTCGGTGCCGGCAAGGCGTAAGTGGCCTTCATCCACTCGATCTCCGCTAGCGGTGTGCGGCCAAAAAAGCGCTTGAATTCGCGGCTGAACTGCGACGCGCTTTCATAGCCGACGTTGAACGCCGCCGAGGACGCGCTCATGTCGTGGCGCAGCATCAGCAAGCGCGCCTGATGCAGGCGCGTCGACTTCACGTATTGCATGGGCGAGGAGTCGGTGACACTGCGAAAGTGCAGGTGAAAGTTGGGTACGCTCATGCTCGCCTCCTGGGCCAGGGATTCGACGTCCAGGTGCTGCTGATAGCAGGTGTGGATCTTGCGGATGGCGCGGGTGACCTTGCCGAAGTGCCCTTGGCGATTGAGCGCTGCGCGCATCGACCCGCCCTGCTCGCCCGTGAGGATGCGGTAATAGATTTCCCGCACCAGCGCCGGCCCGAGAATCTGCGCATCCAGCGGCTCGCTCATGGCTTGCACAAAGCGCAGCGTCGAAGCCCGCAACGAGTCATCCATCGGCGAGGCGTACATCCCCTTGGGCGGCGCTGAGCTGGCACCCAGCGCCTCGTCGACCTGCAGCAGCAACTCGCTGGCAAGCTTGAAATCCAGACGCATGTACAACGCCAGCATCGGCTCGGCGGCACTGGCGTCGGTCTCCATGGTGAAAGGCACCGGCACCGACACCACCAGATAATGCTGAGCGTCGTAGATGTACACCTCTTCGCCCAGGTAGCCACGCTTGCGGCCTTGGCAGAGGATCACGATACCGGGGTCGTACAGCACTGGCGTGCGCGTCAGCGGCCGGTTGGAACGCAAAAAGCGCACATCGTCCAGCGCGCTGAGGTTGTAGCCTTCCAGCGGCGCGAGCTGCTCGAGCAAGCGCACCAGGGTCGTCGTGTACGGGTCATGCTCATTCATGGCGTGGCCTCAGGCTGACACTTGACCATCGGTGGAACGGGTCAGCGCTTCCCATTGATCGATTTCGCTGGCGGCGCGTTTGAGTTCGTCGCGCACCAGCCCCAGCGCGTCGCTGCCCAGCAGCAGATGGGCGGGCGGTGTCGGGCTGGCGATGATCTGCAACATGGCCTGCGCGGCCTTTTGCGGATCGCCCAATTGCTTGCCGCTCTTTGCTTCGCGTGCCTGGCGGATCGGGTCGAAGCTGGCATCGTAGTCGGCGATGCTGCGCGGTGTGCGCTGCATTGAACGGCCGGCCCAATCGGTGCGAAACGATCCCGGCGCCACCGCAGTGACGAAGATGTTGAACGGCCGCAACTCTTTGCTCAGGGTATCGGAGATGCCCTCCAGGGCAAACTTGCTGCCGCAATAATAGGCGATGCCGGGCATGGTGATGGTGCCGCCCATGGACGTGATATTGAGAATATGCCCGCCGCGGCGTTGGCGAAAATACGGCACGAAGGCCTTGGTGACCGCCACGGCGCCGAACACATTGACGTCGAACTGACGGCGCATCTCCTCCAGGGATGACTCTTCGAAGATCCCTTCATGGCCATAGCCTGCATTGTTGACCAGCACATCGACCGGGCCGTGGGTGGCTTCGACGTCAGCGACCACTGTATCGATGCGGGCGAAATCGGTGACGTCGAGGATCACGCCATACGCCAGCTCCGGGGACAAGGCCTGGAACGCTTGCAAGGCGGCGTCGTTGCGCACCGTACCGATGACGCGATGGCCGGCGGCGATGGCTTCTTGCGCCAGGGCATTGCCGAACCCGCTGCTGACGCCGGTGATGAACAGGGTTTTGTGATCGCTCATGGGGAGGCTCCAATCGGATGGGGTGGCGATCAGAGTAGTCAGGATCAGGGCGGGCAGAAATGCCGGTTTATCTATGAGGCTTGCCTATTTCTATCAGCGTAGGCGCTCGAGCGGCGGTATCGATTCGAGCCCACAACTGACCGCACAGCAACACCTGATCAGCAGCACTGCTTGCACAGCAACAGCAATGCGCTCCACAGTGCGCTATCCGCTTGATTCCAAAGGGCTTACTGACCGGCATAGGAATTGCTCCATGCAAGCCTGCACGTCTGCAGATCATCACACCTCCACCGCGCCCTGCCATCTGAGCATCCTGCGACTATCCAAGGATCACACAATGAGTCTCGACATCTTCTGGTTCCTGCCCACCTCCGGCGATACCCGCTATCTGGGCAATTCCGCCAGCGGCCGGCCGGCAACCAGTGGGTACATGCGCCAGATCGCCGTGGCGGCGGATCAATTGGGCTTCGACGGTTTGCTGATTCCGACGGGCGCCAGTTGCCTGGACCCGTGGGTCACGGCCGCCAGCCTGGTGCCAGTGACGCAACGCATCAAGCTGCTGGTGGCCTTGCGTACCTCGTTGGGCAACCCCACGGCGTCGGCGCGCCAGGTCGCCACGCTGGATCAGGCCAGCGGCGGTCGGCTGTTGCTCAATGTGGTGCCGGGCGGCGATCCGGTCGAGCTGGCGGCTGATGGCGTGTTCTATAGTCATGACGAGCGCTACGAGGCGTCCGACGAATACCTGCAGATCATCCGGCGTCTACTGCAAGGCGAGCGAGTGGACTTCGAGGGCAAGCACCTGAAGGTCCAGGGCGCGCGCAATTTCTTCGAGCCGGTGCAGCGCCCGCACCCGCCGCTGTATTTCGGTGGTTCGTCACCTGCGGCCCATGAACTGGCGGCCAAGCATGTCGACACCTACCTGACCTGGGGCGAGCCGCCGGCCGCCGTCGCCGAGAAGATTGCCGACGTACGCACCCGCGCCGCCGCCCATGGCCGCACCGTGCGTTTCGGCGTGCGCCTGCACATCATCGTGCGCGAGACCGACGCCAAGGCCTGGGCCGCCGCAGACGAGCTGATCAGCCATCTCGACCCGGCCAGCATCGCCGCAGCCCAGGCCAACTACGCCGGCATGGACTCCGAAGGCCAACGGCGCATGGCGGCATTGCACGGCGGGCGCCTGGATCAACTGGAGGTGTCGCCCAATTTATGGGCGGGCGTCGGCCTGGTTCGCGGCGGCGCCGGCACCGCGCTGGTGGGCGATCCTGAGACCGTGGTTGCGCGCCTTTTGGAATACGCTGCACTGGGCGTCGACAGCTTCGTGCTGTCGGGCTATCCGCATCTGGAAGAAGCCTATCGCGTGGCCGAGCTACTGTTCCCGTTGTTGCCCGGCAAGCAGAAGGTCACGGTGGATGGCGCCATGACCGGTGGTGCGTTCGATGTGCGGGCCGGGCGCAACGATTGACGCCCGGCGCGTGTCAGTCAGCTCTGCAGATCAATCACCACACGCCCTTCGATCTGCCCTTCGCGCATGCGATCGAACACGGCGTTGACGTTCTCGAGTTTTTCTGTCGACACCGTTGCCTTGACCTTGCCTTCACCGGCAAAATCGAGCGCCTCCTGCAGGTCCTGGCGGGTACCGACGATGGAGCCGCGCACAGTGGTGCCATTGAGCACCATGTCGAAGATCGAGATCGGGAAATCACCCGGTGGCAGGCCGTTGAGGGCGATGGTGCCGCCGCGACGGGTCATGCCGATGGCCTGTTTGAAAGCGATCGGCGATACCGCGGTGACCAGCGCACCATGGGCACCACCGATCTCTTTCTTGAGATAGGCGGCCGGGTCCTGCTCGCGCGCGTTGACGACCACCTCGGCGCCCAGGCGCTTGGCCAAGTGCAGCTTGCCGTCGTCGATGTCCACGGCGGCGACGTTGAGGCCCATGGCCTTGGCGTACTGCACGGCCATGTGGCCGAGGCCGCCGATACCGGAAATCACCACCCACTGCCCAGGCTTGGCCTCGGTCATCTTCAGGCCCTTGTACACGGTGACGCCTGCGCACAGGATCGGCGCGATCTCGATAAAGCCGACATTGTCCGGCAGGCGCCCGACATAGCCGGCATCGGCCAGGGCGTATTCGGCAAAGCCGCCATTGACTGAATAGCCGGTGTTTTCCTGCTTCTCGCAAAGGGTTTCCCATCCGCCCAGGCAGTGTTCGCAATGCCCGCAGGTGGAGTACAGCCAAGGCACACCGACACGGTCGCCTTCCTTGACATGGGTCACCCCTTGGCCGACCGCAACCACATGGCCGACGCCTTCGTGGCCCGGAATGAACGGCGGATTGGGTTTGACCGGCCAGTCGCCCTCAGCGGCGTGCAGGTCGGTGTGGCAGACGCCCGAGGCGGCGATCTTGACCAGCACCTGGCCGTAGGCGGGCGTAGGGACCGGGACTTCACGGATTTCCAGCGGTTTGCCGAAGGCGTGAACGACCGCAGCTTTCATGGTCTTTTGCATGGGTGGCATCCTTTTCTTGTGGTTATGAAGGGCGTGCGCCGATGACTATAGTCGGCAAAAATTGCCCCGCCCCCCCTACCTTTGGCTAACGACCCCATGCTCCAGGCAGCCATGGCGGTCCGATGAACCCACCGAAACCGGCGCGCCATAGCGCGAGTGGCCGAGCAAAAAACCGAACCGGGGCGTACGTCCCGCAGTCGCATGAACAAGAGCGGCCAAGACGTATCAGGGCCGAAATCGCGCCCTGCGCCGGACTGTCCCACTGGAGAAGCAAATGCTCGCCCACAGCCAACAAGGTCAAGGCTCCCCCGCCTTCGTGCTTCTGCATTTCCTCGGCGGATCGCATCGCACCTGGTTCCCCACCCTGCCCTATCTCGACGAGCACCACTACTGCGTTGCCTTGAACACCCCGGGCTTCGGCGACGCCGCCGAGGTACCGGGCTACAGTGTCAGCGCCATGGCCGACCAGGTCGACGCCACGATTCGTGCGTTGGGTCTGACTCAGTGCATTGTGGTGGGGCACTCGATGACCGGCAAAGTCGCACTGGTGCTCGCCTCGCGTCGTCCCGAGTATCTGGCCGGATTGATTCTGGTCGCGCCCTCGCCGCCTACCCCGCAGCCCATGAGCGATGCCGATCGCGACAGTCAGCGCGCCTATACCAAGACACGCTTCCAGGCTGAGGATTTTGTCGACCAGGCCAGCGCTCACCCTCTGCCGGAGGCTATCCGCGAGGTGGCCATCGCCGATGCCCAGCGGGTCAATCTGGTGGCCTGGCGCGCGTGGGTCGACCGCGGCAGCCGCGAGGACTGGAGCGAGCGCCTCGGCGTACTCGACTGCCCGACGCTGCTGATCTGTGGCGCCGATGACCAGCAGGTCCCAGGTGCGGATGAGCAGCGCCGCACGACCCTGGCGCACCTGCCCAATCATCGCGTCGAGATCATCCCCGGGGCCGGGCACTTGATGCCGTTGCAGACACCCCAGGCGTTGTCACGGCTAATGCTCGACTTTGCTCAGGAGATCGTGCAGGCCGCCCATGTGGATTGATCGCCAGCCTCAGGTTTGCGCCGCACGAGATGGGCGGCCGAGCAGCACTGCGGGCTGACTATCCAGGTGAGCCTGTGACTGGCGCCATTGCACCTGGGTGAGCAGGCCTTCGGACAGCACCCGCCACTCATCGATACACCGGGTCAGATACTGCTGGCGCTCCCTGAACAGCTGACCGGATATCTTCCCTTGGGATGACATATCCAACAGCCGTTCATGGGCGTATCGGACGTTCAGCTGCGCTTCGAGGCTGGCTGAACGGTATTGCTCGAGAGTGTACATAACGGTCCTGGCAGGGGATTGCGCGCAGCGTGCGCTTTATTGCCAGCGTTTGCATACCTTCGTATCAGCGATGGAGCAGTCTGGGGGGTCCAAAGGCTACTCGTGCACCGCCGACTTGTCGATCATCTGCTTGATGGTGCCGTTGGGAATATTCACCAGCACGTATTTGTCCTTGATCTCGACCCACTGCTCGTTCTCCCCCGGCGCGGCCAGATGGCGTTTCTTCCAGTCGCCCAGCGCCAACTCCTTGCGCTTGTATTCATCCGGGGCCTTGTCGCCCTCTTTGATCTCATGAGAGCCGACCCCAGGCCGATCCAGGGTGACGCTAGTGTCGGTTGCAGCAAAAGCGGGGACGCCCAGGCTGAACAGGGCCAGCAAGGCGAAAGGCGCGAAGTATCGTTTAACGGTCATGACAGAATTCCTTTGGCATCGGGGGTACAGCCACCACTGCGGCGGCCCGGTCGATTTCACGACTCTCCAGCTATCGACCCGTGCGCCGCGCAATATTTCCATCTATTTGCGTGCAATCGCCGAATTCCATGCACCGATATCGGTTCCATCAGGCCGCCGGATGAAGAATTTGTTATACGAATCAATGCCCCTACAGAGAAATTTTCGCTTGCCGCGCCGGTCTGAATTGTATTGGTCATTCAGAGTTGAACCCATGACATTCAGTAATTTTTCACAGGCCCTGGCCATCAAGTCAGGCAGCCCTCGCACTTTTGCCACCGCCATCGTGCTGATCGTGGTCTGGGCGGCCACGGGGCCGTACTTTCACTACAACGACACCTGGCAGCTGATCATCAACACCTCGACCACCATTATCACGTTCTTGATGGTGTTCCTGATTCAGAACACGCAAAACCGCGACAACGACATCTTGCACATCAAGATCGACGAATTGCTGCGAGCCACCAAGGAAGCGCAGAACGCCGTATTGAATCTGGACGAGCTGGACGAGAAGGCCCTCAAGACCATTCGCAAGGAATACCGCAAAGTCGGGGAAAACGAAACGATCGAGGTGAGCGAGTCCGAAACCCGGCTTGAATAGCGGACTGCGCCCATCGTCGACACTCACATCAAAGCGCTGGCTCCAGCACCCCCGCCGGTTGCGTCTGCAACTGACTGATCAACGCCTGCCCCGTGGCCACCGCCTGGATCACCTGCTCGCCGATGGAATTGGATTCCCAGCTGGCGCCGCGCAGCGGGTGGCCGACCAACGTCGCCAGGGTCGACGGCAACGCCTGGGGATCGAGCACATCGGGCCGCACCGGCACCTCCTTGCGCGTCTGCACCAGCACGCCACAGCCGAGCTGTGCCTCGCTGCCGATGATGTTCAAGCGAATCGGCGCGGTGTGGACTGGATCAGGCGCAAGGCACGATCCACGGCTGATCAGAGGAGGTCCGGATCGGCAGGGTATGGGAGAGAGAGGTGAAGGCAACGTGACGAATGTGTCATTCAGCGCGTTTGCGCAAGTGGGCCGGGGTATCTGCGGACATCGTGGTCGGGCGGCGGCGAATAAATAATGAATTTTCCAAAATCGCGCTAGGTCCAGATTTAGGTACACAGTTCGTTTGACCTGTAAAAAGCGACGAGGTAAGCGCCATGACTATCGAAGCAGAAACACTCGTGCAACTGACCGACACCCTCAAGCAGCGCGGCCTGATCCGGGTGTGCGATGTGCACTTCATCCGCGCGCCCTATCGGCATGATCATCGCTGGATCTGCAGCATAGAATAGGGCGTTGACTGCGTCGGATTGCGCCGCCGCTCTGCCGCGAGGGAGATCGGCATGGGGCCGGGAACACCCGCCACCGGCCCCGGTCGGATGACAGGAGTTCTCAAGGCAGTATTCATGGCATCCCTCCCTCCGTCTCGACAATGGCCGCTGGCACTGGCGTGCATGCCCGGTTTGATAGCGATCATGGTCACCGGCCTGTTGTCCGGCCAGCACCTGTCCGTGTGTTTGCTGGCACTCAGTGGCGCTTTTACAGTCGGCTTTGGCGCGTTCAAGAAGCTCACCGACTATCCCTTGGCGCCGATGCTGAGCGTCGCCGTGGGAATGGGCGCGGCCGCGTGGTTTGGTTCGCTGCTGGGTAACCACTTCTGGCTGTTGTGCCTGGCGGCGGCACTGATGGCAGCAATCTGTGCCCTGATGTCGGCGATCGACGACGCGCTGTGGTGGATCACCCTGCAGTGGTCGATCGCCTTGCTGGTGGCCGGCGCCTTCCCTGGCAATGTGCAGGCAGCTGATCATCGGGCGATGTTCATCCTGCTCGGCGCGGCGGTTGAAATCGCCACCTTCGTGCTCTGCGCCTGGTTTTTGTCAGCGACTCAGGGGCTGCTCGCCCATCACAGCTTGCGGGCCAATCTGGCCGAGCTGCGCACCAGCGTGCTCGGGCGTTTTCGCCTACAGCGCTATGGCGCGTATTGCGCCTCCGTGGTCGTCCTGTGCCTGTTGCTGGTCCACCACATGGGCCTGCAACACGGTTATTGGGCGCCGATGACCGCGCTGGTGGTACTCAAGGCGCACCCTACCGACACACTCAAACGCGGCGTGGCGCGAATGGTCGGCACACTAGGGGGATGCCTGCTCGCCGCCGGGCTGGGGGGTTGGGGGATCAGTGGCGCGGGCATGGGTGCCGTCGGCCTGCTCTGTGCATTCATGGCCTACGGCGTGCAGGGCGGGCGCTACAGCTTGTTCACCCTGTTCGTCACCGCCACGGTGATCACCACCGCAGCACTGGGTGGCGCGCCCGAGTGGCAGGCGGCGGTGGACCGGATGACCGCGACCTGCATCGGCGGCGGCCTGGCGATCGTATTGCTAAGCCTCGAAACCTGGCTGGGAGTGCATCTGGCACGGCAGCGAAATGAGCGCCAAGCTGCCTGACACCGCGTCCAGTGCGATCAGAAGAAGCTTGCGCACACGGTTGACGCAATAGTCCTCAGGCCGTTGCTTATTACCATGCCGTCACCTATATGCGATTGCCTGGGTATTGGCATCAGGCTGTTCAATGCAATTCAAAGCTGACGCGAAGCAACCGACTCAAGGGTGAACCTTTACCCGTTCAAGCCTGGCCTCCAATCATTCTTAAATATCATCGCCGCGAGCTATCGAGTTTTTCGCTTCATTATTTAATCAACTAAGCGACTACTAACCGCAGCAAATAGTCGCGAATCATCAATGGCTAAAATCATTGCAGCGCAAGCCTACCAGAACCTTAAACCTAATAGCAACTAGGTTTATGTATAGCAATAATATTCTGAATAACCCTATTTTATCGATTAGTAATTGCTATTTTTTTTGATTTTTTAGGTATTTTTAGCCAATACAGGCGACAAACTGACATCAAACCCTCTCCGTCATAGCCATCCACCCCCCTCGCCTTCGATTTTTTTCGCTGTATTTTTTCGTTGAACAAAAATATCTTTGCGAGCAATGAACTTTAAAGTGCATCATCGGGACTTAAGCTTCGACCTACTTCGGGACAACCCCTGCCCCAGGTCGACCTATTGAAGCCTCTTCCACTGATCGAGACAGTATCGATGATCCGTCCCATGCTGCCTGTAGTGGGCGCAATATTACTTTGCGCCCAAAGTTTCTCCGTGCTCGCTGCAGATTCAACTTCTGCATCCTCGACTTCCACTTCCGGACAGAATCTCCGAGAGCAGGTAGAGGCTCAACGCGATCAACTTTCGGGCGTATCCAAGATCACCCAGACCGCCCAGAAAAGCTCTGCAACTCTGCTGGATGCACCCGTGGCCACCGACGATGCCCCGACCCAGGTGCAACAGCCATGAACCCTGCGTGCCCTGCCCTTTCGTTCGCTGCACCTAAAAGGACCTATGCCGTGTCCGCTTTCAAACAGACCTTGGGCCTGAGCCTGCTGGCCTTCAGCATTGGCCAGGCCAATCTGGCGTTGGCCGAAGTCACGCCCGCCACCGGTAACGCCGTCGAGGCCCGCGTCAGCTCGATCCTCGACAACATGAGCCAGTCGGAAAAAATCAACTTCACCCGCGTCAACGACGGGCACATGATCCCGTCGCTGCTCAAGTGGGGCATCCAGGGCACGGTCGCCTATGACTCGTCCATGGGCGTGCACGTCAACAACGCCACCTTCGGCGCCGCGTACCCGTCGCAGTCGGCACTCGCGGCGACCTGGAGCATCAACCGCGCCAAAGAGTTCGGCCTGGCCATCGCCTACGAAACCCGTATCTCCGGCGGCCAGCAGATGCTCTCACCCGGCGCCAACCTGTACCGCACCCCGTACGGCGGTCGCTCGGCCGAGTACCTGAGCGGTGAAGATCCGTTCCTCGGCGCCGTCCTCGCCCCGGCAGTGGTCAACGCCATCCAGGCCCAAGGCATCCAGGCCAGCGGCAAGCACTACCTGGCCAACGAACAGGAAGCCAACCGCCAGGCGCTCAACGTCATCGTCGACGAACGCACCCTGCGCGAGCTGTACCTGCCGGGCTTCGAATCGATGGTCAAGAACGCCAACGTCGCTTCGATCATGTGCGGATTCAACAAGATCAACGGCGACTACGCCTGCGAAAACCACCACCTGATCACCGAGGTGCTCAAAGGTGAGTGGGGCTATCAAGGCATGGTGATCAGTGACTTCAACGCCATCCATGATGCCTTCAAGGGCGCCTGGGCCGGCACCGACATCGACATGCCGTCGGGCCTGCAATTCACCGAAGCCAACCTGATGCCGTACCTGTGGAGCGGACAGCTGACCCAGAACGTCATCGACGACAAGGTCAAGCGCAACCTGCGCGGGATCGTCAGCTACGACCTGCAGGAACACCCGAACACCGCACAGACCCTGGTGCACACCGAATACGGCGCCCGCGCGGCGCTGGATACCGCGCGCGAAGCCATCGTGCTGCTGCGCAACGAAAACACCAGCACCGGCAAGCCCCTGTTGCCATTGGCCAAATCCGCCAACATCGCGGTGATCGGTGACTGGGCCGCCCAGGCGCCGGCCTCACCGTTCGGCACCGCCAACTCGCCGCCCAACAGCTACGTCACCGAGCTGAGCGGCTTGCAGCAACTGGCCTCGAGCAGCGCGAACGTCACCTACCTGTCGGACCTGAGCCTCAACCCGCAGGCGTCGGTGTGGTACCAGCCGGCCACCGGCAGCAGCGGCATCAGCAACTCGGGCGTCAAGGCCGAGTACTACGCCAACACCAGCTTCTCGGGTGATCCGGCGCTGACCCGCGTCGAACCCGGCGTGAACTTCAACTGGACGACCAGCACCAACGTCACCAACGCCGGCACCACTGCGGTGTCTGGTTTCACCCCGACCGCCGGTGCCTTCTCGGCGCGCTTCACGGCCAAGATCAAGCCGACGGTTTCCGGCGTGCAGGTGTTCAAAGTCCGCGCCGACGGCCCCTACAAGGTCTGGGTCAACGACGAACTGGTGATCGACAGCGACGGCGTGCCGCACTCCGGCGACGTGGTCAACGCCATCGTCACGTCCGGCAAGACCGCCGCGCTGGTGGCGGGCAAACAGTACACGGTCAAGCTCGAATACCGTCGCTCTGCGGCCAACTTCACCCCGGCACTGGGCGGCCTGGCGGGCGTACAGATGAGCTGGGCAGCGTTGCGTCCACCCAAGGATCTGGCCAAATATGATGCCGTGGTCGTGGCCGTCGGCACCAACTACGAAAACGAAGGCGAAGGCTCCGACCATGGCTTCGATCTGCCCGATCAACAGGCCGAGCTGATCAGCTACGTGGCCAAGGCCAACCCCAACACCGTCGTGGTCATGCACGGCGGCGGCGTGGCGAACATGCAGCCGTGGGCGAAAAAAGTCGGCGCCTCCCTGCAAGCCTGGCTACCGGGCCAGCAAGGCGGTCAGGCACTGGCCGAGATCCTCTACGGCAAGGTCAATCCGTCGGGCAAGCTGCCGGTCACCATCGACAAGAACATCGAGGACAACGCCAGCTACGCCTCTTATCCGGACCCTGCGGCGTACCGCGGCGACAGCGCCCTGACCAGCATGACCTACAGCGAAGGCCTGTACCTGGGCTACCGCGCGTATGACAAGAACCACACCAAGCCCCTGTACCCGTTCGGCTTCGGTCTGTCGTACACCACGTTCGGCTACAGCGACCTGAAACTGTCGTCCAACGTGCTGACCCCTGGGGCCACGATCAACGCCAAGTTCACCCTGACCAACACCGGCGACAAGGCCGGCTACGAAGTCGCACAGCTGTACGTGCAACCGGTCAACGCGGCGGTCGATCGCCCGGAGAAAGAGCTCAAGGGTTTCACCAAGGTGTACCTCAAGCCTGGCGAGAGCAAGACGGTGAGCATTCCGCTCGACTCGCGCTCGCTGGCCTACTACGTGGAGAACACCGACAGCTGGAACGTCGATGCCGGCAAGTTCAAGATCCGCGTAGGTACCGACTCCGACGACCTGTCGCTGAGCCAGACCTTGACCACGCTCTATCCTGAGCAGTTGACCACTCGCGACAGCAACCCGCTGCCGATCCCGCTGCGCAAGGCAGTGCAGGTCAACACCGCGCAAACCTACTAAGGGTGTCAGGGCTCACGGACGAGCCCTTCAGCCGGCCTTGAGATCCCTGGCCAGGCGCTGCAGGTAGACGTCGAAGACCGCCATGACGTCGACACGCTTGCGGCCCCTGAGCCATTGGATCTGCAAGCCATCCATCATTGAAAAGATCTCCTGGGCCAAGGCTTTCACGTCGACGCCCGGGCGTATCTCCCCTGCTTCGACCAGCGATGCCAGGTGCGCCTGCGCATGGCCGTGGACGATCTCGAACTTTTCCTGATACCAGGCAAACGCCGGATGCTTGTCCGAGAGGCTTTCGGTATTGATCATCACCGAGGCTTGGCACTCGCGCGCGTCCTCGACGCTGAAGCTCATGCTCAGCTTGAGAAACTTCACGAACCCTTCCACTGTCGGCGCGGTATCCAGATCGCCGAAGCGCTCGACCACGCGTTCGTCGCGCCGATCAAGCATGGCGCGCAGCAGGGCAACCTTGTTGGGAAAGTGGTGCAGCAAACCGACGGTAGTGATCCCGGCAATATCGGCGACGTCGCGCATGGAAGCGCCCAGGTAGCCGTCGCGGGCGAACACTTCGGTGGCCGCGTCGAGCAAGGCCATACGGCGCATTTCGCCTTTTGGCGCGCGGCGGCGCTTTGGTGCGGGGGACGCTGGAGCGTCGTTTTGAGTATCCGTCACTGGCATTGAATTCCGTTAACTGTTGGCCGTACTGACTGCTCGCTCTGGCAGCGGCCCGATCTTAGGGTCAAGGGCGGCCGAGCACGGGCTCGCGCGCCTGAAAAAACCGCCGGGCCTGAACCGCAGCCGTCAGTATCGCCAACAGCGCCACCAGCGCGTTGCCGCACCACATCGCGACAAGTGCGCCGCTGGCGCCGTACCACTGGCTGCCCGCGTACACGAACGGCACGGTGCCCAAGGTACCGCGCAACCAGCCAAACGCCGGGACCCACCAGGCGCGGGACAGGGTCAGGAACATCGATTGGGCGACGAAGTCCAGCCCGTAAAGGATCCACAGCCCCGCCCCGAATCGCGTGAACGCTAAAAACATGGCGCGCCCGTCGTCCACCAGGTGGAAGTAATCGGCGATCCAGGGCCCGAACACTATCAGCAAAAGCCATATCGACAAACCATAGCCCACCACCAGCCTGCGGATCACCCGGATGGCGGTACGCACGCGCCCATCCAGCCCGGCCCCCAGGTTTTGCGCTAGCACCGGCACCAGGGCGCTGGGCAAGGCAAAGAATGCGCAATAGCCGAACTGCAGGATCCGATCGATCACCGCCATGCCCGCCAGGGCCGAAGCGCCAAGCCCCGTGAGCACCAGCATCAGATAGGTGATGCCTACCGGCATGGCGAGGTTGGCGAGCATGGCCGGCAATGCGATGGGCCAGGTCAGGCCAACATGCAGCTTGAGGTGTTTGAAACGCACGGCAGGCGACACGCCGATATGCCGCCGTACCAACGCCAGGCCGAGGGCCAGCGCCACCACAGTGGACACCCCGTAAGAAATCGCAGCCCCCTCCAGCCCGCAGCCGAACGCAAAGATGAACAACGGGTCGGCCACCGCCAAAGTGATCGCTCCTGCCAGCGGCACCAGCAATGCCGCACGCACATGGCCTTGGGCCCTGAGCATCTGCGCGCACATTTGCATGGCCGCCGCCAGCACGCTGCAGGGCAGCACGATGGCGATAAACTGCCGGGCGCGCTGATAGGTGTCGGCACCGGCCCCCAGCCACTGGCCCAGGTGCGCAACCGCCAACCACTCGATGACCGCGACCCCGGCAGCGACACCCAGCACCATCAGCAACAAGTGCGTGACCCACTGCGCCAGCGCCCGCGACGCATGCTTGCCGATACGCGCGGACAGCACCGCACCGGCTGCGGTGACCACCCCGGAGGCGAAGGCACTGTTGATGAACATCAGCATCTTGGCCAGGCCGACGGCCGCCAAGGCGACCTGATCGTCGAGCCTGGACACATAGATCAGGGTAAAAATATCGACCAGAAATACCGCGAGCAGGCTCACTGCGCTGGTACTGGCGGTCTCGATCAGATGGCCAGCAACAGAGCCCTGGGTAAATCTGGCGCGGGCAAGCGTCATTGTCGGTACTCGAACTGAAGAGGCTGGCAAGGCATTCACGGTGGCCGTTTTCGGGCCTGCGGGCCTTGCCGAACGCCCGCGCGGTGCGAACGATACGCCAGTGCCCGAACGGCGGCCAGCGCAGATCGACCAAAGACCATACGCAAGGCCCAATGTCCTGTTATGGTGACGCGTCCTCAGGCAGGCCACGCTGTCCGTACCCTCATCAAGCCGGCTTGCCATCCCCACGTCTTCACGCCGCACCTTCGCGGTAACCTCGCAGAGCCTTGCGCGTCCATCCGGGCCTCTGACTGCCCCTGCTTCACTGTGGCCGGCTGAAAACCTCACTGCATCGATCCGCCTGCCGATTGCAGCGCCCAGCCGTACCCACCTGAAAACCCTTGGAGTTCGCGCCATGCTCGAGCACACACCGCAGGTACGCAGCGCCCCCCCAATCGACGCCGCACTCGACGCCGCGCTGGCCGCCTGCGCCGACGAGCCCATTCGTGTACCCGGTGCCATACAGCCCCACGGCCTGTTGCTCAGCCTGGCCGGCCAGCCCCTGCGGATCCAGCAGGTCAGTGCCAATTGCGCTGGCGCATCAGGGCTCGACTGTGACGCGCTGCTGGGGATGCTCCTGTCGTCGTTGATACCGGCGCATCAGGCGCAATTGATCGAGCAGGCGTATGCCCAAGGGCCGAGCGCCGATGGCGACCCCCTCCGCGTCAGTTTTGGCGAGGCCGACTACAGCGCTGCGCTGCACCGCCATGAACACTTGCTGATCATCGAACTCGAGCCCTTCGTGCAGCCGGCGCAGGAGCAATCAAGGACCATCACCCGTGTGCTGCGCAACTTGCAGGCCGCCAGCACCCTGGAGACGCTGTTCGATATCAGCGTGCACGAGATTCAAGCGTTGACCGGTTATGACCGAGTCATCATCTATCGCTTCGAACCCGAGGGCCACGGCAAGGTGGTGGCCCAAGCGCTGACCGGCAGCCTGCCCAGCTACAGCGGGCTGAATTTCCCGGCCTCGGACATCCCCGCCCAGGCGCGGGCGCTGTATCGCCTGAACTGGATCCGGGTGATCCCCGATGCCACCTACGTGCCGGTGCCGCTGGTGCCTGTGCTGCGACCGGATACCGGACAACCGCTGGACTTGAGCTTCTCGACCCTGCGCAGCGTGTCGCCGGTGCACTGCGAATACCTGAAGAACATGGGCGTGCAGTCCGCGATGAGTATCTCGCTGCTGGAGGACGGCGAACTCTGGGGGCTGATCACCTGCAGTCACCCTGCCCCGTTGCTGGTACCGCGCGAATACCGCGACGCCTGCGCCCTGATCGGCCAACTGCTGTCGGTGAAGATCTGCGCCATCTTCGCCAGTCAGATACAGCAGGGTCGCGAAGGCAAGGTTCTGATGCTCGGGCAGTTGGCCGAAGCCATGGCCAGCGCCGACCGGGAAATCCTCGCCGGGCTGGCGACACGCGCCGACTTGCTGCAATCCCTGCCCCAGGCCACTGGCGTGGCGGTGCTGATCGACGATGACCTGCAGTTGTTCGGTAGTTGCCCGACGCCCGTGCAGGTCCGCGTCTTGCACCAGTGGATCCGCGATGTCGGCCTGACCCGCAAAAAGCTCAACGAGCGCACCCAGGGGCTGCAAGGCCTGGGCCTGTTCCATAGTGCCGCGCTGCAACAGGAACACCCGCCCGCTGCGGCTTACCGAGACGTGGCCAGCGGCGTCATCGCCTTCGTGCTGCCCAAGCCCGTGGACAACGCAGTGATATGGTTCCGCCCGCAACTCACCTCCAGCATGCAGTGGAGTGGCAATCCGGCCGACCACCTGCACCCTGGGTCTGTCGGCGCGGCGAGCCAGCGCCTGCATCCACGGCAATCGTTCGACATGTGGGAAGAACAAGTCGTCGGCATCGCCCAACCGTGGTCCCGAGGCGATCTGTATGCCGCCGAGGATATTCGCCGTTCGGCGCTTGAGCACGACCTGGAACGCCAAGTGCGGCGCGAGCAAGAGGCCGTGCGCATGCGCGACGAACTGGTGGCGGTGGTCTCCCATGACCTGCGCAACCCGATGTCGATCATCATCATGCAATGCGGGATGATGCAACGCTGGGCGGTCAGCGACAGCTCACTCGAAAACCGCCACATTCGCCGCGCCCTGGGCACCATCGAAAACGCCACGACGCGCATCAACAGCCTGCTCGAAGACCTGCTCGACACCGCCAGGATCGAAGCCGGCCGCTACCAGCTGTCCCGCCAGCCGCTGAGCGTCACCGGCCTGCTGGAAGAAACCTGCGCGTTGCTGGTGACCCTGACCAACGCCAAGCAGATCGAACTCAATTGCACCGCGGCCGACGGCCTGGTGATCGATGCCGATCCGGAGCGCATTTTCCAGGTGCTGTCCAACCTGGTCGGCAATGCGATCAAGTTCACGCCGCAGGGCGGTACCATCGATATCGATGTGATTGCCGACGGCGGTGATGTGCTGTTCAAGGTGGCCGACAACGGCATTGGCATCCCGGCGCAGAACCTGCCGTATATATTCCAGCGCTATTGGTCGGCCAAGGAAGGCAATCCGCGTGGCAATGGCCTGGGGCTGTATATCTCGCAAGGCATCGTCGCGGCCCACGGCGGTCGCCTGTGGGCCCATAGCGACCCCGGTTGCGGCAGCGTCTTCACCTTCAGCGTGCCCGCTCACTCAGGGCCGGTGACCGCTAACGAACGAGTGGTACTCAAGCAGAGCGGCACGACCGCGCGCCTGGCCCAGTCGATTTCGGGCAAACTCGAGCGCCAGCAACTGGAGAATCGCGCCACCCGCGCGGGGTTGCTCAACGAGCTCAATCATCGGGTGAAAAACACCTTGGCGACAGTGCAGGCGATTGCGTCCCTGACCGCCAGCAACTCCGATTCACTGGCGACGTTTCGGCAGAGTTTCGATGCCCGCCTCCTGGCCCTGAGCCAGGCCCACGATGCCCTTGCGCGGGCAGAGTGGCTGTCCAGCGAGCTGGAGGATTTGATTGCGCAACTGCAGCGAACCGACGGGGGCACCCGTCGGATCCTGTTGCTCGGCGACCCGGTCACGCTGGAACCCAGAACCTCGCTGTCGCTGTCGATGGTGTTTCACGAGCTGATGGCCAACGCCGTGCAGCATGGGGCGCTTTCGGCGCTGCACTCATCACCGGGTGGACACATCACCCTGACGGCCACCTTGAACGCCGCCACGAGCCCCCGCACCTTGAAACTTCACTGGCTTGAAGCCGACGGGCCGCCCGTCGCCGCAACCACCTTCGAAGGTTTCGGCTTTCGACTGATCCGCCGCAGTATCGAGCGCGAGCTCAACGGCACCGCCCAGGTGCGGTTCGCCGCCACAGGGCTGAGTTGGTGCATGACCCTGCCCTGGCTAGAAAAAGCGGACGGCGATTCATGAGCCTGTCGGTCAACGAGCAACTGCTGCGCCCCAAAGTGTTTATCGTCGAGGACGAGACCATGCTCGCAATGCTCATCGAGACCATGCTCGAAGAGCTCGGCTACGCGACCGCCCGCCATGCCAGCACCCTGAGCGAAGGGGTAGAATACGCCCGCACAGGGGATTATGACCTGGCGATTCTGGACATCAATATCATCGGCGGCACTTCGTTCCCGATCGCCGCCGAGATTGCCCATCGAGGCATCCCGTTCATCTTCTGTACCGGCTATGGCCGGCTAGGCATTCCTGAGACTTGGGCGGATCGCGACTGTGTGGCCAAGCCGTTCAGCATGGGGCAGCTGAGCGATGCGTTGAATGAACTGCTGCCGCCCGGCAGTGGCCATGGCTGAGCCTTGTGCAAACGGCATGCGCAGACCGAGTTCACGCCAACCATCCGCTGATGCGCGCACAACTCAACACTGGCCACACAATCAGGGACCCACCAGATACTCCTCATAAAACGCCAACGTCGCCAGGTTCTTGTCCTTGGCCTCGAACATGATGTCGAACCGTGGCAAGAACTGTAGCGCGTACTCATTGGTCCAGCGGTTCCACATGCGGTCGCTATGGGCGTAAAGGTCGCGCTTGTTCACCGCCTCGAGCAACGCCGGCATCTCGAGCTTGTGCTCGGCTGAAAATCCCAGCGCCTGCAGGTGCTCGGGCGGCTGCGAGTAGTGCATGGTCGGGCGTACGCCGCGCCAACTGTCGATGATGCGCTCGACGCGCGGATCGTCTACCGCGATGTAGTCGTTCTCGTTGATCCAGCAGTGGTGAATGTCGAGCACCACGGGCGCCAGGTCGGCCAATTGCAGACAGTCGTCGACGCCGTAGGTCTTTTCTTCGTTCTCGAAGGTGATGCAGTTGCGCGCCACCTCGGAGAGCTGCGACCAGATGCCCCGGATGCCTTCGGCCCCCAGGCGGCCGGCGATGTGCACGTTGCATTTGAGGTCCTGGAAACGCACGCCGTAGCCCATCATGCGGATCATGTCGGCGTGGTATTCGAATTCGGCGAGGCTGTTTTCGACCACCTCGGGCCGGTCCGAACCGAGCACGCAATATTGCCCGGGGTGGAACGACAGGCGGATCTGCGCCTGGCGCGCCAGCGCGCCGATGGCGGCGAAGCCTTCGCCGAGCCAGGCTTGAATGGCCGGTTGCCGATAGAAGTCGCGAACCTTGACGTGGCTGTAGAACGGCAGCAAATCGCTGCTCAGGCGCACCATGCGCAACGGCGCGGGCAGCTCGGCGGTGTAGGCCAGCAGGCGCAGTTGCGCCGCGAGGTTGTGGGTTACCACCTCGATCAGCTTGTCCTGGGCCACCTGCGGCGTCACGCTATCCATCCAGCGCAAGGTGGTGGTGCGCGGGTTGAAGGGAGTCTCTGCCAGTTTCAATTGGCTGGCCGACAGGTTCCGCTCAGGGTGGCGGTACATGCAGGCAAAGCCGATACGGGGGTAAGTCATCGAAGGTCCTGTGGCGCGCAGAGATAAAGTTCAGGTTCAGACAACCTGCGCGCCCAGAGTACTCATTCACGCTCGACAGCCAAAGTGTCAAGTCGCGCTTGCGACCTTGGGCCCATCAGCCGCCGGGGCAATTTCCACGCGCTCGAAACGTCCCGCGAGCACCACGTAGGCAAAGATACCGATCAGACCATGGGCGGCGACGAACCAGAGTGCCGAGTTGAACGAACCGGTCGCGGCCACGAAGAAGCCGATCACCACCGGCGTGACGATCCCGGCGATATTGCCGATGCCATTGAACACCCCGCCGCTCAAGCCGACCATGCCTTTGGGCGCGGTGTCGGACAGCACCGCCCAGCCCACCGCAGCCAGGCCCTTGCCGAAGAACGCCAGAGCCATCAAGGCGATGACCATCCAGTTGGCGTCGACGTAGTTGGCCGACACCAGGCTGCTCGCCAGCGCCATGCCGAAGACGAAGGGCGTCTTGCGTGCCCGTGACGGATGCATGCCCCGGCGAATCAGGTAGTCGGACACTACGCCGCCGAGCACGCCACCGGAAAACCCGCAGATCGCCGGCAACGCCGCCACCCAGCCGGCCTCCATGATGGTCATGCCGCGGCCTTTGATCAGGTAAATGGGAAACCAGGTGATGAAAAAGTACGTCAACGCGGTGATGCAGTACTGCCCCAGATAAATCGCCCACAGGGTGCGGTTGTTGAACAGCTGCATGACTTCAGCGGCTTTGAGTTTGGGCTTGATCGCCTTGCGATTGGCCTCCAGGTCCACCAGCGCGCCGCCTTCACGCATATAGGCCAGTTCCGACTCGCGCAGGTGCGGATCGCTCAGCGGTTCGCGGTACAGCACGAACCAGAACACCGTGGCCACCAGGCCCAGCACACCCATCCACAGGAACACGTGCTCCCAGCCCAAGGTGTGGGTCAACCATGCCATCAGCGGCGCGAACACCACCACCGCCATGTACTGCGCCGAGTTGAACAACGCCGACGCGGTACCGCGCTCGCTGGTCGGGAACCAGCACGAGACGATACGGTTGTTGGCCGGGAACGCCGGCGACTCTACCAGCCCGAGCATGAAGCGCATGCCGAACAAGGTGATGGCCGCCGTGGAGCCGACCAGCCCGATCCAGCCGACGGTGCCTTGCAGCATCGTGAACACGGACCATAGTGCCAAGCTGCAGCCATACACGCGCCGGGCGCCGAATTTGTCCAGCAGCCAACCGCCAGGGATCTGCCCCAGCGCATAGGCCCAGGCAAACGCCGAAAAGATCATCCCGAGCATGATCGGATCGAGCCCCAGGTCCTTGATCACGCCGGTACCGGCGATCGACATGGTGGCGCGGTCGGCGTAGTTGAGGACGGTGACGATAAAGATCAGCGAGAGGATGACGAAGCGGCGGCGGCCCACCTTGGCCTCGGCGATCGGCACCGCCAGGGAAGCGGTCTTGGCATTCATAGGGCTCTCCGGCCCCCTGCATGGAGGGCTGTGTTGTTATGACTGCGGGCGCGTAAAGCCCGCAGATTGCAGCCAGAGTAGGAAAAGTGGTGATGCGCGTCTAACATAGACACTGAATCGATCAATACAAGAATTGAATCATGGAACTTCATCAACTGCGTTGCTTCGTGATGGTCGCCGACGAGTTGCATTTCGGTCGCGCCGCGCGCCGCCTGTTCATGACCCAACCGCCCCTCAGCCGGCAGATCCAACTGCTCGAGCGTTCGCTAGGGGTGACCTTGCTCGAGCGCAGCAATCGCAGGGTCAAGCTGACCATTGCCGGGCAGCACTTTTTGCGCGATGCCCGCCACGTACTGGCCTATACCGAGCAGGCCGCCGACAGCGCGCGGCGCCTGGAGCGCGGCGAGGTCGGCCAGTTGCTGCTGGGCTTCACCGCCGTCAGCAGCTACCGCATGATCCCCGGCTTGCTGGAGTGCGCGGATACCGCGCTGCCGGATGTGCGTGTGGACTTGCGCGAGATGGTCTCCGGGGCGCAGATCCAGGCGCTGGAGGCGAACATGCTGGACATCGGTTTTGTGCGCTGGTCCAGCTCCGCAGCGGACTTCCATTATCAACTCATCAGCCAGGAACCGCTGCTGGTGGTCATGGCCAACGAGCATCCATTGGCGGCGCATGCCACGATCGCGATTGCGGACCTCGATGAACAGCCTTTCGTGATGTATTCGCCAGACGAAGGCCGTTATTTCCATGACTGCATCGCCGGCCTGTTCGCCATGGCCGGGGTCAGCCCGCGCTACCGCTACTACCTGGGCCAGACGCACTCGATCCTGGGGCTGGTGCGCGCGGGCCTGGGGGTCGCCATCGTCCCCGCTGCGGCCCGTCATCTATACCCCGGCCAGCTGCAATTTCGCCGCCTGCGCGATGCCGACCCAATGGCGCAGATCTACATGGTCTCGCGCCAGGACAACGACAACCCGGCGGTGGCGCCGTTTATCCAGATGGCCGGGGCGTATTTCGCTGGCGCGCAACGCATGACCGGCGAGCCGCACTTCCCCGAACCGGCGTGATCAGAAAAGTATCAGCGCGACGTCAACGCGATACTAGTCACATGCGGCAGTGGCCACGTATGGTTGGCGCTGCGCCAGACAGCCCCCATAGAAGCCGTACCGCGATAGAAAAGGTGCCCTTGAGCCCTTGCTGAGCAAACGCAACTCGAACCCAGGAGAACAAGAAATGGCATTGCCCCATGTAGTCGTCTTCGGTGAAGCCTTGACCGACATCGTTCAAGGCGCCCCCGGGCAGTGGCAGGGATACCCCGGCGGGGCGCCGTGGAACGTTGCCCGAGGCCTGAGCCAGCTAGGTGTGAGCAGCGCCTTTGCCGGCGCCATCAGCGGTGATTCGCTGGGTGATGAAATCGCGCGCCTGTCCCGTACGGCGGGGTTGGATATGGACTTCATCCAGCGCGTCGACAGCGATCCGCTGGTGGCCATCGTCGCCTCCAGCCACCCTCCCCGGTATTTTTTCGCCGGCGAATCGGACCTGCATTTCGACGGCGCCAAGCTGCCACAAGGCTGGCTCGAGGCCGCGCAACTCTGCCACTTCAGCTGCATCAGCCTGGCGCGTCAGCCGCTCGGCGACAAGCTGGTCGCCATCGCCCGGCAGGCGCACCAGGCCGGCAAGCAGATCAGCTACGACCCCAACTGGCGCAACCTGATGGACAGCGCCTACCGCGAGCAGACCTTCCCGACCATGGTTGCGCTGGCCACCATCATAAAACTCTCGGACGAAGACTTGCGCCAGATCTATCCCGGCCTTACCGAGCACCAGGCGCTGGCCGAACTGCGGGCACTGAACCCCAAGGCGCAGATCCTCTTCACCCGCGGCGAAAAGGGCATGGTGCTGCATACGCTAGAGGGCGAGTATGAACAGGCAGCCATCAAGGTCGAGGTGGTCGATACCGTGGGCGCCGGGGATGCCAGCATGGCCGGCTGGCTGGCCTCGGGGT
The DNA here is from genome assembly GCF_031880315.1 of Pseudomonas baltica. NCBI lineage: Bacteria > Pseudomonadati > Pseudomonadota > Gammaproteobacteria > Pseudomonadales > Pseudomonadaceae > Pseudomonas > Pseudomonas baltica. Next base: position 5,915,690 of record NZ_CP134771.1, on the reverse strand, counting down.
TGCTGGGGATCAGTGATTATCAAGAGCGTCTGCGTTTTTCGGCGGCCTGCGCGTCGGTTTCGTGCAGCCAAGCCGGCGCGCATGCGCCGACTACGGCTGAGGTGAGAGCGTTGCTGGGCTCAATTGCCAGGTGAGGGTTGCGTTGCTGCTGGCGGCCTCTTCGCCGCCGAACGCACAACCTTGCTCTCACGGATGTACGACGTGGGAGATTCTAGGGTGCTGGGCAAGCAGGACCGGCCCCTTCGCGAGCAAGCTTTGCTCCTACGGGTGTACGGCGTGGGGGATTCTAGGGTGCTGGGCAAGCAGGACCGGCCCCTTCGCGAGCAAGCTTTGCTCCTACGGGTGTACGACGTGGGAGATTCTAGGGTGCTGGGCAAGCAGGACCGGCCCCTTCGCGAGCAAGCTTTGCTCCTACGGGTGTACGGCGCTGATGCGGCATGCACTTGTGGGAGCAAGGCTTGCCCGCGAAGGGGCCGGCAAGGCTTGCACCACTCCCCCAATCCAACAAGACACAGGCAAATTGAAACCGGTTTCAATTTGCCTCACAAATGGTTACATTTGCGCCCGACCGATTTCGCGGCTGATTGCCGCAGCCTTGGTTCCAAGTCCTTGCGCACGCCACTCTAATAATATCCCCATAAAAACATGCCAACGTCGCCGCATCGCCTGAACCGCTGATGAGGATCCACCATGTCCGATCGAGAAGACAACCCGCGCCGGGAGTTCCTGCGCAAGACCCTGACCCTGATCCCCGTTGTCACCGTCGCCAGCACCGGGCTGGGCATGGGCGCCCAATCGCTGCTCGCCGCCCCTGCCGCACCCGAGCACAAGGTGCCAGCCACTCCCCCTAAAGACGACTACCAACCCAGTTTCTTTACTGCCGAGGAGTGGGACTTCATCCAGGCCGCCGTGTCGCGCATCATCCCTGCCGACGAGCTTGGCCCTGGCGCCCTGGAAGCCGGCGTGCCGGAATTTATCGATCGCCAGATGAACACTCCGTTTGCCACTGGCGCACTGTGGTACATGCAAGGTCCGTTCGTCACCGATGCGCCCGCCGAGATGGGCTATCAACTGCAATTGGTGCCGCAACAGATCTATCGCCTCGGCATCAAAGCTGCGGAGGCCGCTTGCAAAGCGCAACACGGCAAAACATTTTCTGCACAAGACAGCGCTACCCGAGACCAGTTTCTCAGCAAGATCGAGTCCGGAGAGCTGCATTTCGACGAAGTGCCCGCAAAGGCATTCTTCAGCCTGCTGGTGCAGAACAGCCGCGAAGGCTTCTTCAGCGACCCGGTGCACGGCGGCAACAAAGGCATGGTCGGCTGGACCCAGATCGGCTTCCCTGGCGCACGCGCCGATTTCATGGATTGGGTGGAGCGCAACGAAGCGTATCCCTTCCCGGCCGTTTCCATTCGCGGCGAGAGGGCATGAGCGTGGCGACCGTATTGAAAAAAGTAGACGCAGTGATCGTCGGGTTCGGCTGGACTGGCGCCATCATGGCCAAGGAACTTACCGAGGCAGGCCTCAACGTGGTGGCGCTGGAGCGCGGCCCGATGCAGGACACCTATCCCGACGGCAACTACCCGCAAGTCATCGACGAGCTGACCTACAGCGTGCGCAAGAAGCTCTTCGTTGACGTGTCCAAAGAGACCGTCACCGTGCGCCACACCGTCAACGACGTGGCCTTGCCCAACCGCCAACTGGGCGCCTTCCTGCCCGGCAAGGGCGTCGGCGGCGCCGGCCTGCACTGGTCCGGCGTGCACTTTCGGGTCGACCCGATCGAACTGCGCATGCGCAGCCACTACGAAGAGCGCTACGGCAAGAAATTCATCCCTGAAGGCATGACCATCCAGGACTTCGGCGTCAGCTACGAAGAACTCGAGCCGTTCTTCGATTACGCCGAAAAAGTCTTCGGCACCTCGGGCCAGGCCTGGACCGTCAAAGGCCAATTGGTGGGCGACGGCAAGGGCGGCAACCCCTATGCGCCGGATCGCTCCAATCCCTTCCCGCTGGTCTCGCAGAAAAACACCTACTCGGCGCAGCTGTTCCAGAAAGCCGCCCACGACATCGGCCTCAAGCCCTACAACCTGCCGTCGGCGAACACCTCGGGGCCGTACACCAACCCCTATGGCGCGCAAATGGGCCCGTGCAACTTCTGCGGATTCTGCAGTGGCTACGTCTGCTACATGTACTCCAAGGCGTCGCCCAACGTGAACATCCTGCCGGCGCTGCGCCCGCTGCCCAACTTCGAGCTACGCACCAACGCCCACGTGCTGCGCGTCAACCTTGACAGCACCAAGAGCAAGGCCACCGGTGTCACCTACGTCGATGCCCAGGGCCGCGAAGTCGAGCAACCCGCAGACCTGGTGATCCTCGGTGCGTTCCAGTTCAACAACGTGCGCCTGATGCTGTTGTCCGGCATCGGCAAACCCTACGATCCAGTCACCAACGAAGGGGTGGTCGGGCGTAACTTCGCCTACCAGAACATGGGCACCGTGAAGGCGTTCTTCGACAAGGACACCCACACCAACAACTTCATCGGCGCAGGCGGCAATGGCGTGGCCATCGACGACTACAACGCCGACAATTTCGACCACGGGCCGCACGGCTTCGTCGGTGGCTCGCCGATGTGGGTCAACCAGGCCGGCAGTCGGCCGATCGCCGGTACGTCCAACCCGCCAGGCACCCCGGCCTGGGGCAGCGCCTGGAAGAAAACCACCGCCGAGTACTACACCCACCAGGTGTCGATGGACGCCCACGGTGCGCACCAGTCGTACCGCGCCAACTACCTCGACCTCGACCCGACCTACCGCGATGCCTACGGTCAGCCGCTGCTGCGCATGACCTTCGACTGGCAGGAAAACGACATCAAGATGAACCAGTTCATGGTCGACAAACTCAGCAAGGTCGCCCAGGCCATGAATCCCAAGTCCATCGCGCTGCTGGGCAAGAAGGTCAAGGAGCACTTCAACACCGCGGCCTACCAGACCACTCACCTCAACGGTGGCGCGATCATGGGCACCGATCCGAAAACCAGTGCGCTTAACCGCTACCTGCAGTGCTGGGACGTGCATAACGTGTTCGTCCCCGGCGCCTCGGCGTTCCCGCAAGGCCTGGGCTACAACCCTACCGGGCTGGTGGCCGCCCTCACCTACTGGTCGGCGCGGGCGATCCGCGAGCAGTACCTGAAAAACCCCGGCCCGCTGGTGCAGGCATAAGGAACGATGACCATGAAGAACCTGTTTATCGCCTCCCTGCTGTTGAGCGCCAGCCTGCCTTTGATGGCCGCCGAGAGCAACGACCCGCTGGTCAAGCAAGGTGAATACCTGGCCCGTGCGGGCGACTGCGTAGCCTGCCACACCGCCAAGGGCGGCAAGCCGTTCGCCGGTGGCCTGGGCATGGAAACGCCAATCGGCACGGTGTACTCCACCAACATCACCCCGGACGCCACCGGCATCGGCAGCTACAGCTTCGATGACTTCGATCAGGCCGTGCGCCATGGCATCGGCAAGAGCGGCAGCACGCTCTACCCGGCCATGCCCTTCCCCTCGTATGCCAGTGTCAGCGATGACGACATGAAGGCCCTGTACGCTTACTTCATGCACGGCGTCGAGCCGGTGGCGCAGGCGAACAAGGACACCGACATTCCGTGGCCGTTGAGCATGCGCTGGCCACTGGCGATCTGGCGCCAGATGTTCGCGCCAAAGGTCCAACCAACCCCTGCACCGGCAGGCAGCGACGCGGTGGTCAGCCGCGGCGCCTACCTGGTCGAAGGCCTTGGCCACTGTGGCGCTTGCCACACGCCGCGGGCCATCACTATGCAGGAAAAAGCCCTCAACCCCGCCGACGGCAGCCAGTTCCTGGCCGGCAGCGCGCCACTCGAAGGCTGGATCGCCAAGAGCCTGCGCGGTGACCACAAGGACGGCCTGGGCAGCTGGAGCGAAGATGAGCTGGTGCAGTTCCTCAAGACCGGCCGCAGTGACCGCACCGCGGTGTTCGGCGGCATGAGCGATGTGGTCGAGCACAGCATGCAGTACATGAGCGACGCCGACCTGACCGCCATCGCCCGCTACCTCAAGACCCTGCCGGCCAGTGATCCGAACGACAAGCCGCATGTCTACGATCCGAAGGCCGGCGACGCCTTGTGGAAAGGCGACGACAGCCAGCGCGGTGCCTCGGTGTACATCGACAACTGCGCGGCCTGCCACCGTACCGACGGCCATGGCTACAACCGGGTGTTCCCGGCACTGGCGGGCAATCCGGTACTGCAGGGCAGCGACCCGACCTCGCTGATCCATGTGGTGTTGGCCGGCGGCACCTTGCAAGCGACGCACACCGCGCCATCGACCTTCACCATGCCGGCGTTCGCCTGGCGCTTGAGCGATCAGGAAGTCGCTGACGTGGTGAGCTTCATTCGCGGCAGCTGGGGCAACCAAGGCGCGCCCGTCAGCGCGGCGGACGTTGCCAAACTGCGCACCAGCGACATGAAGCACACCTCTGGCGACGATCTGGGGCAAGTCACCCAGCATTGATCGCTGTAGCGAGGGGGCTTGCCCCCTCGCTACAGGTTTGGATCGTGATATCACCTCCTCCCCGCGTGATGCCCAGCAGGTCGTCACGACGCCATGCGAATCCGCACCCGTGGCTACGAGCTGACCGGCGTGAAGGGAATACTGTAAAGCGCAGGCGCACGGTTGGCCCGGTCGAACAGGGTAACAGCCAAGCCATCGTCATCGCGCTGAGTATGCAAATAGCCTGCGGTCAATACTGCGCAGCGTCCTGCCCCGGCGCCCTTGAGAAAGTACAGGCGCTGCTGCTCAGCCACTTGCGCGAGTTCGACTTCGAGCCCGCAGGCCCACGGCCCGCCGAACCGAATGGAGCCGGCAAGCGTGCCGGGCGCTGCGTCGGCGCGCAAATTGAGGACGACCGGGACAGGACGCGCCTTGTCTTCGAGCACGCCCTGGAAGTTTTCGGCTCCTGCGGACGCCGAGAACAGTGTCGCCAATGCCATAACGCCGATCAGGGTAGAAGTAAAAAGCCTCATGCAAACGTTCCTTGTCAGTGATGTTTGAGGTTCAAGGGATGGGCGCGTTGGCCGCCCATTGGATAAAATTGGCCGCCCATTGGATAGAAAGTGACGCCACTTCACCGCCCAGCCAAACGAGCAACACGAGGGTGAACAGCCAGAAGCCGCTCCTCATGCCTCTTCGTCGTGTCCGGGGCCGACAGATCGGCGCCACGTCCGTCGAGTCGATCAGGCCGCGCAACCGGCTGCTCTGCTCAGCCGACAGCACCAGCAATATCGAGTGGTCAGTGTGTGGGAGCATGACGAGCGCTCGCGTAGTGGCCGAACATCTCGCCGTTCAGGCGCACGGTGATAGCCGCCGCGTCGCTACCGGGCACTTCGATGCGCAGCTGATGCACCCGCTGCCTGACGCCTGGTACACGCCCGACCCGCAGCGCCAGGGTGCCGCAGGCATCGATGCACTCCACGGTCGCCGCCATCTCGACCTCCATCGCCGCGATCCGAGTGCCGGGCCATGTTCGGGCACAGTTGCGCTGCGCGCGGGTCAACTCGCCACCCAAGGCATGAGCCAGATCGTCCAGGGCCAGCATCAGGACTGCCCGCCATCATCGGGCAGCCAGTACGGTTTGCGCGCAAAACCGACGTGGTAGATCTGCGCCTGCAGCACGACCTGGTGCTCGCCAATGTTGAGCAGCGAAAAATTCTTCTCGATACCGATGATGCGCCCGCGCGGGGAATCGCTCAGGCAGCGGTTGAGCAAGGCAAGCTCATCTTCTACTTGGGCTTGCGAGCTGAGCTTCTCGGGATCGGTGCTGCCGACCACGATGCGCTTCACGTATCCTACGTCCGTCAAATCGAACATTGCGTGTCTCCTCCATGGCAGATAGCTGACCGTCAGCGCGATGCCGCCCAACGCTGGCGGTCAGGTCAACGATCGTGTTTATGCCGTTATCTGGGTGATGCTCCTTGGCGCTACCGACTGGGCGATCATGCCCATTACCCGCGCCAGCCCTTCGGGCATGCCGTTGTCGGCGGCATGCACCTGCACGTGATACTTGGCCGACTGGTCAGTGGATCGGGTGTTTTCCTTGTGCGAGGAAATCGAGCCCGAAATATTCACCTTGGCGCTGAAAGGGCCCCAGCCGATCTTGGCTTCAGCCGACATTGCTCCCTGAGTATCCGTCGCCTCTCGAAATTGCGACGCGTTTTTCACCTCCATATCGAAGCTCACATCGACCTTGTTGATCGACAGATTCGGTACCTTGACCACGGCGAGCAGCGGTACTTCCAGCTCGACCGTCTCCATCGGATTTTCCCCGTCGGCAGCGGGCACGCTCTGCGAGGGTCGGTCGAAGCGGAACATCACGTTACGCACCCCGCCCACCCCACTCGGATCCGCGCCATCGGACGCCGGCGGCAGGAAGCCCACCACCTTGATGAAATCCGCCGTGGCATTGGCCAGGCGCACCTGCGCATCACAGGCGGCCGTCAGCGGAGCGCCGATCAGGTCGCCCATCGGCAGACCACGGAATTGGTCACCCATTGAAAAGTCAGTCATTTAGCATCTCCTTGCTATTCAGATTAGTTGATCCAGGTTTTGCACCAGCCGAGCCATGCCTTCGGAACACGGCTGGGTCTCGACTCTGAGGGTGACGTGCGCAAGCGGCCCGCCTTCCCCATTTCGACGAACGCCGAGATCGACGTTCAAAGGTGTGTGCGCCGCGATTGGCCAGGCCGCAGCGCTTTCGTCCGTCGCGTTCTGATCAGTAGTGCTCTTGGCCACAGGCACCGCCGGCGAAGCGGAATCATCGCCACCGTTATCTGCGCAAAGGCCCACGTCGAACGAAATCTCCATGTCTTTGACTGCCAGCAACCGCGGGCCAATCAGTGACAGCAGTGGCACACGCACCAGCCGCTCTTCCCCCGGACACGCATCGGGCGACGACGACGGCAACCTGACTTCGATGCTCACCGGGCGGTTGTCGTCGTCGAAGTACTGGCGCACGGTGGACACCTGGACGCGCTGCATCTTGTCCTGCGCTTCGGCGACCGCGCCGGCGATGCTCTGGATGAGCAGGTGAAGAGCTTGATTGGCCACGGGTGACACTCCTTGTTGTCGAGTGCGTTCAGGATAGGCACAGGCCGCGGCACGGGCTTGGACGTGCGTCCCGCAAACTTGTACAGGCGTCCCGGATTGCCAGTTTTTCAACAGCTGCTCAGCTCGCGCACCCAATGCGCGAAGGGGCAGCGGTTGCCGGGGTTGACCTGCAGACCGGAAAACACCAACGGGTCACCGCGCTGCATGGCGGTACGCGCCGCCCGTGGCGACAAGCCGAAGGCCTTGCGAAACAGGCGGCTGAAATGGGCTTCATCGGCGAACCCGTGCTCACACGCCAGGTCGACGATATGCCGCCCGCTGTTGGCGACGTCGCACAGTGCCAACAGACATCGGCGCAGCCGGCGCTGGCGCAGGTAATGACACACGCCGCCAAGCCTCTCGAAGGCCCGATAGAGCTGGCTGCGCGACACCCCCAGCTCCTTGGCCAGCGTTACCGGTGCGAGGTCTTCGCGGTGCAGGTTCTGCTCGATATAGGCCCGCACCCGGCGGCCTAGGTCGACATGCAGGGTCGAGGGCGCCGGCGCTTGGCGAGCAGCGGTCTGGCCGAAGCAGGCCGCCACCAACTCGATGATCGGCCGCGTCAGCCTGAGCGCCTCATGCATGACCAGCCGCGGCGCCGCAGCGGCCAACGACACCAACAGCACAGACAAGAACTCGCCGGCGGCCGAGTCGCGGCGCAACACCCGGCCATGCAATTGCTCGGCGTCATGCAGCAGTGGCGCCAAAGCCGTGCGCGGAATCAACAGGCTCACGCCCTCGCTGGCGGTCGTACGGAAGTCGGCCGGCTGGGCCAGATCGAGCATCACCATATCCGAAGCGCGCACCCGCAGGCCGTTGCCTGCCACCAATCCGCGCTGCAGCGGCAGGTGCAACAGATAATGATCGAGGTCACACCAGCCCAGCCGCACACTGTCGCGGTAGTAGCGGGCCCCATCGAGGCGCCCGCGGCACAGCAGGAAACGGTTGAAATGGTAAACCGTCAGGCAGGCTGAAAACCCCTCCCCCTCGGCGGCGTTCGCTTCGAACAGCGCCTCGATGGTCAGCCGCCAGGCGCGCAGGCGCTGATCGCACGGCACATCGAGCGTCGTGCTGTGAAAGCTGGGAATGGCTGCGCTGCCGTGCGCGTTGTCGTGGCTGTTGCCTTGAGGAAAGAAATCGAAGTCCATCGTACCGGCTCATCTAAGGTCGAGTCGGCGGATTGATTCATGAAGAGCGGCGATGAAACATAGGAGCGCATTTCCCTATTGCACTGCACGCTGATACGCAGGCTCAGGTTCGGCATCGGCCAACGTCGGTCCACGGGTCGATGCTGAGCAGGCCGGCATGCAGGTCGTCGATGCCCGGTATAGCGCAAGCTACAGAATAGCGCTGGCAAGCAGGGACTGGCCGGGCCTCGAGTCGATACCCGCCCAGAAGGCCCTCAGGTCGCCGCCAATACCCCGCGGCGCACCTGATCGCGTTCGATGGATTCGAACAGCGCCTTGAAATTGCCCTCGCCAAAGCCATCATCGCCCTTGCGTTGAATGAACTCGAAAAACACCGGCCCCATGAGCGCTTCGGAGAATATCTGCAACAACAAGCGCGGTCGGCCGTCCTGCGAAGTGCCATCGAGCAGGATACCGCGCGACTGCAACGCGTCCTGCGACTCGCCGTGATCAGGCAGTCGCCCCTGCAGCATCTCGTAGTAAGTGGCGGGCGGCGCGGTCATGAAGCGCATACCCAGGGCCTTGAGCGCGTCCCAGGTCTTGATCAGGTCATCAGTGATAAAGGCCACGTGCTGGATGCCCTCGCCGTTGAACTGCATGAGGAATTCCTCGATCTGCCCGGCGCCCTTGGACGACTCCTCGTTCAACGGGATGCGGATCATGCCGTCGGGGGCGGTCATGGCCTTGGAGGTCAGGCCGGTGTATTCGCCCTTGATGTCGAAGTAGCGGATCTCGCGAAAGTTGAACAGGGTTTCGTAGAAGTTCGCCCAGTAGGCCATACGGCCGCGGTAGACGTTGTGGGTCAGGTGGTCGATCAGCTTCAGCCCGGCGCCTTGCGGGTGACGGTCGACGCCTTCGATGAATTCGAAATCGATGTCGTAGATCGAGGTGCCTTCGCCGAAGCGATCGATCAGGTACAGCGGCGCGCCACCGATCCCGCGGATAGCCGGCAAGCGCAGCTCCATGGGCCCGGTGGCGATCTCGACCGGCTGGGCGCCGAGCTCCAGCGCGCGTTTGTAGGCAAAATGGGCGTTGCGCACGCGAAAGGCCATGCCACACACCGAGGGGCCGTGCTCGGCGGCGAAATACGCGGCCGGGCTGCCAGGCTCGAGGTTGACGATGATATTGATCGCGCCCTGACGGTAGAGCGTCACCTGTTTGGAGCGATGCTGGGCGACTTTGCTGAAGCCCATGATCGCCAATACAGGCTCCAGGGTGTTGGCGGTGGGCGAGGCGAATTCGATGAATTCGAAGCCCATCAGGCCCATGGGGTTTTCATAAAGATCAGTCATGGTTGATTTCCGGTAGGCACAAGAAGAGTAGAAAGCGTTCCTATCTACCGATCTTCTGGCGGCGCACAGGGAATGCCCCGCACACTGCGCGCCAAAAAGTCACCATGGATCAACTGCAAACCTAGAACCTTCATGGATTCTTTTATCCTTATGGGCGTAATGAGCTTACGTCTGGGCAATGTCCGCCGTTTGCAGCGTGCTGTCAAACGAGTAGCTGGACGCCATCGGTCAGCGTACCTTGCGCCAATCAATCTTTTATTGAGATATTATAAATCTTATCAATCTGCTTAAGAGAACGTTAATGGACCTCGCCTCCCTGGAAATCTTCCAGATCGTCGCCGCTGAAATGAGCGTCACCAAGGCGGCCGTGCGCCTGGGGCGGGCACAATCCAATGTTTCAACGCGCATTCAGCAGTTGGAAGAATCACTGGGCGCCGCGCTGTTTTCGCGCGAAGGCAAGCGTATGGCGTTGACCGAACAAGGCCGGGTGTTAATGGACTATTCAATGCGCTTGCTGGCGTTGGCCGATGAAGCCCGGCAGGCCATGCACCCGACTCAGCCGAACGGCACCCTGCGCATCGGCGCCATGGAAAGTACTGCGGCCACGCGCCTGCCAGCGGTAGTCGGCGCGTTCCATCGACAATGGCCCGGCGTGGACCTCAAGGTAAGCACCGGCCACTCCCTGGGGCTGCTGCGCGCACTGGACGACGGCCTGATCGATTGCGCCTATATCGCCCTGCCCCCACACGAGCACGGCTCGGCGCAAACGCTGCTGGCAGCGCAAAACCTCGACGGGCGGGCGGTGTTTCGCGAGCAGATCATGCTGTTGATTTCAGCCGCGCGGCCCACTCTCGTAGCGCCAGGCGATGCCCCATTACGCCTGGCCGCGTTCAAGGCTGGCTGCACCTATCGAGCACTCGGGCAGCGCTGGATTGCAGACCAGTGGCCGGACGGCGCCCAGCGTCTGCACATCGAGGATGTGACCTCCTACGACGAAATGATCGCCCGTGTCGCCGCCGGGCAATGTGCGAGCTTCGTCCCCCAGAGCGTGCTTGAGCGTAACGGTCCCATGGCCGATATCCAGGCCACTCACGCGCTGGACGTGGACACATGGCTCGTCCACCGCAACGGTTACGCCACCCCGGCGTTCGCCCAGCTCAGCGCCCTGAGCGGGCAATCGCCAACATCCATCGCCTTGCCAGAAAAGGGAACCCTGCAATGAACACCCACGCCCTTCTCCAACAGCTGCACATCGATTACCCCATCATCCAGGCACCGATGGTCGGGGTCTCCACGCCGGAGCTGGCGGCGGCGGTGTCCAACGCCGGCGGTCTGGGCTCCATTGGCCTTGGGGCCAGCACTGCCGAGCTTGGCCGGGCGCTGATCGACAAGACGCGCGCCCTGACCGGGCAGCCGTTCAACGTCAACCTGTTCTGCCATGCGCCAGCGCGTTTCGACGACGCGCGCAATGCGGCCTGGCTGGCGCATCTGCGGCCACTGTTCGAAGCGCTGGGGGGCGAACCACCGACGAACCTGAAAGAAATCTACACTTCGTTCCTTGCCGACAGCGCCATGTTGCAGATGCTGATTGAAGAACGGCCCGCGGTGGTGAGCTTCCACTTCGGTGTGCCACCAGCGGAGTGGGTCCAGCAGTTGCAGGCGGCGGGCATTTTCACTCTCGGCTGCGCGACGACGCTGCACGAGGCGCAGGTCCTCGCCGATCATGGCGTCGATGCCATCGTCGCCCAAGGCGTCGAAGCCGGCGGCCACCGGGGCGTGTTCGATGATGCACCCGGCAAGGACGCGCAGTTGGGCCTGTTCGCGCTGTTGCGGCTGATTACCACGCACCTCGACCTGCCAGTGATCGCTGCCGGCGGCATCATGGACGGCGCCGGCATCGCGGCTGCCTTGCAGCTAGGCGCCAGTGCGGTGCAGTTGGGCACCGCGTTTATCCTCAGCCCGGAATCATCCGCCACGCCCGCGCACCGGGCTGCGTTAGGCAGCGCGCGGGCCAGCGACACGCGCATCACCAGCAGCGTCTCCGGGCGCCCTGCCCGGGGCCTGGTCAACCGGCTGTATCTTGAGCACTCGGCAACCCACCCGCCCCTGCATGCCGAATACCCACTCGCCTACGACGCCGGTAAAGCGCTGCACGCGTTGGCCGCGAGCCAAGGCAGCAACGACTTCGCCGCTGAATGGGCCGGGCAAGGCGCGCCGCTGGCCAGGGCGATGCCTGCCGGTGAGTTGGTGGCGGTGTTGATGAAGGAATATGCCGCTGCGACCGCTCGCTGAAGCCAGCATGCCAGTGACGCGATAGCCTCGCCGCGTGCCGTCAATCGGCGCCGAGCGGCCCGTCTGCGGCAACGGTGCGATCGACCAGACGGATACTGTCGCGCCCGCCGCGCTTGGATTCGTACAGCGCGGCATCGCCCTGCTCGATCAAAGCCGCCAGGCTGGCAGGCGGCTGGTCGAACAGACTGACGCCGATGCTCAAGGTCACGGCGGCGGGCGTCGCGAACGCCTGCGCTGCGGCCTGATGGAATCGCGCGCGCAGCGCACCGCCCAGCTCGACGACAGCGTCAAGGGAGGCGTTACCGAGCAACAGCACGAACTCGTCACCGCCCAGTCGTGCCGCCAGCGCACGTTCGGGCAGCAACCGGCGGATCATCTCGCTCAGCTCGACCAGCAGGCGGTCGCCGGCCGTATGGCCGTAGAGGTCGTTGACCAGCTTGAAGTTATCGATGTCGATTAGCAGCAACGCACCTGGGCGGCCCGTCCCGACCTCGGCGAACACCCGCGGCGCCCTGACTTCGAGGGCGCGGCGGTTATACAGGGCCGTCAACGGATCGCGGGCGGCCAACCGGGCGATGTGCCGCTCGCGCCGGTAGCGTTCGGTGCCGGTCATCGACAGCGCGATCAGCATGATCGCCATGACCCCCTCGACCAGGGAAATACGAATGATCTGCCCACCAAAAGTCGCCAGGTCGATCAACGTGCCGGGCAGCGCCGCCGTGATGGCTTTGACCAGATAGAAAACCCCATGCAACAGCAGGACGTAACGCAGCTGCACCGCTCCCACACTCAGTGACTTGCCGTGGGGCCGCAGGAGCAGGCTGGCCCGCAGCATCAACAGCGCCACCAGCGTGGAATTGACGATCAACATGACCGTCGACCAAAGCGGCCCACCCGGCAACAGCAGCATCGCCACCCAGAGCGCGAAGATCAGATACCAGCCCCGCCCCAGACGCGCCTGGGTGAAACGCGCCACCCCCAGCAAAAACAGCCAGTGAGCCGTGACCAGCAGGCCATTGGCGAACCAGATACCGATCAGCAACAGGCCGCTGCTGCGCAGCAAGGCCAGGGTCGAGCCCACGCTGATGAGGGCGAAGCCGGCGCTCCAGAGCAGTAGCGAACGCTCGCGTACGCTGCGCCATTCCACCGCCAGGTACAGCGCGGCAGCGGCTGCCAGGGCGATGGAGAGGGTCAACATGGTGAGGGGGTCGAGCGCCATTGCTGATCAGCCTGTCAGGACTACGATGGAGAGGTTCAAGTGTAAGGGGTTTGGCGCGCCTCCAGAACACCTGCGACATCAAGGCCGCTTTATCAAGCGCGGGCCCTATCAGCAATTCTGACACCCCCATCAGGAATGCAGATTGGACCTGGGCGCCACTCTGCGCTTTAGTAATAGTCGTCATACCTCTTGCCTGACAGAACCCTCTCTATGTAAGGGCCCTTAGATGCCAAATGTTCTTGATACCTTCCGCCTCGACGGCCGCCTCGCCTTGATCACCGGCTCCAGCGCCGGCATCGGCCTGGGCATTGCCCGTGGCCTGGCCCAGGCCGGCGCCCAGGTGGTGCTCAACGGGCGCAACCAAAGCACCTTGCGCGACAGTGCCGCGCTGTTGGCCGCAGAAGGCCTGAAGGTGCACACCCAAGCCTTCGATGTGACCGACAGCAGCGCCATCCAGGCCGCCGTGGCCGACATCGAAGCGCGCCTGGGGCCGCTGGAAATCCTCGTCAACAATGCCGGCATGCAGCGCCGCGGGCCTTTGGAGGATTACAGCGAGCAGCATTGGCGCGAACTGCTCAGCACCAACCTGGACAGCGCGTTTCTGGTGGGCCAGGCGGTGGCACGGGTGATGATCCCGCGCCAGCGCGGGCGCATCATCAATATCTGCTCGGTGCAAAGCGAACTCGGCCGCCCAGGCATCGCCCCGTATGCGGCCAGCAAAGGCGCGCTGAAAATGCTCACCAAGGGCATGGCCATCGATTGGGGGCCCCACGGCCTGACCATCAACGGCATCGGCCCCGGTTACTTCAAGACCGAACTCAACGCCAAACTGGTGGCCGACCCCGAGTTCAGCGACTGGCTGGTCAAGCGCACCCCCAGCCGCCGTTGGGGTGACGTCGCCGAACTGGCCGGCGCTGCGGTGTTTTTGGCCAGCGACGCGGCCAGCTTCGTCAACGGCCATATTCTTTATGTCGATGGCGGCATCACCGCTTCGCTGTGACGCTGAACACCAAAACAATCGGAGAGCCTCATGCACGCCATTGTCTGCCACGCCTCGAAAGACCTGCGGGTCGAACCTCAACCTCAACCTCAACCCCAGCCCCTGGCCCCCCACCAGCTTCGCGTGCGTATTGCCCGGGGCGGTATCTGCGGCTCTGATCTGCACTACTACCAGCACGGTGGTTTCGGCGCCGTGCGCCTGCGCGAGCCCATGGTGCTGGGCCATGAAGTCTCTGCGGTAATCGACGCCGTGGGCAGCGACGCCGGGCCGCTGCGGGTCGGCCAGCGGATTGCGGTATCGCCATCCCGGCCTTGTGGGGGGTGCCGCTTCTGCCAGCAGGGCCTGCCCAATCACTGTCTGCACATGCGCTTTTACGGCAGCGCCATGCCGTTCCCGCATATCCAGGGCGCGTTCCAGGAGTCACTGGTGATCGACACGCATCAGGCCCACGTGCTGGCCGATCATGTCAGCCTGGCCGAGGGTGCCATGGCCGAGCCGCTGTCCGTGGGCCTGCATGCCATCCAGCGCGCCGGGGCGATCTTCGGCAAGCGCGTGCTGGTGACCGGTTGCGGCCCCATCGGCAATCTGTTGATCGGCAGTCTGCGCGCCGCAGGTGCCGGGCAGATCGTCGCCGTCGACCTGGCCGCCGGGCCCCTGGTCTGCGCCGAAAAGATGGGCGCCAACCGCACCCACAACCTGGCCATCGAGCCCGATGCGTTGCAGCGCTACACCGCCGAAAAGGGCTATTTCGACGTGATGTTCGAAGTCTCCGGCAGCGCCCAGGCCCTGCGCAACGGCCTGGAGTGCGTCGCGCCGCGCGGCGTGGTGGTCACCGTCGGTCTGGGCGGCGATGTATCTGTGCCGTTGAATTTGCTGGTCAGCCGCGAAATCGATCTGCGCGGCACCTTTCGTTTTCATCCCGAATTCGCCCAGGCCGTGGACTTGCTCAACCGCAAGATCATCGACGTGCGTCCGGTGATCTCCCACACGGTGCCCTTCCAGCAAGCGGTCGAGGCGTTCGAGCTGGCCTCGGACAAGAGCCGGGCGATGAAAGTGGTGCTGGATTTTGGCGTGGAGGACTGACTGAGCAACTGAAAAATTCGACGCGCACTGCACGGGCGTGCACTCCTGAAGAAGACGGGTTGTCAAAGGGTGTAAATAGTTTCACCTGGCATTTCGTTCAGAACCCTCTCGCTCAGTCGATAGGCTAGTAGGTGATGTCACAATAATGTCATCGCCTTGCATTTTTCACCCCGATCAAAACGAGAGAATTGAAAAATGACCTTCCTGAACGACATCAAACTGGCGACCAAGCTACTCACGGCGTTTGTGCTTTGTGCGTGCATCACGCTCGGCGTTGGTTTCGTCGGGCATCTGGGCATCAGCTCGATCAGCGCCAATCTCAAGGATATTCTCACCAACAGCCTTGTTTCGATCGAATACACGAGTAATGCGCGGGCAAACGCCATCGCTCACTATCGTGACGTGCACAAGATCCTCCTGCTGAAGTTGACCCAAGGCACGCAAGCCGACATCGACGCAGCCATTGAGTCGATGAACAACAATCAGCAAGACGTCGAAAGCCAGTTCAAACAGTACCGCCAGACGCCCCTGGAAGATGACGAGCGCGTCGCCGGCGACCAGTTCGAAAAAGACTGGCCCGCCTATATAGCCCTGGCCAACCAGATGACTCGGGATGTCCAGAGCGGCAATATGGACGCCGCGCTTCGGACGTTCCAGACGCAGATAGAGCCTGCCTACACCAGCGTCAACAATGAGTTGAAACTGATCATCGCGTCCAACAAACGGCAAGGCACTGAAGCGGGCCAGGCTGCGCAGGCGACGGACGATCATGCGAACCTGATGCTTGCCCTGGGCGTGCTGATCGCGTTCGTGCTCGCGATCACTATCGGTTTGATCATCACTCGAGCCATTACCCGCCCCATCAATGGCGCACTGATAAGTGCCCGACGCATCGCCGAAGGTGATCTGACCTTCGCTATCGAGGGTGGCGGCAAAGACGAAATCGGCCTGCTACTCGGCGCGTTCGCCACGATGCAAGGAAACTTGAAGTCGACCATCCGCGAGATTGCCAATGCCTCGGATCAACTGGCCGCGGCCGCCGAAGAGTTGAGCGCGGTCACCACCGAAAGCTCCCAGGGCCTGACTCGCCAGAATGACGAAATCCAGCAAGCCGCCACAGCGGTCAATGAACTGACAGCCGCCGTGGAAGAAGTTGCCCGCAACGCGGTCAGCACTTCGGACGCCTCCGAGCAGACCAGCAAGGACGCGTTGACCGGCGGTACTCAAGTCAGGAAAACCATCCAGTCGATCAGCGTCATGGCCACCGGCATCGGCGACTCCACTCAGAAAGTCGAGCTGCTGGCCGGTCAAATCCGGGAGATCAGCAAGGTCCTGGATGTGATTCGCGCCATTGCAGAACAAACCAACCTGCTGGCCCTCAACGCGGCGATCGAAGCGGCGCGGGCCGGGGAACAAGGCCGGGGCTTCGCGGTGGTGGCGGATGAGGTGCGCGCCTTGGCACACCGTACCCAATCCTCGACCGGTGACATCGAGACCATGATCAACGCGGTCCGCACCGGCGCGGATGCGGCGGTGGTGGCCATGAGCAAAAGCCAGGTGCTGGCCGGCGAAACCCAGACCGAAGCCGCCGAAGCGGGCTATGCACTGGAGCGCATCACCGCCGGGGTTTCGCAGATCAACGAGCGCAACATGGTGATCGCCAGCGCGTCGGAGGAGCAAGCGCAGGTTGCGCGTGAAGTGGACCGCAATCTGGTGAATATCCAGGACCTGTCGACCCAGAGCTCAAGCGGTGCGCGCCAGACCAACGAGTCGACCCTGGAGCTTTCCCGCCTGGCCGTGTCGTTCAGGACGCTGGTGAGCAAGTTCAAGATCTGACGGGGTGTCCCCAGGCGGGTGCGACAGCCCTGTCGCGCTTTTACTCTGGGAGCCCTTACACTGTGCGGCATGATGAAAAGGAGATTTTCATGCTGGATTTGATCGGCGACATCCACGGCTATGCCGAGCGCCTCGAAGCATTGCTGCGAAAGCTCGGCTACCACAAGCGCGGGTCGGCCTGGCGCCACGCCGAGCGTCAGGCGGTGTTCCTTGGCGACTATGTCGACCGCGGCCCACAGCAACTGCACACCGTCAATATCGTTCGCGCCATGGTCGACGACGGCTCGGCGCAAGCGATCATGGGCAACCATGAATACAACGCGGTAGGCTTCGCCACCCTCGATGCCGAACGGCCCGGCGACTATCTGCGGCCCAGAAGCGAGAAGAACAGCCATCAGCATCAGGCCTTCATCCGTGAGGTGACGCTCGAGTCCAGGCAGCATAAAGAGCTGATCGCGTGGTTCAAGACCTTGCCGGTCTATCTGGACACCGGCGAGATTCGCGCGGTGCACGCCTGCTGGCATCAGGGCTATCTGGATGCGCTGGCGCCATACCTGAACGCCGATCACTCGATCAAGGACAGCGCCTGGCCGATCTTGCACGACAGCGATTCACTGGCCCATCGAGCCGTCGAAACCGTCCTCAAAGGCACCGAGGTCCAGTTGCCCGACGGCGTCTTCTACACCGACAAGGACGGCGTGCAGCGGGACACCACGCGTACGCGCTGGTGGGACCGCGCCGCGCAAACCTATGCCGGCGCGGCGATCGTCGACGAGCAATTGCGTTCGCTGCTACCGCAGCTGCCACTGCCCCAGACGCTGCTGTACAACTACGACGAGCTGCGCCCGGTGTTCATCGGCCATTACTGGGCCAGCGGTACGCCGCGCATTCACACGCCGCATATTGCCGTGCTGGATTACTCCATCGGCAAGGGCACGCCGGACGGCAAGCTGTGTGCTTATCGCTGGAGCGGTGAGGCGACGCTGTCCAATGACCATTTCGTCTGGGTGGATGGGCCGCCTGACGTGCATCGATAGCGCTTGCCGGCCGACTGGCGCAATCGTCAGTCGCCCACTAACGTACTGCTTGAGACCGTCAATCAGGGCCCCCACGCGAGGGCCTTTCTTTCGCCCGACAGGATGTTTTGCCATGGCAACCTTTCTCGCCGGTGGTCGCCGCCTGGCGACCACCGCGCTGCTCGTCGCCCTCGCCGCCTGCAGCCAGGCGCCGAGCACCGCGCCTGTTCAACCGGTGCAGGTCACTGTCGTCGCGATCAACGATCTGCATGGTTATCTGCAACCCAATCCCTGGACCTACAAGGACGCCGCTGGCACCGAGTACACGCTCGACGCCGGGGGTATCGCCACCTTGGGCGGCATGCTCGACCAACTGCGCGCGCAGGATCCGCAACTGTTGTTCGTCGGTGACGGCGATCTGATCGGTGCCAGCCCGGCGATCTCGGCCATGTGGGCCGATGAGCCGACCCTTGAAGCCTTGCATGGCATGGGGCTGCTGTTGAGCAGCGTCGGCAACCACGAACTCGACAACGGCAAGGCCGAGCTACTGCGCCAGATCAACGGTGGCTGTCAGTCCTCGCGACCACAAAAAGCCTGCAAGTTGCGCCCCGACTACCCCGGCAGCGGCTTTCCCTACATCGCCGCCAACCTGATCGACACCGCCACCGGCAAGCCGCTGCTTGCGCCCTACCGCATCGAAGAAAGCCATGGCGTCAAGGTCGCCTTTGTCGGCGCCGTGCTGCGCGACGTGGCGCAGATCGTCAGCCCCAAAGCCATGCAAGGCCTGCAAGCGACCGACGAGGCAGACGCCATCAACCGGGTGATTCCCGAGCTCCTGGCCCAAGGGGTGAATGCGATCATCGCGGTGATTCACCAGGGTGGCAGCACCCCGGAGCGCTTCGATCAAAGCGATTGCAGCCAGCTCAGCGGCGCTATCATCGACGTCGCCCAGCGCCTCGATCCTGCCGTCGACGCGCTGCTCAGCGGCCATTCCCATCAGGGCTATCTGTGCAAGGTCGGCCATCTTTCGGTCACTCAAGGCAGCTCCTACGGCCACCTGTTGACCCGTCTTACGCTGCAAGTCACGCCAGGCGCGCACCATGTCACGGCGGTGACCGCCAGCAACCTGCTGGCCGATCCGCAGCATTACACCCCGGATGCCAAGATGGCCGCCTTGCAGCACGAAGTCGAAGCGCGCAGCGATGCCATCCTCCTGCAACCGGCCGGCCGTATCGCTGTGCCCTTGGTGAGTCGCCGCCTGGACCGCAACGGTGAATCAGCGCTGGGCGATCTGGTCAGCGACTCGCAACTGGCCATGACCCGCCCCTGGGGCGCGCAGATCGCCTTCATGAACGTCGGTGGCATTCGTAACGATCTCGAACAGGCGCGAGGCAAGGGGCTCACCTATGCCCAGCTCGCCAGTGTGCAGCCGTTCGACAACACCCTGGTGCTCATGGACCTTACTGGCGAACAGCTAGTGGCGCTGCTCAACCAACCGTTCAGCGCCGCGGCCTTGCATCTGTTGCAGGTGTCCCAGGGGTTCAGCTATCGCTGGGACGCCAGGCGCCCGGCCGACAGCCGTGTGGTGCCGGGCAGCGTCATGCTGGATGGCAAGCCACTGGAGATGAAACGCAGCTATCGCGTGGTGTCCAATGCGTTTCTCGCCGCAGGTGGGGACCGGTTTTCGGTGTTCAAGCAAGGGACCAGGGTGGTGGACAGCAAACTAGTCGATCTGGAGGCAATGCTGCAGTACCTGCGGATCAACGAAGCGAAGCACGTTGCCGTGGGAGCGACGCACAGTGCCGGGCGGATTGTGCGGGTCGATTGAACCTTGCGGGGCAAGACGGCCGCAACTGGCTGGAAGCCGCCGTTGTAACTACCTTGGCAGCGACGCTTTCAAGACCGCGAGATCGAGCGCTGCAACCTTGATGTCGGTCAAGGCCAGCAACGATCCGTTGCAGAGCTGCCAGTCGTAAAAGTCGGCGAAGTCCGCTTTGGCCAGGGCGCGAATGACCTTCGCGACGAAGCCATGGGCTACTAGCAACACTGAACTGTGCGGGTATCGCGCAGCCAGTTCAATCAAGCCTTGCAATACCCGTTCCGCGACCTGCGCAATGGACTCCCCAGCAGTTGGTCCGATCTCCCAATGCCGAGTGATGTTCTGCGCCCAGAGCTGGGGGTATCGGGCTTCAGCTTCGCCCTGAGTCAGGCCCTCGAATACCCCGACATTACGCTCTTGGAAGCAATCCATGATATGGCACGGCAGATTCAACTGGCCATTGAGGATGGCGGCTGTTTCTCGCGCCCGCCTCCGTGGGGAAACGATCATCGTGTCGAGCACTTCGGGTAATTGCATCGCAAGGGCTTGAGCCTGCTGTCTGCCATGCTCGGTCAGTTCAGGATCAAGCGATCCAAGATATCGCCGCTCGGCGTTGGCCCAGGTTTCGCCGTGGCGTACGACGTATAAATTCATGAAATCCCTCTCGCGAATCAAAGAGCGAGAGTCTATCAAGGCCAACATCCACCGTAACAGCCTTCTCGCAGATTGCCTTTGGAGGCTGTCGATACTGACCGTGGGGCGCTCGTTCTTGCACCCCTTCTAATCTGTCACCATTCTCTGCTAGCCTCAGCCGCCAGATCAGCATGAACAGGTGGATCGAATGGCTTTCGTGAACGAGTACGTGAAGGAAATCATCGAGCTGGAAGTGGCGTTGTTTCATGCCCGAGCGCGGCTCGAGGCCACCGCCGATGACGAGGCGCTTCACGATTTGCGCATTTGCATCCGGCGTATTCGCAGCCTGCTCAGCCCGCTGCGCTCCATCGCGGCCACCAGCTCGTTGCGCGAAGCGGCGGCACAGGTGGGCCGGCTGACCACGCCGACGCGGGATCTGGAAGTCATGGCCATCGAGTTGCAGGCACGCGGTATGCCCGCTGAGGCCGCCGCGCGAAGAGCCCGGTTGCAGGCGGACTACAAGGCCATACTTGACGATGCCGCACTCAAGCGTCTGTTCGTCGCGCTGGACAACTGGCCGTCGCTGTTCCGCGCCGAAGACGCCGGGCGCGACTCTGCCAAGCTCAAGCGCCTGATCGGCAGGGCCCTGACCAAGCAGATCGACAAACTGCATGCAGCCTTGAACGACCCGCAGTTCGACCGCCATGAATTACGAATACTGGTAAAACGCTCGCGCTACCTGACCGAAGCCTTCCCGCATTTATCGCCCTTGTCGAAAAACGCCGCCAAATCGCTCAAGGCCGTGCAAGCCGCACTGGGCTCCTGGCATGACCATTTCCAATGGTGCCTGAAGGCCAAGGAGCAAGCCGACCTGCAACCGCTGGAGCAGATATGGCTGCAGGCTTCAGTACAAGAACTGGCGCAGGCCGAAGCCGAGATAAAACGCCTGCAACGGCTGCTGCCGGACATCCGCAAAAAACACCGAGCCGCCCCCGTCAGGCAGCCCGCTCGATAGCGTCCAGCAGCTCAACGAACGGCTGGGCACCGAATGGTGACCTAAGCCCCTACCGCTTCTGGCCGGGCGAAGCGCAAACAATCACGCCCCGCATGCTTGGCGGCATACAACGCGCTGTCTGCGCTGCCGATCAAGGCGTCGGCACTGATCTGCGGCGCAGTGGCAGCGGCAATGCCAAGGCTGATGGTGACGCGCGCACCCTCACCCAATGCCGGGTGCGGCATCTGCAGGGCTGCGACTGCCGCTTGCAAGGCTTCGGCCAGGACCCTGGCCTGGCTGGCATCCGCATCCACCAACAGCAGCAGAATTTCTTCTCCGCCGAACCGAAAGGCCAGCGCGCCAGCGTCCTCGGCCGTCTGCTGGACCGCTTCGCTGAGGCGCTTGAGGCACGCGTCGCCCTGCAAGTGGCCGTAGCTGTCGTTGTAGGCCTTGAAGTGATCGATATCGAGCAGAATGGTCGCCACGGGCGTGGGTGCGGCCTGGGCCTGTTCCCAAACATGCATCAGGACCTCGCCCTGGTAGCGCCGATTGAACAGTTGGGTCAGGGAATCGGTTCGCGCCAGACTCATCAACTGTTTTTGCAACAGCCGGCCACGCAAAGAGAATAGATAACTGAAGCGCTTGCCGCGCTCCATGAAGTAAGTGGCCATCACCAGCAGCGCGGCCGTCGAGACGAACAGCAACGCGTTGGACTGCCAGATGATGAAGTCCGCGAAGTGCGCCAGGTAAGTCGTCACCAACTGAATGACCACCATACACAGCATGGCCCAGGCGGCATAACGCAACGGCATCTGCTGGATCATGGTGCAGTAGACCATGATCAACACCATGCCCAATTGAAAATGCATGCGATAGGGGCTGTCGCTGTAGATCATCACCACCAGGGGCATCAATGACGACAATACCGTGCCCGTGGCCGCGACCGTTTCAAGAGCCCAGCGTGATTTCAGGCGCTGAAGCAATACCAGCAAGCCGATGATCATCGGCGTGATCAGGCACACCCGGCCCAGCGCCACGTACGCGAACATGTCGTGCAGCGTCAGCCAATCGCTGAGCATGAATACGTTGTAGACCAACCCACCGATGATGCCGATGGTGGTCAGAAACTGCAGCCGCTGTTGATGGGTGTCGGCTTCGTAACGATGCTCCAGCTCACTGTCGAAACGCAGTCTGCGGACACCCGATGCAATGGCTTGCTCGACCTGTGCAAGGAGGCGCGGATCGTCAGCAGTGGAATGATCAGGAACGCTGAAAGGCATGGGACACCGGGCAGGAAGCTATGAATCAGGGTACGACAGCCCGAATGATATCTTAGTGCCATCATTTGACAAGAATATGTCGATTAGAGGTCAGCCCAGGTTGTATCGGCTATGGCAGGCAGGACCCTTGCCGCCACCGGTCTCTATCAAGGCCCTGGGTCGAGATCCCCCACGGGGGCCGCGTGCGCAGCATTGGCGGGTGAACATCAATGCCCACTCAGACGGAAGATGGACGACGAGCTGCGCGTTGATCAGCCGACAGGCGGTATCCCGCTGGCAACCGTTGAGCCTCTACAGACGGACGTTATTCAACACCCCCACATCCGGCTGGTTCCCAGGCCACATACATCAGCCTTGCGATATACCAGCATTCAAAATCATGAATACGAACTGATGTTCCTCCCCGATTAAGCTTCCTAGGCCTGCGATAGCGGCCAGCACCTGGCCAGTCAGGCCGCCCCACACCCATCACAACAATACATCTGCCAACGTCAGGAATTGCCATGCCCCCCGCCCCCTCGCTTACACCCGCCACTGCCGGGAGTCACCCTACGAACACTCCCCACTACATCGCGGGCCAATGGGCCGCTGGTCAAGGCGACGAAGCCATCGTGGTCCATGACCCCAGCACCACCCGGCCCTTCGCCGAACTCCAGGGCGCCAGCCTGACGCAAGTGGATCAGGCCGTCGCCGCTGCACGCGCTGCCTTGCCTGCATGGCGCGCCTTGAGTGGCGCCGAGCGCGGCGGCTATCTGCGCCGCTTCGCCGAGCAGATCGAGCAACGGCGTGGCGAGCTGCTGGCGCTGCAGATGCGCAACAACGGCAAACCGGAACACGAAGCCAGTATCGATATCGACGACGCCGTGGCCACCTTTAACTACTACGCGGTGCTGGCCGAGCAGCTTGATGCCGGCCAAGACAGCGACGTGCCGCTGGCGGTGCCGGGCTTTGTCGCACAAACGCGGCGCGAGCCAGTCGGCGTGGTGGGCTTGATCGTGCCCTGGAACTTCCCGCTGGTGACCAGCGCCTGGAAGCTCGCCCCGGCGTTGGCCGCGGGCTGCACCCTGGTGCTCAAGCCGTCCGAAGTCACCCCGCTGATCGAACAAGCCTACGGGCAGATCAGCGACGCCATCGGGCTGCCGGCGGGCGTGTTGAATATCGTCATCGGCGCCCGCCAGGTAGGCGCAGCCCTGAGCAGTCATCCTGGCCTGGACAAGGTCTCCTTCACCGGCAGCAATGCGGTGGGCAGCCAAGTGATGCACGCCGCCGCCGAGCAGTGTCGGCCGCTGACCCTGGAGCTGGGCGGCAAGTCGGCCATCGTGGTATTCGACGATTGCGACCTCGACCAGGCGGTGGAATGGATCGTTGCCGGGATCTGCTGGAACGCCGGGCAGATGTGCTCGGCCACCTCCCGATTGGTGGTGCACGAACGCATCAGTGACGCTCTGCTGCAACGCCTGGCCACGGCTTTCGAGGCGCTCAAGGTGGGCGACCCGGCTCAGGGCGAGGTCGAGATGGGCCCACTGATCAGCCAGGCGCAATGGGCGAAGGTCAACGACTACTTCGCCCTCGCCCAGACCGAAGGCTTGCGCTGTCTGGCCGGCGCCAAGGCAATGGAACAACCCGGCTGGTTCGTACGCCCGACGCTGTATACCGACGTGCCAAGCGCCAGCCGCCTGTGGAACGAAGAGATCTTCGGGCCGGTGCTCTGCACCCAGCGCTTCAGCAGCGAGCAGCAGGCCATCGACATCGCCAACGACAGCCGCTTCGGCCTCGTTGCCACGGTGATCAGCAGCGATCTGCAGCGCGCACAACGCGTAGCGGCGGCGCTGGAGGTCGGTCACGTGTGGATCAACTCGGTCCAGGCGGTGTTCGTCGAAACCTCATGGGGCGGCACCAAGGCCAGCGGCATTGGCCGTGAACTGGGCCCCTGGGGTTTGTCGGCGTATCAGTCGGTCAAGCACGTGACCCGCTGCCTCGGCTAACGGCCACGCGCTAGGCGCGATGCACCGCCAGCAGATCATCGATAAAGGCCCGCACCGCTTCGCTCTGCGGGTGCCCGACATGGGTGATCAGGCGATGCTGCACGGCATAGCGCAGCGGCGTGTCGCCCAGCTCGCGCATCTGCCCGCTGGCGATCCACGGTTGAGCATAGTGCGCGGGCAGATAGCCCAAGTGCGTGCCCGCCAACACCCCATGCACCACCGCCTCCATATGATGCGCAGTCGCCGATGCACGCCGGGGCACTATCGGCAGCACCTGGCTGGCCGACACAAAACCGTGGCGGATCCAGTCGGCGTCCTGCAGTTGCGCGGTATCGGGCTGCGGGACCGCGAACAGCGGATGCAGACGACCGCAGAACACGCCGATCTCTTCGCTGTACAGGGCCTGGTAGTCGAGCGTCGGCAACTCCCGGCTGAAATATGACACCGCCATATCCAGTTGCCCATCGATCACCGCGCGCTCGAGCTCGGTGGGCGAATTGACGTGGATGTGCAGATGGGTATCGGGCTCGCGCTGGTAGAACCGCGCGATGGCCGCGTCGATGCGCGCGGTGGGCAGGGTCGCGATGTTATCGGCCACGCCCAAGTACAGATCGCCCACCAGACGCCCCGACAGCCCCTGAGCCTCATCGCGAAACGCATCCACGGCACCGAACAGCACCGCCGCCGCGTCGAGGATCCGCTGGCCCTTCTCGGTCACCCGAAAGCCACCCTTGCCGCGCTCGCACAGACGATAGCCCAGGCGTTTTTCCAGCCCGGAGATGTGCATGCTGATGTTGGACTGGCTCATGTTGAGCTCGGCCTGGGCGGCACTGAAGCCGCCGCACTTGACCACTACGGTAAAGATCCGCAGCAGGCGCAGGTCCATATCGGCGACGTTTCTCAACACGGTGTCTGACTCATTGACGATGACCACACGGGGGAGCGAGGCATTCAATGCCAGGGCCGGCAGCGTGTCAATTGCGCGTTCCAACGCGATTAGTTGATGAATCCCTGAAGTGATTATTTGCCCCCACCGATTTGCCCCGCCCGCGGTACTCGCCAGAATCCGCGCAGACAATCACAACAGCCATTACCGAGGCCCACCGTGCAGCAATCCTCCCATACGCAAGCCGCCCATACACACGAACAGGTACTCCAGGCCGCCGCCGATCTGGTCAGTGCCTTCGCCAGCAACGACACCGCGCGCTACTTCGCCAGCTTCAGCCCTGAGGCCACCTTCGTATTCCACACCCTGCCCCAGCCGCTGTATACCCGCGCCGAATATGAAGCCGTGTGGGCGCAATGGCAGGCTGAGGGTTTCGCCGTGCTGGAGTGCCAGTCGAGCAACGGCCATGTGAGCCTGCAGGGTGAGGTGGCGATCTTCATCCACGATGTATCGACGCGCCTGCGCGTTGCGGGTGAGGAGTTGCAGTGCGAGGAGCGCGAGACCATCGTTTTTCACTGTCGGGAGGGTCGCTGGCTGGCCTGTCACGAGCACCTGTCGGTGGTCAGCGCCACTTGATCGCAGGCGTACGGCTTCCCCAGCGAGCCCCAATGGTGATCGTGATTCGACCACCAGTGCAGTGCGGACAGGGTGCGTGACTAGCCCGGCGACCTTCTAGCGCAACTGAAACGGCGCCGCATCGATCGGCAAGGCATCACCGCTCATTTGTGCGGCCAATAGCTTTGCGCTGCCCAGTGCCAAGGTGAACCCGAGCGCCCCCTGCCCGACGTTCAGCCACAGGTTGTCGAACCCCTCGGCACGGCCGATGATCGGCTTGCTGTGCGCGGTACTGGGGCGCAGACCGGCCCAGGCCTGAGCATGCTCGAGGTCCAGTTGCGGGAAGGTCTCGGCGACCTGCTGCTTGAGCAAGGTGATGCGCGCCGGGTCGACATCTGCCCCGCTCACGCCCATGTCGACCATCGCCGCAATGCGCAGGCGCCTGCCCAGCGGCGCGTAGACTACCTTGCGCGCGGCGTCGGTCACGCTCAGGCGCGGTGCCCGCAGGGACGAGTCCAGCGGCACGCTCAGGCTGTAGCCGCGCAAGCCGTACAACGGCAGCGACAGCCCCAATGGCTTGAGCAACGGCACACTGAACATCCCGGCGGCGACCACCACGGCATCGGCCGCGATGTCCCCCTCGGCGGTGCGCACGGCGACCACTCGCGGCCCTTCGCGCACCAACCCCTGCACCTCGACGCCCAGGGCCAGGCGCACGTCAGGCCTCTGCGCCAACAAACTCTGCAGCCCCTGACAGAAGCGCAGGCAGTCGCCGGTCGCCTCGCCCGGCGTGTGAATGCCTCCGGCCAACTGGCTGCCGATCGCCGCGAGCGTCGGCTCCAGCGCGACGCATCCCGGGCCGTCCAGCAGGCGTTGATCGGCGCCGAGCGAACGTTGCCAGTCGACCATCGGCGTGGCTGCGGCCAGCGCCGCCGAGTCGCGATACACCACCAGCTTGCCGGTGCGCGTCAGATCGAAATCCAGCGGATGGGCGGCCAGCAGTTCATCCAGCGCATCGCGGCTCAGGTACGACAGGCTGAGCATCTCGCCGATGGTGCGGCGCACCTGTGCCTGTGTGCAGGCACGCAGAAACGCCAGGCACCAGCGCCACTGGGCCGGGTCCAGACGCGGCCTGAAACGCAACGGCGAGTCTGCGCCGAGCAACCATTGCGGCAGCTTGCCTATCACCCCCGGTTCCGCCAGAGGCGCCACGTAGCTGTAGCTCAACTGCCCGCCATTGGCGAAGCTGGTCTCTTGGGCGACCTCGGCGTGACGATCCACCAGCGTGACCTGCAGGCCCTTCTGCGCCAGATACCAGGCACTGGCCAGCCCCACCACACCTGCTCCTACCACCACTACTTGCACAGTCTTCTCCTTTGAATCACGTCTGAAGATGGGCGGCCTTAGCAAGGGGTTATGGCCGACAGTCGATTTAGTCATGGCAATATGAAGCGAGGGTGGTTAGCGTTGTCCGTCCACACCGCATCCCCACCCCGCATCAGGAGTTGCCATGAGCATCCAGAGAATTTCCGTCAATCCACGCCTCAGCGGCGCTATCCTCCACGGTGGACTGGCCTGGTTGTCAGGCCAGGTGCCAGACGACCGCACCGCCGATTGCGCTGGCCAGACCCGCCAGGTACTGGCCAAGATCGACGCCCTGCTCGCCCAATCGGGCAGCGACAAAACCCGCTTGCTGAGCGCGCAGATCTGGCTCAAGGACATAACCGCCGATTTCGCTGCCATGAATGAAGTCTGGTGCGAGTGGCTGCCCGAAGGCGCCGCGCCGGCCCGTGCGACTATCCAGGCCGACCTGGCCTCGCCGGACGTATTGGTCGAGATCATGCTGACCGCTGCCACCGGGGTCTAATCCGCCAACGCGACAGGCTGGCGCTTGAGCAAGCGCCCCTGGCGCCCCTGCACCCGGCCGTCTTCATAGCTGACCACGCCGTTGACCACCACCAGGTCGATGCCCGGCGCCTGGCGGCATGGATCGCTGTAAGTGGCGATGTCCTCGATGCGCTGCATGTCCACCAACGTCAAGTCGGCGAAGGCACCCTCGCGCAGCACGCCACGGTCTTGCAGGCGAAAGCGTGCGGCCGACAGCCCGGTCATCTTGCGCACCGCTTCGGCCAGATCGAACAGCTTCAGGTCCCGGCAATAGTGCGCCAGCACCCGAGGGAAAGTGCCCCACAAGCGCGGGTGCGGATTAGGGTCATTGGGCAAGCCGTCGGAGCCGACCATCGACAGCGGATGAGCGAGAATCCTGCGCACATCGTCTTCGCTCATCATGTGGTAGATGGCGCCGGCCGGGCGCAGCCGCTCGGTGGCCTGCCACTGCGATACGCCCCACTGCTCGGCGATGTCCTTGAGGGTCTGGCGGGCCATCTCCGGGTGCGGTTCGGACCAGGTGATGAGAATTTCCATCTGCCCGTCGACACGCCAGGCATCCAGCGTGGTCGAGCTGGCCGCATAGGGATAACAATCGCAGTTACAGGACTGTTGGCTGGCAGCCTTCTCCAGAGCGGCCAGGGCCAAAGGCGCCCGGCCCCAATTACCGGCGCCGGCGCATTTGAGGTGAGAAATCACCAGGTCCGCGCCCGCGTTGCGCGCCGTGGTGAAGGATTCCTGTAGCGAGTCGAGCAAGCCATCGTGCTCGTTGCGCATGTGCGTGGTATAGAGCGCACCGTGCGCACCGATGATATCCACCAGCGCCTGCATCTCCGCCATGGGCGCCTGTTTGGCGTTGGTGTAGGCCAGCCCGGAACTGAGCCCGATGGCCCCGGCATCCAGTGCCGCTTCGAGCGCCAGGCACATGGCGTGCAGCTCGTTGTCATACGCGGCTCGATCCAATTGCGCCATGACGTTGGAGCGCAGCGCGGTGTGGCCGATCAAGGCGGCGACATTGACGCTCGGCACGGCCTGTTCGACCGCATCGATGTAACTCTGGAAGGTCGGATAGACGAACGCCTCCCGATTGCCCAGCAGATTCATCGGGTCAGGTGGGGCACCGCGCAAGGTCACCGGGGAGGCGCTGATGCCGCAGTTGCCGACGATCACCGTGGTTACCCCCTGAGAGATCTTGGCGAGCATCTCGGGGGTGCGAATGACGTTGGTATCATCATGGGTGTGCACGTCGATAAAGCCCGGCATCAGGCAGCGTCCGTCGCCATCGATGATCCGTTGCGCGTGATAGCCGCTCAGATCGCCAAGGGCCACGATGCGATCACCCTGAGTGGCCAGGTCGGCGACATAGGGTGCGGCGCCAGTGCCGTCGACGATCGTCACGGCGCGAAACAGTAAATCGAAAGTCATGCTCAAATCCTCTGGCCTGCTGCAAAATCCCAGCCCTTGCCGGGCACCGCGTCCATCAACTGCTGGGTATAGGGCTGCTGCGGATCGCCGAGTACAGCCGCCGCCGGGCCGTACTCGATGACCTGCCCGCGGTGCATGACCAGCACGTCGTCACACAATTGCGCGGCAACGCGCAGGTCGTGGGTGATGAACAGAATGGCCACACCCATGCGCTGTTGAATGGCTTGCAGCAACTCCAGCACTTGCGCCTGCACCGAAACATCGAGCGCCGAAACGGCCTCGTCGGCGACGATCACGTCCGGCTCCATGGCCAGGGCGCGGGCAATAGCGATGCGCTGGCGCTGGCCACCGGAAAACTGATGTGGAAAGCGCTCGATGGCGTCGGTAGGCAGCCCCACCAGCTCCAGCAGTTCCTGAGCACGCGCCCAGGCCTGCGCGAAGGAGACACCATGGTTCATCGGCCCCTCGACCAGGCTCTTGCCGATGCTCAGGCGTGGATTGAGCGAGCGATTAGGGTCCTGGAAAATCATCTGGATGCGCTTGCGATGGGGCTTGAGGCTATGCGCCGACAACTCGGAAATATCCTTGCCGGTGACGCGGATTGCGCCATGGGTCGGTGCCAGCAGGCGCATCACGCAGCGCGCCACAGTGGATTTGCCCGAGCCGCTTTCGCCGACGATACCCAGGGTGCGGCCACGCTTGAGGGTGAAGGACACCTCATGCACCGCCCGAGTCCCTTCACGGGGCTTGCCGAACCAGCGCCACGCGCCCCCTGCTGGCGGATAGACCTTGCCCAGTTCGCTGACGTCGAGCACCACTTGCTGGCTGTTGACCGCGCTGCGCGCCGCACGCGGCGCCAGGCCCGGTACCGCCGCCAGCAGGGCTTTGGTGTAGTCCTCACGGGGCTTGGAGAGTACCTCTGCCACGCTGCCGGACTCGACGATACGGCCCTGGCGCATCACGCACACGCGGTCGGCGATGTCCACCACCACGCCCATGTCATGGGTGATGAACAGCACCGCCGTACCGTGTTTTTGCTGCAGCTCGCGGATCAGCTTGAGGATCTGCTGCTGCGTAGTGACGTCCAGCGCCGTGGTCGGCTCGTCGGCGATCAGCAAGCGTGGCTCGAGGACCAGTGCCATGGCGATCATGATCCGCTGGCGCTGGCCGCCACTGAGCTGGTGCGGATAGGCCGCGTAGATGCGCTCGATGTCCGGCAGGTGCACCTGGGTCAGCGCATTCATCACCTGCACGCGACGCTCGGCGGCGCCCAGCACGGTGTGGGTCTGCAGCACTTCGTCGATCTGCCGCCCCACGCTGAGGACCGGATTGAGGGCTGTCATCGGCTCCTGAAAGATCATCGCCATGCGGCTGCCGCGCAATGCCTTGAGCCGAGCATTGCTGACCTGCAGCACGTCTTCGCCGTCCAGCAGGATCCGCCCGCTGGCGGCGCTCAGCGCGCCCTTGGGCAACAGGCCGAGGGTCGTCAGTGACGTCACCGACTTGCCCGACCCGCTCTCGCCTACCAGACACAGGGTTTCCCCGGCACGGATATGGAACGAAATATCCTGCAGGATCGGCGTGCCGTCGGCGCTGTTCACGCAGAGGTTTTCGACCTGCAGGGTGTCGCTGAACTGATCGCTCATGCCTTGCCCCTTTGCTGCATACGGGGGTCGAGCGCATCGCGTGCGGCGTCGCCCAGCAGGTTGATCGACAGGATGCACAACGACAGCGCCAGTCCGGCCCACAGCACTAGTGACGGCTTGAGCTGGAAGTACACCCGACCCTCGGCAATGATGTTGCCCCAGGTGGGGATTTCGGTGCCGATGCCGGCGCCGAGGAACGACAGGATCGATTCCGTAAGGATCGCCGATGCGCAGATGTAAGTGCCCTGCACGATCAGCGGCGCCAAGGTGTTGGGCATCAGGTGGCGGGTGAGAATCTTGAACGTCGAGGTGCCCATCAACAGGGCGGCCTCGACGTAGGGTTCTTCGCGCGTCGACAGCACCCGCGCGCGCACCAGGCGCACCACCTGGGGGATTTCGGGCACCATGATGGCGATCATCACGGTCCAGATCCCGGCACTGCTGAGGGACACGATAGCGATCGCCAGCAAGATTCCGGGGATCGCCATCAGCCCGTCCATGATCCGCATCAACAGCGCGTCCAGGCCGCGGAAATAACCGGCGATCAGCCCCAGCGGCAAGCCGATAAGGATGCTCAGCACGGTGACGCCGACGCCCACGGTGAGCGAGATGCGCGCGCCATAGACGATGCGCGAAAACAGATCGCGGCCATAGGCGTCGGTACCCAGCCAGAACTCGGCACTGGGCGGCTTGAGGCGCATGGCCGGCGCCAAGGCGATGGGGTCGTGGTTGGCGATCCAGGGCGCAAAGACCGCCATGGCGATGATCAGCACCAGCACCACCAAGGCCAGCGCAGAAGTCCACGGCATGCGCGGCAAGGTGATCAGGCGACGCCTGGGTGCTGGCAGGCTCAGGGAAACGGGTTTGCTCATGACCTTGTCCTCAGTAACGGATGCGCGGATCGCTGACCGCGTACGACAGGTCGATCAGCAGATTGATGACGACATACACACCGCTGGTCAGCAGGATCATGCCTTGAATCACGGGATAGTCGCGGGCCAGCACGGCGTCGACGATCAGCCGGCCCAAGCCTGGAATGTTGAACACGCTTTCGGTGACCACCACCCCGGAAATCATCAGCGCAAAGCCGGTGCCGATGACCGTGAGGATCGGGATCATCGCGTTGCGCAGCGCGTGGCGAAACAACACGTGCACCTCGCTCAAGCCCTTGGCGCGGGCGGTGCGGATGTAATCTTCACCGAGCACTTCGAGCATGCTCGCGCGGGTCATGCGCGCCACCAGCGCCACGTAGACCGAGGACAGCGTCAGGGCCGGCAACACGATCCGTTGCGCGAACGGCACCAGGCCATCGCCCAGGCTGCGAAAGCCTTGTACCGGCAACCACTTGAGGTCCAGGGCGAACACTGTGATCAGCCCGTAGCCGATCACGAACACCGGAATCGAAAAGCCCAGCACCGAGGTCGACATCACCAGGTTGTCGATCCAGCTGCCGTGTTTCCACGCCGCCAGCACGCCCAGCGGCACCGAAATGAGAATGGTGAACAGGATCGACACCAACGCCAGGCTCAGGGTCGGCTCCAGGCGCTGACCGATCATGTTCAGCACTGCTGTATGGGCCATCAGCGAGGTGCTGAAATCACCGTGCAGTAGCTGCCAGATCCACACGAAAAACTGCCGGTACAGCGGCTGGTCGAGGCCGAGGTTCTGGCGAATGGCTGCCAGTTGCTCGGGGCTGGCCATGTCACCGGCGATGATCGCCGCAGGATCACCGGGCGACAGGCGCAGCAGCAGGAACACGAACAGTGCGACCACCAGCATCACCGGGACTGCCGCCAGCACACGTCGCAAAAAATAACCCAGCATCGAAGCCTCCGAACGCAACAAGCGTGATGCAGCAATCAGTCGGTTTTCTCGACGTTCCAGAACACCGTGGACGGCCCCGCCACCCAGTGGCTGACGTGGTTGTTCCAGGCGGCGACATCGTTGTACTGACCCAGCGGGATATAGCTCACCTGATCCATGGCGCGCTGCTGGATTTCGACGGCGATGGCCTTCTGTTTGGCCGGGTTGGTAGCGGTCACGAAATCGACCCGCAGCTGGTTCATCTGCGCATCGGTCGGCCAGCCGAACCACGCGCCCTTCTGCCCGCCACCGTCGAGCATTGGATTGACCACCGGGTTCCAGATGGTCTCGGCGTTCCAATAGGTGAAGAACAGGTTCCAGCCACCCTGGGCGGGCGGATTCTGGTTGGCGCGACGCGAGATCAACGTCTGCCAGTCCATGGGTTGCAGATCGACCACGAAGCCAGCCTTGCGCAACGCCTGGGCCGCGACCACCGGTTGTGGCGCCTGGCTCGGCACATCGGTGGGCTGCATGATCACCACGGGAGTGCCGTCGTAGCCGGCCTTTTTCAGCAGTGCGCGGGCCGCCTCAAGGTTGCCGCCGCTGGTCAGCGATTCGCCGCCCGCCTGGGTTTCCAGCGGGGTGCCGCAACCGAACACCGACGCGCACTGGCGGTAATACTCGGGGTTGCCGACCAGCGCATCGAGGACGTCCTTCTGGTTCAGCGCCAGCAAGGCCGCGCGCCGAATATCGGGGTTGTTGAACGGTGGATACAGGAAGTTCATTCGCCCGCCGGTCATGTTGCCCAACTTGCTCAGTACGCCGGTCTTGAGGTTCGGATCGGCCTGCACCATCGGCAGCAGATCGATGGGCAGCTGCTCGATGAAATCCACATCGCCGGACGACAGCGCGTTGATCGCGGTCATGCGGTCGGGCATGTTGATCCACTCGACGCGATCGACCTTGACCACCTTGCCGCCCGCCGTACCGCTGGCCGGTTCCTTGCGCGGCACGTACTGCTCGAATTTTTCGTAGACGACGCGGTTGCCGGGGTCGAACTCCTTGGCCACGAACTTATAGGGACCCGAGCCGGTGTAGTCGGTGATGGTCTGGCCATCCGGGATGTTGGCGACGCGCTCGGGCATCATGAACGCCGCCACGGACGATGGTTTGGCGAGCAACTGCAAGACATAACCGAAGGGTTTGGCGAGGGTCAGCGTAATGGTCTTGTCGTTGGTGGCGACGATGCTTGAGGTGTACTTCATCATCAATTGACCACCGACATCGAAGTGCGCCCAGCGCTTGAGCGAGGCCACGCAATCAGTGGCGGTCACCGCTTTGCCGTCGTGCCACAGCAGGCCGTCGCGCAGTGTGAAGGTGTACGTCAGGCCATCCGCCGAAACAGTCCAGTCGGCCATCTGCGGCTGCGGGGTGAAATGCTCGTCCATGCCGATCAAGGTGTCGTAGATCATGTAGGCGTGGTTGCGGGTGATCTGCGCCGTGGTGGCGATGGGATCGAGTACGCGCAAGGAGGAGGACATCACCACGTGCAGGGTTTTTTCTGCGGCCAGGACGAACGGCGCAGTGAGGGCGGCGGCCAGGCCGAGGGGTAACAACAGCTTGGCGATCAGGGGACGGGATTGACGTGCTTGCATGCTCAACATTCCTTGCAAAGGGCTAGGGTCGGTGTCGGCAGTCTTGCTGTGTGATGCACAAATCGGTGGCAAGGCCCGGCGTCTCTGTGCACGCCTGGGCGGTGGCGAACGATGATCAGGCGATCACCGCAAGCGCATGGTCGATGTACAGCTGGCGCAGGCGTTGCGTGAGCACGCCGGGTTTGCCATCGCCCACGGCGTGACCGTCGATGGTGACCACTGGGTAGACGAATGACGTGCTCGAGGTGATGAACGCCTCGGCGGCGTTTTGCGCCTCTTCAAGGGTGTAGGCGCGCTCTTCAAGGCGCAAGTCGTGCTCCTTGACCAGCGCGATCAGCGCGCCACGGGTGATGCCGGGCAACAAGGCGCGGGACAGCTCGCGCGTCACGACCGCGCCGTCGTGAGTAATGATAAAGGCGTTGTTGGAAGTGCCCTCCGTGACGAAGCCGTCTTTCACCAACCAGGCATCATCGGCGCCCTGGGCCTTGGCCTGCTCCTTGGCCATGCAGGCGTAGAGCAACTGCGTGGTCTTGATATCGCTGCGGCCCCAGCGCAAGTCAGGCAGGCCGATGATGTTCATGCCACGTTTGGCCAGGGGGCTTTCGAGCACCACTTTGGCCTGGGTATAAAGCACCACCGTCGGCGGGCTACCGGCGGGCGGATAAAGGAAGTTGCGGTCTTCGGTGCCACGGCTGACCTGCAGGTACACCAGGCCTTCGTGCAGGGCGTTGCGTTCGATCAGCTCGCGATGGATCGCCAGCAACTGCGCATTGTCGAGCGGCAACGCCAGCGCCATCTCAGCCAGTGACCGCGCCAGGCGCGCCAGATGCAGATCGAAGTCCACCAGCTTGCCGTGCAGCACTGCGGTCACTTCATAGATCGCATCGGCGAACATGAAGCCGCGGTCGAAGACCGAAATCTTCGCTTCGTCTTCGGGGACGAACGCCCCATTCAAGTACAGGCTGCGCATAGCGGGGTTTCTCCGGTTCAGGGGCGTTGCACGCCCGTCTGACGGGTAATGATGCCGTAGTGTTCGATGCGTCGGTGGCGGGCGAAATCGAAGATCGTGGTTTTGCCGAAGTTGCACAGGTCCATGTCACAGGCATGCACGATCAGTTCATCGCCCTGCCCTTGCGCTCTGGCCACCACGAAACCATTGGGGTCGACAATCACGCTGCCACCCATCAACGGAAAACCGTCCTCGACCCCGGCCTTGGCCACGCCGACCACCCAGGTCGCATTCTGGTAAGCCCCTGCCTGCATGCACAGCTCGGAATGGAACAGCCTGTGCTCTTCACCTTCGCCACGCTTTTGCGAATTGATCGACGGCGTGTTGTAGCCCAAAGTGATCAGCTCGACGCCTTGCAGGCCCATGACCCGATAGGTCTCCGGCCAGCGGCGGTCGTTGCAGATGCACATGCCCATCACGGCGCCTTGGCTTTCCCAGGTCGGGAAGCCCAGGTCGCCGGGCAGAAAATAGCGTTTTTCCAGATGCTGAAAATCCCGCGTGGTGTCGAATTCGACATGCCCAGGCAGGTGCACCTTGCGGTATTTGCCGACGATGTTGCCTTGCCGGTCGGTGATGATGGAGGTGTTGAAGTGCTGCCCTTCGGGGGTCAGCTCGGCATAGCCGAAGGAGATGGCGATGCCATGCTCACGGGAAAAATCGAACAGCGGGCGAGTCGTGTCGCTGGGCATCTGGGCTTCGAACCAGGTGTCGACTTGCGCCTGATCAGGCATGAACCAGCGCGGGAAAAACGTCGTCAGCGCCAGCTCCGGAAACACCACCAGTTCGCAGCCTTGTTGGCGCGCCTGCTCCAGCAGCACCAGCATACGCTGGACCACTGAGGCCCTGGAATCGGCCTTCTGGATGGCGCCCAGTTGAGCGCCGCCGATGATGATTTCGCGCATGTGGTATTTCCTCCCCCAAGACCGGCGCGGTGCCGGCGAACCGTGTTGCGATACGAGGGGCCCAGTGTGGGAGGATCGGTGCACGCTGTCGTATGCCAATACGTAGGCAGTGATTAACCTGTTGTTAATCACTGTTGTTAATAGCGCAGCTTCGCCGCCGACCCCGCAAGCCCGGGAGCCTGTGCCTGGGCTCAAAAGAGTTCGAACCCGCTGTCGCTCAGGGTACCGCGCAGCTGCTCCACGAAGGTCTGGGCCAGCTGCGCGAGGGGTTCGCGACGCAGATGCACCAGGCTGACCGTCAAGCGCTCGTCGATCAAAATGGGCAGCACGGCCATGCGCTCGGTGCCCGAGGCGCGCCAGGAAATCTCGTCGACCACCGCGAAACCGGCGCCGTTCTTGACCAGTGCGCAGGCGTGATGCGGCGAGTCGACGTCGATGTCCGGTCGGTAAGCCAGGCCCACACGCTCGAACGCCGGCTTGACGAAACTGAAGAATGGCGTGTCCGATGGATAGCCGACAAAGGGCGCGGCGGCCAGGGCCTGGGGCAGTTCGTCGGCCGGCACACGCGTCAGCTCATGGCCCGCCGGACAGACCATCAGCACGCGAATATCGCTCAGCGGCACGGCGCGCAGATTCGGATGATCGATGGGGAATAACGAGATGCCCAGGTCGGCCTGCTGATCGAGCAAGCGATCGCGCAGCAGCACATGGCGCAGGCATTCGAGGCTGACGCGGATATCGGTATTGCACCGGCGGAAGGCGGCGATGGCATCCGGGACCATTTGATGCCCCAGGCTGGGGCTGCTGGCGATACGCAGTACGCCGTGGCGTTGCTGGACCAGATCATGCAGCGTGGTGTTGACCCGCTGGATGTCGCGGTACACCGATTCGACGTCAGTGAACAACCGGCGCGCCTCGGGCGATGGGTACAGCCGCCCCTTGACCCGCTCGAACAACTGAAAGCCGATGCGCGCCTCGGTGTGCGAGAGCATGCGGCTGACTGCAGGTTGCGAGACCAGCAATAATTGCGCGGCGCCGTTGATGGAACCGGTGATCATCACCGCGCGGAACACTTCGATCTGGCGCAGGTTGAGCGACTGCATTGACCTCCCTCGATGACCTGACTGGCGCCTGGGGAATGGCTGACGCTTAACAGCAGGTTATGGGGTGGTTAGCAATTAGCAGGCCAGTGGACAGATCGGCATGATTCGCGGTCTTGCTGACACTGCAGATGATCTCGCGGACGCTCGGCCTGATGGCCTGGTCGCTACGTATGCGTTGACGGTCGATGCGCCGCCGCTAGCGCGCTGGCGCTGCGGTCGCCCGCGTAAAGAACAAACTGATCTGCCCCACCTCCACCCCGAACTTCGACATATACGAACGGTTGACCAGTGTGTTGTCATCCATCAAGAACATCCAGTCATCCAGCTGCACTGGATGCCGGGTGCCGTCGACTTCCAAGTCCAAGGTGTACTTCCAATGCAGGGTATTGCCGGACACCTGCCCTTCGGCGACACCGATCACATCGCCCGCTGTGCCCTGCCAGTGGCCATTACCGGTAGGCACCAGGGTCCAGGTACGTTGCTGTCTGGTGCCGTCGCTGTAGACGAAGCGCTCGTCGAGGATCAGGTTGGGGCCTTGCATGTGGCCGTTGATATCGACCCTGAAGCGCTTGGCCACCTCGCCGGAGCGTTTCTGAAAGATCCCGCTGGCTTGCAACTGGCCGGTGAAGAAGTGCGGCAGGTCGAGGCGTGGGGTTTCGTCGCGGTAGTGCTCAACCGGGACGTTGCCGCATGCGGATAAGAGCAAAACGACGACTGACAGCAGTAATGGGCGCATGGAAGGTAGTCTCGGCATCGCGCCGCGGCGGCGCTGTTCGGGTTGGGTAGCGGGAATCGGCACAGAGTCGTGGGAGCACGGGGGTTGTACGTCGGCTTACGCAAATCGGATGACAGACGGGAGGCCCTCTCATCTGAAAGCTGATAAAAGCCCCCCGACAGTGATTCTAAAACGCTATCATCGCAACCCCACAGGACCTTCGCGAACGTACCTTTCAATGAACACATACGACCAAAAGCATTTGGAACTGCTAGAGCTGATCCATTCTGGTCAATGGCAGAACATTCCCGACAAGGACGCGAACGAACTGCAGGTCCTGGTCGCGTGCAAATACGTGATCATCAACAGCAGCGCCCCCGGGCTAGCCCAGCTCACCCTCAACCCTGAGGGCCAGCGGTACCTGGAGCGTCTGAGCGGGATCAAGGCAATGAAGTTCCAATCCTCCAGGCCGGCCGAAGCGGTAGCGCACGTCAGGGCCTGAGGGCGACGATCCGCTCGGCCACCAGCGGCGTGCTGATTTGCGCCGCCGCGCCGATACGATAGGCCGCTTGCAGCGCTAGCGTGGCCCGCTCCACGGCGTCCGCTGTTTGCCCGTGGACCCAGCCCAGCGGCTGAGTGTCATCGACCTGTTCACCGATAAAACGCAGCTCGCTGAAACCCACCGCAGGGTCGACCTGGTCCTGCGGGCGACGCCGTCCGCCGCCCAGTTCGACCACCGCCATGCCGACGGCGCGAGTGTCGACAGCGCTCACCGTGCCGCTGTGCTCGGCCCACACCGGCCTGCTGAAGGCCGCCGCTGGCAGGTAGTGCTGGGGAGAGTGGATGAAGTCTTGCGGCCCGCCCAGTGCCGCGATCATTTGCCCAAAGCGCTGCAGCGCCGCGCCGCTGCGCCACACCTCTAGCAACTGTGCCCGCGCCTGCGCTTCGGTGGCCGCCAGCCCGGCCAGCATCAATGCCTGCTCGGCCAGGCTGAGGGTCAGCTCCCACAGCCGCGGGCTGCGCACCTCCCCTTGCAGCAACGCCACCGCCTCGGCGACTTCCAGGCCGTTACCGGCACTGCGCGCCAGCGGCTGGTTCATGTCGGTCACCAGCGCCGTGGTGCGCACGCCCGCGCCATTGGCCACGTCGGCAATGCTGCGAGCCAGCTTGGCAGCGTCCTCGGCCTGGGCCATGAACGCGCCGTTGCCGGTCTTGACGTCCATCACCAGCACGTCGAGGCCGGCGGCGAGTTTTTTCGAGAGGATCGACGCAGTGATCAAGTCCAGCGACTCGACCGTGCCGGTCATGTCGCGAATGGCGTACAGGCGCTTGTCGGCCGGTGCCAGGTCGGCGGTCTGGCCGATGATCGCGCAGCCCACCTCGGCAACGATCTGGCGAAAGCGCTCCAGGCTCGGCTGGCAGTCGTAACCGGGAATGCTCTCCAGTTTGTCGAGGGTGCCGCCGGTGTGCCCAAGCCCGCGTCCGGAAATCATCGGCACAAAACAGCCGCAGGCCGCCAGCAATGGCGCGAGCGGCAAGCTGATCATGTCGCCCACGCCGCCGGTGGAATGCTTGTCCACCACCGGCCCTGGCAGGTCCCAGTGCAGCACCTGGCCGGAGTCGCGCATTGCCGCAGTCAGGGCGATGCGCTCTTCGATGTTCATGCCTTTGAGCAGTACCGCCATGGCGAACGCAGCGACCTGGCCTTCGCTGAGGCTCGAGTCGCTGATGCCGGCGACGAAACGACGGATATCGTCGGCGTCGAGCACGCCCCCATCACGTTTGCGGCGAATCACTTCCTGAGCAAGCCACATGGCTGTCGACCTCCTGTCTTACAACGAAATGAAAAAGCCGACGATGGCCGCGCTCATCAAATTCGACAAGGTACCGCCGATCATCGCCCGCAACCCCAGGCGTGCCAGCTCGTGACGGCGCTGCGGGGCGATACCACTGAGGCCGGCCAGTTGAATGGCGATCGACGACAGATTGGCGAACCCGCACAGGGCAAAGGTGACGATGACCTGGGTGTGTACCGACAACACCGATACACCGGCAGCGCTGGCCTTTTCGGGGGTGAGGTAATTGGCCAGATCCGCATAGGCGACGAATTCGTTGAGGGTCAGCTTCTCGCCGATGAATCCACCCGCCAGTACCGCTTCGTGCCAGGGCACACCGATCAGAAAAGCCACCGGCGCGAGCAGGTAGCCGAGGATCAACTGCAAGGTCAATTGCGGGTAGCCCAACCAGCCGCCGGCCCAGCCCAGCAAGCCGTTGAGCAATGCGATCAAGCCGATGAAGGCGATCAGCATCGCTCCCACCGCCATGGCCAGGCGCAAGCCGACCTGTGCCCCTTCGGCGGCGGCGTCGACGATGTTGGCCGGGCGGTTTTCCGGGTCCTTGAGCTCTTCGAGCATCATGTCGTCGTTGACCACTTCGGTCTCCGGCTCCATCAGCTTGGCCATCAGCAAGGCCCCCGGTGCGGACATGAAGCACGCAGCGATCAGGTATTTGAGTTCAACCCCCATGCCCGCATAGCCCAACAGCACGGAGCCGGCCACGGCAGCAAAACCACCGACCATCACCGCGAACAATTCGGAGCGCGTCATCCTCGCGATAAAGGGCCGTACCACCAGCGGTACTTCGGACTGGCCGACGAAAATCGCCGAGGTCACCACCATCGATTCGACGCGGCTGGTGCCCAGCAACCAGCGCAGCACGCCACCCAACAGGCGGATTACCCAGCCCATCACGCCGATGTAGTACAGCACCGAGATGAAGCTGCCGAAGAACACCAGCATCGGCAGCACGCGGATGGCAAAGACGAAACCGCCGCTGCCGAACAGCTCGAACATGTGCGGCGAACCGAGGCCGCCGAACATGAAGGCGATGCCTTTGTCGGCGTACAGCTGCAAGGACGCCACCGCGCCCGACAACGAACCGAGCGCCTCTTGCCCCCAGGGCACGTACAGGGCAAAGGCGCCGATGAGTACCTGCAAGGCCAGGGCGACAGACACCGTGCGCCACTTGATGGCGCGACGCTGGGTGGACAACAGGATGGCGACGAGCACAAGGACCGCCATGCCGACAAGACTGATCATGCAGTTATCTCCGAACCCCCGAAGGGTGATTGCGTGGCGTGGCTCAGAAGGCGTCGAATGCGCCGGGCAGCAGTTGGTCGAGCGTCCAGACGCGGGTAGCCGCCGGATCACTGCCCGCGCAGATGATCACGGCGTCAGGCGCCATCAGCTCCAGCAACACCTGACGACAGGCACCGCAAGGGCTGATCAGCGCCACGTTGGGCGCATACACCGCCATCGCCTTGAAGCTGCGCGGCGGCAAACCATGGCTGATGGCCGCGAACAGCGCCGAGCGCTCGGCGCAGTTGGTCAGCCCGTAGGAGATGTTTTCGACGTTGCAGCCATGAATGATCGCGCCCTCGGCGGTCAGCAGCGCGGCGCCCACGGGGAACTTCGAATAGGGCGAATAGGTGTGTTGCGCGGCGGCCTTGGCCTCGGCCAACAGGTCGTCATGATCACAGGTTTCAGTCATCGGATTTATCATGTGCTCGTTAATAAGGGAGTGCCGCCAGTTCAGAACTGATAGCCAACGCCGAAATAGTAACCCCAACCGTTGGAACGTGCCTCAAACGGCCCATCACCAAAATCAAGTTGGCTGCCGTCTTTCCAGTTACCCCCATTATGGAAGTAGCGGCCAACTGCCATGAAGCGCATATGGGTAAATGAATAAAGCAGAACGTTAGTGGCCACTGTTGCATTGGCGGTGCGCGGCGAACCGGGCTCGTCGTGCAGGTCCGAACCGAAATCGAAGTTGGTGAAGCCTACATAGGTGAGCGACGCGCCGTTGGAATATTTGCCCAGAGGCAATATGTATTTCAGTTGCGCCCGATAGCCATCCCAGGAGTTTTCGTTGGACGCACCGTAGTTCTCCCACTGACGACGGGCATAGAAGTTGGCCGACAGATTGACCGGGCTGTGGGTGTCGATATCGGTACCCAGGCCGGTATACAGGGTGTTTGCCCGCCCGGCCTTGTTGTGGCCCATGTCGTAGATCCAGTCGAAGGCGATGTAGAACTCCTTGAACAGGCCGAAACCGAGCTTGCGACCGACCAACTCGTCGATGGAAATACGCGGCTCGTGCTCCATGAAGATCGGCGAGCCCTTGTCCCACGCGCCGCTGTCGTTGCTGTTGCCAATGCCGAGGATCTTTGGCGCGTCGATGTAGCCGTACAGTTCGAACGGGCCCTTGCGGCCGAAATACTCGTATTCAAGGTAGATGTCATCGGACGGTCGCGGGCCGTAACTGATGTCCTTGCTGCCGATCAGGGTGAAGTTCTGGTTATACCAAGGGGCTGCTTTCTGGTTGGTATTGGCCGGCGCGACTTCATAACTCAAGTCTTCGCCCTGAGCACTGTCGACGCCCTTTGCCGGCGCTGTGGCGGCCCAGCAGGAAACGCTGCCGGTCAGGCCCAAGGCAGCGATACCGAGGGTATTCGACACTATTGTTCGCCGACGTGAAACTGCATGACGCACTGCTCTGGTATTCACTATGAAGCTCCTTGGCACGCACTTGCCCGACCGCCTGCAGCGCCCGGGCACAGTTGTACCCTGACCTGTCTGGCCCGTCGGCGGATTGATCTATCGATTGCTCATTGTTCGAAGAGCAGCAGGGAGATATTCGACGTTGCGTCGAACTAATACATTATTCGCGGCATCAATCCGATCCTTTTCAGAAACTTCCTACAGATATTCACTCATTGAATACCGGCCCATTTAGCGGATGTCTCTAAAGCAGAATGCATGCCATTCATGGCTTGCCCAGTATTTGCGGGAGCTTGAGTGATCGGTCAGGTTTTTTCTGACCATTTGATCTACTTCGGAGCACCTGGTTTGTGCGGGGTGCGCGGTTTTGGCGCAATCGCAGGCATGGCACAATGCCGCTTCTGTAACCGGGTGTTGCAGATTCGCCAGCGTGGCCAATACTTGACGGCTCGGACAACTTGTTGGCCTGCATCCTGCTACGTCCGTAAGCCCTGCTAGCGACTGCGCTTTGCCCTTGTGCAGTCAGCATGCAGGTCATCCCATCATTTGGCATGGAGCTTCTATGTTCGTTTGTTCTCGTCTCGCGGCCACTATCGGCCTCACCGTCGCCGCCCTCGGCGCCAGCACCGCCTGGGCCGCCACAGCGCCCGCTGCCCCGGTAACCCCGAAAGTCATGCTGATCACCATGTTCGCCCCCGAGGCACAGAACTGGATCGATCGCCTCAAACTCACTCAGGAGATCAAGGTGCCGGGCCTGTCGGCCGAATATCCGGCGGTGCGCTGCAACGCGCAACAGGTGTGCCTGATGGTCACCGGCATGGGTCAGACCAACGCTGCGGCCTCCACCTTGGCGCTCGGCCTGTCCAGCCAATTCGACCTGCGCAAGACCTACTTCGTGGTCGCCGGCATCGCTGGCATCAACCCGCACCACGGCACGATCGGTACTGCGGCCTGGGCGCACTATCTGGTGGAATTCGGCACGCAGTGGGAAATCGATTCACGCGATGCGCCCAAGAACTGGCCGACCGGCTATATCGGCATCAACACCAAAGGCCCCAACGAGAAACCGCCGCTGGACTACAAGACCGAAGTCTTCGAGCTCAATCCGGTCCTGCAGGCCAAGGCCCTGGCGCTGTCCAAGGACGTGGTGTTGAGCGAGAGCAAGGAATCCAGCGCCTGGCGCCAGCACTACCCCTATGCACCGGCCAATCAGGCACCCAAGGTCACTCAGTGCGACACCCTGGCGGGCAACACCTGGTTTTCAGGCACGCGGCTGAGCGAGCGGGCCGAGGTGTGGACCAAGTTGCTGACCGATAACAAGGGCACGTACTGCACCACCCAGCAGGAAGACAACTCCACCTACGAGGCCCTGCTGCGCGCCAGTAGCGCCGGCAAGGTCGACATCTCGCGCTTGGCGGTGGTGCGCGCGGGCTCGGATTTCGATCGGCCGTATCCTGGGTACAGCGAAGTAGACAACCTGCTCAAGTACGCCGATCAGGGCGGCTTCGTGCCGGCGCTCGAGAACCTGTACCGCGCGGGCAATCCGCTGGTGCAGAACATCGTCGAGCATTGGGGCGAGTGGGAGAAAGGCGTGCCGGCCAGCTGAGTGCGACGCCGCAGCTTGTGATCGAGATCAACCGCTAAACCACCGTTGATCGACTATCCGGGCCCGATCAATCAGCAGACGCCGGGAGTGAAGCGTCTGCTGTTGGAGGGCGCGCTGTAGCGGTCATTTACGGGCGGCGCGAACAGCGTTGCGCTCCTGCTCCAGCGCATATCGACGGCAATGCTCTAG
Source organism: Pseudomonas baltica (assembly GCF_031880315.1). Lineage (NCBI taxonomy): Bacteria > Pseudomonadati > Pseudomonadota > Gammaproteobacteria > Pseudomonadales > Pseudomonadaceae > Pseudomonas > Pseudomonas baltica. The sequence goes on along the minus strand of NZ_CP134771.1, from coordinate 5,870,891 downwards.
ATAGCCCTTCTCGTGATCACCGACCAACTGCACCACGCTGGACCACAGCCATGAGGGTGCATCGAGTGTATGCGAACGGTTGAGCTGCAGGTCTTTTATCCATGACGAACGCGTGGCCAGGTCCATTTGCCGCGCGTGTGCCAGGCCGACCACGCGGGCGAGGTAGCCGGCGGCGGACATTGCCTCGCGCTGGCTCAGTTGATCGAGTTCAAGCTTCAAGTCCTGAGGCAACAATTCGCGAATGAAAAAGCCGTGGTCGAGCATGCGCGCGGCGATCATCCGGTCACCCAGCCCCGGCGATAAAGCGCGAGCGCCCTCCACCACCCGCTGACCGTTGTCACGTGGCATTTTCGCCCTCGGCACCCGCGGCGCTGCGGCGCGTACAGCTTCCTTGATATCCACCAGGCAGTAATCCACGTCGTCGCCCTTGCCCACAGCGAGCAGCGCCGCATACCGGAGCAGCCCCAGTGAACTGCAACCTTTGACCCAATAAGCAGCGTCGAGCAACTCGACGTCGTCATCCCGCGAGCGGCCCTTGAGGGCGGTCACCAGGCTGTGCATTTCAGACGTATCGCACAGCGTAGCCACGGCACTGCGCTCGGCCTTTGACAACGACCAGAAATGCTTGCCCAACGGAATCGTGGGCCGCGTGTCCTCGATACGTTCCTGGGCCAGGTGCTTCCAGGTCCGCGCCACTGCGCTACGCATGCCGGCCTTTACCTGGGCAGGTCTGGGCGGTTCGTCATCGCTATCGCCCTCGAAAGCCTGCTCGTAGCCGCGCATCATTTCTTCGAGCATCTGCGCGGTGGCGACGCCAGGAAGGTCCGATCCGCGGGCTGCGGTGGCGAGGGACAAGGCCAAGCGCACCAGGTCGTGGGCCGGGTTGCCGATGACCGTCTGATCGAGGTCGCGAATGTGAATGTCGGTTTTGCCTTTCAAGTCGCCGGTAGGGCCGAGGTTGCCGGCATGGCAGTCGCCACAGATCCACACGGCAGGGCCGCTGGGCAGACGGCGCCCGACTTGAGTGTGCAGCCACTCGTAGAACTGCACGGTGCTGCCGCGCACGTACGCATGTGCGGAACGAGCCATTTTGAGGTTACGCAGATTGTTGAGTACATCGAGACGCGCGGCGGGACGGGGCGTTTTCATTCAGGCAGTCTTAAAAGTGTGAGCGGTTGACCCACCGCCACGCGAATGTTTCAAAACATTTCAGATATCCTCAAATATCTGAAGGCGTAACCCCCATGAACGCCCCGAGGTTGCCCATTTGCGCGCGCGCCATCTGCGGGCCGGTCTGGATCAGCGCGCCACGTGCCTGCGCCTGCTGCAAGAATGGCGTGACCGCAGGTGAGGTCACCACATCGGCCACCAGGCACCCGGGCGTCAGCGTCTCGAGCATGGCGTCTGGCAGCGGCAGTTCGTCGGTGGCCCGCATGCCGAGCGGCGAGGCATTGGCGACCAGCGCAAAGCCTGCGAGCGAGCGGTATGCCAGGCCGATACGCACCGCCGGGAAGGCATTGTGCAGCACGTCGGCAAGGCCCCTGGCACGGCCGCTGTCGAGGTCGGTGAGCACCAATTCGCTGAGGCCTGCTTCGCACAGGGAGCAAGCGATCGCGCTGCCCACCCCACCCGCGCCAAGTACCAGGGCTCGCTGACCATGGGGCTCGAAGCCCTGTTGCCGCGCGGCAGTCAAAAACCCTTCGCCATCGACGTTGTCGCCCAGCAAGGTGCCGTCCGCCTCGCGCCTGATCACATTGACCGAGCGCAGCAGCGTGGCACGGGCGCTGAGGTGATCCAGATACTGAGTCACCACCTGCTTGTACGGAACGGTGATCACGCAACCACGCATGTTTTGCCAGCCGCGCAGGCAGTCGAGGAATGCGCGGATGGCGTCGGCGCGCACATCGATGGGGATCATGGTCAGATCCAGGCCGTTATCCTGGAACCAGGTATTGAAATTGACCGGGGATTTGACCTGGGCAATGGGCGAACCGACGATCGCCACCAGCTGCGTTGCGCCACCGACCATGGGGGCCTCCGACGTTGTTATTGATGTTATCGGGGTGGAGCGCCAGCTTCGGCCATCAGCGTCGATGACGCCGACGCTCCTGGAGCTCTTGAGGAATGCGCCGGTGTTGCTCTTTCAGCTCACCGATGAGGTTAGCAATGGCGCGGCTCGATGCCAGCTTGTTCGCCGCTATTTCACCCACCGTCAGATCGATCTTGCCGTTCCTGGGGTTGATGAAATGCACGGTCATGGTGCCTTTGGAGTCTATTTCGCACCTGCATTTGCTGGGCAGAAAGGCTGATTCCAGCAGGTGTCGCAGCTGTAGATGAGAAAGCATGATGTACCCCGAACGTCATGTGATTATTGTTGTTGACCTTGGCAGCCGTCGTTGCAGCATAGCGTGGAGATAGGCACACGGTGGCTCAATAGAGCACCTTGCCAGCCTCACGCATGAAGATTTCCACCGTCTTGGGCCCAATGCCCTTGAACGCTTGCAGGCGCTGCTCGAACTCATGACGGTCGGTGCTTTGCGCGTGGAGGGTGGTGACCTTGCCGCCATACTCGTCATGGAGTTTGTTGGCGAGCAGCACCAGGCGTTCGGCGGTGGATTCGTCATAACGTGAATACCGCGCCTCACCCAGCATCGCTACCAGTTCGCGGTGGCTGCAATGGGCCAATTTGCGCGGCGTATCGCGCTGATGCTTGACTACGATCACCCGATAAGCCTCGGCGGCGATGCTGGCGCTGATGCGTTTGCCCATGAGGAAACTGGCGAGCAGCCATTTGAACAGCCCGGCTTCATCGCCATGCTCGAGGGCAATATCGAGATCATGGGCAGTGATGGTTTTGCTCAAGGTGGTGCTCTCCCTGCGACCCAGGTCTGGTCAACATATGGAGACAAGCGCGAGCCCGAACGTTCAACCGAGGATGTTCGGGCGCCTTCCCTACCCCTAGACTGCCTCACCTATCGGCTGCGGCTTGTTGCGCCGCCCAGCGCAAATCCACCACAGCAGGCAGGTCAACAGCACCGAAGCGATCGCCGGTGCTCCGTATGGCGCGCCGATGTTCAACCAGCGATAAACAAAAGCGGCCGCTCCATCAGCCTTTCGTACCGAGCCTCAACGGCAAGCCCTTTAGGATGTCCTGCAATCACAACAAAAAAGGACATCCGCTATGCGCTTGGGTTGGTACTCGGCACTCACGCCGACGGAAAAACGCACCTACTGGGCGTGCTTCGGTGGCTTCACCCTCGATTCCATGGACTCGACCATCTACGCACTGATGATGCCGGTGTTGATGACCGTGCTTGCCCTGACCAAGTCGGATGCGGGGTTACTAGGATCGGTGTCGTTGATCGGCAGTGCCTTGGGCGGTTGGGGTGCAGGTTTGCTCGCCGACCGCTATGGGCGCATCAAGGTGATGCAGGGCACGGTGCTTTGGGTGGCGGCGTTTACCTGCCTGGCGGGCCTGTGCAGCAGCTTCTGGGAATTCCTGCCGGTGCGCTTCCTGCAGGGCATCGGTTACGGCGGTGAGGCCGTGGTCGGCGCGGTGCTGATCAGCGAAGCCATCACCCCGGCGCTGCGCGGTCGTGTGGCGGCATCGGTGCAGAGTGGCTATGCCGTCGGCTACGCGATTTCGCTCACGTTGATGCCCGTGGTTTTCGCCTGGCTGCCCGAACACATCGCCTGGCGCGCGTTCTTCGCCATCGGCCTGCTACCGGCTTTCCTGATCTGGTTCATCCGTCGCCTGGTGCCAGAGTCCGCAGCCTTCACCCAAGCCGCCAGTCAGCCACGCAAGAAACTCGACATCAAGGAAATATTCGGCGCGCAACATCGGCGGGTCACGCTGATCAGTACGGTGCTGGCCAGCGGTATCTTCGGTGGCGCCTACATCATGATCACCTGGCTGCCCACCTATATGCGCATGGTGCTCAACCTTCCGGTGGCCTCGACCTCCGGTTATCTCGCGGTGAATATCATCGGCTCGCTGCTGGGGCCGTTCGTGTATGGGCGTATCAGTGACCATATCAGCCGCGGCAAGGCGTTCCTGCTGTTTCTGCTTTGCCAGGCCTGCGTGGTTTCGGTCTATACGTTTGCGCCGATCAATATGACCGTCACCCTAGGCCTGGGGCTGTTGCTCGGTGCGTTTCAAGGTGGCTTGGCATCCGGGCTGCCAGTCGCGTTCGCTGAGCTCTACCCCACCCGCATCCGCGCCAATGGAGCAGGCTTTTGCACCAGCTTCGGCCGCGGTTTCGGCTCGATCATGCCGGCGGCGGTGGGCTTCGCTTCGACCGCAATGGGTTTGCCGACGGCCATGGGAGTGTTCGCGATCAGCTCCTATGCGATCGCATTCGTTGCGGCGCTGTGCCTGCCCGATGCGACCGGTGCGGATATGACTGAAGAGCATCCGCAGGGTGTCAGGCATGGCGGTGAGTCGGCGAATAGTTCGGCGGCAGGGCATGTTGGGCAAACGCCTTAGGATCGGCTCGGGTGTTTGCCTGCCTCTGCGGCCGCTGGTGCAAATGGGGCCTGAATGGGGGGTTGGTCGGTAAGCTGCGGTTGGGCACGTGTGGGCTGGAGATTGGGAGTGGCCCTTTGCTGCGGGCCTGTGCGGCTCGCCCTGCCCATTGGCCCTTCGCCTAGGCTCAGGGTACCCGCGTTCCGGCACCTGAAGAGAGGGCGCGGCGCAATGGGCCATCCCTGGCCCAACGCGCCTGACCCGGCATCCTGCCGGGATCGCCCTCTCTTCAGGTGCCGGAACGCGGCCTGCTGGAGGGGCGGCCGCACAGGCCCGCAGCAAAGGACCAGTCGAAATTTAAGTGCCCCCCAAAAAGAGCTTTTTTTGAGTAACAACACAAATATCACTGTTCTGCTTTCGAGCCGGCCTTGGGGTCGCGGCCCCCTTCCAGCAGGCCGCGTGGAGGTACGCTTGCGCAGGGATGGCCGGCATGGATGCCGGCCAAGCCCCGTTGGGCCATGGAAGGCCCATCGGGGCGTGCCCTGCGCAAGCGTGCCGGAGCGCGGGAACCCCGAGCGTCAGCGAGGGGCCAATGGCGGGGGGCAGCGACCCCAAGGCCGGCTCGAAAGCAGAACCCCCGCAATCCAATAGCCTCAAACTGACCACCCAATCACTGCGCATGCTTGCGATCAAACTCCCAAACCGCCGGAAACCCCATCAACTCGCACATCTTCTCGAACGAATAAAGCTCATCCAGATGCCCCACCGTCCCCTTGCGCGCACGCAATTCGCCATAGACTTCATGCAGCGCCTTCGCCACCGCCAGGAACCCCGACGCCGGATAAATGGCCAGCGAGAAACCCAGACGTTGCAGCTCGGCCGGCGGCAGTTGCGGTGTACGCCCGCCTTCCACCACATTGACCAGCAACGGCACATCGAAGCGTTTACCAATGGCTTCGAGCTCTTGCTCGGACTCCGGCGACTCGAGAAACAGCACATCGGCGCCTGCCTCCAAATACGCATCGCAGCGGCGCATCGCTTCGTCCAGACCCAATGAAGTGCGCGCATCGGTACGCGCGACGATCAACATGTCCGGGTCTTGCCGCGCTTCGACCGCGACGCGAATCTTCTGCACCATATCGCTCTGGGCGATCACTCGGCGCCCCGGCGTATGGCCGCATTTTTTCGGAAATTCCTGGTCCTCGAGCTGGATGCCCGCCGCCCCTGCCCGCTCATAGCCGCGTACGGTATGAGCGACGTTCAACAGCCCGCCATAACCGGTATCGGCATCGCAGATGATCGGCGTACGGCTGGCCGCGCAGAACGCCGTCACCCGGTTGAGCATGTCGGTGTAAGTGGCGAGGCCCGCATCGGCTTCGCCCAGATAGGACGCCACCGTGCCGAAGCCGGTCATGTACAGGCAGTCGAAGCCAAGGCTGTCGGCCATGCGCACCGAAATCAGATCGAACACGCCCGGTGCGACTACCAACTCGTCGCCGGCCAGCTTGGCTTTCAATTGCTTTCTCAAGGATGAACTCATGACAGATCTCACTCAGTGATGAAGGTCTTTGGTGACGCCCAGTGCGCGCTCGACGCGAGTCCGCTCAGGCACCTGCACCGCAATGTCTTCAAGGGATCGACGATTGGTTTCAACGCCGAAGAAAAACAGCACCACGGCCATGACCAGCAAGGCGCTGATGATCACCAGCAGCACGTTTTCGATATTGCCCAGCGCATACACGGCAACCACGATCTGCGGCGCCACGATGCCAGCAATACGCCCCGCCGCGCCGGCCACACCACTGCCGCGCATCCGATTTTCGGTGGCGAACAATTCCGGAATATAGGTGGCGATGCCCAACGCAACCAGCAGATAGGTCAAGGTGAACAGCACGAAGCCCAGACTCACGGCCATGCTGATACTGGTGGACTGGCCGTAGAACCAGCCCACCACCGCAGCCGCGATGGAGATGACGATGATGCCGTTCTTGCGCCCGATGCGATCGGCCAACAGCGCTCCGACCAAGGCGCCTGCCGGCCCACCCAAAGACATCAGCGCGGTGTAGCCCAGCGAGGCCTTGAGGTCGATACCCTGGTGCAGCAGGAAGGTCGGCACCCAGACGATAAAGCCATAGATGACGATATTGATCGCCACCTGAATGCAGATGGCGATCCAGGTCCGGCGCCGCAACGCCCGCCCGAACAACTCGCTCATCCGCGTCTTGCGCACTGGCGCGACATAGTTCTCGGTGATCGGCGGCAAGGCGCGACCCTGGGCCGTCTCGGCTTCTATCTCTTCGAGGATCGCGTTGGCCTCACTCAAGCGCCCCTTGGACTCCAGCCAGCGCGGCGACTCGGGCATCTTTTTGCGCAGCACCCAGATCACCAGCGCACCGATCCCGACGATAGCGAACATCGCGCGCCAACCGAGGGTCGGGATCAGCAGGAAACCAATGAAGGTCGAAAAGAACAGCCCCGCGTTAGTGATCAGCGACAGATACGCCGACCATTTACCCCGCACCGCCGGCGGGATGAACTCGCCGATCGAGCCGTAGCCGACGACAATCTCAGCGCCCAGCCCGAGGCCCATGATGAAGCGGCACGCGATCAACCACTCCATGTTCGGCGCGAAAGCACCGGCCAGGGACGCGAGGCCGAAAATCGCCAGGTTGAACTGATAGGTGAACTTGCGCCCTTTGGCGTCGCCCAGGATACCGGCGGCGATGGCACCGATCAGCATGCCGATGAAGGTCGACGACAAAAACGCCGCGTTGAGCAGCAACGACGACCACCCGCTGCGCGCCAGCTCGCCGAGCACCCCGCCCGCCAGATACAGATCGAAAGAGTCGAGGAACATGCCCCCACCGATCAACCAGAGAATGCGCCGATGGAAGCTCGACGTGGGTAGCCGATCCAGCCGCGCACCTGCATTTACCGTGCTTGTCATGATGCAGTCTCCTGCCGTTCTTATTGTTGTTGTGTCCCACTGAGGGGCAGCCGATGCCGGTCCTTTTCGGCGCAGTACTGATAGGCGATACAACCGCGCGCCCGCACGTTTTTAGTCAGGGGTCTGATCGATCAAAGCGTGGTCGAGTCTGGCCAACAGCGAGGTCTGCGCCGCGAGAATGTGACAGCGCATCGCCGCCTCGGCCCAGGCCGGATTTCTCGCCCTCACCGCCTGCACGATCTCGATGTGCTGCCCCGCACTGCGCTCGCGGTCGGTATCGCGGTAGCTGGCATAGGTCCACTTGATCAGCGGCACCTCCTTCATCGATTGCAGCGACTGCGCCAAGCGGCTGTTGCCTGCGGCGGCGGTGAGGATGTCGTGAAAGCGCTTGTTAGTGTCGAACCAGCTGTCGGTGGGCTCGGCATCCAGGCCCCGGCTGGCGATCACGCGGGTGCGCTCGGCCAGCTCATCGAGTTCGGCGATCTGCTCCGGCGTGACACGCAATGCGGCCTGGCCGACCAGGTAGGGTTCGATCAACAGGCGGGCTTCGAAAATTTCCTCGACATCGCGGGTCGACCAACGCCGGACCCTCGCGCCGCGGTTGGGCAAGACTTCAAGCCAGCCTTCGGCTTCGAGGCGGCGGATGGCTTCGCGCACCGGGGTGCGGCTGACGCCCAAGTCTTCGGCGATGCGCGATTCACGGAGGAATTCGCCGGGCACATAACGGGCGTCGCTGATGGCTTGCTTGATCAGAGAATAGGGATCATCGCTGGGAACGAGGGTAAGGTGCGAAGCAGGCATCGTATACAACCTTCCGGTTAAATCCGGTTTTTTATTGCTTTAGACGTGAATCAAACCATAGGTTGTATGCAACTTAAGGTCAAGGCAGCGAAATCGTTTCACCGCCCTGCGGATAAAAAACAGTGAGCACCATCAATGGACATGCTCATTCACGCCACGTCACCAACCCCGTGCGTCACCCCCAACAACTGCAACGGCTCGACCTGCGCCGCCTCAGCAAAGACAAAATTATCCGCCGTCAGATGCGCCTTCAAATCTCCCGCCAACCGCACCTCGAACAAGCGCCCCTGCCCATCCGCATCCAGATCGCGCAAAAACGTCCGGCCAGAGTCCTGCACCAATTTCAACGTCTCCCCATGCCCATCCCCCAGCCCGGTATAGCCCAACGCCGAGAAATCCAGCCGGTCGTTGTAAACCGAGAAGCCGTTGATGGTGTCGGCGAACACCGAGCTGCCCTGGCGAAAGCTGTCGCTGACGTTCGTATAGGCAAAGGTATCGTTGCCCGTGTCGCCGTTCATCACATCCGCGCCGCCACCGCCGACCAACGTATCGTCGCCGACGCCGCCGCTGAGCCGGTCATTGCCATCACCGCCGCGGATCCAGTTGTCGGTCGAATCGCCAATCAGGGTATCGGCGCCGCCAGTGCCGTAAACATTGTGATCGAGCCAGCTCGGCAGCACGCTGGGGGTGTTGCCCAAGGGCTGGGCGAAGAGAATGCTGTCCTGGGACAGCTCGAACTGATGATCCCCCGCCAGCAGTATCTCGAAATGCTTCCCCTGGGCATTTTGCTCCAGCGACTTGAGCACTGTCTGCTCGCCATCGGCACTGACGCTGACCTTGAGCGTATGCCCATGACCGTCGCTCAGACCGGTGAAGCCCAGCGCTGAAACGTCGAGCTGATCGCCCAGGCTGGCGTCAAAGTCCATCACCATGTCCCGCCCCGCAGTACCGCCGGCTGCATTCGATCGCAGGCTGTCGCTCAACTCGCGATAGACAAAAGTATCGGCCCCCGCGCCACCCTCCAGGCGGTCGCCACCGCCGTCGCCAAACAACCTGTCGTCGCCGCCCAGGCCGTACAGCGTGTCGCGTGCACCGCCGCCGTAGAGGGAGTCGGCGAGTGCCGAGCCGCTCAGCGAATCGGCTGCCGCCGTGCCTTCACCGAGCTGCTGCAGATTGGCCACGGTAAAGTCGCGGTGGTCGCCGAGCAGCACCGCCTCGAAACGATTGCCCGCCGCGTCCGCATCCAGATGCTTGAGGTAGGTACGATCCAGCGCCGCGTTGTAACTCAGCAGCAGCGTGTCGCCATGGCCGTTGCCCAACGTGCTGAAACCCAAGGCGCAGAGGTCCAGGCGATCGCTGGTGGCGTCAAAGTCAGTGATGCGGTCGGCGTAGCTATGGGCCGCATCGCGGTAGCTGTCGGCCAGGGTGTCGAAGCGCACCACATCGGCGCCAGCACCGGTGGTCAGCCGATCCACGCCGCCGCCGCCATCGAGCACATCGGCGCCCGCGCTGGCATTGAGCGTATCGTTGCCATCACCGGCGACGAGTTGGTCGCGTGCCACGCTGCCGTTCATGACGTCGGCGTGATCGGTGCCATACAGGCGCACGAACGCGACATTGTTGCTTTTGACGCTGTGCTCGCCGACCACCACGATCGGCAGGACCGTCTGGCTGACGATGTTGTCGGCGACGGTGTTGTAGTCGCCCGTGTCGATCCCCACGGTGATGCCGTAATAGCTGTTGTGCCCGCCCGTCACCACATTGTGGGTGGCCGACACGTTGTTCGCCGTGGTGGCGGGGCTGCCGGTCCAGCCGCTGATGTCGATTTCGGAATACGAAAACTCGTCGTAGTCGTTGCCGAACACGTGGTTCTGAGTGATGACCCCGTCGCTGCTGGCATCGCTGAGGATGCCGTTGTAGAGGTTGCTGTGCAGGTCCATCGCGCTGATCTGAAAACCATGGACCAGCACTGCGTCGACACCGTTACCGTTGTTGCCCGCGGCGCTGCCGCCATCGATCACGATACGGCTGGTGCCGGCACTGCTGCTGTCGCCTTCGCGCAGCACGAAGCCGTCGTTGCCATTGGTGAGGGCGTCGCTGTCGAGTACCGTCAGTTCACCGCCGAGGTCGAAGCCTGCGTCCCCGTTACTCTGGGCCAGCGAATCATGGATGTAGCTATTGGCCTGGCCGTCGGCGTGGAACCCGGCAATACCATTGAACCGCGCAACGCTGTCGCTCACGCTGAATTGATGCCCCACGCTGCGCAGGTTGAAACCATCGCCACTGGCGTTGACCACTTCTACGGCGCTCAGGGTGACGTCGTCGCTGGTGCCACTGACCCAACCCTGCACCGTACCGCTGTTGCCGGCCCGATTGCCGTCGATGGTCAAGCTGCTCGCGCCAATGGAATCACCGTCACCGCGCACCACCGAGGTCGCCCCGGTCGAGCCGTCGGCCAGTTTGAGCACCGTCTGGCCGATGCCGTCGCCGGTCAGCGAGGTGAAGTCCTTGAGCTGCAAGACACTGCCTGCGGCGGTGGAACTGAGCGTGTAGGTGCCGCTGGACAGATACACCTGCCCACCACCGTCTGCCGCCGCTGCATCGATGGCCGCCTGGATGGCCGCCGTGTCGTCGGTGCTGCCGTCGCCTTTGGCGCCGTAGTCTTTTACGTTGTAGATAGCCATGCGGGTCTCCTTCCCGCACGGTGCTCTGATAGGGGTGGAGGCGAACGGTGGGCGGGTGATTCAGGCTAGTTCAGTCTTGGGGTGTGCTGGGGATGGGGGCCCGCGATGTGATAGACGGTCTGCCCGACCTCACCCCACCGGCCCCATATTCGCCAAAATCAACAACGCCCCCATCACCGTGATCGCCCCCCCGATCCGCGTCGATATCTGCGCATACGGCAGCAGCTGCATCCGGTTCGCCGCCGTCAAAATCGCGATATCCCCCGTCCCGCCCAACCCGCTGTGGCAGCCATTCACAATCGCCGTATCGATCGGATACAGGTTCAACCGTCGCGCCACCACCAACCCCGTCAGCACCAAGGTCAACACCGTGGTCGCAATGGTCAGCACATTGCCGATATGCAGTGCGGCCGTCAGCTCGCTCCAGTGCGTCACGGCAATCGAGTTGGCGAACAGCAGCGGATAGGTCACGCACGTGGTGAAGAACTGAAACAACAACCGCGCACCGGTTTCCAGCCGTGCCGGAATCACGTTGGCCAGCTTCAGCAGCACCGCCAAAAACAACATGCACACCGGCCCCGGCAGGCCGAACAGCGCATGCAGCAGCACACCGGCCAGGTAGAGGGTGATGGCACACATGCCGGCGGCGATCACTTGGTTGATGGTCTGGCCGTCGAACTGGATTTTCACCGGTTGGTCGGCAACCGCGTCATCCGAGATCTCGGCCATCTGCAAGCGGCCGTTCCCGGTCAGCGAGGGATAGCGCTTGCCCAAAAGGTCCAGCGCACCGCAGGCGAGGATCGCACACAGGTTGCCGAGCAAAATGATCGGCAGCAACTGCGCGAGAATCTTGCCCGAGTCCATGCCGAGGATTTCGCCGTAGCCGACCGATAGCGGAATCGCGCCCTCGCCGAGCCCGCCACCCATGACCGGCACGATCACGAAAAACAATACCTGGCGCAACGGCAATCCACACAACAGCCCAACCGCGACACCGGCGATCAGGGCCAGCACCGAACCCAGCAGCAACGGCACGAAAATCTTCGCGAAGCCTTTGACGATGAGGTTGCGGTCCATGGTGAAAATGCTGCCCACCACCACCGCCGAGACGAACAGGTAGATGAAGTTGCTCTGTTTGGTAAAGGACGTTACCGGCGCGATGATCTCTTGCGGCACCCAGCCCAGGCTCACGAGGTATGAGGGCAGGAACGCCGAGACGATGGCCGCGCCGCCGATCTTGCCGATAAACGGCAGGCGCTTGCCGAGCTCGCCGCAGGTGGCGCCACCCAAGCCGATGATGGCGATCATGGTCGGCAGATCGGGCTTGAGTTCATGCTCGATCAGCAGACCGACCACCAGGGCGACTAGCACCAGGTAGACCGGCACCGGAATGAAGCTGATGCGGATATTCATCAGCCGCTCGAACAGCGACGCCTGCGGTGGCGCGGCGGCCAGGGTGTCGACGTTATGCATGGGAACCTCATCTTATTGTTGTAGAAGGTGTCGGCAGCGTTTCAGTGCGTCAGCAGCCCCGCCTGTCGCGCTTGGGCCAGGAGCATCTCGGCGCGGCGCACGAACGGCGCATCGACCATCTGGCCATCGACCTGGTAGGCCCCCACCCCCGCACGCGCAGCGTCACCCGCAGCGGCAACGATGCGCTGCGCCTTGGCGATTTCATCTCGATTGGGCACGAAGGCTTCATTGGCCAGGGCGATTTGTGAAGGATGAATGCACGACTTGCCGGCAAATCCCAGGCGTCGGGCGTAAACCGCTTCGTCGCGATAGCCCTCGGGGCGGTTGATGGCTGCATAGGCTGCGTCATAGGCAGCTACCCCGGCCTCACCGGCGGCCAGACGCACGCTGAGCTGGATCTGCTGAATGACGTTGACCGCATGCCGATCGATACCCAGCGGTTCCAGCAGATCAGCAAAGCCCAGTTGCAAGCCCATGACCCGCGGATGCGCGGCAGCGATGGCGGCGGCCTGGCGCAGGCCACGGGGCGATTCGATATTGGCCAGGATAGTCAGCGGTACCCGGCGCCCGGCGCGCTGTTCAAGCTGCTGCAAGGTGTCGGCCAGGCGCAGGATCTGCTCGGGGTCTTCGGCCTTGGGCAGATTGATGATCTGCACATGAGTGGCGACCAGCGCCTTGAGGTCGGCCAGGTAGTGGATCGAGTCTTGCGCGTTGATGCGTACCAGCAGTTGCTTGCTCGCACTCGGCGGCTGGCTCAGGTAGCTGGCCAGTTGCGCCCGAGCATCGGCCTTGGCGCTTTCGGCCACGGCGTCTTCGAGATCGAAGCTGATGCCATCGGCGGCCGAGGCCATGGCCTTGGGGAACAGCTCGGGGCGTGAGCCCGGGACGAACAATTTACTGCGCATGGGGCACCTGTGTTTTCGACGGTGCGGGCTGAAGCCAGCGTGCACCGCGCCTGGCGATGGGCATTGCGCTCCCATACCCGGCATTGTTATTGGAAACCCCGGAGGTGGCTCCGGTGGCAGGGGCCATAGTGCAAAAGGTTAAAAGTTAGTTAAAGTGCTTATCTCTAGGTTCAGAATCCAGAATTTATTCACTATGGACACACGCTATCTCGACAGCTTCCTGCACGTAGCGCAGCTCGGCTCCACCGCTGCCGCCGCGCGCAAGCTAAACCTCACCCCCACCGCGGTGGCCCAGCGCGTCAAGGCGCTGGAGCACGAAGTCGGGCAGACCTTGCTCAGCCGCGCCGGACGCACCATGCAGCTCACCGCCGCCGGCGCCGCGCTGCTCGGTCCGGCCGCCGACCTGCTGCAGCGCACCCGCGACCTGCGCGCCATCGCCGCGTTGGACAGCGTGGTCGGCGAGCTGCGCATTGGCTGCATCAGTTCGGCCATGGCCTATGTGGTGCCCGGCGTGCTGGCGAATCTGATCGACAACTACGAGCACCTGCACCCGCATGTCGAGCCTGCGGTCTCGACCGAGCTGTACCGCAAGGTGCTGGCGGGCGACATCGATATCGCCCTCTTGGTGCTGCCGCAATTCGACCTGCCCAAGGAGTTCATCTGGCGGCCGCTGCGCAATGAACCGTTCGTGGTGCTGGCCCCGCAGGCACTGGCGCAACAGGCCGCCCATGAGGTGCTGCGCAGCGAGCCGTTCATTCGTTATCACCGCAGTTCCTGGGGCGGGGTGATGGCCGACCGTTACCTGTTGCAGAACGGCATCCAGCCCCGCGAACGCTTCGAGATCGACACACTGGACGCCATTGCTGCCATGGTCCGCGGGCAACTGGGCGTGTCGCTGGTGCCGCAATGGCGGCCGCTGCATGGCCAGCTCGATGGTCTGGCACAGATCGCCCTGCCCGGCACTGGCCTGCATCGCCCGATCGGGCTGGTGTGGAAACGCAATTCAGCCAAGGAGCGCTTGATCGAGGTGTTCTGCGAGGTGCTGTTCGCCGAGTCAACGACAAAATAAGTCCATTTTTTATGGACTCTCAAACCACTAAAAAACGTTTTTAATTCCCTATTGCCCCTCACAGAATGAACCGACGTAGCGCCGCGACCACCCGTTGAAGCGCGGATAACAAGATCGGAGAATCTCCATGCCTTCTGCTGTTCAACCCGCATCCGGCCCTCTGGCCGGCATCACCGTTCTTGACCTCAGCGCCTACATCGCCGGCCCCTATGGCTGCTCGCTGCTGGCCGACCAAGGCGCCCGGGTGATCAAGGTCGAGCCGCCCAGTGGCGACAATCTGCGTAAATACCCGTCGACCCTGAGCAGCGAAAGCCGTGCCTTTTTGGGCGTCAACCGCAGCAAGGACGGCGTCGCGCTGGACCTCAAGACCGCCGGCGGTCTGCAGGCGTTGCTGACCCTGGTGCGCGAAGCCGACGTGCTGGTGCACAATTTTCGCCCCGGCGTGCCCCAGCGGCTAGGCATCGGTTATGCCGAGTTGCAGACCCTCAACCCACGGCTGATCTATTGCGCGGTCACCGGCTATGGCGAAAAAGGCCCGCTCAAGGCCAAGGCCGGCTACGACCAGGTGCTGCAGACCATGACCGGCATGTGCGTGGCCCAGGCCAAGCCTGGCGGCGCGCCCGAAGTGCTGTACGGCTCGGTGGTGGATTACTATGCGGCAGCGATGGTCGCCAGCGGCGTAGCCTCGGCCTTGTACGAGCGCGAGCGCACCGGGCTGGGCCAGGAAGTCGGCGTATCGTTACTGCGCAGTGCCTTGGCGATGCAATCGGCGCGGCTGGTGTGGGCCGACGACGAACCCCGCGAGCTCGACCGAGACATGCGCTCGGGGGGCATCACCGGTATTCATCCGACCCGCGAAGGCCACCTGTACCTGTCGGCCAACACGCCGCACTTCTGGAAGGCGCTGTGCGAGAAAACCGGCCTGGCGCACCTTGCGTCCGACGAGCGCTTCGACACGGTGCGCAAGCGTGCTGAACAGCATCAGGTGATCGTCCCGCAGTTGCACGAGGCTCTGCAGCAACACAGCGCCCTGGAATGGGAGCAGGTCTTCGGCGAGGCGGTACCCTGTGCCGCCGCGCGCCGGGTCGACGACATGTTCGACGACCCACAGTGCCTGGCCGAAGAGCTGATCGGCGAGTTCGAGCATCCGGTGGTGGGCCGTTATCGAGGCTTCACCCGGGCCATCGACTTCGGTCGCACCCCTGGGCCAAAGCCGTTTGCCGCGCCGGTGTTCGGCGCCGACTCGGATCGGGTGATGGCCGAATACGGCTTCAATGCCGAACAGATCGACGTGCTGCGGGCTAACGGCGCGCTGCTCTGATTCACCCCTCGTCCGATCCAATGCTGTCACCGCCAGGGCGACCTGGCTTGCCCTCACAAACACAATAAAAGGGATAACCCTATGCACAGCACCGCCCCCTTGGGCCTCTCTGGAGGCCATCGAACCTTGCGCACACGCTTTACCGAAAGCACCATCGCGCTGTTTGAGCGGACCATCCCCGACCCCTTCGTGCTTGCCATGTTCATCACCTTCGTGGTCGCCGCCGTGGCCTGGATGGTAGCGCCTAACTTCAGCCTCGATGCCCTGCTCAGCGGCTGGTACAAGGGCTTCTTCAACATCTTCACCTTTGCCCTGCAGATCACCCTGGTGCTGGTACTGGGCAACGCCATGGCCCATGCGCCGGTGGTGCAGCGCTTCTTCACTCGGGTGATTGCGTTTGCACGCACACCAGCACAGGCAGGGGCGATGATCTTCCTCTGTGTGGCCATCACCTCGTTCTTCAACTGGGGCTTCGGTCTGGTGCTCAGCGCCCTGCTCGCCCGGGAAATCGCCAAGCGCATGCGCGTCGACTTCGCCTGGCTGGTGGCGGCCGGGTTCTCCGGCTGGGTGGTCTGGGCAGGCGGCCTGTCGAGCTCCATCGTGCTGGCGCAAACCAGCCCCGGCAACCCGATGAACGTCGTGGAGAAGGTCAGCGGCCAGGTGCTGAGCATCAACGAGATGGTATTCACCGCGTTCAACATGGTGCCGACCCTGGCGCTGCTGGTGATCATGCCCTTCGTGCTCGCCGCCCTGCGCCCGCGTGACGAAGACGCTGTGGTGCTAGACACCAGCCGCTATCCCGACCCTGTCCCTAGCGTCAAACCCCAAGGGCCGCGCAGCTTCGCGCAGTTCCTCGAATACTCGCCACTGGGCAGCCTGCTCATGGGCGCGCTGGGCATCGGCGTGATCGCCGCGTCGTGGTTCGGCCATGTGCAGCTGTCGGGCGTCAATGGCGTGATCACCGTGATGTTCACCGCTGGCGTGCTGCTGCATGGCTACCCGCTGGCCTATGCCGACGCGGTCAAGGGCGCGGCGCGGCAAAGCGGCTCGATGCTCCTGCAATACCCGCTGTACGGCGGCATCATGGGCATGATGGAAGCCACCGGGCTGCCGGGGGTGATCGCCAAAGGCTTCGTGGCGATCTCCACCGCGCACACCCTGCCGTTCTGGAGCTACGTGTGCTCGTTGCTGGTGACTTTCTTGATCCCCAGCGGTGGCGGGCACTGGGCCGTGCAAGGGCCGTTCGCGATCCCGGCGGCCATGACCCTGCACGCCTCGTTGCCAGCCACTACCATGGCCGTGGCCATGGGCGAGCAGGTGTCGAACATGATGCAGCCGTTCTGGGCCGCGCCGGTGGTCGCCATGGCCGGGGTCGGCGTGCAGCGGGTGCTGGGCTTCACCTTCGTGACTTTTCTGGTGGCGGCGTTTGCCTATGGTGCAGCGTTACTGCTGTTGGTCTAAGGCTTTCAAACGGGAACACAGTGATGACCACGATCCACTGGCCAATGCCGGCAAACGCCTGCGACGCGCATCTGCATATCAACGATCCACGCTTTGCCCCGTCACCGACGGGCAGTGGCGGCCGCACCCTGGATGACTATCGCCGGGTGCAGCAGCATCTGGGTCTGCAACGAGCGGTCATCGTGCAGTCGAAACTCTACGGCACTGATAACCGCTGCCTGCTCGATGCCCTCCATCAGTTGACCGGCCAGGGCCGGGGTATCGCGGTGGTCGCGCCTTCGATCAGTGACGATGAGCTCCAGAGCCTGCACGAAGGCGGCGTGCGCGGCCTGCGCTTCAGCCTGTGGAAGGCGGCCGACCAGGTGGTGCACGTCGAGGATATCGCCGCGCTGGCAGCGCGCGTCGCCCAATGGGGCTGGCACATACAGATCCACATGGCCGCCGAGCAAATCCTCGACCAGCAGGCGTTACTGGCGAATCTTCCGGTGCCGATCGTGTTCGATCACCTCGGCCGCCTGCCGCCGGGCAGCGCCGCCAGCCATCCGGCATTCAGATTCATCGCCGGTTTGATCGAGGCTGATCGGGCCTGGGTCAAGCTCAGTGGCGCCTACCTGAATACCGCGATCGGCGGCCCGGATTATCCCGACGCCTCGCTGATCGCCAAGGCCTTTGCGCAGTGCGCGCCCCAGCGGCTCGTATGGGGCAGCGACTGGCCGCACGTGACCGAAGCCCATGCGCCGGATGATGCGCGCTTGCTGGAATTACTCGGGGAATGGACGGGCAGTGAAGCCGCGCGCGACGCCGTGCTGGTCGACAATCCAGCGCGGCTGTATGGCTTCGACTGATTGATCCGTGGCTGCGACTGACTTCGCTACAGACCAAAGTGACCAAAGCGCCCGGCGAAGCCTTTGGCCAGCGGATACGCCAGATCGCCATGTTTGCTGGTCCGCAACCCCAACTCGACCAACATCTCGGCCAATTTGACCGCAGCGGCCACGCCATCGATCACCGGTAATCCGACGCGCTCACTCACCCGCGCCGGCAGATCGGCCATGCCGCCGCAGCCCAGCACGATCGCCCCCGCCCCTTCTTGATCCCGCACCAGCAGGGCCTGTTCGGCAATGCGCTCGACCAGTAGGTCCTCGCCCAACGCTTCGAGTTCCAGCACCGCGATATCGACACAGCGCACCGACGTGCAGTGCTCGGTCATGCCGTAATTGCGCAGCAGGTGCTCGGCGATGATCCGCGTGCGCGTCAGGGTCGTCACCACGGCAAAGCGCGTGCAGATCAGGCTGGCGACATGGAACGCTGCTTCGGCGATGCCGATCACCGGGCCGCGCGCCAGCTCTCTGGCAGCCAACAGGCCGGGGTCGCCGAAGCAGGCGATCACGTGGGCATCGATACCCGCCGCCACGCCTTTGCGCACCTCCTCCAGCACGCCGACCGCAGCGATGGCTTCGTCGAAATGCCCTTCGATGGAGGCCGGGCCGTCTTGCGGGCAGCACGCGATGATTTCAGTTTCAGGCCGCGCCACGGCCATGGCGGCGCGGCCGATACTGGTGGTCATGCTGCGGCTGGTGTTGGGGTTGATGACCTGAATTTTCATGGGCGGCCCGAGCGGTGAGTCAACGTTTGAAAAGGCTTTTGAAATCCGGCTCGGCCGGGGTTTTCGGGTCGATGTGCAAGCTGGCGCGGATGCTGGTCAGGTGCTCACCCATCCACTGCGCCGCCGCGCTGGCGTCGCCGCGCTCCAGCAACTCGACCAGTTCCAGATGATCGCCACAGTCGCACCCGACGCTGCGCCGCGAGCCGTAGACGGCGATGATCAGGGACGAACGGGTGGTCAGGCTGGCGACCTGCTCGCTGAACACCTGATTGTCGGCCAGCGCCACCAGCTGCACATGAAAACGCGCCGACAACTGGATCGCCCGGCTTTGCAGCCCTTGGCGTTGCGCCTGGTGTTCCTCATCCACCAGCGCGCGCAGTTGCTTGAGTTGCGCGGCGTCGGCATTGGCGACCACGGCGGGCATCACCGCCGGCTCGATCAGCTGGCGTGCGGCAAACACATCCTGAGCCTCCTTGGCGCTGGGCTGCGCCACTTCTGCACCGCGATGCAGGCGCAGCGTCACCATGCGCTCCAGCGCCAGGCGTTGCAGCACCTTGCGAATGCCCGTGCGGCTGACGTTGAAGGCCTCGGCAAGGGCGTCTTCCGGCAGCCGCACACCGGGCAACAGGCGATGCTCGACGATGGCGTCGAGGATCTCCTGGTAGATGTGCTCGTCGCGGCTCTGGCTGCCACGGCTGGGGGCGGGATCGATGGGAAACAGATGGGCGTTCATAGGTTCACTGAGGCGTGCTGTTGCGCTGATCGTATACAACTTCAATCCTATTTGCCATCACTAGAATCCAGTGCACCAGCGCTGCGCGTGGGCGCACTTATACGGGGCGAAACCCTAGTTTCATGGAATAGCCAAGTGATATTAACCGACGAAAAAACCGTTCTGCATCAACCCTCGCACCGGCTCGCCTACAAATGGCACGCATCCTGCGTAAAGCATCGTATACAACAAAGCCTCCGTCCGTATGCAATGCGCGGGGCGGCATCCATCCAGGAGAGTGCGTACGATGAATCCACAGCTTCCCAAGGGCTACAGCCCGCGCTTGTACAACGAAGACCTCGGCCCGGTGCAGCAGGACTGGAACTGGTACAACATCTTCGCCTTCTGGATGAGTGACGTGCACAGCGTCGGCGGTTACGTATTCGCCGCCAGCCTGTTCGCCCTCGGCCTCGCCAGCTGGCAGGTACTGATCGCCCTGATCGCCGGCATCTGCATCATCCAGGTGGTCGCCAATCTGCTGGCCAAACCCAGCCAACAGGCTGCGGTGCCGTATCCGGTGATCTGCCGCCTTACGTTCGGCGTGCTCGGCGCCAATATCCCTGCGGTGATTCGCGGGCTGATCGCCGTGGCCTGGTACGGTGTGCAAACGTACCTGGCGTCCAGCGCGCTGATCATCGTGGTGCTGCGCTTCTTCCCTTCGATGCAGCAGTACGCCGAGGTGTCCTTTGCCGGGCTGTCGTACCTGGGCTGGATGGGCTTTCTGGTGCTCTGGGTGGTGCAGGCAGCGGTGTTCTGGACTGGGATGAACTCGATCCGCCGCTTTATCGACTGGGCTGGCCCGGTGGTCTACGCGGTCATGTTTCTGCTGGCGGGCTGGATCGTCTGGAAGGCCGGCTGGAGCCACATCAGCTTCACCCTCTCGGAAAAATCCCTGGGCGGTTGGGAAGCCTTCGGCCAAGTCATCATGGCTACCGCCCTGGTGGTCTCCTACTTCTCGGGCCCGACCCTCAACTTCGGCGACTTCAGCCGCTATGCCCGCAGCATGGCCGACGTCAAGCGCGGCAACTTCTGGGGCTTACCGGTGAACTTTTTGGCGTTCTCCCTGGTGACCGTAGTGATCGTCTCGGGCACCCTGCCGGTGTTCGGCGAAATGCTCCACGACCCTATCGCCACCGTCGCCCGGATCGATAACAGCGTCGCGGTGCTGCTCGGCGCCTTTGCTTTCGTCACCGCCACCATCGGCATCAACATCGTCGCCAACTTCGTCTCCCCGGCCTTCGACTTTGCCAACTGCGCGCCGAGCAAGATCAGCTGGCGCGCCGGCGGGATGATCGCGGCGGTGGCCTCGATCTTCATCACGCCCTGGAATCTGTTCAACAACCCCGAGGTGATCCACTACACCCTGGACGTGCTGGCGGCCTTTATCGGCCCGCTGTTCGGGATTCTGCTGGTGGACTATTACGTGGTGAAAAAACAGCAGATCGATGTGGATGCGCTGTTCGATGATTCGCCGACCGGGCGGTATTGGTACACCCAAGGCTTCAACCCGACGGCGATCAAGGCGCTGATCGCGGCGACGGTGATCGGGATTGTGTTTACGTTTATTCCGTGGTTCAAGCCGGTTGCCAATTTTGCCTGGTTTACCGGGTGCTTTTTGGGTGGGGCATTTTATTGGGTGTTGGCGCGTCGAGAGGTGAAGCCGGTAGCAGCGCCGGCCATGGCCTAGCTTGAACTTGCACGCATTGCGCCCCGGCAGCAGGATCTCGATCCGGCTCCCGGAGCGCGATCAGTTGCAGCGCGACTACCCTGCGGCCAATCACGACCAGCAGCTATAACCAAATTCCGATTCAGTCTAGGCGCACAAAAACTCATAGCCTTATGATCTAAGCCAGCCTTGTCCGGTAGCCTTTCCATAACGCAGTGCCGCCATGATCAATAACCACCGCCCCGCCCATCCCTCGCGCCTGTACCCCGGTGAATGGCCGACCTGGATCGTCGTCATCGCCGTCTACAGCGGCTGGACTGGCATCCTCCTGGCCTACCGCGCGCAGCTGTTGAACCTGCCGATCACCACCGTGCTGCTGGCCGTCTGGGTGGCGTGGTTCATGTCCCTGCAGCACGAGTTGATTCACGGCCACCCGACTCGCCAGGCATGGCTGAACGCGCTGTTCGGCTACGCGCCGCTGTCGGTGTGGTATCCGTACGCGCTGTACCGCGACTCGCACCTGCTGCACCACACCGATAGCAGCCTGACCCTGCCGGATATCGATCCGGAGAGTACCTATATTTCCCAGGCTCACTGGGCCCAGGCCGGGCCGTTCAAGCGCCGCCTGCTGCGCATTCGCAAGACCTTCCTCGGCCGCCTGCTGCTCGGCCCGCCGTGGGGCGTACTGGCGCTGCTGATCAGCGAATCACAGGCCATCATCGGCGGCAACTGGCGCCGCGCGCCCATGTGGTTGGGCCACGGATTGCTCTGCGTGGCCATGCTTTATGCCATCCAACGCTTCGCCGGCATCCCGGCCTGGTACTACCTGCTGGCGGTGACCTGGCCCGCGCTGGCGCTGGCTTCGGTGCGCTCGTTCTACGAACACCGAGCCCAACCCATGGTGCCCGAGCGCACGGTGATCAACGAGGGCGGCTGGTTCACCCGCCTGCTGTTCCTCAACAATAACTTGCATGCCGTGCACCACGCCCGCCCGGACGTGCCCTGGTATTCACTGCCGGCGTTTTATCGCGCGCAACGCGACACCTTCCTCAGCGCCAACGGCAACTTCCATGTGCCGGGCGGGTATCTGCAGTTGCTGCGCCAGTACGCGGTGCGTCCGGTGGATGACCCCGCGCACCCGGCGATGGAACAGCGCCCCGTAGAAGCAGCCGCCTGATGAGCAACTGGAAAGTTTCGCTGCCCATGTACAGGATCACGACGCCTTTGCACGAGGCAAACAGCGCCTTTCTCGAAGCTTTTTCAACGACACTCCAGGGACTGGGCTGGAACGAACCCATCACCCTCATCGAGCCCGATTTCAACCACATCGATGAGCATTGGCTGGACCCGCATCTGCTGTTGTCGCAAACCTGCGGCTATCCGCTGATGACACGCTTGCAGGGCAAGGTCAGCTTGCTGGCGCTGCCTTGCTACCGGGCCGAAGGCTTCAACGATGGCGAGTACAGCAGCCGGCTGATCGTCGCCGAACACAGCCCCTTCAAGACACTGGCCGACCTGCGTGGGAGCGTCGCGGTGATCAACGGCGAGGACTCCCACAGCGGCATGAACGCCTTGCGCCACGCCGTGGCGCCTTTGGCAGAAAACGGCGATTTCTTTCGGGAAATAGTGGTCTCAGGTGGGCACGTGAACAGCGTCGAGTTCGTGCGCGACGGCCGGGCCGATATCGCCGCGATAGACCCAGTGACCTGGGCGCATCTGGCTGACGAACATCCCGAGCGGCTCACACAGATCCGCACCCTCGGCTGGACGGCGTCGGCACCGGGATTGCCACTGATCGGCTCCCTCTCCTTGAGCACCGAACAGATCGTGCTGATCCGGGCGGCGCTGGCCACGACCCTGCAGAGCTCACCGCAGTTCTCCCACGTACTTCGCATCAAGGACTTCGCCGACGCGCAATGGCCGAGCTACCAGCGGATCATTGAGATGCAACGCCACGTCACTGGCCTGAGAGGCTGAAACGGTGCGAGGCAGGCGCCCGCAGCATCGCATAGCGTGCCCGCAACGCTATCGACTGGGCTGAGGCTTGGCGGGTACGCCTTGCTCCCACAGGTTGACGACTCAAGATCGGTCAACGCTGCGGGAGCCTAGCTTGCTCGCGAAGAGGCAGGTCCCGATGGCGCAAAACACTTGCAAATACTCCGCCCCATTCGAGGGCGCGACACCCTTTTTCGACAAGAACACCTGCTGTTCCTGCACCCTTCTGGCGCCAAAAAAAACAAATAACCACAAACCAAGCAAATCCAACAAAACCCACTTGACTCTTTTTTCTCCGCTGACTTTAATGCCTCGACGCCCAAGGATTCACTCGAGCATTCACCTAGAACTTGCGGAATAGCCAATGAATACGGATCAACACCCCTCATCCATGCCCAGCGTCATCGAAGCAGCCGCGCGCATTCGTGAGGGTCGGCTGACGCCCGTGCAGTTGGTCGAATCCAGTCTTCTGGCGATAGAAACCCACAATCCCACACTTAATGCCTTTGGCGACGTGTATGCCGACGCTGCCTTGGAGCAGGCCCGGGTCATGACCGCCGAAGCCCTTGCCGGCCATTCTCGCGGCCCGCTGCATGGCGTGCCCTTCGGCATCAAGGATCTGTTTTCCACCGCCGGATTGCGCACCACCAAGGGTTCGCTGACCGGCCTCGACAATGTGCCCGTGCAGGATGCGCCGATCATCCGGCGCCTCAAGGACGCCGGCGCGATCATCCTTGGCAAAACCGCCACTACCGAATTTGGCTGGACCGGCGCAAGCACCTCGCGGGTGTTCGGCAATGGTCGCAACCCGTGGGATCCACAACTCACCAGCGGCGGTTCAAGTTCCGGTTCGGCCATTGCCGTGACGGCGCGCATGGTGCCGGCGACACTGGGTTCGGATGGCGGCGGTTCGGTACGGATTCCCGGCGCCTTCTGCGGCGCCTTTGCACTAAAAGGCTCGTTGGGGCGGATTCCGACCTGGCCTTGGTCGGCCACCGAGATGCTCAGCCACGCGGGCCCCATCACCCGCACGGTGCGGGACAGCGCCTTGCTGTTCGATATTCTGTCCGGCCCCGACCCACTGGATCACCAGGCCCTGCCAGCCCCCACCGAATCCTATCTGGCGCGCTGCGAACAACCGTTACGGCCACTGCGCATCGCCTACTGCCCGACCTTGTTCGAGACGCCGGTCGACCCAGTGATCGCCTCGGCAGTCGAAGCCGCCGTGCAACAGATAGCGCAGGCGTTGCCCGTGACCATCACCACGCGCACCCTGGACTGGCAAGACCCGCTGGCCACCTTCGAAACCCTCTGGGTGGGCGGGCGTGGCATCGCCTATGGCAAAGCGCTGGTCAACCAGATGGATCAACTCGACCCAGGCTTCGCCGAGTTGATCAGACGCTCGGCCGATTACGACCTGGCCGGCTACCTCAACGCCGTGCAACAGCGCGCCGCCTTCGCCAATCAGGTCCACGCGCTGTTCAACACGTTCGACCTGCTGTTGCTGCCGACCCTGCCGATCCTGCCGTTCGCCGCCGATGACGTGGCCCCGGCGGGCCATGCCGGCCAGGACGGCGCGGTGCCATGGGCATGCTGGACGCCCTTTACCTACCCTTTCAACATCACCGGCAACCCGGCAGCCAGCGTGCCCTGCGGCTTCAGCCCGAGCGGCTTGCCCATCGGCCTGCAAGTGGTCGGCCGCCGTTTTACCGATGCCGATGTGCTGCAATTTTGCGCCGCCTTTGAAGCCATTGCCCCCTGGGATCAGCATTTGCCTCCGGTGCTGACCCGGTAAGTTTCAAGACTCGGAGCGGACTCGAACGAAGCCCGCCCGATGGTTTACCCCTTTGCTCATGACTGCCCTTTCACCACGATTCGAGTGAGAGGTACCTGTGTCCCGGTCAAGCATGGCGTCACCTTCCAGCACGCTCCCACGCTCGGCATCGGCCGAGCTGGCAGCTACGTGGGCGACGCTCCAGCGTTTACCGCGCCAAGCACGCACCCCGAGCCACAGCCGGCGCCGGTACACTGGCGGCTTCACTTTGCAGCGGAACCTTTGCCCCATGCTCAATCAGCCTCGCCTGGACGAAATCATGCGCCTGCTGGCGCAGCACCAACGCGTCAAAGCGTCGGACCTCGCTCAATCGATGTTCGTCTCCGAAGAGACCATCCGCCGGGACTTCAAGTATCTCGAGGAAGCCGGCAAGTTGCGGCGTATTCATGGCGGCGCCATCTTGCCGCGGCCCAATGAAGAACAGCCTCTGCAAGTGCGCACCCGCATCAAGACCCAGGCCAAGGCCAAGCTGGCCACGCGCGCCGTACAACTGGTCAGCGAAGGCATGGCGATCTTCCTCGACACCGGCACCTCGACCCTGGCCCTGGCGCAACAACTGACCCGCTTCAGCCAGTTGAAAATCATCACCAACTCGCTGGATATCGCCCAACTGATCACGCAGCACAGCGATAACGCGGTGCTGGTGGCCCCCGGGGATGTGCGTCGCAACGACAACGCCCTGATCGGCGCCCACACCCTGGAATTCGCCCGTCAGTTTCACTACGACATCGCCTTCATGGGAATTGGCGCGGTGGACCTGACACTCGGCTTCATGGATTACGAAGAGCCCGAAGCACTGCTGCGTCGCACCCTGGCCAAGCACTGCCTGCGCAGTGTGGTGCTGGCTGACGACGCCAAGTTCGGGCATCGGACCTTCATCAATACGCTGCCGTTTGCAGCGATTACGACCGTGGTCACCAATCGCCCGTTGTCGGACGATTTTGCGGCCCGCCTGGAGCAAGATAATGTCGAAATCCTTTACCCCTGAACCGCTGTTGCCGAGCGCAGCCGACCTCGCAGCATTCGAGGCGCTGTTTCGGCAGAGTTCAGCCATCGGCGCTACACCCGCCGGCGGCTTGCATCGACTCTCGGCCTCGGCCGAGGACGGTCAGGTACGTGACCTGTTCTGTGCCTGGTTGACCGCGCACGGTTTTGAAGTGCGCGTCGATGCAGTGGGTAATATTTTTGGCTTGATCACCTTCGACCCGGCGGCGCCTTTTATCCTCTGCGGCTCGCACCTGGACAGCCAGCCCAGTGCCGGACGTTTCGATGGCATCTACGGGGTGCTGGGCGGTGCAGTGGCCATCGCCAGCCTGGCGCGGCAGATGCGCGAACGCGGCGAGGCACCGGCCTGCAACCTGGCGGTGGTCAACTGGACCAATGAAGAAGGCGCTCGCTTCCAGCCCAGCCTGATCGGCAGCAGTGTGTTCACCGGCGCCATGGGCCTGGAACAAGCCTGGGCCTGCCGCGATGGTGACGGCGTGACACTGCAGGACGCCCTGCGCGCCATCGGCTATCTGGGCGACAACCTGGTCGACCTGCCCGTGGCCGGTTACGTCGAGATCCATGTCGAGCAAGGCCCCGAGCTTGAAAGCCAGGGCCTGGCTATCGGTGTGGTGCGCGAAACCTGGGCGGCATTGAAGAACCGCGTGCGCTTCGACGGCGAACAGAACCACACGGGCCCGACCCCGATGGCGGCCCGTCGCGATGCCCTGCTGGCCGCCGCCCACGCCATCACTGCCGTACGCGCCGAAGCCGAGCTGCATGGCCTGGCGATGCACAGCTCGGTCGGGCGCCTGGAAATCTATCCGAATTCGCCCAATGTGGTGCCCTCGAAGGTGTCGGCGCTGATCGAGTACCGCTCGCGGGACGTCGCCCTGCTGGCCGCTGCGGGTGAACGCCTGCAGGCTTTGCTGGAAGCCATCGCGCTCAAGACCAACACCGCCTTCGAAATCGAAAGCAGCGTGCTGCGTGAACCGGCACAACTGCACCCTGGCTTCGCCGAACTGGCCTATCGCGTCGGTCAGGAACTCGGCCTGCCGATCGGCAACAGCATCACCGTTTCCGGCCACGATGCCATCAGCCTGAACCGCAAATACCCCGCTTGCCTGGTGTTCATCCCCAGCAGCAACGGCGTGTCCCATAACGAAGCGGAGTACACCCGTGACGAGGATATGCGCAACGGCCTGCGTATGCTGACGGCGCTGCTGTACCGTGCCTGCTCTGCAACCGGATCATTCAGCTGAGGAGCGATCATGACCCATCAATCGTGCGAGTCGCGGCTGCTCGATGCACTGAGCGCAGCTGACTTTCCTGCCGATATCCAGATCGTCCCCGGTACGCCTGGGGTGGCTTCACCGATACGTCTGGCCACCGAATGGGCGGGTTTTCGGGTCAGCAGCGCCAAGGGCAACCACTACGCCAAGGTGCTGCACGCCGACATGGCCGAGCTGCTCGATATCGAGCGCAGCGCCCAGGCCAGCCGATGCGCCGCCGAAAGTGGTGCAACGCCGGCGTTGATCCTCGTCGACGCGGCCAACGGCGTGTTGCTGTTCGACGCCTTGCCCGCGCCAGAGTGGCGCTGGGCACGCCTTGATGAACTGACCTCGGCGCCGCGGCTACAGGCGCTGTGGGCCCTGAAGAAACGCGTGCATGGCGGCCCGGTGCCGGACTTCGAGCGTTCGCCGATGGCCGAGTTGCAAAAACTGCGACAGTTTTGTGTGCGTGACGGCGTATCGCTGCCGCCGGACCTGACCTGGATCGACACATGCATCGACCTCGCGTGGCAGGCGCTGCAA
Source organism: Pseudomonas baltica (assembly GCF_031880315.1). NCBI lineage: Bacteria > Pseudomonadati > Pseudomonadota > Gammaproteobacteria > Pseudomonadales > Pseudomonadaceae > Pseudomonas > Pseudomonas baltica. The sequence continues at coordinate 5,843,094 of NZ_CP134771.1, read as the reverse complement.
CGCCTGCCTGGGGCGCGCGTGCCGCTGCATGGCGACGGCGTGGCCTGTAACGTGATGATCGGCCCCGGTGGCGCGTTGCAGCTCGTCGACTTCGATCAGGGGGGTTGTTTCGATCCCTGGTACGACGTGGCGATCACCCTCAACGAGCTGTATCCGTTCGAAAGCCAATGGCGTACCGGGATCACCGCCTGGGCCGGCCAGTGCCTCGAGGTGGATTACGCCCGCTGCCGCCTGTATGCCTTGATCGATGATTGGTACTGGACGTTATGGGGCCTGTGGGCCGGCACGACGTCGAGCCGCGGCCTGGAGTTTTCCAAGGTCGGACAGTGGACCTTGTTGCGCTGCCGCCAAGCCATTCAGGACCCGCGCTTCGAAAGCTGGCTGCGCCACGTTCAGGGGGATCAAGCATGAAAACACTGGGTCAAGCGGCCAACGCCGCAGAGCGCCAACTGGAGGTCGCGGTGCGCAGCGTCGGCGCCTGGAGTGGTCGGCAGATCGCTTACCAGCCAGTTAGCGGCGGCATTTCCAATACCAACTGGCGCGTCGAGGTCCAAGGCGCCGACACCGCGTACTTTTTCAAGGTGCCGGGGGTCGGCACCGAGATGTTCATCGACCGCCGCACCGCCCACGACGCCAGCGTCAAGGCCGCCCAGACCGGCTACGGCGCTCCGGTGTTCGCCTTTCTGGAAGAATGCGGCGTCGAAGTCTTCGAGTTCATGGAAGGCTGGCGCGCGTCCTCCAACCACGACTTTTTGCAACGCGATGTGCGCCACAACGCGCTGCATGCGCTCAAGGCGTTCAACCAGCAACCCCTGCTGATCCAGACCAAGACCGCCTTCGACATGATCACCGAACACCAGGGCCAGGTCGCCGAACTCCACGGCTGCACGCCGCCGGACCACGCCTGGCTGTGCCGCCAGTTCGAGCGCGCCTGGCAGGCGCTGCAAGCCTCTGGCATCGACCTGGTGCCGTGCATGAACGACACCCTGGCCGGCAACTTCATGCTCAACGACGCCCGACAGATCCGCCTGGTGGACTTCGAATACGCCTCCAACAACGACCGGCACTACGAACTGGCGCTGTGGTTCGGCGAAATGTTCTTCACCGACGACATGGAGCTGGCGCTGATCGAAGACTACTTCGGCGAGGTCACGGCCCAGACGTTGGCGCGGATCAAATTGAACAAGGCGCTGGCGGACCTCAAATGGTCGACCTGGGCCATGGTTCAGCATGCGGTGTCGCAGCTCGACTTCGACTTCTACAAGTACGGCGTCTGGAAGCACATGCGTGCACGCAGCGTATTCAACGACTCGCAATGGGAAACCTGGCTCAGACAGGCTTGAGCGAGCGTCCAGGGCACTGATGCCCGCTTATTCAATAAAAAAATAGCGGCGTGTTCCGCAGTCTTTTTTCACTGCTTGAGTTTTATCCGATCGCACAGCAACCAGATCCAGAATTCAAGGAGCACAACGTTATGCAAAGCAATCCCTCTCTGGCGCCGCCAAGACGTTTTAAGGCCCTGGTCTTCGGCATCTACTTCCTCGTGTTATTGCTGATGGCGCTGTTTCCGCCGTTCTACCTGAGCATCAGCGGCAGCGCGGTCATCGTGCTCGGCATTCCGCTGCCGATCTTCTACTGGATCGCCATCGCCACTCTGACCGGGCTCGGCTTGTGGGTGCTGTACATCGTCGAATCCGCGACGGGCGAGATACCTGAAGAGGGGGAACTGCAATGATCAGCACCGCCATCGGCTCCAACCTGTTCATCACCTTCGGCCTGATCGGCCTGTTTCTGGCCGGCATGATCGCGGTGCTGTACGCGACCAACCGCAAGAGCCACAGCTTCTCCGATTATGCCGTGGGCGGTCGCTCCTACGGGCCTTGGTACATCGCCATGTGCTACACCAACTCGTGGTGGCCGGGCGCAACCTTTACTGCGTTCTTCGCGCTGTCGGTGGGCGGTGCGCTGGGCTTCTACGGCATGGTCTACGCCACCCTCGGGGTCACGGCCATGTACCTGATGGCCAACCGCGCCTGGACCTGGGGCAAGCGCTTCAACCTGACCACCCAGCCGGACCTGCTGGGCATGCGTTTCGACAGCCCGGCGGTCAAGCGCATCGCCTCGATCATCGGCATCATCTCGGTGTTCCCGTGGGTCGTCATGGGCATCCAGGCGCTCGCCACGTTGTTCCAGTTCGCCAGTTTCGGGCGCTGGGGCGTGACCACCTGCCTGATGGTCGGTGTCGGCGTGGTGCTGGTGCGTCAGTACTGGACCGTGAGCATGGGCATGCGCGGGCTGATCATGACCGACATGTATCAGGGCCTGATCGCCTACGTGCTGTGCGCGGCCTTGTGCGTGTACCTGATGTTTGGCGGCTCCAGTGTTGGCGAGGCCGCGTCGTTTTCCCATCTTTCGCAATTGCCCGCCAGCATGCTGGTGATTCCCGGTGGCAGTGGCAGCACCTATGGACCGATGTACATGTTCAGCCTTATCTTCACCGGGGTCATCGGCTCGATGTGCTGGCCGATGAGCTTCCAGCGCATCTACACCGCCAGCGGCGTACGCGCCGTGAAAAAAGGCACGCTGGTCACCATCCTGCTGGTGGCGGGCTTCTACGGCATTCTCATGCTGTTCGCCGCCGCCATCAGCCAGGACCCTGCCGTGGCAGCGCACCCGCAGAATGGCTGGTTCCTGTCGTTGTTCGACATCGGCGGCCCCTGGTTGCTGGCGCTGGCTATCGTCATCGTGCTGGCGGCCAGCATCGGCCACGTCGATGGCTGCGTGCAGGTGTGCGGCACCCAGTTTGCCAACGACCTGGCGACCTGGAACACACCCCGCACTGACCGCGAGAAAACCGTGCTGGCCAAATCCGGGATGGTGGTGTTCATTGCCGCCGCTTCGCTGCTGGCTTACCTGACGTTCGACTACGCGCGGTTGCAGTTGCTGGCGCAGATCTCCTACCAAGGGATCATTCAGCTGGCGGTGCCGTTGTTTTTCGGAATCTTCAGTCGTCGCGGCAACAAGCAAGGGGCGATCGCCGGGATGCTGGTGGGTATCGTCATCGCCATCTTCCTGACCGTCATCTACCCGGATGACATCCCCGCCCTGGGCTCTTTGACCAGCGGCATCATCGGGGTGATCTTCAATGCCTTGGTGTTCGTCGCCTTCGCCTTCGCCATCAAGCCCAGCCAGGCCGAAATCGCTCGCGTGGACGATCTGTTCGCCAGCGTGTCGGCGCAGCGTGCTCCTCTCGGTGCAACGCCGATCATGAGCTGATCCATGGCGACCGCGCCGGCCTTGGGGCTGGTGCGGCGCCAGATCAGGTACCTCATTCTCTAGCATTGAGAGCCTGCGAAAAATTATTCGATTTACGAATCACCCTTCCCGGCAAATACTCGTGGTATTCCACCTAGCGTCGAGTGATTCCATGCAAGAGCTCTCATGGGCAACCCCCAGCGTTCGCCAGTCCTTGGCGGCGCTCAAAAAGGCCCCTCCCTTCGTCTACGGCCTGACCAACTACATCGCCGCCAACCTCAGCGCCAACCTGCTGCTGGCGGTCGGTGCCGGGCCAGCCATCGGCTCGGCGATGGACTGGCCACAGCGCTTCGCCACTGGCGCCAATGCCATGTGGCTCAACACCGCCGCACTGATGAGCAGCGGCCCCGAGGCGCTGTGGACTGCGGCCGACTCCGCCGACAAGGCGGGTACGCCGTGGGTGCTGGACCCGGTGGCGATGGGTGCCGGCGCGCCGCAATATGACGCGGCGGTGCGCAAACTGTTGGATTTCCACCCTACGGTGATCCGCGGCAACGCCAGCGAACTGATCGCCTTGGCGGGGGGAAGCGGCGGCGGCAAAGGGGTCGAGACCACCGCCAGCTCAGATGACGCGCTGGCCTTTATCAAGGACCTGGCGCAGCGCACCGGGGCCATTGTGGCGGTCAGCGGGCCGGTGGACTACATCACCAACGGCACCCAGGTATACGCGGTCAAGGGCGGTGACATTCGCCTGACCCAGGTCACTGGCGCCGGTTGCAGCCTGGGGGCGTTGATCGCGGCGTTGCTGGCCAATACCGACGACGCCTTGCTGGCCACCGCCGCCGCCCACGCGCTGTACAGCGTCGCAGCCGAACGCGCATCCGCCGCAATCGGTACCGCATCGTTCGCCACAGCGTTCGTCGATCAGTTGTCGCTGCTCGACCCCGCGGAATAACGCGCCTGAGCAATCCAACAGCATGGCCAAGCCACGCATGCACCTTGCCGCCTTCATGAACCCCGGCGCGCGAGGCCCGTTATGCCAAGGCCGATGGCATAAGGTTTTGCCTAACCATTGCCTGACGCAAATGCTGGTTTCGTGAACCGCTCAGCAGTGTGAAGCTCCTCACTCCACTCATTGCGGTACGTGCCGTCAGAAGGGGTTCCATGGCCCAGATTACTTGCATCGAAGACCTGCGCCTGCTCGCGCGCAAGCGAGTGCCGCGCATGTTCTATGACTATGTCGATGGCGGGTCGTGGACCGAGTACACCTACCGCGCCAACGAAGCGGATTTTCAGCGCATCGAATTGCGCCAGCGCGTGGCCTTCGACATCACCCGGCGCAGCACCGCCACCACCATGGTCGGCGTGCCGGTGAGCATGCCGGTGGCCATCGCGCCCACCGGTTTGACCGGCATGCAGCACGCCGACGGTGAGATTCTCGCGGCCCGTGCGGCCCGCACATTCGGCATCCCTTTCACGCTCTCGACCATGAGCATCTGTTCGATCGAAGCCGTGGCCCAGGCGACTCAGCGTCATCCGTTCTGGTTTCAGGTCTACGTGACCCGGGACCGCAGTTTCGTCGAAGACCTGATCGAGCGCGCCCGCGCCGTCAACTGTTCGGCGCTGGTGGTGACTATGGATCTGCAGGTGTTCGGCCAGCGTCACAAGGACAAGCGTAACGGCCTGTCGATCCCGCCCAAACCGACCCTGCGCAATCTTGCCAACCTGGCCAGCAAACCGCGCTGGTGCCTGAACATGCTGCGCACGCGCAATCGCCAGTTCGGCAACATCGTCGGCCACGCCAAGGGCGTCGACAACATCGGCTCGCTGGTGGACTGGACCCGCGAGCAGTTCGACCCGCGCCTGTCGTGGCAGGACGTGGCGTGGATCAAGCAACGCTGGGGCGGCAAGCTGATCGTCAAGGGCATCCAGGACCCGGACGACGCGCGTCTGGCGGTAGAGCACGGCGCCGATGCGGTGATCGTTTCCAACCACGGCGGCCGCCAGCTCGATGGCGCCGGGTCCTCGATCTCGGCGTTGCCGGCGATCGTCGAGGCCATCGGCCAATACGCTGAAGTGCATCTGGATGGCGGGATTCGTTCGGGCCAGGATGTGCTCAAAGCGGTCGCCCTGGGTGCCAAGGGTACCTACATCGGCCGCGCCATGCTTTATGGGCTGGGGGCGATGGGCGAGCTGGGGGTGAGTACGGCGTTGGAGGTGATCAGGAACGAGTTGGACTTGTCGATGGCGTTCTGTGGCCGCACGGATATTCGGGATGTGGATCGCGGGATTTTGCTGCCGCGCAGGGATTGAATGCAAGGGGCCGTTGATGGCCCCTTCGCGGGCAAGCCTTGCTCCCACAGAGCACAGTGACCTTGAGTCATACACCTGTGGGAGCAAGGCTTGCCCCGCGAAAGGGCCGGCATGAAGGGCGAAGATCCATCGCCGTACCCGCCTACAGCCTGGCGAATATCAATCAAGTACAGACGGATCCGCTTCGATCATCAGCTCTTTCATCTCTTCAAAATGCCGCCGCGAAAAGTCAGTGATGCCTTCCCAGCCTTTGGCAGTCTTCTCGGCGACTTCGTCAGACAGCACCCGCAGCGGCTGGCCGGTGGACCACGCGGTCACCAGGATCTGGCAGGCGCGCTCCAGGGTCCAGATATCGTCGAACGCTTCGCCGATGTTCGGCGCGATCACCATCACTCCATGGTTGCCCATCAACAGGCGAGTCTTGCCGTCCAACAGCCCAGCCAATCGTGCGCCTTCAGCCTCGGTTTCAGCCATGCCGCCGTACATCTCGTCCACTGCGATACGGTTGAAATATCGCGCGGTGTTCTGGTCGATCGGCAGCACCTGCGGCGTGGCCATGCAGGCCACGGCGGTGGTGTAGACCGGGTGCAGGTGCAGCACCGCGCGGGCTTGCGGCAAGCGCTGGTGAATCTGCCCGTGGATGGCCCAGGCCGTTGCGTCGACGTCCGGGTGCTGGGCGTTGTCAGCGTTGTCGGCGTCGAGCAGCAACAGATCGCTCGCACGGATGCGCGAGAAGTGCTTCCACTTCGGGTTGATCAGAAATTGCTTGCCATCCGGCGAGACGGCCGCGCTGAAGTGGTTGGCCACCGCTTCGTGCATCCCCAAGTGAGCGACGATACGAAAGGTCGCCGCCAGGTCGATGCGTGCTTGTTCTTCCAGGGTCAAAGCCATGGCTCGTTCTCCATGCAACGCGGCCGGCTTGAGGACGGCCGCGTCATAGGTGGGTATCAGGGTTTAGGCATCAGCTCGGCGATGTCGGCGTCGGTCGGTGCGACGAAGCTGTATTTCTTCAGCAGTGCGGTGTATTCCGGGGTGGTGCGGTATTTGGCCAGCGCATCGACCAGGGCCTTCTTGACCTCGTCGTTGCCCTTCTTCACGCCCCAGCCGTTGAGCACCGGGTAGATCAGCGCATCGGAAGAAATCACCACGCGACCGCCCAGCTTGTCGACCACGCCATGGGCCACGGCGGCGTCGGTGATTTGCGCTTCGACCGCGTGTGCCAGCAGCGCCTGCGTGGTCTGCGGATCGGTGGCGTATTCGCTGATGGCGATCGGCGGCAAGTTGTTCTTCACGCAGTAGTCATCGGACAGCTTGTGCATCTGCGCCAGCCAGGAGGTGGCGGCCATGGAGCCGATCTTGTGGCCACAGAATTCTTCCGGCTTTTTGGGCTGAAACGCACCGCCCTTGAGCGCCAGGATCGATTCGCCGCTTTTCAGGTACGGGATCATGTCGATGACCTTGACCCGCTCGGCGGTGATGTACATCGACGAGTTGGTGACATCGAAGCGCCCGCCCTGCAGGCCGGTGATCAGGTTGGGGAAGCGCGTGTCGACGGTTTCGACCTTGCGCCCCATGACCTTGCCCAGGCCATCGAGGAACTCGATGTCGAAGCCTGCCGGCTTGTTGTTGTCCATGTACTCGTACGGGAAGAAGGTCACGTCGGAGCCGGCGACGATCTTGCCATCCTGTTGAAAGGCCGAGGCCGCCAACGAGGTCATTGCAACCGCTGCGCCAACCAGGCTCAGGGCGATAGGGCGAACAATCTTGTGCAACGCTGTCATGGTAGATCCCTAAAAGGTGTGAAGGAGGTTAGGCAGTGGCTTGGTCAAGACCGGCCTGTTGCACAAAGAAAGAGGCGCCACGGGGCTTCTGCGGCAAGCGCAACTGATTGGCCGTGGAGCGCACGAGGCCGCTTTCCTCACCGGCCACCATCTGGCCGGAATGCTGGCTGGGCAAAGGGTTTTCGCCGAATGGCAGCGCGTCTTCAGCGGCATAGACGCTGATGAACAGCGTGCGCGGCAGTTCGGTCTCGTTAGGGCTTGAAGCGTGCAGCAAACGGGTATGCATGAAACACACGGAACCGGCCGGGCCGAAGCAAGCGACCGGCGCCTGGCACTGCTCGGCCACCACCTCGTCGGCGACCGCGCCGGTGAAGCGCTGGTCGTGCCAGTGCGACCACAGCGGGCCTTTGTGGCTGGCAGGGATGACATTGAGCGGGCCGTTTTCCGGGGTCACTTCGCTGATCATCAGCAATGCGGTGACGAGGTCGTCGTTGCTGTGCGGGGTAAACGGGAAATCCTGGTGCCATTTGACCTGGGTCGCGGTGTGCGGCAGCTTGGAGTTGATCTTGCTGTGATGAAAGCGCGTGCCCGTGCCGCCGATCAACTGCGCGGAGATCTGCGCCATGCGCGACTGCATCGCCACATGCAGGTAGGCCGGCGAAATCTCGGTGGGCGAGCTCACCCGACGCAGCGAAGGATGATCGGCGCGATGGTCGCCTTCCAGGTCGAAGCGCGCGCGTCCGTCGATCGTTTCACCCCAGCCCTCAGCGTGGCTGCGGCTTTCCTCGACCCACTGGTCGAAGTCGTGCTGCAACGCCGCGACCTCGTCAGCGCTCAAAACCCCTTCCACCACCAGAAAACCATCGCGGTGGAACTGTTCGACGTGCCATTGCTCGATCATTTTTATCCTTCCTGCGGTTGAACGTAAAAGCGCTTGAACGCTAAAGGGATCACGCCAGCGAAACATCCTTGAGGAACGCTTCGACGCGTGGGTTGTGGCCGCTGCGCAGCGCCTGGGGCTTGTCGTCGCAGACGATGCGGCCCTTTTCCATGAAGACGATGCGGTCGGACATCTTGAAGGCAAAATTCATTTCGTGCGTGACGATCACCATGGTGATGCCCTCTTTGGCCAGGGCTTCGATGACCTGCAGCACCTCGTTGACTTTTTCGGGGTCCAGGGCCGACGTCGGCTCGTCGAACAACATGATCTGCGGGCGCATCATCAAGGCCCGAGCAATCGCCACGCGCTGCTGCTGCCCTCCGGACAACTGGTGCGGGTACTTCCAGGCGTGATCGAGCATGCCGACCTTGTGCAGTAAGGCGTAAGCCTGTTGCTTGAGTTCAGTGGCAGCGTCGAGGCGGTGGTAACGCGGCGCCATCAACAGGTTGTCGAGCACGGTCAGGTGCGGGAACAGGTTGAAGCTCTGGAACACCATGCCGATGTTCAGGCGGTGCTCGGCATGCTCCACGTATTGCGGTTTCTGTGCGCCTTGCTTGTCGAGGTGGATAAACGGCTGGCCATTGATCTGGATGTCACCGTTGTCGATCTGCTCCAGCCCGTTGAGCAAGCGAATCAGGGTGGTCTTGCCCGAACCGGACGGGCCGATCACCGACACCACTTCACCGGGCTGGATCTGCAAGCTCACGGCGCCGAGCACCTCGACATCGTTGAAGGCCTTGTGCAAGCGGGTGGCCTGCAGCGCGGGAGTACCGGGGGCGGCATTGACAGCGCGCTGGACCACTGCGCTTTGCTGAGTGGCCAGCGCCAGCACTTCGGCGTCAGGCACACGGGAGACGTTGCGCAGGTTGACGTCGAGGAAGCGCTCGAGGCGCTTGAGCAGGAAGTCGAACACCGTGACGATCAGCACGTAATAGAACGCCACCGCCGCCATGGTTTCCATCACCAGAAAATTCTGCGAATACAGGCGCTGGCCGACCATGAGGATTTCGGTCAGCGAGATCACTGACACCAGCGAGCTGAGCTTGACGATGGAGATGTATTCGTTGGCCAGCGACGGCAAGGCCACCCGCAGCGCCTGGGGAATGATCACCCGCCATTGGGTGCCGAGAAACTTCAACCCCAGAGCCCGCGCCGCTTCGGCCTGGCCCTTGTGAATCGACAGCAGGCCGCCGCGATGGATCTCGGCGACATAGGCGGTTTCGCACAGCACCATGGCCAGCAGGCCGGCCCAGAACGGGTCGCCCAGCACCACCGATGCGGCGGGGAACGCCTGGGGGATGTTGTAGACGAAAATCAGCAGCACCAGCAGCGGCAAGCTGCGGAACAGCCAGATGTAGGCACGCGCCGGAGCGCTCAGCAGTGGCTGTTTGGACTGCTTGGCCAAGGCCACGAAAAAGCCCAGGGCGATACTGACGACCCAGGTCACGAAACTCAGCTTGATAACGGTCCAGGTCGCTCGCCAGAACTCGGCATCGAACAGCAAGCCAAACATGTAATTCCAGTCAAATGTCATCGTCGCTGCGCTCAACAAATAAATCAGAATGTGCAACCGGGCGCCTCGTTCGAACGCGCCTCAGGGTATGCACCGATGAAACGAGATTCGTGGAGAGAGGCACGTGCGGTCAATTAGGATTAACCGGACCAGTGAGTAGGCAGATCCGATGCAGACCTTCAGCCACCCCATTGCGCCGTGGGAGTGCGCACCAAAATAAATCACGGCAGCGTGCAGGCTGGGTCTTGCCGCCCCCTATTGGTGCGCTGCATTCAGGATCATCCCGGAGCTCATCCATTGCTATACGCCTGCGGGCTGCGGCCCCTCGTATCGATTGGCGCCTGGTTTACTCCGGCGCCGGGAAAGTCCGAAGCAGCCGTCAAGCGCTCTATGGTCAAGAGTGGTGCAGCCGTCACTCGTTCGGCGCATCGAGCGCCCGCACGGCATGGGGATCGAAGAAGCTCGGCGCCGCCATGCCGGGGATGTACTGGTCGGAAACGAACATGCGGCAGCGCTCGGTGAACGCCGACACCACACGGGACAATTGCGCGTTGGTGGCCGTGGCATAGCCCAGTTGCAACGGGTGCAAGCCGCCAGCCAGGCGAATACGGATCAGGCGCTTGCCGTCCTGGGACAAGTTGCCCTTGGGGCGGGCGTTGGCGATGGTGTAGCCGACGCCGTTGCCGACCATGGCCCGTACCGTCTCCAGATTGCTGGAGCGCATGACGATGTTCGGCGTGATGCCAGCCTGGATGAACAGGCTGAGGAAGTAGTCGCGGCTCCAGGGGATATCCAGCAGCACGAAGGGATAGGCCTCCAGATCCTGAATGCTCACGGCGGGCAGGTGGGCCAAGGGGTGGTAATCGCCGACCATCACGTAAGGCGGCAGCTTGGCCAGGGGCTGGAAGTCGATGTCGGCGCTGCTGGCCAGGTCGTAGGTCAGGGCGATATCGATCTCGGCGCTGCGCAATTTTTCGAGCAACTGTTCGTGATCGCCTTCGACCTGGGTGATGCGCACACCGGGGAAGGCGCGCCCGAAGCCGAACACCAGCTCGGGGGTGATCATCGGCGCCAGCGAGTGCAGACAGCCCACGCGCAGCGGCCCACGCACGGTGTTGAGCGACTCGGAGGCGATCGTGTACAGGTTGCTCATCTGCTCGAGAATCAGCTTGGCTTCCTGCATCACCTGACGCCCGACCGCCGTCAACGATACCCCCTGGGCGTGATGACGAATGAACAGCTGAATCCCCAGCTCGGCCTCCATATGGGTGATCGCTGCCGAGATGGATGGCGATGACACGTGAATACGCTCCGAGGCGGCGCTGATACTGCCGGCCTCCCCGGAAGCGACAAAGTATTCCAGCTGGCGCTGAGTGATACGACTGAGCATTACGCCCTCCACAACTAAAACGAACGAGCGAGCTACCGCTGATCAAAACCAGCACAACCCTATGAATGGCGACGTTGCACGGTTCATGCCGAGACCCGCGCGAACTGCCGGGGGTGCGACAAGGCGCCATCATCCGCTGAGGCCCCTCATCGCGGGGTTCGGTTTTTCCTAAGCTCTACGTTCAAAAAGCAGAATTCCTATAAGACCGGCGCTTGATCACACTGGGGACGTGGATAAATGAAGTCTGCAAGGCGCCTGTGCCTTCCCGACGTGCTGGCGGTGCCTCGGCATCGACACAACCGATCAAGGTCGATTCTCTTTAGGTTCTCTTTCCAGGAAGCTCATATGTCAGTTGAAACAATCAACACCTTGGTGGTCGGCGCGGGCCAGGCGGGTGTCGCGATGAGCGAGCATCTTTCACTTATGGGTGTGCCGCACATCGTGCTGGAGCGCAGCCGTATCGCCGAGCGCTGGCGCTCCGAACGCTGGGATTCGCTGGTCGCCAACGGCCCGGCCTGGCACGATCGCTTCCCGAGCCTGAAATTCAGCAATATCTCGCCCGAGGCCTTCCCGCCCAAAGAGCGCATGGCCGACTATTTCGAAGAATACGTCGCCATGCTCAAGGCACCGGTGCGCACCGGCGTCGAAGTGCTCAAGGTCGAACGCCATGTCGGCCGTCCGGGCTTCAAGGTGACCACCTCGGACGGCATCATCGAAGCCGCCAACGTGGTCGCCGCGACCGGGCCGTTCCAGCGCCCGGCGGTACCGAATATCGTCGCCGAACACGTCAAGGTCGAGCAGCTGCACTCCTCGACCTACAAGAACCCTGGCCAACTGGCCGAAGGCGCCGTGCTGGTCGTCGGCGCTGGCGCTTCGGGTTCGCAGATCGCCGAAGAGCTGCAAAAGGCCGGCAAGAAAGTCTACCTCTCGGTGGGTGAGCACTACCGCCCTCCCCGCGCCTACCGCGGCCGCGATTACTGCTGGTGGCTGGGTGCACTGGGCCTGTGGGACGAAGTGCGCATCACCCCGAAAAAGAAGCACGTAGCCTTTGCGGTCAGCGGCTATGAAGGCGGCAAGACCGTGGACTTCCGCCGGCTCGCCCACCAAGGCATCACCCTGGTGGGCCTGACCGAGTCCTGCACCGACGGCGTCATGACGTTCCAGCCGGGCCTGGCAGACAACATCGCCGAAGGCGACCGGGCCTACTTCGACGTGCTGCGTGATGCCGACGCCTATATCGAGGCGAACGGCCTGCCATTCCCGGCAGAACCCGCAGCTTGGGAGCTATTGCCCGATCCAGAGTGCCTGAGCCAGCCGCTGCTGAGCCTGGATCTGGCAGAGGCCGGCATCACCACCATCCTGTGGGCGACCGGTTTCAAGTTCGACTTCAGCTGGCTGCAGGTCAATGCCTTCGATGACAAGGGCGAGCCCTTCCACAAGCGCGGGATCTGCGCGGAGAGCGGCATCTACTTCCTCGGGCTGCCGAATCTGGTCAACCGCGCCTCGTCGTTCATCTATGGCGTGTGGCACGACGCGAAGTACATCGCCGATCACATCACGTTGCAGAACGAGTACAAGGCGTACGAGCGGTCGTAACACCCTTTAGCGAGAGGGCTTGCCCCCGACCATCGAATTAGCGACCCTTCTTTGCCGATACTTCGAATCGGGGGCAAGCCCCCTCGCTACACCGCTACAGGTCCAGCACCAGCCGCCCACCGCAGGACCGCGACACGCACACCATCATGACTTTGTTCGACTCGCGCTGAGCCCTGCTCAATACGCTGTCATAGTGCTCGACTTCCCCTTCCAGCACCCGCGTCTCACAGGCGCCGCAGATCCCTTCGCAGCAGCTGTATTCAACCTCTACTCCGGCATCGAGCAGCGCATCCAGCAACGACCGTCCAGGGGGCACCAGCAGTGTCTGCGCCGATGCGCTCAGCACCACTTCGTAACCTTGCAGGGGCTTGGCTTCGGCAATCTCGGGGGCGGCGATCGCGGCAAACCGCTCGATGTGTACATGGCCATGCCCCAGAGCTTCAGTAGCCTGCTCGAAGGCCGTGAGCATAGGCGCCGGCCCACAGCAATAGAAATGCGCATCGGCCGGGCGACCGCGCAGCAACGCGAGCAAATCGGGCGCCGCACCCTGTTCGTCATCGAAGTGATACGTCGCCCTGAGGCCGAGTTGCGCCAAGGCATCGAGGAGCGCGGCCTCGTGACGCGAGCGTACACAGTAGATCAGCTCCACCGACTTGCCCAGTGCCAGCAGCCTCAGGCACATGCTGTACAACGGCGTGATGCCGATACCGCCGGCCACCAGCACGCTGTGGGCAGCGCTTTCGTCGAGGGGAAAGTTATTGCGCGGCACTGAAATCGACAGCGGCGCAGCCACCTTCAACTGCTCGTGCAACCAGCGCGAGCCTCCGCGGCTGTTGCGGTCGTTGAGCACTGCCACTACATAGCGGTTGCGTTCGCTTGAGCAATTCATCAGCGAATAGCTGCGCACCAGCCCGCCGGGCAAATGCAGATCAATGTGCGAGCCCGCGGTGAACGGCGCAAAGTCGGCGGCGTCAGCCGGCCACAATTCGACGCTGAGCACGCCTTCAGCTTCGTGGCGCAGGGTCTTGACGCGGGCAGATTGAGTAACGGACATGACGACTACCTTTTGACAGTGTTCAATCGAAACGGATGACGATACGGCCTTGGGCATGGCCTTCTTCCAGTGTGTGCAGGCCCTGCTCGAAATCTTCCAGCGCAATGCTGTGATCGACGAGCGAGCGGATAACACCACGACTGACCAGATCGACGATGTCGTGGGCATCCTGCAGGGTCGAGCCGACCGAGCCCATGACCTGAATCTCGCGCACGATCAGGTCAATAGGGTGAACCTGCAGCACATCGGCGCTGTAGCCGACCAGCACATAACGGCCGCGGCGGCGCAGCATCTGCAGCGAGGCACGCAGGGTCGCCTCGCGCCCGACCAGTTCGAACACCACGTCGGCGCCGCCCGTGAGGGCCATGACCGCTGCCGCCACATCGACCTGCGCAGTGGCATCGATGACATGCTCGGCACCCAGGGTCGAGGCCAGCTCCAGGCGTTTGGCGCTGCGATCGATGGCGATCACCCGCCCGCCCACGTGCCGCGCATATTGCAGCAGTGCCAGGCCGACACCGCCGGTGCCATGGATCACCACCCAATCGCCGGGCCGGATGCGGGCCATCTTGCCGGCATGCACGGCGGTGGTACCGGCGCACGCCATGGGCGCGATCTCCTCCAGGCTGACATGCGCAGGGACCACTACACAGTTGGTGGCGCGCACCACCATATAGTCGGCGTAGCCACCGTCGCTGGAAAACCCCGGCTGCGCCTTGACCGCCGGGCACAGCTGTTCGTCACCCGTGCGGCAGTATTCACAGTGGCCGCAGCCTTCGTAGTAGTAGACCAGCACCCGCTCACCCAGCCGGGCCGGATCGACACCTGCACCCAAGGCCTCGATCTCGCCCGCGATTTCATGGCCCATGGTCACGTCGCGGCAACCTAGGTCGAGCAGCCCGTCACGAAAGTGCAATTCGGTGTGGCACATGCCGCAGGCCTTGAGCTTGATACGCACCTGCCCGGCGGCGGGCTCGGGACGCGGTATCGATTGCAGGCAAAACGGCTGGCCGGGGCCCAGATATCTGACGGCGCGCATGTGCATGGTGAAGGCTTCCTAAGGGATCACGATGCGGGCTGTGCATACAAGAAGGGTGCCATCTCGATAAATGGCCTTGCCACAGCGATGTGCGAAACTCGGCAAACCCCAGCAATCATTGGAATTTAGCCAGAATACTTGAGAGATAGCGATATTTCCGTGTGTACTCAGCGCAAAGCCCTTTGCCGCGCACGCAACAGCTATTAGGCTAGCGCCATCCTCCTTTGCGGCCCTGTACAGATGAAACGACGCGTCCCTACCCTCGCCAGCAAGATCCAGAGCCTGGTGCTTGATGAAATCCGCCAAGGCCAACTGGTACCGGGTATGCACCTGGAAGAACTCGAACTCGCCGAGCGCTATCAAGTGTCACGTACGCCGGTGCGCGAGGCGCTGCGCCAGCTCGATGCCTTGGGGGTGGTCAAGATCACACCGCGCCAGGGCGCCATCGTGGTCGACCACTCCACCGCCGATCATCAACGCGAAACGCTGGAGGTGATCGCCGACCTTGAAGCGAGCGCCGCCCGCTACGCCGCCAGCCGCCGCACCCCGGCGCAACGCAGCGAATTGCTCAAGCTCTCCGAACGTGCGCGACACATCCTGGCGACCGACGACCACGCCGCGTTCGATGCCCTCAACCTGGAGCTGCACCAACTGATCCATATGGCCGCCGCCAACGCTCTGTTGACCGAGACCATTGCCAACATGCGTCTGCGCATCGTGCCGTACACCCGTGCTGAACTCATGAGCAGCCGCGACTCGCTGGAAATCTCCTATCGCGAGCATGAAATGTTCCTTAATGCCGTGCTGCGCGGCGACACCGAGCTGGCCTATCACTCGATGCGCGCCCATGTATTGCGCACAGGGGTAATGGACGAAGATTTACTCGACGAAATGGGGTGAGCCCCGCTCTATGTATACTCAAAGCAGCAAATAGGTCCTCCCATGTATTTTTTATATGTCTTCCAAAGCGCTTTTTTTGCTCACAAAAGCATCCGTCCGCACCTTTATAGATCATTCATACTTGCTTAAAACCCGCGCCTAAGCGGGCAAAACCCAAATGTTCAGGTGAAGTCGCTCCGTATCCGCCCCGCGCATGCACAGGATTGGAAAATTCGCCGAGTGGCACAGCTATTGCTAACTCCGTGTATACACAGAGACTTCCCTCTCTGTTTCTACTCCCCGGAGCCAAGCGATGATTCAGACCTTGTTGAGCAAGCCGGTTGTATCGGCCACCGTAGCCGCTTTTGCTGCCCGTGAGCAGCGGATGCTCATTGGCGGGCAATGGTGCGATGCCTTGGGCGGCGACCCCATAGCCGTGCTCGACGCTGCCACTGGCGAGGTCATCGCCCACGTCCCCAACGGCATGCAGGCTGACGTCGACGTCGCCGTGGCGGCGGCTCGCAACGCGTTTGAAAAAGGCGCCTGGGCGTTGATGGGTGGCGCCGAGCGGGCGCGCCTGATGATGAAACTCGCCGACCTGATCGACGCCCATGCTGAAGAACTCGCCGAGCTGGAAGCCTACGACACCGGCCGGCCGATCTACGAAACGCGCATGGTGGACATCCCTGGCTCATCGCTGATGCTGCGCTACATGGCCGGCTACGCCACCAAGATCACCGGCGAAACCCTGGCGACCTCCACGCCTTGGGAAATGTTCGCCTACAGCCTGCGCCAGCCCATCGGCGTCGCCGCCATTATCGTGCCCTGGAACTACCCGTTCGAACTGGCGGTATGGCGCATGGCGCCGGCCCTGGCCGCCGGCTGCACAGTGATCATCAAGCCCGCCGAGCAGACCCCGCTCAGCACCTTGCGCCTCGGCGAACTGGCCGAACTGGCCGGCTTCCCCCCGGGCGTGATCAACGTGGTCACCGGCTACGGCGAAACCGCCGGCGCTGCGCTGTGCAACCACCGGGATGTCGACAAGGTGTCGTTCACCGGTTCCACCGAGACCGGCAAACGTATCGTGCAGGCCAGCGCCGCCAGCAACCTTAAAAAACTCACCCTCGAACTGGGTGGCAAGAATCCCGCCGTGGTGTTCGCCGACGCTGATCTGGAGCAAGCCATTGCCGGTATCGCCAGCGGCATCTTCTTCAGTTCAGGCCAGGTCTGTACCGCCAGCTCGCGGGTGCTGATCCACCGCAAGGTCTACGACCAAGTGGTCGACGGCCTCGTCGAGCGTGCCCGCAACATGCGCCTGGGCCATGGCCTCAACCCCCACACCGAACTGGGCCCCTTGGTCAGCGCCGAGCAATTGCAGCGGGTGGCGGGCTACCTCAAGGCCGGCGCCGAAGCCGGTGCCGAAAACCTGGTGGGCGGCGAGGTCGTCGGCGACCGGGGTTACTTCATGACCCCCTGCGTGCTCACCCATGTCAGTGCGCAGATGAGCGTGTACCGCGAGGAAATCTTCGGGCCGGTGCTCTGTGCCATGCCCTTCGACAGCGACGACCTGGACGAAATCGCCGCACTGGCCAACGACAGCGATTTCGGCCTGGCGTCCAGCGTCTGGACCCGCGACCTCGCCACCGCCCACCGCATGGCCAAGAAGATCAAGGCCGGCAATGTCTGGATCAACATCCACAACTGCTTCGACCCGGCCCTGCCCATGGGCGGCTACAAGCAGTCGGGATGGGGCCGCGCCGCCAGCTTCGCGGCCGTCGAGGACTACACCGAACTCAAGGGCGTCGCGGCTCGCTTGTAATTCCGTCTACCGGTTTGAAGAGGAACCACCCTGTGAATGCAATCACCCAACAGCCGCTGCCGGCTGTGGCCAATCCTGCTGTCGGCACAACGCCTCCAGGCATCGTGGTCAAGGACTTGGCCCTGCGTTACGGCCAGCAGACCATTTTCGAGCATATGAACCTGGAGATCCGCAGCGGCGAGTTCATCGCCCTGCTTGGCGCCAGCGGCGTGGGCAAGAGCAGCCTGCTGAAGATCATTGCCGGCCTGGCCACGCCCAGCGCCGGCAGCGTGATGGGCAGCGATGGCCTGCCCCTGGCCGGGCGCATCGCCTACATGGGCCAGCAAGACCTGCTCTACCCCTGGCTCAATGTGCGCCAGAACGTCACCCTTGGCGCGCGTCTGCGCCGCGAAAAAACCGATGACGCCTGGGCCGACCACTTGCTTGAGCAAGTCGGCCTGGCCGGGCGCGACAAGCTGCTGCCCGCTGCGCTGTCCGGCGGCATGCGCCAACGCGCGGCCATCGCCCGCACTCTGTATGAGCGTCGGCCCATCGTGCTGATGGACGAGCCCTTCTCGGCACTCGACGCCCTCACCCGCGCCAAGGTCCAGGACCTCGCCGCCGAATTGCTGACCAACTGTACGGCCCTGCTGATCACCCACGATCCGCTCGAGGCCTGCCGCCTGGGCCGCCATTTGATCGTGCTGGCCGGTCATCCCGCCACCCTTGGCGAGCCCATCACCCTGGACGGCTTGCCGCCCCGCGCCCCCGACAACCCGCAAGTGCTGCAGAGCCAGGGTCGCCTGCTGCGAATTCTCACGGAGCTGCATCAATGAATCGCCTGCAACGCGGCGTGCGGCCGCTGATCATTTTCGTCGGCCTGTTGCTGATCTGGTATGCGGTGACCCTCACCGGTATTCCGAGCTACATGCTGCCGACCCCGTTCGCCGTCGCCAAGGCGCTGTGGAGCGGGCGCGAATCCCTCAGCCACCACTTTCTGGTGACGTTGTCGGAGATTGCCCTGGGGCTGTTGTGCGGCTTGGCGCTGGGCATGGTGCTGGCCCTGACCATGATGTTCTCGCCACGCCTGCAGCAGTGGTTGATGCCGGTGCTGATCATCAGCCAGGCGATCCCGGTGTTCGCCCTGGCGCCATTGCTGGTGCTGTGGTTGGGCTTCGGCATGGCGTCGAAGATCGTCATGGCCACGCTGATCATCTTCTTCCCGGTCACGGCTTCGTTTTTCGACGGCCTGAGGCGCACCGAGCCCGGCTGGCTGGAGCTGGCGAAAACCATGAATGCCGACGGCCTGGCCGAACTGCGCCACGTGCGCCTGATGGCCGCCCTGCCCTCGTTCGGTTCCGGCTTGCGGGTGGCCGCAGCGGTGGCCCCGATCGGCGCCATCATCGGCGAATGGGTCGGCTCGTCCAGCGGCCTGGGCTACGTGATGCTCAACGCCAACGCCCGGGTGCAGACCGAAGTGTGCTTCGCCGCGTTGTTCCTCCTCGCCCTGATGGCCGTCGTGCTGGTGCAACTGGTGGATATCAGCGTGCGCAAGCTTTTGTACTGGGTACCCGATTCCAGCAACACCCATTGATTTGCCAACCGCCTCTTTCAAGGGAAACATCATGATCAAGAAGTTCGCCTTCGCTGCACTGATGACGCTCGGCACCGCGTCGGCCCAGGCCGATGAACACATCAAGCTGCTGCTGGACTGGTTCGTCAATCCCAATCACGCCTCGATCTTCGCTGCCGAGTACAGCGGCGCGTTCAAGCGCGCCGGGCTGGACGTCGAAATCATCCCACCGGCCGACCCGAGCGTGCCGCCACGCCTGCTCGCCGCCGGCCAGGCCGATCTTGCCCTGAGCTATCAGCCGCAGCTGTACATGCTCGTCGACAAGGGCCTGCCGGTCGAACGCGTGGGCACCATCATCAACTCGCCTCTCAACACCATCGCTGCCGTCGAAGGTGGCCCGATCAAGACCATGAAAGACTTCAAGGGCCGCAAGATCGGCTACTCGGTGGGCGGCCTTGAAGACGTCACCATCCGCAACATGCTCAAGTTCAATGGCGTCGATCCCAAGGATGTCGATCTGGTCGCGGTCAATTTTCAGGTGATCCCGGCACTGCTGACCCATCAGGTCGATGGCGCGATTGCCGTGTTCCGCAACTTCGAGACCACCGAACTCAAGGAAAAGGGTGTCACCCCGATCATCTTCAAGCCTGAAGAAAACGGCGTGCCGGCCTACGACGAACTGATCGTGCTGGCCAACAAGGCGCATGCCCATGACGCCAAGATCGTGAAGTTCATGGCAGCGCTGGCCGAAGGCACTGCCTACCTCAAGGCCCACCCTGACGACACCTGGACGGCATTCGCCAAGGCCTATCCCGACCTGAACAACGACCTCAACAAGACTGCCTGGAAAGACACCTTGCCGTTCATTGCCAGCAACCCGCTGACCTTTGATCGCACCCGCTACCAGGCCTTCGCCGAGTACATGAAGAAGAATGATCTGATCGATTCGGTCAAGCCGCTTGACGACTACGGCTATGAGCCCAAGCCATGAACACCACGACGCCCGAACCCATAGGCTGGACCCGCCATATCGACTGGGTCGAGGATATCGAAGCGGTGTCCTGGAGCGCTGGCGCGGGCCGCCCGATCGTCCTGATCCATGGCATCGGCCCGGGCACCTGCGGCCTGGCCAACTTCGAGCCGGTCCTTGATGCGCTGCTGGAACACGGTCAGGTGCACCTGCTGGACCTGATCGGCTTCGGCGCCTCGGGGCGCAAACACAGCGCGCCGCTGTTTGACGTCGAGCTGTGGCAGCGGCAACTGCGCACCGTGCTGCAACGCATCGGCACGCCGGCGACCTTGATCGGTAACTCCATCGGCGGCGCCCTCGCGTTTCGCTGCGCCGCCAGTGAGCCCTCTATCGTCGCCGTGCTGTCGATCGGCGCGCCGTTGTGCGCCAGCCCGCCTACCCAGGCGCTGCGCGACTTCTGGACGGTGCCGCAGACGCCCGCGGCGCTGGCCAAGGCCATGGCACCGATGACTGCCGCCGGCATCAAGCCCTCGGCGCAACGGGTCGCCGCACGCTTCGCGCCCTTCGCCGACTCTGCCTTTGCAGCGTATTTCGCCGAGTTGCTAGGCGATCCACAGCAAGCGTTGGCGGATGTCGCTCTGGACCTCGCGACGGCCCAGCGCATCACCTGCCCCATGACCCTGGTGCATGGTTGGCAAGATCGCGCCTGTCTGCTGGAACCTACGGCGCTGGCGTTCAACCGCCTGCGACCGGATGCCGACGCGGTGCTGTTAGGCCAATGCGGGCACAACGTGACCTGGGAAAGAACGGCCGATCTGTGCCGAGTGTTGACTGCGTTCCTGCAACGCACCGAGCTGGAGTAATTGCACCATGAGCAAGACATTCATCCGCTGCGGCCTGCTGTTCACGGCCACCGACAGTCAGGCCTTGAGCGACCAGACGCTGATCATCGACAATGGCCGCATCACCCATGTCGGCCCCACCCACGGCGCACCGGCGCCTGATGCCAGCGACCGCGTCGTCGACCACAGCGAGCGCTTCGTCATGCCCGGCATGGTCGATACCCACACGCACCTGAGTTACGGCTGCGCGGCCTCTGAAGAAGAAGTCGACCTGTACGCTACCCTTGAATTTCGTACCCTGCGCGCGCTGCACGCGGCGCAAAGCATGCTGCGCGCCGGCTTCACCTCGGTGCTCGACCCCGCGTGCTCGGGGATGGTCTCGCCGGCCGTGCGCGATGCCATCGATTGCGGCCTGTATCGTGGCCCCCGCCTGACCACCGCCGGCCCCGCCCTGACCACCCATCAAGGCCTGTACGACTATTACCCCAGTTGGATCGGCTCGCCGGACGTCTCCAGCGGCATTCTGGTCAAATCCCGCGATGAAGCTATCCAACTGATTCGCAAACAGGCCAAGGACGGCGTGGACATGATCAAGATCGCCATGGACGGCACCATGGGCGACCGTGAGCGTGGCCTCTACGCGGCCTTCGATCAGGACGAGATCAGCGCCATGGTCCGTGAGGCCCATCGCCTCGGCCGCAAGGTCGGCGTGCACGCGCGGGGCACTGAAGGTGCCCTGTATTCCGCCCGCGCGGGGGTCGACGTGATCTACCACGGCTCGCGTATCTGTGAAGAAGGCATCCGCGCGGCACTGGACAACGGCACCGCCATCAGCCCGTCATTGCTGATGCTGGTCAACAATATTCAATTCGCCCAGCCCCTGGATCCCTCCTACGCCTGGTGGCCGAATATCCAGCGCAAGGAACTGGCTGCGGCCAGGCGCTGTATCGCCGCCGCATTCGAAGCCGGCGTGCCGCTGCTCAACGGCTCGGAAAGCGGCTTCGCCATCACCTTGTACGGCGATTGGGCGGCCAAGGAGCTGGAAATCACCACCGATCTGCTCGGCCTGAGCCCGGCCGAAGCGCTGCACACCGCTACCCGGGTACCGGCCAGACTCTTGCGCGACAACCGAATCGGCACCCTCGAGCCTGGCCAGGCGGCCGACTTGCTGGTACTCAGCGACAACCCGCTGAGCAACATCAAGTGCCTACAGGATCGAGGCGCCCTTCAAGAGGTGTGGATAGCCGGCGAAACCTACGACCTGACACCGCCACCGCCTGCCCGCCGGCACATGAGCGAGGACTCGCAGGGTATGTGGAATCGGCGCTATACCCGCGACGTGGTCAGTCAGTTGGTCCCCCAGTCATTGGACCTGCACCCGGCATCCTGAATTGCTTTTGTTCACCGTGAAGAGGTCAACATGAACCCGCAAGACTACCATTGGCCAAAGGCCGACTGCACCCGCATACCCTACGGCATGTATCGCGACCCCGATGTCTACACCCTGGAACAGGAAAAGATCTTCCAGGGCCCGGTGTGGAACTACCTCGCCCTGGAGGCGGAAATCCCCAATGTCGGCGACTTCCGTACCATCGAGGTCGGCGACATTCCAGTGATCGTCAACCGCGCCCGCGACGGCAAGGTACACGCCTTCGTCAACCGTTGTGCCCATCGTGGCGCCACGGTGCAGCGCCTGATCCATGGCAACGCCAAATCCCACGTGTGCTGCTATCACCACTGGGGCTACAACCTGGAAGGCAACCTGGTAGGGGTACCCTTCGCCCGTGGCGTCGAAGGCAAGGGCGGGCTGCCCGAAGACTTCGACAAGAGCGAACATTGCCTGCGCAAGCTGCGCGTCGAAACCCTCAACGGGGCGATCTTCGGCACCTTCGCCGCCGAGCTCGAGCCGCTGAAGGACTACCTCGATACCACCTTCGTCAACCAGCTGAAACGCCTGTTCAACCGTCCGATCAAGATCCTCGGCTATCAGCGCCAGCGTATCCATGGCAACTGGAAGCTCTATACCGACAACCTGCGCGACCCTAATCACGGGGGTCTGCTGCACATGTTCCAGATCACCTTCGGCATCGCCCGCCTCAACCAGACTGGCGGCGCCAAGGTAGACAAGAAGGCCCGCCACAACATGTCGTGGGCCGCCCAGGACATGGGCAAGAACAACAGCGATACCGAGTACTCGACGCCCCGCGAGAACAATAACCTGACCCTCAAGGACGGCAGTCTGCTGCAATACCGCAAGGAATTCCCGGACGACTACAACCTGACCATCGCCTCGATCTTCCCCAACTGTATCTTCCAGCAGATCGGCAACACCCTGGCGGTACGGCAGATCCGCACCAAGTCAGTGGGGGAATTCGAGATCTTCTGGACCTTCTACGGCTATCAGGACGACGACAGCTCCATGGACCAGCACCGCCTGCGCATGTCCAACCTGGTCGGCCCCGGCGGGCTGGTGTCGATGGAAGACGGCGAAGCGATCGAGATCGTCCACCGCGCCATCGCCGCTGACGAAAACCGCCACGCCTTCGTCGAGTTCGGTGGCCGCGGCCCGGTCGGCGACCAGGACAACCTGGTGACCGAGGCGCCGATGCGCGGTTTCTGGATGCACTACTGCGACCTGATGGGCATCACCCTGGGAGAAGCCGCACATGCCGACGCCTGACGATTACTTTCAACTGCAGCGGCTGCTGGACCTGTATGCACGGCTGATCGATGAAGACCGCCTGGAGGAATGGGTCGAACTGTTCAGCCCCGAGGGCCGCTACGAGATCATTTCCCGGGAGAACCTGGCTCAGGGATTCGCCCTGCCCTTGATGCTCTGCGAAAACCGCAACCAGATCGCCGACCGGGTGATGTCGTTGCGCAAGGCCAACATCTACAACATCCACACCGATCGCCACATCATTTCCCAGCTGCATGTGGAGCGCAGCGCCGAGGGCTGGTGCGTGGGCGCCAACTTCGCGTTGTTCCAGACCAACCAGGAAGGCGTCAGCAGCCTTTACAGCGTCGGCCGCTATGACGATCTGGTGCGTCCCGTGGACGGCCGCCTGATGTTCATCAGCAAGCGCGTGATCGTCGACACCGGTGCGGTGCCTTCGCTGCTTGCCACGCCTATCTGAGGACCTGACATGACCGCCACGAAACACGAAATCTTCGTCCCCGGCATGGGCCCACCGCTCAGTCATTACTGCGACGCTGTAGCGATCGGCGAGCTGCTGTTCGTCTCCGGCATCCTGCCCCTGGACGACCAGTCGCAACTGGTCGGCGGCGACGATGCCCAAGCCCAGGCCGAGCAGGTGTTCGCCCGCCTTGAACAGGTGCTGGCCGCGGTCGGTGCGCAATACGCCGACATCGTCAAGGTGACGCTGTTTCTCACCGACGTGAACGACCGCGCCGCGATCAACGGGGTGCGCAAGCGCTACTTCGCCCAGAGCCGCCCCGCCAGCACCTTGGTCGAAGTCAGCGGCCTGATCACCCCTGGCGCGCGCCTTGAGGTGGAGGCCATCGCCCGCCTGCCGCGCCCCGCACCTTATGGAGTTTGAAGCTATGCAGACTATTCAATACCCGTTGCTTGTCGAGACTACCTTGACCCGCGTAATCGAAGCCGGCAGCGGCCCCGCCGTGGTGTTCGTGCATGGCCTCGGCGCCCGTTGCGACCGCTGGAGCGGTACCGTGGCGCGCATCGCCGATGCGGGCTACCGTGCCGTCACCTTTGATTTGCCAGGCCACGGCCTGGCGACCAAAGGCGCAGCCGATGCACCCGCCGATGTGCCGGCGTTGGCGCGTTATCTGGTGACGTTACTGGATCTGCTGGGCATCGAGCAGGCAGTACTGGTGGGCACCTCACTGGGCGGTCACATCTGCGCCTACGCCGCCACGCTGATTCCCGAGCGGGTACCGGGCATCATGCTAGTCGGCGCCCTCGGCATCGCCCCGCTGAGCCGCGAAGCCGCCGAGGGCATCCAGCGCAGCGTCAAGGCGACCTCTCTGGAGGAAATCCGCGGCAAGCTCAATTATGTCATCGCCGACCCCACGCTGGTCACCGAGGGCCTGGTGCATGAAGAGTGGCGCATCAACAATTCCCCCGGCGCCAACGCCAGTTTCGTGCGCATGGGCAACTATGTGGTCGATGGCCTGGAGCGCGACTATGTCGCCAGCGAAGTCGCGGCGCTGTATCCGCCGGATAAAATCCGCCTGGTCTGGGGCGCTGCCGACAAGGCAGTGCCAGTCAGCATCGGCGAGCAATGCCGTGATTTGCTGGGCGGTGCGCCGCTGCTGCTGATCGAAGGCGCGGGCCATGCGCCCTACTTTGAAAAACCAGCGGCTTTCGATCCGCCGTTGCTGGAATTCCTCGCCGCGCTGTATTGAGGACCCCCGCGCCCTTGTGCGCGGTACCGCGACAGTCATTGCCTGATCGTTGTTTGCAACATGCTTTCCCGCCGGTGGGCCGCCATTGATTGCGTAGCCCGCCGGTGGCGAAGCCGCGCGCCCGTCATTACAACAACCTGCAACTCTTATAACAATAAGCCTCTTTGGCAATTTCAATTCTGCTGCTGCCCCTCACCTTAATACTTATAAAGTTACAGGAGCTGTTTGCATGCGTGCAATAAAGTGGATCACCTTCTCGTTGGCAACTACCGCCGCCACCACCGGGCAATGGGCCATGGCCAGCGAGCAATCTGAAGCCTCGGGTTTTCTTGAAGGTAGCAAGCTCGACTTGCTCGACCGCAACTTCTATATCAACCGCGACTTTCGCAGCGGCAACTCGCCGGTGGGCAACAAGGGGCAACGTACACCCTACGGCGAGATCTGGGCCAACGGCCTGCGCGGCTTTTTTTCCTCGGGATACACCCAAGGCACAGTCGGTTTCGGCCTGGATGCCATCGGCTTCATGGGCGTAACGCTGGACAGTGGGGCGGGTCGGATTGGCGGCGTGTATACCGTGCCGGTGCGGGATAACGGCAAACCAGTGAACGAATTTTCGTCGCTCGGCCTGGCAGGCAAGATGCGCATTTCCAACACCGTGCTCAAGGTCGGCGACCAGGTCACTACCTTGCCGGTATTCGCTACGGACGACACCCGTATCGCTCCGGAGACCGCGCGCGGCATGCTGCTGACCAGCAAGGAAATCGACGGCCTGACCCTGCACGCAGGCAAGTTCGACGCCATCAAGGGCCAACAATATGCAAGCCATGACAGCGTTGGCCTCAAGGATGCCAAATTTGCCGGCGGCACCTATAACTTCAGTTCAGCCCTGACGGGAGCCTTGTATTATTCCAACCTCGACGATGTTTTCCGCAAATACTATGGCGGCCTCGATTATACGCTGCCGATAGATGCCAATAATGCACTGTCTACCAGTTTCAATCTGTATCGGACTAAATATGATTCAAACTATACCGGCACTGGCAGTGACGAAGACAACTCCATTTGGAGCGCAGCGATCGCCTATAGCTTGGGCGCTCATAAGTTGAGCCTTTCCTATCAAAAGTCTAACGGCGGCTATATCAGCCCGACCGGGCGCCCGGTGGGTTATGTCTATGGGCCGGACGGCGGCGGTTCGATCTTCCTCGCCAACTCGATCCAATATTCGGACTTCAACAACAAGGATGAAGGCTCCTGGCAAGTAGCCTACAGCGTCAACTTCGCCACGCTGGGGGCACCGGGCCTGACGTTCGGGGCGCGTTTCGTCGACGGCCAGAACATCGACATGGGCAATGGCGCCGAGGCCGGCGAGCGGGAAACCGATCTGGACCTCAAATACGTGATCCAGAGCGGTACGGCCAAGGATCTCTCGCTGCGGATGCGCCAGGCGTTCTACCGCTCGCCGGACGTGCTCAACGGCGACGTCAACGACTTCCGTGTGATCGTCGAGTATCCGCTGAGCATCCTCTGACAGCCCGTAACGACAGGGCTTGCCCGGGCCCTGTCGCCGTGCTCCCGCCCGCACTGGCAAAGGCCATCGAGTCTGCCTCGCCCAGGCTTCGGTTTTTCCTAAGCAATGCCCAGCGCAAATGCTGGTTTCGCCAAATCAGGCACGATGTGAAGCTGGGACCATTCACCTCTCGCAGAGACACCAGACATGCCTACCCATACCCGCATCCGCATGTTCAACACCAAAGAAACCTACCCCAACCAATCCCTCGATAACGACCTGTGCCAGGCCGTGCGCGCCGGCAACACGGTGTATGTCCGGGGCCAGATCGGCACCGATTTCGACGGCAATCTGGTTGGCCTGGGCGACCCGCGGGCCCAAGCCGAGCAGGCGATGAAAAACGTCAAGCAACTGCTTGAAGAGGCCGGCTCGGATCTCTCCCACATCGTCAAGACCACCACCTACATCATCGACCCGCGCTATCGCGAACCGGTGTATCAAGTGGTCGGCAAGTGGCTCAAGGGTGTATTCCCGATCTCCACCGGCTTGGTGATTTCTGGCCTGGGCCAGCCTGAATGGTTGATGGAGATCGACGTTATCGCGGTCATCCCGGACGACTGGACCGCTGCCTGATCCACATGCCTTCAGCTAACGGAGCGGCCATGGCCACTGCATCGATCAAGCCCCTCGAACCCTGCATGGCGAGCCTCGCCGCCACGCCGGGGATCAATATCGCGGTGCAACTGGACAAGGTGCTCAAGCGCTTCGGCGACTCGATTGCGCTGCACGAGGTGTCACTGAAAATCCAGGAAGGCGAGTTCGTCACGCTGCTCGGTCCCTCGGGCTGCGGCAAGACCACGCTGCTCAACCTGATGGCCGGCTTTGCCGAGGCGGATAACGGCGAGATCTTCATCGACGGCCAACTGGTCACCGAGACCCCACCCTATCAACGGGAAATCGGCATCGTGTTCCAGAACTACGCGCTGTTCCCGCACATGAGCGTGGCCAAGAACATTGGCTACGGTTTGCGCATGCGCGGCGTCGCCAAGGTCGAGATCGCCGAGCGCGTCGAGCAAGCGCTGGCGCTGGTCAAGCTGCAGGGCTACGGCGAGCGCAAGCCGCGCGAGCTTTCCGGTGGCCAGCAGCAGCGTGTGGCGCTGGCGCGAGCGCTGGTGATCCGCCCCAAGGTGCTGCTGCTCGACGAGCCGTTCTCGGCGCTGGACAAGAACCTGCGCCTGTCGATGCAGATCGAGCTCAAGGACATCCAGCGCAAGCTCGGTGTGACCACGGTGTTCGTCACCCACGACCAGAGCGAAGCCCTGAGCATGAGCGACCGCGTGGTGGTGATGTCCGCCGGCCACGTACGGCAGATCGGTACCCCGGACGCGATCTATCGCCACCCGCAGGATCCGTTCGTGGCCAGCTTCGTCGGTGACGTCAATATCCTGCCCGGTCGCTACCTGAGCCGCGACGAGCTGGCCACCCTGGCGTTGGGCGATAGCAGCTTGCGCGTAGCGGCCGAACGGGTGCATGCCGATATCGGCGAGCGCCTGGACATCTACGTGCGCCCGGAGAACATCCGCCTGGGCGCGCTGGGTGCGGACACGCTGCTCAGCGCCACGGTGATCACCCATGTGTTTCAGGGGGACCATGTGGATATTCATCTGGACGTTCCGGCGCTGGGCCACAACCGTTTGTTCGTGCGCCAATCCGGCCTCGACGCCCTGACCCGTTGGCCGGTCGGCGCGGCGGCGGGTTTGAGCTTCGATGCCGAGGGCGTCTGCGCCTTTGCCGCGGGGGCGGTGTGAGGATGCGGCAGATGATTATTCATCAACAGTGCGGGCTTCTTCGCGAGCAAGCTTTGCTCCCACCGGTGTACGGCTCAGGTCCGCCTGCACGGCGGGCGCGAGGTGGCGCGTTCGGCGGCGAAGAGGCCAATGCATAAACCGCCGTTCTGAGCACCGTCTCACCCACTTATTGAATCAGAGCACTCCATGACCGCTAACCATTACACCGAGCAACCCGCATGAGCCTGCTGCCAGACACCATCACCGCCGTCATCGCCCACGAACCCGGCGGGCCCGAAGTGCTGCGCAGCGTTGAGCGGCCAATGCCGCTGCCTCAAGCCGACGAAGTACTGATCCGCATCGCCGCCGCGGGCGTCAACCGCCCGGACCTGATGCAGCGCAACGGCATGCCGCTCCCGCCCGGTGTCACTGACGTGCTCGGCCTTGAAGCCGCCGGTACCGTGGTGGCCGTGGGCAGCGCGGTCAGCGACTTTGTACCCGGCGACCGTGTCATGGCCCTGCTCAATGGCGGTGGTTACGCCCAGTACTGCGTCGCCTTGGCCGGGCATTGCCTGCCCGTGCCCGCCGAGCTGGCGCTGGAGGATGCCGCGGGCGTCCCGGAAGCGGCCTTTACGGTATGGCACAACCTGTTCGAACTGGGGCGCCTGAAAGCGGGTGACACGGTGCTGATCCACGGCGCTGCGAGCGGCGTCGGCAGCCTCGCCGTGCAGTGCGCCCATGCTGCGGGTGCGCGGGTCATCGCCACCGCTGGTGGTGCCGAAAAAGTCGCCCTGCTGGAGGCGCTGGGGGTGTGGCGCGCGGTGGATCGGCATACCGAGGACTTCGTTGCGGTAGTCGCCGAGTGCACCGAAGGGCGCGGCGTCGATGTAGTTCTCGACAACGTCGGCGGCCCCTACGTAGTGCGCAATCTGGAGGCCATGGCGGCTGGCGGACGCCACGTCAGCCTGTCGTTTCTGCAAGGGGCCAGGATCGAACTCGACCTGCAGCTGTTGATGCGCAAAAGCCTGAGCCTCACCTCCTCGACGCTGCGCCCGAAAAGCATCGAAGAGAAGACCCGGCTGGCCAACTACATTCGCGCCAACCTGCTGCCGTGGTTGGCGTCGGGCCAGGTCCGGCCGCTTATTCATGCGCGCCTTGCTTTGAGTCAGGCTGCCGATGCCCATCGCCTGCTGGAGAGCAACGCCAATCTGGGCAAGGTGTTGCTGATTCCCTGAGTCACCTCGCTACAGGTCCTTCACTCATCCGGACGATTGCCAATGTTCAAACTGTATTACGCCCCGACGTCCCCCTACGTGCGCAAGGTCATGATCACCGCCCATTGCCTGGGGCTTGCCGAACAGATCGAACAACTCGCCTCGGCTGCCCACCCGATCAACCGCGACGAACGCATCGCCACCTTCAATCCGTTGGCCAAGGTGCCGGCGCTACAGACCGCCGAGGGCCTGACGCTGTACGACAGCCGGGTGATCTGCGAATACCTCGACAGCTATGCCGGTGGCTCACTGTTCCCGCGCGAAGGCCTACCTCGCTGGACCAGCCTGACGCGTCAGGCCTTGGGCGATGGTCTGTTGGACGCCGCGATGCTGATGCGCTACGAAGCCGTGGCGCGCCCGGCCGACAAGCAATGGGACGCCTGGACCGACGGCCAACTGACCAAGGTCCGCGCCGCCCTGGCAGACATCGAGCGCCAGGTCGTGTCGTTCAGCACGGTGCCCGACGACATCGGCCTGATCACCCTCGGCTGCGGCCTCGGCTACCTGGATTTCCGCTTCGCCGACCTCGACTGGCGCGCCGACCACCCCGCCACCGCCGCCTGGTTCGCCGTATTCGAGCAGCACCCGGCCATGCTCGCCACCCGCCCTTTTGAATAACGCCTTGGAGTCCGCCATGCCCCATACCGTGTTTTTCCTCAACGGCCCCAACGCCAATCTCTACGGGCTGGACACCCAGGGCACCTACGGCAGCGAAAGCTTCGCCAGCATCGAGGCCCGCTGCCAGCGCCACGCTACCGCTTTGGGCCTGCAGCTGGAGTTTCGCCAGAGCAACCACGAAGGCGTGCTGGTGGACTGGATTCAGGAAGCGCGCCTGCGGGCCGACGCGGTGATCATCAATGCCGCCGGGCTGAGCTACAGCTCGGTGCCGATCCTCGATGCGCTGCTGGCGTTCGACGGGCCGATCATCGAAGCGCACATGAGCAATATCTGGAAGCGCGAGAGTTTTCGTCATCACTCCTACGTGTCCAAGGCCGCCACCGGCGTGATCGCCGGCCTCGGCGCGCTGGGCTATCGACTGGCGCTGAACGCGGTGGCGGAACTGCTGGACGACACACCAGAGGAGCCTCAGCCATGACCTCGACCCTGGTGTTCTACAGCCAGTTCGACAGTTTCGAAGAATGGCGAGACTTGCTCGCGCCGCAACTGCCCGGCGTGCACATCTGCCAGGAGCAGGACATCGACGACCCGGACAACGTCCACTATGTGCTGGGCTGGAAGCCGCCGCAGGGCTTCTTCGCGCGCTTTCGCAATCTCAAGCTGCTGGTCAACCTGGGGGCCGGGGTCGATCAACTGGTCGGCCGCGATGATTTGCCAAAAGTGCCCATCACTCGGGTTTCCGATCCCGATATGGGCCGCATGATGGCCAGCTACGTGCTGTTTGCCGTGCTGCGTTACGCCCGCGACATTCCAGCGTTCGAACGTGCCCAGCGCGAGCGGCGCTGGCACTACCTGCACCCGCGCGTGCCGGCGAGCATCCGCGTCGGTGTGCTGGGCCTGGGCGAGTTGGGCGCTTATGCAGCGCTGGAGTTGGCGCGCCAGGGCTTCGACGTGCGCGGTTGGTCACGCTCTGCCAAACAGCTGGACAACGTCACCTGTGTCAACGGCATGGACAATCTGAACGGTTTTATCGCCAGCAGTGACATCCTCGTGGTGATGCTGCCACTGACTCTGCAGACCCGCGGCCTGCTGAACGCCGAGCGCCTGGCGCTGCTGCCCGAGGGGGCTTGCTTCATCAACGTCTCTCGTGGCGCAGTGGTCGACCAGGCGGCGCTGACAGCGGCGCTGACCAGCGGGCAGATCGCAGAGGCGACCCTGGATGTGTTCGACCGCGAACCGCTGCCCCCTGTGGATCCGCTCTGGGCCTTGGACAACGTGCTGATCACCCCGCACATGGCCTCCATCGCCATTCCGGCCTCGGCAGCGCAGCAGATCGCCGACAACATTCAGCGCCTGGGCCGTGGCGAGCCGGTGTTGCACGAGATCGATCCACAGCGCGGCTATTGAGCACAGGCCTGCATCGCAAATCCTGAGGCACAGGTACAGCAAAGGTTGTTTTACCGATTTCATAGATCAACCTCATGATCGCTCAAAGCTGCCAGGGCGCAGCCCTGCCCCACAAGGTAGGCGGCGCCACCGCCTTGTGCGGGTGCTGCCCACGAATTTTTTCATCCACCGCCCAGAAGGAAAAGAACATGCTGCGTAACGCCATTGCCTTGACCCTGTTGAGCGCCAGCCTGCTGGCCGCCACGCACGCCAATGCCGCCGACAAGCTGATCGTCAGCACCTGGGGCGGCAGCTTCAAGGACCTGATCGACGAAGCCATCGGCCAGCAGTTCACCCAGCAAACCGGCGTCGAGGTCGAGTACGTGACCGGCGGCACTATCGACCGCCTCAACAAGGCCAAGCTGGCCGGCACCGCCGAGACCGACCTGACCTTCACCACCTCGCACGTGGGCTGGCTGTACACCCACGACAAGCTGTTCGAAACCCTGGACATGAGCAAGATCCCCAACGCCGCCAACCTGGTCAAGCAGGCCAGGCTGAGCCCGTCGCACATCGGCGTGTGGGGCTACGTCTACACCATCGGCTATCGTCCCGACCTGGTGCCCAAGGGCGAGACCTTCAGCAGCTGGGAAGACCTCTGGAAGCCCGAGCTCAAAGGCACCCTGGCCTTGCCCGACTGGGACCCGAGCCACATCATCGCGATCTCCGCCAAGCTCTCTGGCAGCGACGCCGAGCACTGGGAAAAGGGCCAGGACAAGCTCAAGGCGCTGATCCCTAACATCAAGGCGTTCTACACCAACGATGCCAACAGCCAGCAGTTGATTGCCACCGGCGAAACTCCGGTGCAGGTCATGCTGTCGATGAACGCCTATCACATGATGGACGAAGGCGTGAACATCAAGCTGGCCATCCCCAAGGAAGGCGCGGTGCTGGGCGTCGACGCCATGGGCATCAACACCGGCAGCAAGCACGCCGACCTGGCCTATAAGTTCATGAACATCGCCTTGTCGCCTGAGGTGCAGGCCAGGATCGCCAAGATCAACCGCGGCAGCCCGGTGGTGACCAATGCCCATGTCGACCCTGAAATCGCCAAGCTGCCCGGCATGCTGACCACCCCGGCGCAGTGGGACGCGACCTTGAACATCGATCCCGAACTGCGCGCCGAGAAGTCCGCCGAGTGGCGCAAGTGGTTTTCGGAAAACATCATGGCGCACTAAGCGTTGCTTGATCGTTTTTGCTTCAACGGCCTTGTCTGCAAGGCCGGTTGCCGAACCGCGGCGGGCATTTCAGGGCAAGCCCCATCGCTACAGGAAACACCTCATGACCCGAAAACCTGCGTTCGTGCTGTGGTTCGTACTGCCCGCAGCAGTGACCGCCATCGGCCTGACCCTCGCGCTGCTGACCGTGCTGCAATACAGCGTGCGGGCTTTTATTCCCGGCTCGCTGGAGGTCGGCGGTTTCACGCTCGGCAACTTCCACGACCTGTTCAAGAGCCTCTATGCCGAGGCGTTCCTGAACACCGTGGCGCTGAGTTTCAAGACCGCGCTGTTCGGCCTGCTGCTCAGCTATCCGCTGGCCTATGCACTAGTGCGTACCCGCGCTGGCTGGTTGAAATCGAGCATTCTGATCATCGCCATCACCCCGTTGTTTCTCGGCGAAGTGGTGCGTACCTATTCATGGATCATCGTGCTGGGCAGCAGCGGCTTTCTCAACAGCCTGCTGCTGGGCATGGGCGTGATCGACACGCCGCTGCAGTTGATGTTCACCCAGACCGGCGTGGTCCTGGCGTTGGTCCACGTGACCATGCCGATCATGGTGCTGATGCTCGCCACCGGGCTGTCGCACATCGACCCGGCCTACGAGAAGGCCGCCACCAGCCTGGGCGCCGGGCCGATCCGCGCCTTTCTTACCGTGACCCTGCCACTGTCGCTGCCCGGTATCGTCGCCAGCCTGACCACGGCCTTCGCCTGGACCTTCAGCGCCTTCGCCACGCCGCAGCTGATCGGTGGCGGCAAGGTCAGCACCATCGCCACGCTGGTGTACCAGCTGGGTTTTTCGTCGCTGAACTTCCCCTTCGCGGCAGCCCTGAGCGTCGCCGGCCTGGTGCTGACCGTGCTGCTGCTGGCCGCGCTCAAGCGCATGACCCGTTCCCTGCACAGCGTTGGAGATCACTGACATGACCCGTTCCCATCGCGACAAATGGCTGGGGTATGCCGGCCGCTTGCTGGTGACGCTGATTTTGCTGTTCGTGCTGCTGCCGACCCTTGTGGTGGTCATCTCCTCGTTCAGCAGTACCGCTGTGTTGTTCTTCCCGCCCAAAGGCTGGTCGTTGCGCTGGTTCCAGCGAGCGCTGAGCTACGATGATTTTCGTACCGGCTTTTACGCCGGGTTGATCATCACCGCCTGGGCTTCGAGCCTCGCGGTGGTGATCGGCACCACCCTGGCAATCGCCATTCACCGCTATGAGTTTCGTTGCAAGCGCGTGCTCGAAGGCGTGCTGCTGTCGCCGCTGTTCATCCCCCACTTCACCATCGGCCTCGGCTTGCTGATGCTGGTGGCGCAGTTCAATCTGGGCCGTGGCTATGCACTGGTGATTTTCTGCCACGTGATTCTGGTGTTGCCGTTCGTGCTGCGCAGCCTGTATGTGTCGCTGCACAACCTCGAGCAGCGGGTCGAGCTGGCTGCGGCGAGCCTGGGCGCTTCGCCGTTGCGCGTGGTGTGGACCATCACCGTGCCGCTGATGATCCCCGGGCTGTTCGGGGGTTGGCTGTTTGCCGCTATTCTTTCCTTCAACGAATTCACCGCGTCGCTGTTCGTCACCACCCAGGCGACGCAGACCTTGCCCGTGGCCATGTACAACTACGTGCGCGAGTTTGCCGACCCGACCCTGGCGGCGCTGTCGGTGATGTACATCGCCGCCACCGCGACCTTGCTGACCCTGGCCAATCGCTTCCTCGGCCTGGGCCGCGTGCTCAACGTCGAAGGCGCGCGCTGACGCGGCCGTTCAATCACTTAGCTGAACAGGATCTATCACCATGACCTTTTCCATCATCGGCCGCTGCGCCGAAACCGGCCAACTGGGCATCGCCGTCAGCTCGTCGAGCATCGCCGTGGGCGCCCGCTGCGCCTGGTTGCGTGCCGGCGTGGGTGCGGTGTCGACGCAGAACATCACCCTGCCCGCTATCGGCACCTACGTGCTGGATGCGCTCGAAGCCGGCGTGCTGCCCGAGCAGGCGCTGGCCTCCGTGCCGGCGTACGACCGCTACAGCCAATTCCGCCAGGTGACCAGCATTGATCACCTGGGTAACACCGCGTTTTTCAGCGGCAGCCAGACCCTCGGTATTTACCATGCCGCGGCCGGTGAGCAGTGCGTGGGCGCCGGCAACATGCTGGCCGACGTCAGCGTGATCGACGTGCTGGTGCAGACCTTCGAGACCGCCGGCGGGCAACTGGCCGATCGCTTGATCGCGGCCATGCAAGCCGCATTGGCCGCCGGTGGCGAGGCCGGCCCGGTGCACTCCGCAGCGCTTAAAGTGGTGGGCGACGTGAGTTGGCCGATCATCGACCTGCGCGTCGACTGGGCCGATCAGGATCCGGTCGGCGCGCTGGCTCGGCTGTGGGCCGATTACAGCCCGCAAATGCAGGACTACCTGACCCGCGCCCTGGACCCGACCCAGGCACCGAGCTATGGCGTACCCGGAGACGAATGAATGAACAGCAAGGCACTGTTGAGCACGCTGATCGGCTTCGACACCACCAGCCGCGAATCCAACCTGCAGTTGATCGCCTTTGTGCGTGATTACCTCAACGCGCACCAGGTGCCCTGCGAACTGA
Source organism: Pseudomonas baltica (assembly GCF_031880315.1). Taxonomy (NCBI): domain Bacteria; kingdom Pseudomonadati; phylum Pseudomonadota; class Gammaproteobacteria; order Pseudomonadales; family Pseudomonadaceae; genus Pseudomonas; species Pseudomonas baltica. Next base: position 5,807,338 of record NZ_CP134771.1, on the reverse strand, counting down.
TCTTCAATGAAGAACGCAGCAAGGCCAATCTGTTCGCCACGATCGGCGTCGACGATCGCCCTGGCGTGGTGTTGTCCGGCCACACCGATGTGGTGCCGGTTGATGGCCAGCCCTGGACCGTACCGCCCTTCGAGCTGACCGAGCAGCACGGCAAGCTGTACGGCCGCGGCACTGCCGACATGAAGGGCTACATTGCCTGTGTGCTCGCCGCCGTGCCGGCGCTGCTGGCCGAGCCGCTGCGCATGCCGGTGCACATTGCCCTGTCGTACGACGAAGAAGTCGGCTGCCTGGGGGTGCGCAGCCTGCTCGCCGAGCTGGAACACCGCCCGCACAAACCGGCGCTGTGCATCATCGGCGAACCTACCGAGCTCAAACCGGTGCTCGGCCACAAAGGCAAACTGGCGATGCGCTGCGATGTGCATGGCGCTGCCTGCCACTCGGCCTATGCGCCGCAGGGGGTCAACGCGATCGAGTACGCCGCTGAGTTGATCGGCGAACTGGGCCGCATCGGCTCGACACTGCGAGCCGCCCATCTGCAGGACCCGCGCTTCGACCCGCCCTTCTCCACCGTACAGACCGGCGTGATCGGCGGCGGCAAAGCGCTTAACATCGTCCCGGCCGATTGCCGCTTCGATTTCGAGATCCGCAGCTTGCCCGACCAGGACGCCCACGCCGTTGCCCAGCAGTTGCAGGCCTACGCCCGCGAGCACGTCGTGCCGAAGATGCAGGCGGTGAATGCAGGTACCGGGATTCGTTTTTCCGAGTTGTCGTCCTATCCGGGGCTGGCGACCGATGCCCACAGCGAAGCGGCGAAGCTGATTGCCGAGTGCTGTGGCTCCAGCGAATTCACCACGGTGGCCTTCGGTACCGAGGGCGGGCTGTTCGATGCCATCGGTATCCCGACCGTGGTGTGCGGGCCGGGGAGCATGGATCAGGGGCACAAGCCGGACGAATATGTCAGCGTTGCACAGCTGGCGGGGTGTGATCGGATGCTGGAGCGATTGGTTGAGACGTTGCGCGCGTAGCGTTGGCCGGTAGTTTTGGACGGGCAGCACCCTGGAATCTCCCACAGGTGTACGGCGCGGTTCGGCGGCGCAGCGCTCTGTTGCACCGCCACTCCACCACTCACCTACTGTGCCGGCACCGGACAGCCCATGTCCCCTTCCTGGCACTTGAGATATTGCTTCAGTGCCTGAGTGCGCGATGTCGTTTGCGCCGTCAGGCAATTGAGGCGGATCAGCGGATAGACGCTACCACCGCTGACCCCTGAGGCGGCGAACTCGCACTCGGCATCGCGGAAAGTCACCCAGGATCGCTGAGCACCCACCAGCAGTTTCTTAGTGTCGGCATCGGCTTTCAAGCGCTGGGTGATCTGCTGGTAAACACTGTTGAGTGCTTTATCGGCCGCCTGATATTGGCGACCCGCACAGGCATTCATGTCGCCTTGAGTGGTGGCGTTGTCACAGTCGTCGGCATAAGCCAACGGGGTGAGCAGGCATGCCGTCAACGGCAGGAGGCAGAGCAATTTCATGTTGTGTCTCATCTTCAATTCGAACAGGGCCAACACACGGAATTTCATCGGCAATGCACATTGTCGATCAACCAACCGGAAAAAACCGGGCGCGAGAATCCATGGCATTGGCGGTTCTTGATAGCGTTGCGAAGCTCGCTAGCGCATTACGTGCTAACGAATGGGTACCGAAACTTGGAACCTTCAGCCGCCCGAGGCTACCTAATCTCTGCGTGCGCATCTAGCGCATCACCATGGCTGCCTCTTGGGCCTGAGCCGGGCCGTCCAATCGGAGATGTTGAAATGACCGACGTTCATAAAGAAACCATCAAGGTACTCAATGACCTGATCGAGACCTCGAAGGATGGGGAAGCGGGCTTCAAGGATCTGGCTGAACACACCAAAAACGAACACCTGCGCAGCGTATTCACCAGCCGCGCGGCGGATACTGCGAGCGGCGCTGCCGAGCTGCAAAGCCTGGTAAGAGGCCTTGGCGGTGATCCAGAGACCACCACCAGCGTGAGTGCCGACCTGCATCGCCGCTGGGTCGATCTGAAATCGGCAATCACCGGCAAAGATGACGCCGCCCTTCTCAATGAAGCCGAACGCGGTGAAGACGTCGCCAAGAAGAGCTACAGCAAGGCGCTGGAAAATCAGGATCTGACTCCGGACATCCGCGCAGTCATTCAAAAGCAGTATGACGGCGTGCTGCGTAATCACGACCAGATCAAAGCGCTGCGTGATCAGGCCCGCGCTCAGAAATAAATGGATGGCCCGGGCAACCTCAGGTTGCCTGGGCCGCTGTCATACCCGTACGTTTTCATCACCTCCTTGACCGTGCCGCTGGCGTTGCTTGCCGCGCAGATGATCTTCGCAGACATGCTTTTCGCAATATCCGCCCTCCCCCCGCCGCTGTATGCGCTTGAACCCGCCTCGCCTCGATCCACCAGCTTAAACGCCCTTTCCAGAGCCTTCGATCGTACTTATCCGACTCAAGACCAATCTCTACGCACTGTTCTGGCTGATTAAGGCAGCGGTGAAGGCCAGCCCTGAGCGGCCACCGGGAAGTCCGCTTGAACTTCCCGCCAACCCGCCTGCTCACTAGATCACCACTCATAAAAAGGCAGACCGGTCATGAGAGCACTCACCTACCACGGCGCTCACAATGTCAAAGTAGACACCGTTCCCGATCCAGTGCTGGAGCAGCCGGATGACATCATCCTGCGGGTGACGGCCACGGCGATTTGTGGTTCGGATCTGCATCTGTACCGAGGCAAGATTCCCGCAACCGAGCATGGCGACATTTTCGGGCACGAGTTCATGGGCATCGTCGAAGAGGTCGGCGCCGGTGTCACTGCGGTGAGCCGTGGCGATCGAGTGGTCATTCCCTTTGTTATCGCGTGTGGCAGTTGTTTCTTCTGCCAGCTGGATCAGTTTGCGGCGTGCGAAACGACCAATACCGGGCGTGGCGCGATCCTCAACAAGAAAGCCATCCCGCCAGGCGCTGCTCTGTTCGGATTCAGCCATCTGTACGGCGGCATTCCGGGTGGCCAGGCTGAATACGTGCGTGTGCCTCAAGCCAACACGGGGCCATTCAAGGTCCCTGGGGCCTTGGCCGATGAGAAGGTGCTGTTTCTTTCGGACATCCTGCCCACCGCCTTCCAGGCAGTGAAGAATACCGAGATTGGCCAGGGCTCGAGCATCGCGATCTATGGCGCGGGGCCGGTGGGCCTGCTGTGTGCTGCAGTTGCCAGGATGCTCGGCGCTGAACGGATATTCATGGTCGATCACCATGCTTACCGTCTGGCGTATGCCCAGCAAACCTACGGGGTGATCCCCATCAATTTCGATGACGATGATGACCCTGCCGATACCATTATTCGCCAGACCCCGGGTAACCGAGGTGTAGACGGCGTGGTCGACGCCGTAGGCTTCGAGGCTAAAGGCAGCACCACCGAAACCATACTGGCCACGCTCAAGCTCGAAGGCAGTAGCGGCAAGGCACTGCGCCAATGCATCGCTGCGGTCAGGCGCGGTGGCGTGGTGAGCGTTCCGGGCGTCTACGCCGGCTTCATACACGGTTTTCTGTTCGGTGACGCCTTCGACAAGGGCCTGACCTTCCGGATGGGCCAGACGCACGTGCAACGCTACCTGCCTGAGCTGCTCGAGCACATTGAAGCCGGCCGCCTGGCCCCGGAAGCGATCATCACTCACCGTATGTCGCTCGAACAGGCCGCCGAGGGCTACAAGATCTTCGACAAGAAGGAAGAAGAGTGCAGAAAGGTCATTCTGACGCCTGGCAGTACGGTCAGCGACTTACCCGTAAGCGATGTCATTAGCAGTGCGCCGACGGCTTGAGTCAGGGGAGAGATGGATTTCAGGGCTATGGATTTCGTTGAATTGCTGCAATGGCCAGCCATGGCTATCACCGTGCTGGCGGCATGGTTCATGGGTTCGTTGCGCGCGAAGCGCCGGGTAGTCGCATTCTGGTGCTTCACGGCCGGCAACGTCATGTGGGTCGTCTGGGGCTTGGGTCATCACGCCTATGGCTTGATCACACTGGAAGTCATGATGGCGCTGATGAACATGAGAGGCTTGATGAAAAACCTCGGGTTAAGAAAGGCGTCAGCGCACGGATTGTCGGTGCCTCCAAGGTGAGTCAGCTGGACGATGCGATTACCGCGCTGGAGTTGTCGTTGAGCGCTGGAGAAATCAACTGCCTTGAAGCGCGTTATGTGTCGCATGCCGTGACCGGATTTGCCTGAATACCCGGGCGCCAGCTCACTGTGACAGCTGCCTGAGCCAGGCAGCTGCCGCAATGGCCCGGTATTTCAGAGCTTGAAGCTACCCACCAACCCCTGCAGATGAACACCCAGGCGCGCCAGTTCGACACTGGACGAGGCCGTCTCTTCGCTGGCTGCCGAGGTCTGCTCGGAGATGTCGCGCACGTTCAAGACGCTGCGGTTGATCTCCTCGGCGACTGCCGCCTGCTGCTCGGCTGCGGCAGCGATCTGTTGGTTCATGGACTCGATGGAAGACACCGAGCGGCTGATATTCATCAGCGAAGCGCCTGCCCGGCGGGTCAGCTCGACGCTGCTGTCGGTCAGCGTGCGGCTGTTTTCCAACGTGGTGGACACCTGCTGGGTACCTTTTTGCAGGCCGTCGATCAGGCCTTCGATCTCTTCAGTGGAGGCCTGGGTACGCTGCGCCAGGCTGCGCACTTCATCGGCGACCACGGCAAAGCCGCGGCCCGCCTCGCCTGCCCGTGCGGCTTCGATGGCGGCGTTGAGCGCCAGCAGGTTGGTCTGCTGAGCGACGGCCTTGATCACGTCCAGCACGGTGCCGATCTTGTCGCTTTCGCGCTTGAGCTCGGTCATCGCTGTGGTGGAATGCCCTACTTCGGCGGCCAGGCGCTCGATCTGGGTCATGGCCTGGGCCACCACCTCATCACTGTCTCGGGCATCGTTGCTGGCTGTCACGGCCGCCTGCGAAGCTTGTTCGGCGTTGCGTGCGACTTCCTGCACGGTGGCCGCCATCTCGTTCATGGCCGTAGCCACCTGGTCGGTTTCGACCTTCTGACTGTTGACCCCGGCGCTGGTTTGCTCGGTGACCGCCGAGAGCTCTTCGGCCGCGCTGGCGATTTGCACCACGCCATCGCGAATACCACCGATCAGGCCGCGCAAGTTCACCGTCATACTCTGCATGCTGCTTTGCAGCTGCCCCAGTTCGTCACGGCGAGTGACGATCAAGTCCTGGCCCAGATCACCACGGGCAACACGTTCTGCGGCCTCAAGGGTGACCCGCAGCGGGACGACGATCAGGCGAGTGATCAGCCAGGCGGCAAGGATGCCGAATACCAGCGCCAAGGCAGACGCAGCACCCAGCCACAGGTTGGCTTGATTGACGTCGTGGTCGCGTTTGGCAGTCTGCCCCGCCGACAACGCTTTGCTGGCTTGCAGCAAGGCGCCGATGTCGACGTTCAAGGCGTCCTGGGCCTGGCGAGACTTATCTTCGTTCTGCGTTTGCACGGCCTGGGTGAAGTCGCCGAAGTGGGTGCGGTACTGGTCCAGCGCCCGATCGGCCTGATCAACCAGGCGCAGGCTTTCGGGTGTCTCCAATTGGGTACGGATATCGTCGATCTGGCGATCCAGAGTGTCAGCAGCCTTGAGCACCGCCGCAGCGTGCTCGCTGTCGGGCTTCAGCGTGTAGGACAACCGCGCAATGCGCATGTCCCGTGCCTGCTCGTTGAGCTTGGTGATCTCGATCAGCTTGTCGCCGCGCTCACTCAGGGCTGCGAGGCCGCGCCACCCGGTCAAGGCGATCAGCACGGTCAGTACCAATACCAGCGCAAAACCCAGCGTCAGTTTTGCGCGAACGCTGATGTTTCCCAACCCTTTTGCTATCGATCCAAACATCACGCTATCTCTGCTATTGAGTGTCATTGAGCGCGGCGGTCACGCAGTCGTCTGCGGCCCTTCATGCTGGCGTGTAGTGAAACGCCAGCATCGCGATATCAAAATGACACCATGCAAATAGCGTGGTTCCTTTGACGTCAAATTTATTGGGGTCCTTCCCGCTGTGCGGCAAAGATCATCAAGGCGAAGTGACGGTCACCACGTACATGCCGGAGGTAATCGTTCTGCCCGCCTTGTCGACCAGCACATAGTTCTGGTTGTAGTACCGACTGTCGCCTCGGGACTCCTCGATCAGCCGAGCGGTGATCTGGGCATCCTCGACGTTGCCCTGCACTGGGCCGACGCTTTTTACCTGGAAGGTGCTGCCCTGACTGGCGGAGGGACAACGGCTGAGTTCGATGACCGATTGCGCCGAGACAGCTGTGTTGCAACCGACCTCGACGATGCTGCCTTCAAAATGAATGACGCCCTGAGTCGGGAGCGACGCGGCGCTGCAGGCCCCGGCCATCACGAGGCACACAACTGCGGGGAAAGACTGGCGTTTGATATTCATTGGCATGCTCCATGGGGGGTAACCATGGTGTCGCCGGTTTGCTGGAGAACTTGAGGGGTGGTTACAAAGTCATCGGCGGCCTGGGGCTGGGTTACACGGGAGGGCAGCGACATCCCCAAGTGTCACGCTTTTGTGAGCACTGCCCCGCCTTTATTGTGCTAGTCCCCCGCCGCGCAACTTCCTATAGTCAATCCATACCCCGCCGCCGCTTACAAGGATGCGTTCGATGACTGACTTGCACGATCTCTCGGCCTCGCAACTGCTGGCCCTGTACGCCAGCCGGCAGCTGTCGCCGCTCGATTATTACGATCACCTGATCAGCCACGTGCAGCGCTGGGAACCGCAGATCAACGCGCTGTTCGCCTTCGATCCGCACAGCGTGCATGCCCAGGCCCGCGCGGCCACCGAGCGTTGGCACAAGGGCGAGCCCAATGGCCCGCTGGATGGGGTGCCGGTCACCATCAAGGAGCTGATCGCCAGTCAGGGCACCTCGGTTGCGCTGGGTACCGCGGCCACCAGGCTCAAGCCTAGCCTGGTCGATGCACCGCCCGCAGCACGGATGCGCGAGGCCGGGGCGATCCTCTTTGCCAAGACCACGGTGCCGGATTTCGGCATGCTGTCCTCCGGGCTGTCGAGCCTGCACGGCGTGACCCGCAACCCTTGGAACACCGCCAACAACACCGGCGGATCAAGCTCTGGCGCGGCCGCAGCAGCCGCGGCCGGCTACGGGCCCTTGCACATCGGCACCGACATCGGCGGCTCGGTGCGCCTGCCCGCTGCGTGGTGCGGGCTGGTGGGCTTCAAGCCGACCTTGGGACGCATCCCCATCGACCCCTATTACACCGGCCGTTGCGCCGGGCCCATGACCCGCACCGTAGACGACTGCGTGCTGATGATGGAGTACCTGGCCCGCCCGGACCGCCGCGACGCCACCGGGCTGCCGCCGCTGAGCACGCCATGGCGCAACGATCCGCTAAGCGTCAAGGGCCTGAAGATCGGCCTGATGCTCGAACCCGGCGCAGGCCTGCAACCAGAGGGGTTTGTCTGCGAGGCGGTGGAACAGGCCGCGCGGCTGTTCGAAGCCCACGGCGCCAGCGTGCGGATGATCGCGCCGATCATGGACCGCGCGCAGCTCGACGGCCTCGACCGTTTCTGGCAGGCGCGCCAATGGGCCGAACTGTCGGCGCTGAGCCCGCAGCAGTTCGAGCAGGTGCTGCCGTATATCCGCGAATGGGCCGCACCCGGCGAGCAGTTGACTGCCGTGCAAGCGGTGCAAGGCTTCAACCAGACCTTCGAGATGCGTCGCCGCACGACCCAGGTGTTCGAAGACGTCGACCTGATCCTTTCGCCCACCAATCAGGTCAATGCCTTCCCCGCCGAGTGGCCGTCACCGACGCGCAATCCGCGCCAGCCGTTCGAACACATCGTCTTCACCGTGCCGTGGAACATGGGCGAGCAGCCGGCGCTGTCGATCAACTGCGGTTTCGCCGCCGATGGTATGCCCATCGGCCTGCAGATGGTCGCGCCGCGCTTCAATGACCAATGGCTGCTGCAAGTGGCCAAGACCTATGAGAGCTGGCGTGGCGCAATCCACCGCTGGCCGACACCTGCATCCCTCTGACACTGCCCAACCAGACCCGCCGCCCCGCAACGCGACGGGTACCTACGCATGACTTTCAAGGGGCACGTATGCACAGCCAGTCAACGTCTCATGGCACTGCCAGCGGCAAAAGCATCTTTGCCGTGGTGCTGGGCAATGCCGTGGAGTTTTTCGATTTCGGGGTGTACGCCACCTTCGCCGTGATGATCGGCCACACCTTCTTCCCCAGCGACAACGCCTTTCTCAGCCTGATGCTGACGGTCACCGCCTTTGGCATCGGCTTTGTGGTACGCCCGCTCGGCGCGGTGCTGATCGGTTCTTACGCCGACCGCGTCGGACGCAAACCTGCGATGCTGTTGACCCTGGTGATGATGGCCGTGGGCACCGGCAGCATCGCCATCCTGCCGGGCTACGACAGCATCGGCGTCGCCGCGCCGATTTTGCTGGTGCTGACCCGGCTGATTCAGGGCCTGGCCTGGGGCGGAGAAGCCGGCCCGGCCACCACCTATATCCTTGAGGCCGCCCCCGAGCACAAGCGCGGCACCTATGCCTGCTGGCAAGTGGTCGCCCAAGGCGTCGCGGCGATGGTCGCCGGCCTGGTGGGCTACACCCTGACCCGCGTGCTGTCCCCCGAGGACCTCAACAGCTGGGGCTGGCGCGTGCCCTTCGTGTTCGGCCTGCTGGTGCTGCCGATCGGCATCTACATCCGCCGCAACCTGGCCGAGACTTTCCACGGTCAAGGCGAGAGCGCCAGCACTGCCGCCTTGGTGCGCGAAGTCCTCGGCCAGCATCGCCGCGCCCTGGTGCTGGGTTTGCTGATCCTTTCGGGCAGCACCATCACCCAGTACTTCCTCAACTACATGACCACCTTCGCCATCACCGAACTGCACCTGCCCACCGGCATCTCGATGCTCTCCACCCTGGTGGCTGGCGCGGCCATGGCAGTGTGCGCGGTGGCGGGCGGCATGCTCTGCGACCGTTATGGCCGAAAGCGCATTCTGATGATCCCGCGCATTATCCTGCTGCTGGTGCTGTTCCCGGCCCTGCAGTTGATGACCGCGCACCCCAGCCCGAGCACCTTCCTGATCACTTTGGCAGTGCTCTCCGGCCTGCACGGTATGAGCGGCGCGGCGTTGATCGTGCTGCTGGTCGAGAGCTTCCCCAAGGCGGTGCGTTCCACCGGATTCTCGATCGTCTATGCCTTCGGCGTCGCGGCCTTCGGCGGCACCGCACAGATCATCATCACCTGGCTGATCGGCACCACCGGCGATCCGATGTCGCCGGTCTGGTACCTGCTGGTGGCCAATCTGGTGTGCCTAACCTCGGCCTGGTTCGCCCACGAAACACGTCCTACTCAGGCTGCGCAGACAGCCCTTGCGCCAAAGCTCCGAGAAGCCGGCGTACGCTGAACATCCCTCTTTAGCTAGCTGCCCCAACCACTTTTCACGACCGATCCCGGCTGCCCATACAGCAGCCGGGGCGGCCGTCTGACGTCTTCGATTTGGGGGTTCATCATGTTCCAACGGCTTCTGTTCACCGCCACCCTGGCCTGCGGCACCAGCGTGCTGACCGAGACCGCCAGCGCCGACAACGCTCAGGCCCAAGCGACGGGGTTTATCGAGGGCAGCGCGCTGGACCTCAATCTGCGCCATTACTACTCCAGCCAGCACACCAAACGCTCCACCCACCTGGTCATCCAAAAACCCGGCGGCAACCAGCCTACCCGCACTCGCGAGACCTGGGTGCAGACCAGCATGCTCAAATACAGCTCGGGCTACACCCAGGGCCTGATCGGCTTCGGCGTCGACGCCAGCCTGTTCAGCGCCGTGACCCTGGACCGCGGCCACGGCGACGTCGCCAACGGTGGCGACCGCGTGCTGGTCAACGGCAACGGTGACGCACTGCCGACCTGGAGCCGCCTCGGCGTCGGCGACATTCGCCTGCGGGTGTCCGGCACCGAACTCAAGGCCGGCCGCCTGATGACCGAAAACCCCATGCTGCGCTACAAGGACAACCGCGCCCTGCCCTCCAGCTTTCAGGGTGTAGCCCTCTACAGCAACGAATGGGACCGCCTCGCCCTGCAAGCCGGCACCTTCGAGCGCGCCATCCCACGCACCGGCACTGGCGCCGAACGCCTGACCACCACCTTCGGCAACCGCGCCTATACCGGCGAGCGCATCAGCTACATCGGCGGCACCCTCAAGCCCGGCTACGGCCTGGAAGCCAGCCTCTACGCCTCGCGCTTCGAAAATATGTGGGACCAGACTTATCTCGGCATCACCCAGCGCAGCGGCGACAAAGCCAAGGTCGCCCTCAAGACCGCCTTCAACTACTACCACACCCGCGACCAAGGCGATCAGCGCCTGGGCTACATAGACAACAACGCCTACAGCCTGGCCGTGACCGGCACCCACCTGGCCCACAGCGTGACCCTGGCCTGGCAGCAGATCTTCGGCGATGAGTACTTCGACTACGTCTGGGAATCCACCGGCAACTACATGGCCAACTCGCTGTACTCGGACTACAACGGCCCCAACGAAAAATCCTGGCAACTGCGCTACGACCTCGACCTGGCCGCCTACGGCCTCCCCGGCCTGACCGCCACCCTGTGGCACGCCAAGGGCTGGAATATCGATGGCACCCATTACGACGGCGACCGTAATGGCCGCAACACCGGCTACAACGTGCGCGGGCTGGATGGCGCCAAGCATGACGAGAACGGGTTGATGGTGGCGTACACCGTTCAGTCGGGGCGGCTGAAGAATGCGGTGTTGCGTACCATCGTTTACAACCATCGGGCCAGCGGCGGGCAGATTGATGGGAGCTATGACGAGTTTCGGTTGGTGGGGAATGTGCCGATCAATATTTTTTAGGGGGTGAGGCCGTAGCTGCGCATAGCTGCGGCTAGCAATTCCTGGCATAAGATGTGGCCCGTAGTGCGCTTGGGGGTAGCTGTGCTAAGGTGGTGCGCATATGATTTGCACTACTGGCTTAAGCAGGTAACGACCATGAGTAACGGTTTCTGGCACTCGGTTCTGTCTTCATTGACCCCGGCTCCGTCGAAGGAGCTACAAGCGGTGGCCGATCGTCTCAATCGCATGGAAGGTTCGGTTCGGGTGAGCTCCAAAGGCGCGATTCGCGTACAGACCGATGCGATTCTAGAAGATCCCGACTTCATCAAGGCCTGCGCAGAAGCACAATCCGTTATCCGCAAGTCGGCATAACGTTCCGGATGGGTTTTCTTCTCGTCCTTCCCATCTTGATCAGCGGTTTCATCTACTGCCGATATAACTTTTACGACCGCGCGCTAATTTCCAAATTTGAAGGTCAGACGTTATACCTTCACATCGCCATGCGCGGCATTATCATCGCGCTGCCAACCGTCGCGATTTCGTTTCTTGCTGAATACCTGAGCAATGGATTTTTTGGGTTCTCCGATTTCCTGGCTAAACGCGGGATCACCAAAGTCGAAGAAAAAGACCTGTTCACAACTGTTCTATGTTGCGTATGTGTATCACCGCTAGTTGCCTATCTCTCAGCTCGGCTTAGATTCCAGTTCACCAAAATTCGCTATGGCATCAAAACGAACTACCTGGCTGAACTGTTCATCCTGGAGACGATGCTGCCCCTCAATACTCATCAGGCTCTGCTGCTGAAGTCTCTCACCAGCCGTCACCTTTACATGTTCAGCATGGAAGATCGCAAAGTCTACATAGGCTGTGTTTCCGGTATCGGCAGCCAACAGGATCGGGAATCCGACTTCGACGAAGGCTTTTCAATTATTCCGGTTTCAAGTGGATACAGAGACAAAGACTCGCTGACGGTTCGTTTCACTACCCACTACGATAAAGTCCTGCACGCCATCAAAAAAGCGCGCATGCCCGCATCAGCGATCGCTGAAGGTACTGAAGACGCCCCCCTCAAGACCGAAGAGCAACTCGACGAGCTTGGTAGCGTATTTTCAATCAGCCTCCTGCAGAAGAACATCGTGTCCATGACCCGGTTCGAGCACGACGTCTGGAACCAGTTCAAGCAACATGAACTCAATAATCCGCCGTCAACGAGCCTTGAAAATGCAAAGCTGGACGCGTTGGAGTCTGCAGATTGAGCCATCACGCTGTATGACTTTCAGCCGCACGGACTCTACCGTGCAAGTCCGTAGCTGCGCATGGCTGCGGCCAGCATCTCCTGGCACTTGAGCGAGGCGCTGGACTGCGGGCGGTTGCGGTATACGCACAAGTCGATGCGCACGCGGCCCAGGTCGTCATCGGCGATCGGCACGGCTATGAGGCCATCGCTCAGGTCCCGTGCTTCGGCGTCTATCTGGGGCAGGATCAGCACCGCCGAGCCAAGGCGCGCCAGGCTTTTCTGGGTTTCCAACGAGCTGGTGGTGAACACGGGCGTGAAGCTGACGCCACGCTTTTTCGCCGCCAATTCCAGCGCCTGACGCACACCATAGGCGGCATCGGGGATCGCCAACGGTTGACCCTGCAATTCGGCCAATTCGATGCTGTCGCGGCTGGCGAAGGGGTGTTCGGCGCTGACCAACACGCGGTGCCAGAGCTCGCATTGCGCGGTGACTTCGACATCGGCGCGCTCGGGTAAATAGAAGGCCAGGCCCAGATCGGCCTCGCCGCTACACAGCGCGTCGACCGTGGCTGAAGCACTGGCGATGACGATATTGAAGGTGACCTTGGGGTGGGCGCGGGACAGCGCTGCGAGGACTGGCGCCAGCATGGTCGAGACGATGCTTTCCGAGACAAAGATGCTGATGTTGCCGGCGATCTGACTCTGGCGGCTGCTGATGACTTCGCGCACCTGCTCCATCCCCCGCAGGGTGATCGCGACTTGCTCGGCCAGGCATTGGCCGTCGGCAGTGAGGCGGATGCCGCGAGCACCACGTTCGATCAGGGTTGCACCGAAGAAGTGCTCCAGGTGCTCGATTTGTCGGCTGACGGCAGTGGGGGTGACATAGAGGCGCTCAGCGGCTTTGCGCAGGGAGGCGCAGCGGGCGACTTCGTGGAAGTAGCGTAGGGCTCGGAGTTGCATGGTGGGGTCCGCTTTTAGGGGCGCAATTGCATTTGCCTTGCAAGATGCGTCCCGAAGTTGGCGTCGGTGCCCTTGGCCAAGCAGTTCGCCACTCATTCCCGCGATAGCCCCCTAGGCAGACTTCTGACGTTTGCAGCGCTCAGAGCAATAACGAACTTCATCCCAGCAGCGCGCCCATTTCTTGCGCCACGAAAAAGGACGGCCGCAAGTAGCGCAATTCTTGGAGGGCAATTCACTTTTCTTCACGGAGACTCTTACCTCTTGACCACGATCCCACATTCCTGGATTTACACGCCTGCGTTTCCGGTCTGCATGGCGTCCCCAGGAATTGTATGCTTCGGTACGTTGCCTTGCATGACGGCCTTGATAGCAGGCCGCCAATACCTAAACCGCCTGACCTTGCGCCGACGTCCATCGCGCGGTGCAACGCGCATTTTTGTCACCCCGAGGGCAGCCCTGGCCTTGAACGCTTGTGGTCGAGCGGCGAGAGGGTTAACCTCTCGGCCGTCGCTGCACATCAGCGATCTGGGCTTGGCGGCCTGGTATACACGGCGCAAAAGCGCCCATCCCCGTAATGCAGGCGCATTTTTTTCGTCTGCATTACGGTGCTATGGCGAATTGCGCAGGGACCTCTTCGGAGGTGCCGGTTTCCGTGTACCGGTCCGCCAACCTTGTGCAATTCGCCACCCAATCCTGCTTGGCGGCAGAAGGTGGTGATCCTTTTTCTACACGGATACTTACCTAATGACTCAAGCGAATCTCCATCTCCACACCGCTGGCACCACCCCTTTCGGCCGCTCCCTTGACGGCCACAAGCTGTTCACTGTCAACCCTGACATCCCCGCCATCGACGCGCTGGAACACGCCTCCATCCTGCAGGACTGCGCCAACAAACTGATGACCGAAGCCGCGTTTGGCGATCCTACCGGGCATGCAGCCTTGTCCGCCGTTTACCTGAACGAAATGGGCAAGGCGCTGATGGATGATGTTGCTCAAGCGATGGCGGCAGCGGTCTGATCTGCTTCTCCCGCGCCAATCTGATGTACAGGCGAGACTCTGCGCGGGCCTGACCGGGCGCTGAAATTGTCCAACAGGGTGTTGGACAATTCCTCGGGGGCATATCCAGTGCTGCTTGCCAAGCTGAACGCCCCACAGCAGCACCGCGCCTGCGCTAAAACGGCCGTTAAGCCGCTGGCTGCCAGGCTTGCGGCCCCACAAAAAACGCCCGTGCATTATCCTCGAGCGATTCCAGGTGATAGCCACCCTCCTGAACAATCACGCACGCCAACCCGAGGCTGCGCACCCGCTCGCCCAAACGCGCAAAGCCCTCGGTCGTCACTGCCACCTTGCTCTGCGGATCGAGCTCGTAGATATCAAAGCCCAACGACAACACCAACACTTCGGCTCCGAACGCCCGAACCGCCTCAAGCGCCTGCTCCAGCTTGTCCATGAACACCGCTTCAGACGAACCATGAGGCATCGGCAAGTTGACGTTGCACCCTTCCCCCGCGCCGCTGCCGCGCTCGTCCTCGAAGCCCGCCACACCCGGATAGAAGTTGGTCGGATCGCCATGAATCGACACATACAACACATCATCCCGATCGTAGAAGATCTCCTGAATCCCCTGCCCGTGGTGCATGTCGCTGTCCAGCACCGCAACCTTGCCATAACGCGCCCGCAACGCCTGGGCTGCCACCGCCGCACCATTCACATAGCAAAACCCACCCGCGGCTTCGGCGCGGGCATGGTGCCCCGGCGGCCGACACAACGCATAGGCAGCGGGTTCACCATCGATCACCGCCTGCGCCGCTGCCACGGCACATTGCGCCGACCAATAGGCCGCGCGCCAAGTGTGCTCCCCTACGGGGCAGCTGCCATCCGCCAGGTAGCGGCCGGCCTGGGCGAGAATGCCGCGCAACGCATTGGGCTCACGGACGAAGATGTTAGACATGACTTCATCACCCCAATCCTCGGGCACCTCTTTCCAGCGCTGGTGGGCTTCCTCCAAAAATGTCAGATAGGCAGCACTGTGCACCGCTAGCAGCGGCGCCAATCCAAAGTCAGCCGGTTGCTCGACGACGAACCCCAACGACTCAGCCGCCTTGACCAGGTTCAACGCCCGCTCAGGCACTTCCTGAGGCGTGCGCATCTGCCCCCGCGAGTAATAACTGCGCGGATGGTGAAGCAGTTGTTCCGGATGAAAGAAACTACGCATGACATTTACCTCCAAGAATTAGTGTGCAGCGGCCATTTCAAGCCCGTGAGCCAACGCATGCCGACGCGCCAGCGCCAACACGCAAATCAGCGAAGTCCCGGCAATCAAGGTGTAGAACACCGCCATTGGCCACCACTGGCCCGGGTAGGAATGGGCCAGCCAGGTGCCGATCAACGGCGTCAAACCACCCGCCACCGCACCGCACACCTGATACGCCAGGGAGATCGCGGTGTAGCGCACGCGGGTCGCAAACATCCCACTGACGAACCCGGCGATCACCGCATAGAACGACGCCATGCACACCACCGCCAAGGCGATGCCGACAATGATCTTGCTTGGCTGACCACTGCTCACCAGCACGAACATCGGGTACGGCGAGGCCATCGCCAAGGTCGCCATCACCGCCAAAAACCGTGTGGCGCCCACCTTCTCGGCAATCCACGCAGCAGCCGGCTGAATGCAGAACTGAATGATCGAGACCACGAACAGGCATTCCAGAATCAGCGAGCGCGGCAGCCCGAGTTGCTGGGTGCTGTAGGCGATCATGAAGGTATTGGTGAAGTACACCCCAGCGATACCGAGAGTGTTGGCGCCGATGCACAACAGCAATGGCCGCCAGGCCGTTTTCAGCACCTCGACCACGGGCGCCTGCTCGGTGTGGCCAACCAGGCTGCGGGCTTGTTCAGCCTTGGCCTTGCCGTCGAGGAACTCCGGCGATTCATTGACCCCAAGGCGAATCACCAGCCCCACGATCAGCAACAACGAACTGGCCAGGAATGGCAGGCGCCAACCCCAGCTCATCAGGTCGGCTTCCGGCAAGCGGGTGATGGCGCTGAATGCCAGCAGCGAGAGAATCAAACCGGCCGGGCTGCCCAGTTGCGCGAAGGACGCGAAGAAATTGCGCCGGCCTTTGGGAGCGTGCTCGCCGGCCATCAGCACCGCGCCGCCCCACTCGCCGCCGACGGCGATGCCTTGCACCACCCGCAGCAGGATCAACAGCACGGGCGCGGCGACGCCGATCTGTGCATAGCTGGGCAGCAAGCCGACGCACACGGTGACCACGCCCATCATCAGTAAGGTGATGATCAAGGACTTTTTGCGCCCGATGCGATCACCCACATGGCCAAAGATGATGCCGCCCAGCGGCCGCGCGAAGAAGCCCACGGCGAAGGTGCCGAAGGCGGCCATTGTGCTGAACAGTGGGTCGCTGGAGGGGAAGAACAGTTGGCCGAACACCAGAGCGGCGGCCGTGGCGTAGATGTAAAAGTCGTACCACTCGATCATGGTGCCGATAAATGCGGCGGCCGCAGCTCTGCGTGGCTGCGACTGAGCAGGACGGTTCATGGAATTGACTCCCTTGGGGTTGTTTTTTTGGCAGGAGAAAGGCGAGCAACACCGGCGCTCTGATGGCGCTTGGCGGATTGATTTTTTGGCCGGGGGCTATGATTAGTCAATGTTCTATTTATTATGCATATTATAAATGTGAATTATGATCGGAAATTTCAATGGAAGATGTACGCCGCGAGTTGCCCCTGCTCAACGATCGTCTGGACTGGAACCTGCTGCGCACCTTCAGGGTGATCGGCCAGGAGCTGAGCATCAGCCGTGCAGCAGCGCGCCTGCATCTGACGCAGCCTGCGGTAAGTCAGGCCTTGAAGCGGCTGGAGGAGCAGCTCGGGTATCAATTGATCGCCCGCCGCGGGCCGCGTTTTGATCTCACCGAAGCCGGGCACAAGATCTTCGCCATGGCAGGCGAGATGTATGGCCAGGTGTCGCAGATGAGCCATACGCTGGAGCAGCCGGGGGATGACGTGGTGGGCAAGGTGCGCATCCTGATGGTCAGCCGCATCGTCAATGCGCGTTTCGATAACTACCTCGCCACGTTTCACCGCCAGCACCCGCGGGTGGATTTCGAGATCGATGTGATGCGCAGTTCGGATATCGTCAGTGCGCTGCTGGAGAAGACGGCGAGCCTGGGCATCAGCCTCAATCGGCGGCCGCAGCCGAGGCTCGAACAGCAGCTGTTTCAGCGTCAACGCTATAGTTTTTACTGCGGCCAGCAGCATCGGTTGTTTGGTCAAGCCGGGCTGACGCTGGAGCAGTTGCAGGCGGAGAATTTCGTCAGTTTTACCAGTGATCAGATCGGCGGGATGCTGTCGCCGTTGACCATTTTCCGTGATCAGCAGGGGTTCAGCGGGCGGATCGTGGCGTCATCGCCGAGCCTGGAGGAAATACGCCGCCTGGTGATCGCCGGAATGGGCTTGGGGTGTTTGCCGGAGCATGTGGTGGCCGAGGATCTACGCAATGGATTGCTGTGGCAGGTGCCGCCGTACGAAGGGGTGGCTGATGTGGATATCCATCTGCTGTGGAATCGGGATCAGCGCCGCACGCGGGCGGAAACGGTGTTTATCGAGGGAGTGGTGCGCTGCATGGCGGACGCGTGACGCCCACGCCTCTTGCAGCGCGGGGGTGTGGGGGTATCAGACTACATCAGCTGGCGAGCCTTCGATCACCTGCTGGAACGCCTCCAGAAACACCGTCTCCGCCCGGCTCATCCGTTGCTCGCGGTTCCACATCAAAAACACGTCCACATCCACCACCCCTTCCGCGGGCGGCAAGCGCCAGATCAACCCGTTGTGCAGATCGATATCCACGAGGTGCTCCGGCAGGCACCCCACGCCATACCCCGCGATGATCAACCGGCGAATCTCCTCGAAGCTCGACGATGAAGCGACGATCTTCCCGGTAAAACCCTGCTGATCGCGAAACATGGTCAGCGGCGACAGATTCCCGCCCACCTGGTCACTGGTAAAACTCACAAAATTCTCGCTCTGCAATGCTTCCAGCGGCAGCTTGCGCTGGCCAAACAACCGATGTCGCTTGCCGCAGAAAAAAGCATAGCGCTGACGCAACAGCCGCACCCGCTCCAGCTTGGTCTGCGGAAACCGGCAAAGCCCCAGCCCGACAGTGGCGGTGCGCTGGCTCAAGGCGCTCTGGATGTCGGAGCTGCGCATCACCTCGACCTCCAGTTCGACGCGCGGATGGTCACGATGAAACTGCACCAGAAAATCGTCGTACAGCGCCGACTGGACCCGGCTGATGGTGAGGATGCGCACCTTGCCGACCACGTCATCCTCGGGGTTCTTGAGGGTTGCCGACAGCCGAGCGACATTGCCGTAGATCTCCTCGGCGATGCGCAGCACTTCTTCGCCGGCCGGCGACACATCGAATCGCGGCCCACGGCGCAGGATCAATTTGCACTCCAACTGCTCCTCCAGTCGCTTCAACGACTGGCTGACCGCCGATTGAGTCAGAAACAGCCGCGCCGCCGCCCGGCTGATGCTCTTCTCCTGGCCGATGACCAGGAAGGCCCGTAGCAGATTCCAGTCCAGGCGATCGCTCAAAAACCGCCGGCTCTGCCAGTTCTTGAGGCCCGCTTCCACGTCCTGATCGCTCATCGCCCACCATCAGTAGTATGGCTAATAGTTAGATTAAGTATTAGCAAATTGATTAAAGATGCAGGGTAAGGGATAAAGACTGCAAGCGCCACAGAGCGCAACGTGATCAGCCTCGACACCCTGCCAGAACACTAAAAACCAAAGGGCCTTGCATGCAGACTTCATCGACCCAGCCCCGTCGCGCGGCGGCTGCAGCCTTCGTCGGCACCACCATCGAATTCTATGATTTCTATATCTACGCTACGGCCGCAGCGCTGATTCTCGGCCAAGTGTTTTTCCCTAGCAGCGACCCGACCGTAAATACCCTGGCGGCGTTCGGCACCTTTGCCGTCGGCTTTATCGCCCGGCCCCTGGCGGGTATGGTATTCGGCCACTTGGGCGACCGCCTCGGTCGCAAAAAGATGCTGCTGCTGACCATCGTGTTGATGGGCCTGGCGACCACCGGCATCGGCCTGTTGCCCAGCTATGCCAGCGCGGGCATCTGGGCGCCGATCGGCCTGGTGGCGCTGCGTATCATCCAGGGCATCTCGGTGGGCGGCGAATGGGGCGGCGCGGTGCTGATGGCCAGCGAGCACGCACCGGCCAGGCGCAAGACCTTCTACGCCTCGTTTGCGCAACTGGGCAGCCCGGCCGGCCTGCTGCTGGCACTGATCGCGTTTCGTCTGGTGACCTCGCTCGAACCCGCGCAATTCGCCGACTGGGGCTGGCGCCTGCCGTTTCTGGCCAGTGGCGTGCTGATGCTGATCGGCCTGGTGATTCGCTTCGGTGTCGATGAATCGCCCGAGTTCAAAGAGGTCGCCAAGCGTGGCGCAACCGCCCAGTACCCGGTCGCGCAAGTGATTCGCACCTGCTGGCGGCAGATCCTGTTCGCCGCCTGCGCGGTGACCATTGGCTCGGCGGGCTTCTTCTTCACCAACACCTTCATGATCACCTACGTCACCCAATACCAAGGCATCTCCCGAGCGACCATCCTCGACTGTCTGTTCGTGGTGACCCTTTTGCAGTTCATCTCGCAACCGTTGAGCGCGCTGCTGGCCGAGCGCATGGGTGAAGGGCGCTTCCTGATGCTCACCGCGCTGCTGTCGATGGTGATGCCCTATCCGATGTTCGTGCTGGTCGGCACCCAGAACATCGTGCTGATGACCCTCGGCATCGCGATGGCGGTAGTGACGTTGTCCGGCCTGTACGCGGTGATCGCCGGCTACATGGCCCAGGCCTTCCCGACGCATTTGCGCTACAGCGGCATCTCGCTCGCTTACCAGCTGATCTGCGCGATTGCCGGCGGCACCACACCGATCATCGGCACCCTGCTCGCTTCCCATTTTGCTGGCCAGTGGTTGCCACTGGCCCTGTTTTTCACCCTGCTGTCCGCCGTGTCGCTGTTCGGCGTGTGTGGTCTGGCGCGCCTGCGTGGCGAGCACAGCGCACTGCCGCAGCCGGCGATCTGACAAGGAGCTCCCCATGCATCAACCCGAGCACATCGACCCCGTGGAATGGCAGGCGCGCTGCGAACTCGCCGCACTGTACCGACTGGTCGCGCACTTTCGCATGACCGACCTGATCGACACGCATATCACCCTGCGTATCCCCGGCCCCGAGCATCACTTTTTGATCAACCGTTACGGGGTGATCTTCGAGCGCATGAAAGCCAGCGATCTGGTGCGCATCGACCAGCACGGCAATGTGGTCAACGGCGATCTGGCCACCAGCCGCGTCAATGCCGCAGGCTTCGTGATCCACTCGGCCATCCACATGGCACGCCCGGACCTGGCCTGCGTGATTCACACCCACACCGCCGCCGGCATGGCCGTCGCCGCGCAGGAGCAAGGCTTGTTGCCGATCAGCCAGCATGCGCTGCGCTACTACGGCAACCTGGCGTACCACACCTATGAAGGCATCGCCTTGTCGCTGAGCGAGCGCGAGCGCCTGGTGGCCGACCTCGGCCCGCACAAGGCGATGATCCTGCGCAACCACGGCCTGCTGGCCGCGGGCACCAGCGTCGGCCATGCCTTTCAGGAGATCCACTTTTTGGAGCGTGCCTGCCAGGCGCAAGTCCAGGCCTTGTCTGGCAATAGCAAGCTGGTCTATCCCAGCGAAGAAGTCTGCCGCTTGACTGCAGAACAATTTGCCCGCGATGAAGCCGATGAAATCACCCACCTCAGTTGGCTCGCCACTCTGAGCCTGATCGAAGACCAACGCGAGTCCTACTGCTCATGACCACTGTGGTGCTGCTCAGCAAAGACGAGCGCCTGCTGCAACAACTGCAGGCTGCCTTCGCCACCCACGCGCCTCATCTGCGTGCGGTACTCGCCGACGATCCGGCGGCCAACGATGCCGTTGCGGCAGCGTGCTGGTATCCGCCCGCAGGCAGCCTCGGGCGCCTGCCAAATGTGCGCCTGGTGCACTCGGTCGCAGCCGGGGTTGACCATTTGCGCACCGACCGCAGCGGCGCCGACCTCCCCATCTGTCGGGTGGTCGACCC
The DNA here is from genome assembly GCF_031880315.1 of Pseudomonas baltica. Lineage (NCBI taxonomy): Bacteria > Pseudomonadati > Pseudomonadota > Gammaproteobacteria > Pseudomonadales > Pseudomonadaceae > Pseudomonas > Pseudomonas baltica. The sequence goes on along the minus strand of NZ_CP134771.1, from coordinate 5,786,056 downwards.
TGATCACCGACGTGGCATGACCGAGTACGTGCGCTGGGCCGTGCTGCACTATCACCGCGATTTCGACCGGGTCATCGCCCAGCAGCGGAACAGCCAGTGGCAGCGTCATCCGCAACGCGCGGCCGGGCAGTTCAAGGTCGGGGTCATGGGCCTTGGCTCGCTGGGCGCGGCCATTGCCGGGGACCTGGCCGGTGCCGGCTACGACGTGCGCGGTTGGGCGCGCAGCGAGCGGCAACTGACCGGCGTGGCCTGCTATCACGGCGATGAGCAGTTCGCCTCCTTTCTCGATGGCCTCGACCTGCTGGTCAATCTGCTGCCCCTGACCGATGCCACGCGCGGCATTCTCAACGTCAGCACCTTCGAAAAACTCGCCCGCGGCGCAGCCATCGTCAACGGCGGTCGCGGTCAGCACCTGCTCATCGACGATCTGCAACAGGCCCTCGCCAGCGGCCAGTTGCGCGGCGCGGTGCTGGATGTGTTCGAGCACGAACCGCTGGCCGCCGATCACCCACTGTGGCAGATGCCCGGCGTGGTGGTGACGCCGCACATGGCCTCGGCCGCCGCCCACGATTGCATCGTGCGCCAGGTCGCGGAGAACACCCGGCGGCTGCTCGGCGGCGAAGCCTTGAACAACCTGGTCGACCCTTCATTGGGTTACTGAAGCAGCGGCAGGAGAGACTTTATGAACGTATTGAAATGCAACGGCGAACGCTTGTGGAGCAGCCTGATGGACATGGCCAAGCTCGGCGCCACCGACAAAGGCGGCAACTGCCGGTTGGCCCTGTCCCAGGAAGACAAACTCGGCCGCGAGCTGTTCATCGGCTGGTGCACCGAGGCCGGCATGAGCACCGCCTTCGACGCCATCGGCAACCTGTTCGCGCGCCTGCCGGGCCTCGACGACAGCTTGGCGCCGGTGGTGATGGGCAGCCACCTCGACACCCAGCCCAAGGGCGGGCGTTTTGACGGTATCTATGGCGTGCTTGCCGGGCTTGAAGTGGTGCGCAGCCTCCAGGATCAAGGCTTGCGCAACAAGCGTCCGATCGAGATTGCGGTGTGGACCAACGAAGAAGGCGCGCGCTTCACACCGGCCATGTTCGGCTCGGCGGTGTTCACCGGCAGCTTGGCGCTGGACACCGCGTTGAATGCCCAGGACAGTGCAGGCATGAGCGTGCGGGATGCTTTGAATGAAATCGGCCATGCCGGTGCCTCGCCATTGCAGCGGCCCTTCGATGCCTATTTCGAAGCGCATATCGAGCAAGGCCCGATTCTCGAAGACAACGGCCTGCCCGTGGGCGTGGTCACCGGTGGTCAGGCGATCTGCTGGCTCGACGTGCAGGTGCAGGGCCAGAGCGCCCACGCCGGCACCACGCCCATGGCGTTGCGCAAGGATGCGCTGTTCGGTGTCGCCGAGATGGCCGCGCAACTGGAAGCGCTGGCGCTGGACTTCAGCCCCAAGGGCCTCGTCACTATCGGCCAGGTCGCGATCGCCAAGTCGTCGCGCAATACCATCGCCGGCAACGTGAGCTTTACCGTGGATCTGCGCCATCACCAGGACGCGCAGATCGCGATCATGGAACAGGGCGTGTTCGAGCGCTTCCAGGCGATCGCCGACGCGCGCGGCCTGAGGTTGAACATCGAGCGCCACTGGCTGAGCCCGGCAACCCCCTTCGACAGCGATTGCGTCGACGCCGTACGCCGCGCCGTCGAGGCACTGGATTATCCCCATATGGACATCGTCAGCGGTGCCGGCCACGACGCCATCCTGCTGGCCCGCCACTGCCCCACCACCATGGTGTTCATCCCGTGCGTGGGCGGCCTGAGCCACAACGAAGCCGAGGCGATATTTCCCGAGGACGCGCGCAAGGGCTGCGACGTGCTGCTCAACGCGGTGACCGAACGGGTACAACGCTGAACTGAACCACAGCAAAGCCGCAAGGGCCCGGCGAGGCCCTGCTCCCCAATAAAAGCTTCACTGCACCAGCGCCCGGACGCGGGCGCCGCACTACTCGCACTCTGCCAATCAAAAACACTATCCGTTGAGCATCGGCTCATTTTGGAGACATAAGGCATGAACAGTTCTGCGCGCATACCCGACCAGGTGCTGACCCAGGCAGCCCCGGTCAACATGAAAAAAGTCGCGGTGGCCAGCGTCATCGGCACCACCGTCGAGTGGTACGACTTGTTCGTCTTCGCCACGGCATCCGCCCTGGTGTTCAACAAGATCTTCTTTCCGGCGTTCGATGCGCTGGTGGGCACCTTGCTGGCCTTCGGCACCTTCGCCTCGGCGTATGGCGCGCGGATCGTCGGTGCGGCGTTGTTCGGCCACTTCGGCGACAAGCTCGGGCGCAAGTCGATGCTGTTGATTTCGCTGCTGGTGATGGGTGCGGCGACCTTCGCCATCGGCCTGTTGCCCGACTACGCCGCCATCGGCGTGTGGGCGCCGATCCTGCTGCTGAGCCTGCGCATCATCCAGGGCCTGGCGCTGGGCGGGGAATGGGGCGGCGCGGTGTTGATGGCGGTGGAGCATGCGCCGGCTCACCAGCGCGGCTTGTATGGCTCGTGGGTGCAGATCGGAGTACCGGCCGGCACCATGATCGCCAACCTGGCCTTCCTCGCCATCGCCACCTCGCTGTCGCCCGAAGACCTGCTGGCCTGGGGCTGGCGCATCCCCTTCCTCGGCAGCGCCTTGCTGATCGCGGTGGGCTTGTACATCCGCCTGACCATCACCGAGACCCCCGCCTTCAACCAGGCCAAACAGACCGAACCTGCGGTCAAGGTGCCCCTGGCCGAGATCTGCCGCAAGTACTGGAAGCAGGTGCTGCTGGGCGGTATCGCGACCATGTCGACCGGCTCGTCATTCAACATCATCGTCGCCTTCGGCCTGACCTACGGCACGCAGACGTTGGGCTTCACCCGCCCGGTGATGCTCAGCGTGGTGCTGGCCTCGTGCGCGCTGTGCGTGTTCATGCTGCCGGCCTTCGGCGCGTTGTCCGATCGCTGGGGTCGCAAGCCGGTGATCATCGGTGGCATCGTCGCCGAAGCGCTGGTGGCCTTTCCGATGTTCTGGCTGATGGACACCCGCGAGCTGCCGTTGGTGTTCCTCGGTTACATGCTGCTGATGACCGCGTTTGCCGCCAACTACGGCCCGATCGCGACCTTTCTGGCCGAGCTGTTCGGCACCAAGGTGCGCTACTCCGGACTGTCGGTGGCCTACATGCTCTCCGGCCTGCTGGGCAGCGCCGCGACGCCCATGGTCACCACCGCGCTGCTGAACTGGACCGGCAAGGGCTCGTCGGTGGCCTGGTACATGATCGGCACCGCCCTGCTGTCACTGATTGCGTTGTTGCTGCTGACCGAGACCTTCAAGCGCGACCTGACCGCCACCGCTGCCAAGCCGGCCTGAACACCATAACCCGGCGGCCGCAAGGCAGCCGGGCCCTGCATTGATGAGGTATGACATGAAGCGCATTACCGCCGCCCCCGGCACCATCGGCCCGGTCGGGCCCTACTCGCAGGCCGTGATCAGCGGCCATCTGGTGTTCACCGCCGGGCAGATACCCGCCAGCGAAAGCCTGGATTCGCAACCCGAGACCTTTGAAGAACAAGTGCGCCAGACACTGCGTAATCTGGAAGCCATCCTGATCGCCGCCGGCTCCGACTTCGACCATGTGATCAAGGTCAACGGCTACCTCACCGACCCGGCGCAACTCGAACCCTTCAACCGTGTGTACACCGAGGTCCTCGGGCATGCCCCGCCGGCCCGCACCACCGTGTGCGTGTCGCTGTGGGGCGTGAGCCTGGAAATCGACTGCGTGGCCGAACTGATCAATCACCCTGGGGTGCAAGCATGAGCGTTGAACTGGAAGCAAAACTGCAGCGGGTGAGCTTCGCGACCTTGGGGCATTTTCTCGAGGACGGGTTTGTCAGCCATCTCGTTCGCTCACAACTGACCGGGGTGAAAGTGGTCGGACGTGCCCGCACGTTGCGGTTGGTCAACGCCGATGCGTTCGCGGTGAATCACGCACTGGTCAGCCTGTTGCCTGGCGAGGTGCTGGTGATCGACATGCAGGGCGACCATCACCACGCTTGCGTCGGTACGGTGACGGCCTGCGCGGCTACGGCCAAGGGCGCCCGCGCGATTGTGGTCGACGGTGTGGTCACCGATATCGTGGAACTGCGCGCCGCCGGGCTGCCGATCTTCGCGCGTGGGACCAGTTTGTTGACCACTAAACTACGCAGCGATCCTGCCAGCGCGCAGAACGTCGAGATTCAGTGTGGTGGCGTGACTGTCGTGCCTGGCGCTTGGGTCCTGGGCGACGACAACGGCCTGTTGATCACCTCGACCGAGGCGCTCGAAGCGGTGATCGATATCGCCCTGGCCAGTGATGCGGCGGAGCCGGCGTTGCTGGAGCGGATGCAGGATGGCGAGGCGATCGAGACGGTGTTGCGGATGGTTTGAATCTGACATCTGGCGTTTGCATGACGTATCACGCTCGAACGCCTCGACAACTTGCTCAGCGCCAGCTCACTGCCCCTCCAACAGGCCCAGCAAGCGCTGCGCATTGCGCGTCAAATGCCCGCTGCGCCAGATAAAATACAAGCTCGAGCGCCCCGCCTCACCCAACGAATGCACCCGCACTGCCGTACGCCCCGGCAAGGTCTCGAGCATCGCCCGCGGGATCCAGGCCGCGCCAGCGCCTGCGCTCACGCAGGCCAGCATGGTGTGGTACGACTCCATCTCGATCAGTTGCAATGCCTCGCCGCCCGAAGCCTCCAGCCAGCGATCCAGGCGCAGACGGAACGAGCAATTCTGCCTGAAGCCGTAGATTTCACGGCAGTTCAGATCAGACGCGAGCACGACCCGCGGATGGGCCTTTTCGGTGATCAGCACCAAGTCGTCGGCAAAGGCATAGCAACTGTCCAGCGCCGGGGACTGCACCGGGCCATCGGTGAGGGCGATGTCGAGATTGCCCTCGGCAACCTGGCTCATCAGCACCTCGGACACATCGCAGCGGATATCCATGCTCACCAGCGGATGGTGCTGACGAAAGCGCCCCACCAGTTGCGGCATGAACGCCACCAGGCCGACGTCCAGCGCGCCCACGGTCAGGTGCCCGCCCACTTCCTCCTCGCGGATCAACGCCTTGGCGCTGTCGCTGAGCTCGACGATTTGCCTGGCCCGCGGCAGAAAGGCGCGGCCTGCCGGCGACAGCGTCAGGCGCTGGCGTTCGCGCACGAACAGCTGGCACTCCAGATCGGCTTCAAGCTGCTGGATGCGCAAGGTCACGCCAGATGGCACCCGGTGCAGTTCCTTGGCGGCGGCGGTGACCGAGCCGGTTGTGGCGACGGCGCAAAAGGCGCGCAGTTGTGAAAGCTGCATTAGCTGTTCTCTTTTTCGAAAAACCCGGCTCAATATATTTCAATTTCCACAACAGATGTAAACGCCTAGGGTGGGCTCATCGACTTTCAACTGCCTCCAGGAGAGCTCCCCCATGTACGAAGACCTGATCCAGGCCCTGCTACCTCGTGAACCCGCCCACTACATCGGCGGCCAATGGCAGCCAAGCATCGAGGCCAGCGAAGTGCTAAACCCGGCCACCGAAGCGCGCATCGGCCAGGTCGCCGAAGGTGACGCCAAGACCGCCGAGCAAGCCGTCGCCGCCGCCGCCAAGGCGCAAAAGGGCTGGGCCCGCCTGGGCCTGGCGGCACGCGCCGACCACCTGCAACGCCTGCTCGAACAGGTGCAGGAAAACAGCGAAGCCCTGGCGCGCCTGCTGGTGACCGAACAAGGCAAGCCGATCAAGGAAGCCCGCGCCGAAGTGCAAATGGCCTTGACCATGCTGCGTTACCACGCCGGCCTGGGCTTCCGCCAGACCGGTCAGGTGATGGCGAGCGGCACACCGGGGCGCACCATCAGCATCCGCGAAGAACCCTATGGCGTGGTCGCGGCGATCATTCCGTGGAATTTCCCGCTGGCGATGTTCCTGCGCAAAGTGGCGCCGGCGATCGTCGCGGGCAACGCCATCATGGTCAAACCCAGCGAGAACACCCCGCTGTCGTCCCTGGCGATGGCCACCCTGTGCCAGCGCGCCGGCATCCCCGCCGGTGTGGTCAACGTGGTCACCGGGCCGGGCAAATCCCTCGGTGATGCGCTGGTTCGCCATGCACAAACCCACCTGGTAACCATGACCGGTTCGACCCGCGCCGGCATGCAGATCCTCCACGCCGCCGCCGACAAGATCGTCCCGGTGTCACTGGAACTGGGCGGCAAGGCGCCGTTCATCGTCATGGCCGACGCCGACATCGAACGCGCCGCCAAGGACGCCGTGGCCTCGCGCATGACCAACTGCGGCCAGGTGTGCATCGCCAACGAGCGCACCTACGTGCACAGCAGCGTGCATGATCGCTTCGTCGACGCCGTGGTCCGTGAGGTCAAGCAACTGCAATTGGGCGACCCGCAGGCCGAAGGCACCGATATCGGCCCTAAAGTCAGCGCCGCCGAGCGTGACAGCGTCAACCAGCACCTGAAACGCGCCCTCGAACAAGGCGCCCATGTCGCCTTCGGTGGCCCGCAAGCCCTGCCGGCTGGATTGAACCAGGGCTATTGGGTCGCGCCCACGGTGTTGACTGGCGTCGCCAGCGATGCGGATATCCTCGCGGCAGAAGTGTTCGGTCCGATCCTGCCGATCGTCGCGTTCGAGTCCGAGCAACAGGTGATCGACCTGGCCAATGCCAGCGAGTACGGCTTGAGCGCCTATGTGTACACCCGCGACCTGGGCACGGCCAATCGCATGGTCGACGAGTTGGAGAGCGGCGAGGTCTACGTCAACCGCATCGGCCCGGAAGAAATCAACGGCTTCCATGCTGGGTGGAAACGCTCCGGTCTGGGCGGTGATGACGGTGAACAAGGCTACCGCACCTATGTGCGTACCAAGGTCACTTATCTGGATTACAACCAGTAAGCTCACCTGAGTCCGCCAGCCCGCAGCGACGATCCTGGCACGGCTGCCCTTGGCAGCCATTGCCGTGGCCCTGAAGATCGCCAATGAAAAGCCGCCGAGGCATGCACCTCGGCGGCTTCTTCGTGACTGCAACTGCTTAGTTGAACTGCGTCACCAGCTTGGTGTTCAGATACGCCTCGATCGCTTCCGTCCCGCCTTCCGAACCATAGCCCGAATCCTTGACCCCACCGAACGGAATTTCCGGCAGGCCGATGCCCTGGTGGTTGATGGACAGCATGCCCGCTTCGATCCCGTAGCTCAGCGCGTGAGCGGTGCGGGTCGAGGTGGTGAAGGCATAGGAGGCCAGGCCGTAGGGTACGCGGTTGGACTCGGCAATGGCCTCTTCGACCGTGTCGAATGGCACCATGAGCGCTACCGGGCCGAAGGGCTCGTCGTTCATGATGGTCATGTCCGGGGTCAGGTTGGACAGCACCGTCGGCGCAAAGAAATTGCCCAGGCCTTCATCCGCCTTGCCGCCCAGTTCGACCTTGGCGCCCTGCGCTACGGCCTCGCCGACCAGCTTCGTCAAGGCCGTCACGCGCCGATCATTGGCCAGCGGGCCCATGGTCACACCATCGCTCAAGCCGCCACCGACCTTGATCTGCCCGGCCAGCGCGACGAACTTCTCGACGAACTGCGCGTACACCCCACGCTGCACCAGAAACCGCGTGGGCGACACACAGACTTGCCCGGCATTGCGGAACTTGGTGCCGACCAGCACCTTGACGGCATTGTCGATATCCGCGTCGGCGAACACGATGGCCGGCGCATGGCCGCCCAGCTCCATGGTCGCGCGCTTCATGTGCTGACCGGCCAGTGCCGCCAGTTGCTTGCCCACTGGCGTGGAGCCGGTAAAAGTGACCTTCTTGATCACCGGGTGGGCGATCAGATAGCTCGACACCTGCGCCGGATCACCGTAGACCAAACCGATGACGCCCGCGGGTACGCCGGCGTCGGCGAAGGCGCGGATCAACTCGGCCGGCGATGCCGGGGTTTCCTCGGGGGCCTTGATGATGATCGAGCAGCCCGCCGCCAGTGCCGCAGATAACTTGCGCACCACCTGGTTGATCGGGAAGTTCCACGGCGTGAATGCGGCCACCGGGCCGACCGGCTCGCGGATCACCTTTTGTTCGACGTTGGGGCTGCGCCCTGGAACGATACGCCCATAGGCACGGCGGCCTTCTTCGGCCATCCAGTCAATGATGTCCGCCGCCGAGGCGACCTCGGTCAGGGATTCAGCCAGCGGCTTGCCCTGCTCCTGAGTCATCAGGTTGGCGATGGCCGGCTGGCGCTCGCGCAGCAGCTGCGCGGCCTTGCGCATGATCTTGTAACGGTCGAAGGCACCGACCCGACGCCAGGCGGCGAAGCCTGCTTCAGCCGCGGCGAGGGCCTCGTCCAGATCGGCGATATCGGCATGGGCGACCGTGCCGATGGCCTCGTTGTTCTCGGGGTTGAGGACGCGGATGCTGCGCCCGTCCTTGCTGTCTCGCCAGGTGCCATTGATGAACAGCTGTACGTTGGGATACATCGCTACCTCGACTTGGCTCGCCATCAGCCATGGGATGAGTGTTCAAGCTGGCCCGACATAATAGGGGTATATACCCACATTATCCAGCCCCTCGAGTCGGTGGAGGGTAACGCTTGCAACGGTGCGGATAAAGCGCGCGCCTGACGAAAGATAATTACCTGGCGCGCATTAATTTGAGGCACGTTCAATCGTCTTTGCTGGATCGTCGCGCACGATTGCTGGATGATGGCGACGCGCTATTCCAGCCCCTTGATCGGCAGTACCGTGGCTCACTCCTCATTCCATCCCACTCGCAGCAGGTCCACTGGCGCCCGACACGGCGCCTGGCTCGGCCTGTTCGCGATGTGGATGATCTTTGTCGGGCCGCTGATCTCGCAGACCCTGCCAAGCATGGCAGCGCCCGCCATGACCATGTCGATGTCGATGCCTATGGGCGTGTCGATGTCCATGGGCAGCAGCCTGCAAGCGTCTGCGGATTCGTCTCACGACCATGATCATGGCCAGCAAGGGGAACTGCACGCGCTGTGGGAAAAGTGCGGTTATTGCAGCTTGCTGTTCCACTCTCCTGCGGCTGGCCACACCTCGCCGACCTCGCTGTTTACCGCACTGGCTCCGGCCACCGCTGCGGTGCCGCGCTCCCTGCGCGGCCATCGCCAGCCCCTCGCCCTGTTTATCGCCGGGCCCCGCGCCCCGCCCGCCCTGTACCTGGGTTGAATCACGGCGAGGCGCCGCCCGGTTGGGCCGTACTTGCCATCTGACTTCTACTTGAAGCGCGCTCCAGCGGCCTTGTTCATGCCGCGCGGGAGAATCACGCTCACCCGCGCCTGGCCAGTCGACCCGACCCGCCGGCGCGGCGGCGTACGCGCTTGCGTTCAGGGATATCGCACCATGTTTCAACGCTTTTCACGCCACACCCTGCGGGCCTCGGCGCTGTTCACCTTGCTGCCGCTAGAGCTTGCCATGGCCGACACCGCGCCGGCCGCCGGCTCGACACTCACCTTGGGCACCGTCAATTTGGCTACCGTCAACGTCTCCGGCAGCGCGAGCGGCCCGTTAGCGACCAGCAGCGTCTTGAGCTCCGTCGATATCCTCGGCGGCGACCTGATCGAAAAAATGCCGGTCGCCTATAGCTGGGAGCTGTTTCGCCGCACGCCTGGGGTGACCCTCACCGAGTTCAACCAGGGCACTACTTCAGGCAAGATCTCCTTTCGTGGCTTCAACGGCGAAGGCGAAGTCAACGCCGTCAAAGTCCTGATCGATGGCATCCCCAGCAACAGCAACGACGGCAATATGCCGTTCATGGACATGATCTTCCCGCTCGACATCGACCACATCGAAGTGGTCCGCGGCACCAGCGACCCGCGTTATGGGCTCAACAACATCGCTGGCAACGTCAATATCTACACGCGCCTGGGCGGCGACTACACCAAGGCGCGAGTCCGGGTGGGCAACTACAACACCCAGGAGCTGCAACTGGCCAAGGGCATCGAAACCAGCAACTGGACGCAGAATTACTTCTTCGCCTACCAGAAGAGTGACGGCTATCGCGATCACGCCGATGCCGACAAATTTTCACTCGGCGGCAAGTGGTTCTACACCCCCTGATGACGGCAGCTACCGTGTGGGCCTCATCGCTCGTCACTACGAAGCCGAGGCGCAAGAGCCGGGCTACCTCACCGAACAGAACGCCCACGACCACCCGCGCATGACCAATACCTACAACGACAGCGACCAGGGCACCCGGCGCATGAACCAGCTCAGCCTGCACCTGGATACCGATCTCACCGAGCAACTGGCCTGGGGCGCCAAGACCTACGTCAACACCTTCGACGACCGCCGCTGGACCCAATACTGGCGCACCACCGCGCAGCAGGAGCGCGACGCCTATGAAACCCAATACGGCGCCATCACCACCCTGACCTGGCGGCCTGTGGTCCGCTGGCTGAACGACTTTGCCCTGGAAGGCGGCCTGGACGTGCAGAAGCAGGACAACCAAAGCGAGCGCTACCGTACGGTCGAGCGCGTGCGTCAGGCGCAGACCCGCGATCAGCAGTTCGATTTCGACACCTATGGCGGCTACGTGCAGGCGGTGATCCAGCCCGTCGAATCGTTGAAGATCATCCCCGCCTACCGGGTTGATCGCGTCGCGGGCGACTTCACCAACCGCCTGACCGGGCAGCACTACGACATCAACGATTACGGGCTGATCAAGCAGCCGAAAATCAGCGTGGTCTACTCGCCCTGGCAACAGGCAAGCCTGTACGCCAACTGGGGGCGCACCTTTCAGGTCGCTACCGGTTCGGCGGCGTACAAGGTGCCGCCGAACAACGACGATCTGGCGCCATCGCTCAACGACGGCTGGGAAACCGGGATCAAGTTCACCTCTGCGCAGTGGATAGACGGGCGCGTCGCCTATTGGCAACAACAAGCGTCCGGCGAGTTCAGCCGCCGCCTCAACGACCCCACCGGTGCCTCCGACAACGTCGGCAAGACCCGGCGCTGGGGCTACGACGCGCAGGTCAACCTGCACCCCGATACCCGCACCGATGTGTGGCTGGCCTACTCCTGGCAGTACTCGAAAATTCTCGAGCCGGGGGGTACTTACCCCGACAGTAAAGGCCGCGAGATCGACCACGTGCCGCACCACCTGTACAGCGCCGGCGCCAACTATCAACTGAGCAAGAAGTTGCAGCTGTCGGCGTGGATGAACGGCCAAAGCAATTACTATCTGGAGAAGAACAACACCCAGGGGACCTACGGCGCATACGTGCTGATGAACCTTGGCGCGAGCTACAGGGTGAGCGACTCGGTGAGCGTGGATGTACAGCTGAAGAACGTTGCCAACCGCTACTACGAATATGTGTGGTATGACCCCGATGGCGCTGTGGCGGCGCTGCACTCGCCGGGGGATGGCCGAGCGCTTTATACCGGCGTGACGTTCGATTTTTGAGCTGATCTCAAGGGCCTCTTCGCGGGCAAGCCTCGCTCCCACAGGTGTACGACGTTGGAACAGTTCCATCAGCTGTGGGGCAAGGGTGCGCGTTCGGCGGCGGAAATTCAGGCCTCGCTCAACGCCTTCACTTGCGCAGCGCTGAGCTTCAGCGTTGCCGCCCTGGCGAAACTCTCCACCTGAGCCACGCTGGTGGCACTGGCGATGGGCGCGGTCACACCTTCGCGGGCGATCAGCCAGGCCAGGGCCACTTCCGCGGGCTTGGCGCCATGATCGGCCGCGACGCCGTCCAACACGTCGAGCAGCGCCAGGCCGCGTTGGTCCAGGTACTTGCCGACTTTCTCGCCGCGCTTGCTCTGGCTCAGGTCGGCCTTGCTGCGGTACTTGCCCGACAGAAACCCCGACGCCAGGCTGTAGTAGGTGACCACGCCGATAGTGTTGGCGATGCAGGTCTCGCGCAGCGCGCCATCGAAGCTGGCGCGGTCGTACAGGTTGTACTCCGGTTGCAGCACCTGATAGGCGGGCAAGCCCTGTTCCTTGGCCACCTTCAGCGATTCCTGCAACTGCGCGGCGTCCAGATTGGACGCGCCCACCGAGCGGATCTTGCCGGCCTTGAGCGCGGCGTCATAGGCACTCAGGGTTTCGGCATAGGGCGTCTGCGGATCGGGCCAGTGGGAGAAATACAGGTCGATATGATCGGTGCCCAAGCGTGCCAGCGAAGCGTCGAGCGCCTTGGGAATATAGGCACCGGACAGGCCCTTGTTGCCCTCGCCCATGTCGGCACCGACCTTGGTGAAGATCGCCACCTTCTCACGTGCACCAGGGCGCGCCTTGAGCCAGCGACCGATAATGGTTTCGGATTCACCCCCCTTGTTGCCGTCGGCCCAGGCCGAGTAGACATCGGCGGTATCGATGGCGTTGAAGCCATGATCGACGAAGGCATCGAGCACGGCGAAACTGGTCTTTTCATCGATGGTCCAGCCAAACACATTGCCGCCGAACACCAGCGGGACGATATCGATACCGGTATTGCCAAGTGGACGCTTGTGCATTTCGCTCTCCTTGAACGAGGGATGGAAACCAGAAGGTATGAAAGCTGACGCCATCTTGCGCCTTTGGTTCGCACTGGCTGGATGAAATCTGCTTTCAGCTTCGGCTCAGGTGACACCTGTGCGAGCAAAGCATGCTCGCGAAAGGGCCGCCAGCATCGCCGCAGACGTCACTGGCAAAATCACCACCCCATTCAACCACTGAACCCCACAAACCACTGACTCAGCGCCTCGATGAACAACCCCACCTTGCGCGACTGCGCGGAGCGCACCGGGTGTATCCCGTAAAACGACACCGGCTCCGGTTCGTACGTGTCGAGCACGGTGCACAGGCGGCCGTCGGCAACCTGGGCCGCCACTTCCCACCAGGACTTCTGGGTCAGGCCCAGGCCCTGTAACGCCCAGTCGATGGGCAGCTCGGAGTTGCTCGCCACCAGCGCGCCCTCGACCCGCAAGGTCTGCGCCTGTGCCCCCCGGCCGAAGCGCCAGTCGGCGTGAAAGTGCCCCTCGTGATTGAACAGCAGGCAACGGTGTCGATGCAGATCCGCAGGCGTCACGGGCGTACCGGCCGCGCGCAGATAAGCAGGGCTGGCCACCACCACTCGGCGTGTGTCGAACAACTGGCGACCGGTGAACTGGCTGTCGATCAGCGGGCCGCCGCGCACGGCGATATCGAAGCCCTCGCCGACGATGTCGCTGAAGCGATCGTCGAGGGTCAAGTGCACCTGAATCTGCGGATGCGCCTGGCAGAACGCGCCGACCAAGGGCGCGATATGCCGCCGACCTAGCGGGCCCGGCGCCGTCACCCGCAGCGGGCCGCGCGGCGCCACGCTGGCCTCCAGCACCAAGGACTCCAGCGCGGCGATGTCGGCGACGATGTCCCGCGCCCGCTCGAGGTAGAGCTGCCCGCTCTCGGTAAGCATCTGGCTGCGGGTGGTGCGGTGCAGCAGCTTCACACCCAGGCGGCTTTCCAGGGCCTTGACCCGATCGCTGACCACCGAGCTGGCCAGGCCCAGGCTACGCCCCGCCGCTGAGAATCCACCTTGGCGGGCCACCTCGACGAATACCGCCATATCGGAGATTTCATGCATGGCAATTGTCCGGTTTTTCGGAAAGACATTCCGAGAATATCCGGTTTCTGCCATGGGCGCTGTTGCCGATACTGGAGCTTTCCCACAGGAGATTGCCCTATGGCCCTGAATCGCCGCTTCGCTTTGCCGCTGTTGACCCTCACTGTAGTGCTGGCCGCCAACGCCGCCAACGCCGCTCCGCCTGCGTTGATCACCACGCAAAAATTGCCCTGGCAGACCGCTGAACAGCTAGCCAGCAAGGCGGTGCAGATCTGCGCGGCGCGTGGCTATTCGGTGACGGCCGCGGTGGTCGATCCATCCGGGCACGAACAGGCGGTGATCAAGGGCGATACGGTGCCGTTGCAGTCGTTGTCGGTGTCTTATCGCAAGGCCTATACGGCGTTTTCCTATGGCCAGGCGTTCGACAAGAACAGCACCAGCGAGCTGATCGCCGCGCATCTGGACGGCCCCACCAACGGCGCGCTGAATACCGTGCCTGAGGTGTTGTTCATTCCCGGTGGCGTGACCTTGCGCCGTGCCGATCATCAGGTGATCGGCGGTCTGGGGGTTTCCGGGGCGCCGGGTGGCGACAAGGATGAAGCCTGCGCCAGCGAGGCGGTGAAGGCGTTTCAGGCTTCTTTCCAGTAAGCACTGACGACCTTGAATGTAGCGAGGGTGCTCGCCCCAAGTTCAAGATCCGCTCAGAGAGCAGATGTGGGGCGAATCCCTGTCGCGGCGCCCCCTCGCTATTGTTCCAGCAGTGACGGTCACACCTTGAACTGCCTCAACAACCCATTCAACTGCTCACTCAAGCCCTTGAGCTGCAAGCTCGCCACGTTCGATTGCTCCGCCGCCAGCGCCGCCTGGCGAGACAATTGCGCGGCCTGGGTGACGTTCTGATTGATGTCCTCTACCACATGGGACTGCTGCAAGGTCGCACTGGCGATCGACGCATTCAGCCCGTTGATATTGCCTAACGCATTGCGAATCGACGTCAGGCTATTACCCGCCAGCTCCGCTTGCTCGATGGTCAACTGCGAGGCGCGACTGCTGTCGCCGATCACTTTCACGGCGGCATCGGAATGGCTCTGCAGGCGCTCGATCATGCTGTGGATTTCAGCGGTGGATTTCTGCGTACGCTGGGCCAGCAGGCGCACCTCGTCTGCCACCACCGCAAAGCCACGGCCCTGATCCCCGGCCCGCGCTGCCTCGATGGCGGCGTTGAGGGCCAGCAGGTTGGTCTGCTCGGCGATCGAGCTGATCACTTCCAGCACGCTGCCGATCTGCGTGCTCTCGCTGGCCAGGGTGCGGATCACCCCGACAGCTTGATCGATGGTGCCGGACAACGCGCCGATCTGGCGCAGGCTGCTGTCGATATTCGCTTGCCCTTGCTGCGCCTGGGATTGCGCGTCGCGCATCTCGCTGGCGGCATGCTCGGCGTTCTTGGCCACATCCTGCACGCCATAAGTGACCTCGTTGACCGCCGTTGCCACCAGCTCCATCTGCTCGGATTGCTGCTGGCTGCGCGCTTGCGCCTGATCGGCGTTGCTGCCCAGTTCCAGCGATGCCTGGCCAAGGCCAGTGGCCGATTGCTGCAGCTCGCCGACCACCCGGCGCAGCTTGGCGGTGAAGCCATTGAAGTGCCGGGCCAATTGGGTGACCTCGTCATTGCCATCGGTGGACAGGCTGCGCGTCAGGTCGCTTTCGCCGCTGGCGATATTGGCCATGGCCTGCACGGTGGTATTGAGCGGGCCGAGAATGCTGCGCGAGATCATCACCAGCAGCGCCATCATCACCACAATGATCGCCAGACTGATCGACGAGGCTTTCCAGACCTGATGCACGAACTCGGCCTGCACGTCGTCGACATACACCCCCGAGCCGATGATCCAGCCCCAGGGCGCGAACAGGCTCACGTAGGAGGTCTTGGCCACTGGCTCACTGGCGCCCGGTTTGGGCCAGCGGTAGTTGATCATCCCCGCGCCCTTGGTCTTGGCCACGGTGACCATCTCGTTGAACACCTGGAAACCGTCCGGGTCCTTGATGCCCGACAGATCCTGGCCCACCAACTTGGGGCTGGTCGGGTGCATGATCATCACGGGGCGCAAGTCGTTGATCCAGAAGTAATCGGTCTGGTTGTAGCGCAGCGCGCGAATGGCTTCGATGGCCTGTTGCTGGGCCTGTTCACGGGTCAGGGTGCCGGCCTTTTCGAGGCCCTGGAAATACTCCAGCACGCCATTGGCGGTCTGCACCACGTGCATGGTTTTCAGTGCCTTGGCGTCGTAGAGGTCATCGTGAATCTGCTTGAGCATGGCCCCGGACATCACCACTAGCATCAGCACCGCGACAACCAGAATGAGCCAAAGCCGTCGACTGATGGAAAGACTGCGCATATTCATGACCCTCGATGGAGTTATTGCTTTTGTTATAGGCATAGCAGGTCGGCGCACGAATGCGCTGTTACTTCCAAGGCTGTCGGCGTCTTTCGATTAAACATTAGCGCAGCGCCCCACTGTGCTGGATTACGGCAGAAGCGTCGTGACCCAGTGGTGGGCCGTACAGCCAGTCGATTCGGGGCAAGCCCCTTCACTGCACTGCCCGCGGTGCAAGCCCGAGCCCGGTCGCGAGAGGGTTGGCCCCCGAAGGCGTCAGGCACTCGGCAAGCATATCCAGCAGTGCCCGCACCTTGGGCTGCATCTCGCGGCTCTTGAGCCACACCAAATTCATCTGCAAGCCATCGGTGGCCAGGTGCGGCAGCACTTCCACGACACTGCCGTCCTGCAAATACCGCGACGCCAGCCAGGTGGGCAGCTGCGCGATGCCCTGCCCGGCCTGCACCGCCATCAACTGCCCCTCGCCGTCACCGACCGCGATGCGCGCGGGCATGACGCGCCGCTCCATCTCACCCGGTTGCGCGCCGGCGAAATACCAGGGATTGGCCATGCCGTTGCCATCGCCGTAGACCACGCAGCTGTGCTGTTCGAGGTCGCGTTCGTCGAGCGGCTCGCCATGGGCCTGCAGGTACTGCGGCGAAGCGCAGAATATCAAGCGCTGCGCACCCAGATAGCGATGCCCGAGGGCGGCCGGCCAGGCGTCAGGGCCGCCAATGCGCACGACGATATCGATGCCCTCTTCCACCGGCTGGACGAAGCGATCGGAGAACGAGATGTGCGGCAGCAACAGTGGGTGGTCGGCGACGAAGCGCAGAATGGCCGGCAATACATGCAGCCTGCCGTATGAGGCCGGCAGGTCGATACGCACTCGCCCACGGGGTTCGGTGTTCTCGATGTCCAGCGCCAGCTCGGCCTCTTCGAGATCGGCCAGCACCTGAGTGCAGGTGCGATAAAAGGTTGTGCCGGCATCGGTCAGCGCCAGTCGCCGGGTGGTGCGCTGGAACAGACGAGTGCCCAGGCGATTCTCGAGGCGCGCAATGCCCTTGCTGACCGCCGAGCTGCTGAGATTGAGGCGCTCGGCGGCAGCGGTAAAGCTGCCTTGGTCGGCTACGCAGACAAACACATCGATGCCCTTGAGGCGTTCTGAAGCAAACATGGCGAGCCCTATTGATGAATCTGATTCAGGCCATTCGAGCATATATAGCCAAGATCCGCGCTTAATTCTTCAATAGACTCGCGCAAATTTCTTTTCGAGTGTGATTGCGATGCCAACCTCTTCCACGGCGCAAGCCCCTGCCCTGCCGCACGCAGGCAGTGGCCTGCAGATTCTGATCATGGCCGTTGCCGCGTTCATTATCGTCACCACTGAGTTCCTGATCGTCGGCCTGCTGCCGGCGCTGGCGCGTGACATGAACATCTCCGTCGCCCTGGCCGGCCAGGTGGTCACCCTGTTCGCCTTCACCGTGATGCTGTTCGGGCCGTTCCTGACCGCGCGCCTGGCTCATCTGGATCGCAAGAAGCTGTTCATCGGCATCCTGCTGGTGTTCGCCGCGTCCAACGCGCTGGCGGCGCTGTCGACCAATATCTGGGTGCTGGCTCTGGCGCGCTTCATTCCGGCGCTGGGCTTGCCGGTGTTCTGGGGCACCGCCAGTGAGACCGCCGGGCAATTGGCCGGGCCGGGCAACGAAGGCAAAGGCGTGTCCAAGGTGTACCTGGGCATCAGCGCGGCGCTGGTGTTCGGCGTGCCGCTGGGCACCCTGGCGGCGGACACGGTGGGTTGGCGCGGCAGTTTCTGGATTCTGGTGGCGCTGTCGCTGCTGATCGCGGCGTTGTTGCAACTGTGCATGCCGACATTGCCGGCCTCGCCGGTCAAGGCAGCCGGTGAAAAGCAGACGGCGATCCTCAAGGAACCGCGTTTTCTGGCCCACGTACTGCTGTCGATTCTGGCCTTCACGGCGATGTTCACCGCCTACACCTATCTGGCCGACATCCTCGAACGCCTGGCGCACGTGCCGGCTGGCCAGGTCGGCTGGTGGCTGATGGGCTTCGGTGCGGTGGGCATGATCGGCAACCAGATCGGCGGGCGGCTGGTGGACCGTACACCGTTGGGGGCGATGGTGCTGTTTCTGTTGGTCCTCGCTGCCGGGATGCTGGCGACCGTGCCCCTGGCGGACAATCGTGTTGGCCTGGTGCTGGCGCTGATCGCCTGGGGTGTCGCTTACACGGCGCTGTTCCCGATCTGCCAGGTGCGCGTGATGCAGGCCGGGGCCAAGGCTCAGGCGCTGGCGGCAACCATGAACATCTCCGCTGCCAACGCCGGGATCGGCCTGGGCGCGATCTTCGGTGGCATCGGGATTGGACACTTCGGTTTGCAATCGCTGGGGGTGATCGCCAGCGCGATTGCGGCGGTGGGTGTGGTGCTGGCAGTGTTGATGATGCGTCGTAGATAAGCGCCGGGCGTATCGGCCTAACCGCCGCGCTGTGTACCTGCTTGATCGGCAATCTCGTTCCACAGGTGCATGGCGGCATAGGCCCGCCAGGGTCGCCATCCTTCACTGCATACTGCCTGCTGCGCGGGCTTGAGCAACGTCGGGTGTTGACGGGCAATGGCCTGCATCAGTACCAGGTCGCTGCCGGGCCAGGCGTCGGTATCGCGCCACGCGCGCATGGCCACGTACTCCACAGTCCAGGGGCCGATGCCCGGCAACCCCAGCAAGGCTTTGCGCAGCGCCGCAATGTCGCTGGCCCCGGTCGCGAGGGCAGGAGCGTCGATGGGCAAACCGTCAGCCACGGCCTGGGCAAAATTCTGCAGAGCCGCAACACGCTTGGTCGGCATGCCGATCAGGTTTAAATCCGCCGCTGCCAAGGCGGCCGGCGTCGGGAACTGCCACGCCGCACCCTCATGGCTGGGACCCTCAGCCGGTCGCCCTGCCCGCGCTACCAGGCGCCCGGTGATGGTGGTCGCGGCCTTGACGCTGACCTGCTGGCCTACAATGGTGCGCACCACCAGTTCAAAGGCCGACCATGCGCCAGGAATCCGCAGCCCCGGCGCCTGGCGGGTCAAGCGCTGCAACCAGGGATCCCGACTCAGGCCCTCGCGCACCTGGGCCGGGTCGGTGTACAGGTCGAACATGTGCATCAGCTTGCCCTCCAGCGCCGCCAGATGGCGACTGGCCGGGCCTTCGAGTCGCGCAATCAGGCACGGTCGATGTGAATCCTGGCGCACTCGCAGCAGGCCGCTGTCACCCTGCCAATCCAGGGTCCTGATATAGCAGCCATCCTCTACCGTCTCGACCCCGGCGCTGGAGCGCCCGCCGTAGAATCGCAGCATGCGTTGCCAATCGAAGGGCGCGCGCAATGGCAGTTCGATCTCGTCCACGGGCATGCCCGCTACCTGCTTCATACGCTGCCCTCAGAAATCCAGTGACTGCTGCATCTTCGCCTGCTCGGCAGTGACCCACTTGCTGCGCCTGCCCGGCGTACCGGTGCCGAGCGCTAAGGCCCCCGCACCAAACTCGATCTTCAACAGCACCTGCTTGGCCAACAAGCCACCGGCGAACCCGGTCAGTTCCCCCGATGCACCGATCACCCGATGGCAGGGCGCGACGATCGAAATGGGGTTGCGCCCGTTGGCGGCGCCCACCGCGCGCACGGCAGTGGGATGGCCGATCTGCGCGGCGATCTGCGAATAGGTGCGGGTCTGGCCGAAGGGAATGGTCAACAGCGCCTGCCAGACTTTCTGCTGGAAGGCCGTGCCGACGAAAGCCAGTGGCAGCTCGAAGCGCTGCCGCTGACCGGCGAAGTACTCATCCAGCTGCCGCGCGGTTTCATCCAGCACTACGTGGCTGTCGACCGGCATCATCTCGCCCAGGCGCACGCGATTGGGGCGCTCGACCTCCCAGAGGATGGCGGTCAGGCCGCTGTCACTGGCCACCAGAGTGAGCACGCCGACGGGGGATGGCAGGGGCTTGCAGTAGTAGGCCGTGGCCAAGGGAGATCTCCTGAGGGGCTGCAATGTTGGCGACTATAGCTCAATCGTCGAGGTACAGAACCTGCCGCGCCGGCGTTCAGGGGGCCGGCGAGTGCCCGCGCAATGACCTGGAACTTGCGCCTCCACGACCCCGCCGCGTTATCGGTAAAGTACTCACTTCAGAGAACTTGCAAACGGATAGGCGATACGCACTGCCCAATACGCGAGCAACCACGAACGCAACTACAAATCAATGTGGGTCCCACTCAAGTTGTATTTATGTGGACTCAGTCTCAATAGCCAAGGCACCTACAGAATATGTAAATGATATCTGTTTTCAACTGTTGCAGCCGTCTAGTCTTTTTGCTAGATTGCGCGCCACGAAAATTCATCAAGGACGTGGAATGTTTTTTATCGTATGGCAAGGATGGGGCTTTCTGGCAGTGGCGATCCCGGTCGTCTGCACGCTGCTCTTCCCCAAACTCCCGTTTGGCATGGGCCTTGGTTTATTGGTAGGTGCTGCCCTCAGCGCGTATATCGGCCACCGCTTGAATAATCAAGCGGGTAATTCCTACATCGACAAAGATACCGGCAACGAAGTGGTGTTTCGCAAGAAGCACACGCTGTTCTGGGTGCCGATGCAGTATATCTCCGTAGTGTGGGTGGTGATGGCTATCTATCTAATGGTGGTTAGCCCGCACTGAAGCGGTAGAAGATTGATATAAGTTCTACCATTTCAAAAACATCACCGCGACGCTCGGCCTCCACGACGGAGGTCTATATCGTTTTTTACAGGGATCCGTCATGAAAGACTTCGTTATCAGCGTCAACAACACCGTCCTCTACATTGCCTTGGGCGTGATCTGGCTCACGGCAATCGTCATGGTCTTCCACAGCTTTCTGGCGGGCGTGGGCACCTTCGTGGTCGGCACGCTCAGCTGGTGCATCGTATCGGGCTTCTGGTTCGTGCAGTCCGCGACCTATGAAGAGCTGCGCAAGCTGAACGCTAAGAGCAACTGAAACAATCAGGCCGCTGAGACCCGTGCTGGCTTTCTACGCTCGCTGGGTCAATGGCTGACGCTATTTACCTTGGCATCACGCTTGCCCTCGACCCGAACGGACAATCGCTCACCCACTCAGCCCCCCGATCCAGCGCAATCTGCGCCTACACCGCATCCCGCAACTCAGCCACAAAACGCCCCGACATCCCCTCGTACAGCGTATTGGTGAACGTCACCACGCTCAGGTCCTGCGCAGCGTCCATCCACCACGAATGCTCATAGGCCCCGCCCCAGCGCAGGCTGCGCACCGACTCGGGCACTACGTTCATTGGCCACGCTCCCGGCCGCCAATAGATACAAAACGCAGCGGCCTATAGCGCAACGTTATTTTTGCCGACACTGGCGCTCGGCATAACCTCGTGCGCTATTTCCGTCGTCTGCCGCAGGTGTCCCGCATGTCGCATCCGCTCCATATCGAACCACTGGCCTTGAACATCGGGGCACTGATCAGCGGCGTCGACTTGCGCGAGCCGTTGCCCGCCGAACAGGTCGCGGCGATTCGCCAGGCGCTGATCCAGTGGAAGGTGATTTTCTTCCGCGACCAGCCCCTCAGCCACGAGCAACACATAGGTTTTGCCCGGCAGTTCGGCGAACTCACCGTCGGCCACCCGGTATTCGGTTCGGTGGAGGGCTACCCCGAGGTGTATTCGGTGAGCAAGACGCGCTTTGGCAAGCGCTTCGAAGGCCCCAAGCTGATCCGCCCCTGGACCGGCTGGCACACCGACGTAACTGCGGCGATCAATCCCCCGGCGGCCTCGATCCTACGCGGCGTGACCATCCCGCCCTTCGGTGGCGACACCCAGTGGACCAACCTTGAAGCCGCCTACGACGCCTTGTCGCCGACCCTGCGCGGCTTCCTTGAAACCCTGCGCGGCGAGCACCGCTTCACTGCCCCCGAAGGCATGGCCGGCAAGCGCGAGTTCCATGACAAGGTGGCCGCGCGCGAACTGGTCAGCCTGCATCCGCTGGTACGCGTGCATCCCGAAAGCGGGCGCAGGAGCCTGTACGTGAGCCCGGGGTTTCTCAAGCGCATCGACGGTCTCACCCCGCGCGAAAGCGAGCAGTTGCTGGCGCTGCTGTTCGAGCACGTGATCCAGCCGGAATTCACCGTGCGCTTCAAATGGAGCGAAGGCGCCATCGCCTTCTGGGATAACCGTTCCACCGCGCATCTGGCGCCCAGGGAACTCACCGAATTGAATCACGACCGCCAGCTCTACCGCATTACCCTGGTCGGCGATATTCCTGTCGGCGTGAATGGTTTGCACTCCGAGGTGCTGGCGGGCGAACCAGTGCTGGCCTATGCCGCCGCGCAGGGCTGACGTGACCCCTTGCACACCCCTGCGTGCCCGGTAAAACGTTGCCTGGCACACACCCCGACATCCTGCTCTTTACTCAGACCGCGCGCGCCGTTCTAATAGCCGGCTTCGCGCCGGGGCCGACTCCAGAGCCCTGCGCTGCACACAAGGAAGCGTGGTCATGATTATCGGCATCGACCTGGGCACCACCAACAGCCTGGTCGCCGCCTGGGATGGCGAACAGGCGCGCCTGCTGCCCAATGCCCTGGGCAACTTGCTCACCCCCAGCGTCGTCGGCCTCGACGACCAGGGCCAACTGGTGGCCGGCGACATCGCCCGCGAACGCCTGCAGACACACCCTCATTTGACCACCGCGCTGTTCAAGCGGCACATGGGCAGCGCCCAGGAAACCCGCCTGGGTACCAAGGCCTATCGCCCCGAAGAGCTCTCGGCGATGCTGCTCGGCAGCCTCAAGGCCGACGCCGAGCGCGCCTTGGGCCAACCGGTCACCGAGGCAGTGATCAGCGTGCCGGCGTACTTCAGCGACGCCCAGCGCAAGGCCACGCGTATCGCGGGCGAGCTGGCCGGGCTGAAGGTCGAAAAGCTCATCAACGAACCCACCGCCGCCGCCCTCGCCTACGGTTTGCACCAGAAGGACGAGACCACTTTTCTGGTCTTCGACCTGGGGGGCGGCACCTTCGACGTGTCGGTGCTGGAGCTGTTCGAAGGGGTGATGGAGGTGCGTGCCAGCGCTGGCGACAACTTCCTCGGCGGTGAGGATTTCGATGATCGCCTGGTGGCCCACTTCATCGCCAAGCTCGGTACCGCCTTGCCGGATACCACTCGCCCCGGCATCAACCAACGCCTGCGCCGCGAAGCACAACGCGTGCGCCACGCTCTGGGCACCACCCAGCAGGCGCGATTTACCCTGCGCGCCGATGATCAGGAATGGCACCTGGACCTGACCCAGGATGATCTGTTCGAGATCGTCCAGCCGTTGCTCGATCGCCTGCGTGCGCCCATCGAGCGCGCCCTGCGCGATGCGCGGATCAAAGCCGCGGACCTCGACGAAGTGCTGCTGGTCGGCGGCACCACGCGCATGCCTCTGGTGCGCAAGCTGGTCGCCACCCTGTTCGGCCGCATCCCGGCGATGCAGCTCAATCCGGATGAAGTCGTGGCCCAGGGCGCGGCCATTCAGGCAGCGCTCAAGGCCCGCGACGCCTCGCTCGAAGAAGTGGTCATGACCGATGTCTGCCCTTATACCTTGGGTATCGAGACCTCGGTGCGCCAAGGTCAAGGCTATCAGGCGGGTCACTACCTGCCGATCATCGAACGCAACAGCGTGGTGCCGATCAGTCGCTCGCAAACCGTCTCCACCCTGCGCGACGAGCAGAGCGCGGTCATCGTCAGGATCTACCAAGGCGAAAGCCGGCTGGTGAAGAACAACATCTACCTCGGCGAACTGGAAATCCCCGTGCCGCCGCGCAAGGCTGGCGAGGTCGACCTCGAGGTGCGCTTTACCTACGACAACAACGGTTTGCTCGAAGCCCAGGTGCATTTGCCGATCAATGGTGAAACCCGCCTGCTGGTGATCGAGAACAACCCCGGCGTGCTCGCCAAGGAAGAGATCGCCCAACGCCTGGCCGCCCTGCAGGCGCTCAAGGTGCACCCGCGCGACCAGCAGACCAACACCCTGCTGCTGGCCCGCCTCGACCGTCTCTACCAGGAAAACCTCGGCGACCGCCGCCAGTACATGGCGCACCTGGCCGGGCAGTTTCAGCAGTTGCTGGACACTCAGGACGAACGCCAGATCCGCGAGGCGCACAGCGATATCATGGCGCGCCTCGTGCAATTCGAGCTCGAGGGGTAGGCGGCCATGGGGCACTGGCAACTCCTGCAACTGGAACCCGAAGCCGACGAGCGCAGCATCAAGCGCGCCTATGCGCGGCTGCTCAAGATCCATCGCCCGGACGAAGACGCTGCGGCCTTTCAGCGCTTGCGCGAGGCCTACGATGCAGCGCTGCAAGAGGCACGCTGGCGCGCCGACGTGTACGCGCAAGAACCGATTGAATCAGCGCCCAGCCCGGCGTTGACACCGGCGCCCGAGGTTGCGCCGCAGATGGCGCCGACGCTCGAACCGCTGGCGACCCCGGCGCCAACCGTGCCACCGCGGCAACTGTCCCCCACCCAGGTCAACCCTGCGCCTTTCGAGTTCATATCCAGCGCCAGCGCCCCGGATGTCTCCCTGGCGCAGATGCGTGAATGGCTGGCCGAGGGGCATGAACGTCCGGTGTTCGAAGCCTTGCAGCTGTGGCTCGCCAGCGATTGGCTGCTGCCGTTCGATCGTCGCCAACAGTTCGAACAGGACGTCCTCGAATGGCTCGAAGGTGCACCACGCTGGTCGCCGGCGTTTTTCGAGCGTGTGTCTCAAGCGATGGGCTGGGATGAGGAGCGCGGTGATCTGCCGTGCAACCACTGGCGCTGGGGCGCGTTGATCCGCCGCTGCGAAGCGGCCGCCTGGGCCGATACCCTGCAGCGTGAGCTGCAACAGGACCCCCCCAAGCAAGCGCGTGAGCGGGCTGCGGCGTTTCTGCTCAAGCCCATGAGTGACGCCCGCCGCCGCGCCATGGCGGACCGTTTCAAGGCCGAAGACTGGCAAGCCTGCGAAGCGCTGAGCGACGCCCTCGCCTACCAGTACCCAGAGGTAGCGCAGCACCTTGGCATGCCGTTGCTGGAAAACTGGCGGGACTGGCAAAGCGCCCCAGTCAATAACGCGATCTACTTCTATCTCTGGCTGGCTATTGCGCTGGTGATGGCCTGCGCCAACGTGCTGGCACCGACAGGTGACAAACCGGGCGATCTCGGTGCCACACTGGTGGTCGACTCGGTGGTCATGGTGCCGCTGCTGCTGTTCGCCGGTACCGCGCTGCACTGGCTCTGGCGCCAACTGGCCATAAAGATGAGCCGCCTGGATATCTGGCTGACCCGCAAGATGCTGCCGCAACACTGGTATTGCCAAGGCACGCGGCTGCTGGTGTTGCGTCATTTGTTGCCCTGCTGGGTATTGGCGGACTTCGCCGCCGACCGTACTGCGGTCGTCCCGGGGTTCTATTGGCCGACCTTCGCGCTGATATTCGCAGGGGGTGCACTGCTGACCCGCCTGTCCCAGCGCGGTCAGGTGCGCATACCCTGGGCCAGGATAGGCTTCTTCCTGGTGATGATAGTGCTGTACATCGTGGGCAAGATGCTGGGTCACTGACCAGGCATATTATAAATATTACGAATCTCATCAAGTCCCGTTATTAAAATAGATCATCTGGAAAGATCTGAGGTTATTCACAAATAAACTTTCACTGGCGTTTTTAATACCCCTAGGATGGGCCGGCCAATCGCTATTTCGGACGCCCCATGACTACTTCCCAGCGCTCTGCGTCGGCCACGCTGATCATCGATAAACCGGCCGCCGCAGTGGCGCGAGCCGCAGCACGAAAACCCCGGCTGCCTGCTTGGGTGATTCGCTGCATCAGCCCGCTGGCGATACTGCTGCTCTGGCAACTGAGCTCGCAGCTTGGCTGGCTGCCCTCGCGTGTCATCGCCGCGCCCTCGCAGATCGGCGATACGCTGTGGGCGATGATCCTCTCCGGCGAGCTGGCGAAAAACCTGCTGGTGTCGCTGCAACGGGCGGTGGCGGGGCTGGTGATCGGCGTCAGTATCGGCGTGGTTGCCGCATTGATCAGTGGCCTGTCCAAGCGCGGCGAGGTGATCCTCGATTCACCCATGCAAATGCTGCGCACCATCCCCTCCTTGGCGCTGGTGCCGCTGTTCATCCTCTGGTTCGGCATCGGCGAGTTCACCAAGGTCGCCCTGATCGTACTGGGCACCACCTTCCCGGTGTACCTGAACCTTTTTTCCGGTATTCGCAACATCGACCCCAAACTCATCGAGGCGGCCAACACCCTGGGCCTCAATCGCGCCGAGTTGATCTGGCACGTGATCCTGCCGGGCGCCCTGCCGTCGTTCTTCGTCGGCCTGCGTTACGCCTTGGGTGTGTCGTGGCTGGCATTGGTGTTCGTCGAGCAGATCAACACCACGGCCGGCATCGGTTTTCTCGCAAGCGACGCGCGGGACTTCATGCGCACCGATGTGATCGTCATCTGCTTGCTGATCTATAGCGTGCTGGGGTTGTTGATCGATGGCCTGATTCGCACCCTGGAACGTTTCGCGCTGGCCTGGCGCCCCACTTTTACAAGGACTTGACGCATGGCAATCGCTGACGCTTCCGGGAGCCAGAACGCGCCGGTGCAGTTGCACAATCTGGTGCGCCAGTTCGGCGACCAACGCGTGCTCGACGGCCTGGACCTGAACATCGCTGCGGGTGAATTCGTCGCCTTGCTGGGTGCCAGCGGCTCAGGCAAGACCACCTTGCTGCGCACTCTCGCGGGCCTGGACAGCATCGACAGCGGTCGCTTGCGCGTGCCCAAGGCGCGCGCGGCGGTGTTTCAGGAACCGCGGTTGATGCCCTGGAAGCGCGCCTGGAAAAACGTCGTGCTGGGTTTGCACGTCGACAACGCCAAGGCACGCGCCATCGAGGCACTGACCGAGGTCGGCCTGGCCCATCGCCTCAATGCCTACCCGGCGACCTTGTCCGGCGGCGAGGCGCAGCGCGTGGCCCTGGCCCGCGGCCTGGTGCGTGAACCGGAACTGCTGTTGCTCGACGAACCCTTTGCGGCGCTGGATGCACTGACGCGGATCCGCATGCACGAGTTGATCATCGAGCTGTGGCGCAAACACAACCCTGCGGTGCTGCTGGTGACCCACGACGTGGATGAAGCCATCCTGCTGGCCGACCGAGTGATCGTGCTGGCCGACGGGCGTATTGCCGAGCAGTTGCAGATCGATCTGCCGCGCGCACGCCACACCGGTCAGCACGGCTTTCAGGCGTTGCGGGCGAAGTTGCTGGGCCAGTTGGGTGTGCAGTCGCAGGCCGAGCCGGTGCCCGAGGCAGCGCGCTATGCGCACGGGTGAATCGTCGCAATTGGATGTCTAGGAAGGGCCCCTACGCTCAGTGCCGCCAAGAGCCATGGGGCAGTTCCACCTGCCGCTCTGCCGCAGCCAGCGCTTGCTTGAGGCCGGCCTGGTCAAACGGTCTGCAATAGGCCGGCTTGGCCCGTTCGAAGCGCCAGCTGTCATCCAGATTGCCGGCATCCACTGCGTCGAAACCGAGCTCATCGAGCAACTTGATGACCTGCTGCGCGGCCTGCGCATCATCCGCTGCGATGGGCAGCGCGCGGCGGTCGGCGGCGCCGCGGGGGCGGCCGTCCTGCAACAGGTCCTGGGCCAGGATCGCGTTGAACACCTTGACCACCCTCGCCCCGCACAGATGTTCGGCGAGCAGGCGGCTGGTGGTGGTTTCGAAGCGATCCAGCGCGGCGATGTGGCCGTCGCGTTCCGGGTAATAATTGTTGGCATCCAGCACCGTCTTGCCCTCCAGCCACCGGGCCGCGATGCTGCGGTAATGCTCGAAGGGGATGGCCAGCAATACCAAATCGCCAAACTGCGCCGCCTGCTCGACGGTACCCACCTGACTGCCCGGCAGATTACTCATCACACTGCTCAGACTCTTGGGCCCGCGAGAATTGCTGAGCATTACTTCATGCCCCGCCGCGAGGGCCAGCTGCGCGACACTGCGGCCAATGAAACCTGCACCGATGATTCCGATTTTCATGTGAATACTCTGCTGTTGAACAAGACAAGGTCTATGATGATTCGCCATCAGGCGTAGATAAATCGCCATTGCCGACTTAGTCTCGTTACCAGGAGTAGTGAATCATGGACCGCCTGACCAGCATGGGCGCTTTCGTCATGGCTGCGGAATTCGGCTCTTATGCCAGCGCTGCCGAGCGCTTGGGCCTGTCGGCGCAAATGGTCGCCAAACATGTCGCGGCGCTTGAACGACACTTGGGCGCGCGCCTGCTCAACCGCACCACTCGCCGGCAGAGCCTGACCGAGCTGGGCAGTGCCTATTACGAGCGCTGCAAGCACATTCTGAGCGAAGCCGAGGCCGCCGATTCGCTGGCGCAGATCATGAACGACACCCCACGCGGCAAACTCAGGATCACCGCGCCGGTAGCCTTTGGCTCCTACGTGCTGATGCCGTTCATCACGCAATTTCTACGGCAGCATCCCGAGGTCGAGATCGACCTGCACCTGACCGATCGCTTCATCGATATCGTTGAAGAGGGTTACGAAGTGGCCTTTCGCATCGGCCCGCTGAACAACTCCAGTCTGACCGCGCGGCCGCTGGCACCCTACCGACTGGCGGCCTGCGCGGCGCCGCGGTATCTGGCCGAGCGCGGCACACCACGCACCCCCGCCGACCTGCAGGCGCACGAATGCCTGAGCTACACCTACTGGGCACGCCCCGCCGAGCGCGAATGGCAATTCAGCCAAGGGGCTGAGCACTATAGCGTGCGGGTCAACAGCCGCTTGCAGGTCAACGAAAGCAAGGCCCTGCTCACCGCCGCGCTGGACGGCTTCGGCATTGTGCTGGGGCCTGTGGACTTTCTCCAACCGGCGCTGCAGAGCGGCGAACTGGTGCAACTGCTCACCGACTACGCGGCGCCGAGCCGCGAGATGCATCTGCTGTACACCGCCAATCGCCAGCGCACGGCGAAGCTGAGGCGGTTTATCGAAGCGGTGCTGGTGAGGTTTGGGCGCGGGTGACTATTCGGTCCCGGGAAGAATCACAAGCAATTCAGGAAGCGCCAATTTCAAAGTGTCCCAGACGATATCCAGGTTGATATCGAAGTAACCATGGGCAATTCGATTACGCATATTGCGCATGCTTCGCCATGGGACCTGAGGATGACCTGCAGTGAATTCAGGGTATCGATCCATGATCTTGGTCGAAGCCTCGCCCAGAATAATCAAGCTCATGATTACCGCCTGCTGGGTCCGTTTGTCGTCCAGGAAGTCGTCTTTATCGAAGCCATCGACAAAGATCAGCGCATCCTGCGCCGCCTGACGAATATGCTCTAAGTAATCACCCAGTCGCTGTTCGGTCATACCGGACGGGCCTGTTCGACTACCTGAGCCCGGAACTTGATCGGCAAATCGCCAGGAGTGAGCACGTCGACCGTCACGCCTAGAAGATCTTCCAGCTCAGCCTGCAGCCCCCCTAGGTCGAACAAGGTAGCGCCAGGGAGCGCGTCTACCAGCAGATCCAGATCGCTGCCGTCTTGATCTGTACCCGCCAATACCGAACCGAAGATCCTTGGATTGGCAGTCCGAAAACGCCCGACGACTTCACGGATCGCGGCTTCTTTGTTATGCAGGGCGGCTGAGGGGCGCATGGCTAATCCTGTTGGACATCGGCTTGCGTAGTCTATCAGAGCGCGCCCTGACGGCTAGCCACCGTCTCTAAACCCCCGCCCCACCTATCCCGTCCAGCTCGCCCAGCACCTCGCTCGGCAGCACCAGCTCGGCCGCAGCCAGATTCTCGCGCAGGTGAGCGACCGAGGAGGTGCCGGGGATCAGCAGGATGTTCGGCGCGCGTTGCAGCAGCCAGGCCAGTGCGACCTGCATCGGTGTGGCCTGCAAACGCTGTGCGACCTGATTCAGCGCCTCGGATTGCAGCGGGCTGAAGCCGCCCAGCGGGAAGAACGGCACATAGGCGACGCCCTGAGCGGCCAGCTCGTCGACCAGTGCGTCATCGCCGCGTTGCGAGAGGTTGTAGAAGTTCTGCACGCAGACCACCTTGGCGATGCCTTGCGCCTGCTTGACCTGCGCGGCCGTGACGTTGCTCACGCCCAGATGGCGGATCAGGCCTTGCTGCTGCAACTGGGCCAGCGCCGAGAACTGCGCCTCGAGTGACTCTTCCTTGGGCTCGTGCATATTGCCCCAGGCGCGGAAATTCACCACGTCCAGAGCCTCGAGGCCGAGGTTGCGCAGGTTGTCGTGCACCGCCTGCACCAGCTCGGCCGGGCTTTGCGCCGGGTTCCAGGAGCCATCGCTGCCGCGCATGGCGCCGACCTTGGTGACCAGCGTCAGGTCCTGCGGGTAAGGCGCCAGCGCTTCGCGGATCAGCTGATTGGTGATGTGCGGACCGTAGAAATCGCTGGTGTCGATGTGATTGACGCCTGCCGCAACGGCCTCGCGCAACACGGTGAGCGCCGCCTGGCGATCCTTGGGCGGACCGAACACCTGGGGGCCGGCCAGTTGCATGGCGCCGTAGCCGACGCGGTTGACCTGACGGTCGCCAAGCTGGAAGTGCAGTGCATGAGGCATATGAGTCTCCTGGGGTAAACGCTGGATATGAGCACCCAGGCACTATAGGCGTTGACCCCCTGCGTGATAATGGAGTGAAATCGGCACGGGTTGTACGGGAGAGCGAACAATGAAAACCGATCTGCAAGACCTGCTGGCCTTGCGCGCCGTGGTGCAAGCCGGGGGCTTTCGGGAAGGTGCGCGGCTCAGTGGCAAGTCCGCCTCGAGCCTCAGCGACGCCGTGCGCCGGGTCGAAGCCCACCTGGGCGTGCGCCTGCTCAACCGCAGCACCCGCAGCGTCGCCCCTACCGAAGCCGGCAGCCGCCTGCTGGAGCGGCTGGTACCGGCGCTGGACGAGGTCGAGGCAGCGCTGGATGTGGTCAATCACTTTCGCGACCGCCCCGCTGGCACCTTGCGCCTCAACGTGCCGGTCAGTGCCGCGCGCCTGGTGCTGCCGGCAATCATTACGCCGTTCCTCCAGGCCTACCCGAATATCCGCCTCGAGGTGGTCGCCGAGGAAAGCTTCGTCGACATGCTCGCCGCCGGCTTCGATGCGGGCATCCGCTACGACGAGCGCCTGGAGCAGGACATGATCGCCGTGCCCATCGGCCCCCGCGTGCAGCGCTTCGCAGCAGCCGCCGCGCCGGCTTACCTGGACCGCGCCGGCCGCCCCGCGCACCCCCGCGAGTTGCTCGATCACGCGTGCCTGCGCGGCAAGTTCCCCAGCGGCAACGTACCGGTCTGGGAGTTCGAGCGCGGCGAAGACAGCCTGCGCGTCGACCCTACCGGGCCGCTGCAGGTGAGCATCGGCGGCGCCGTCGACCTGGCGGTCGATGCCGCCGTGCGCGGCCTGGGCGTGGTGTATCTGTTCGAAGACTGGCTGCGGCCGTACCTGGACAGCGGTGCACTGGAGCCGGTACTCGAAGAGTGGTGGCCGGCGTTCAGCGGGCCGTTCCTCTACTACCCCGGACGCAAGCATCTGCCCGCGCCACTGCGGGCGTTCGTGGACTTCATCAAGGAGCGCAACGAACCCTGAGCAGAAATGATAAACCCCGCGTGTGCGGGGTTTATCGGCAGCGTTCAAGCGCGAGGGATCAGAGCGTCCACTTGAGCGAGAACATCAGGTTGCGTGGGTCGCCGTACTGGCCGGCGCCGCCGGATTTCGGGATCCCTTGCCAGTAGCGCGTATTGAAGACGTTGTTGAAGTTCACACGGCCATCCCAATGGTCGTCGAACTTGTAGCCGGTCATCAGGCCGACGATGCCATAGGCCTTCTGATCGGCAGTGCCCGTCCCGACCCGGTTGAACGTCGCACTCTGCGCGAACAGATCCGCACCCACCCGCCATTTGTTCAACTCACCCGGCAAGTTGTAGTTGGTCGCCAGTTTGAACAGGTGCTTGGGCTGTTCAGGTGCGAACAGCTTGCCTTCGTTGCTCTTGGTAGCGTCCTCGACGTACTGGCTGAGCACGTAGGTATAGGAGGCGGAGAACTGCCAATCGGGTGTGAGGGCCCCCGTCAACTCGGCATCGATACCCTGGCTGCGGACCTTGCCTGCAGCGGCGTAGCACGCCTGGGGATAGGATGGGCAATTGATCTGCGGGTCCTGAACCGCGTAGGCGCGGTCTTTCTGAACCATATCGAATAATGCCACCGAGGCGTTCAGGGTCTTGTCGAAATACTCGCCCTTGAGGCCGATCTCGTAGTTTTCACCCGACATCGGATCCAGCACGGTCTTATTGACGTCCAACTGGCTCTGCGGCTTGAAGATCTGCGTGTAGCTGGCATACAGCGAATAGGTGTCGTTGAGGTCGTAGATGACACCGGCGTACGGTGTCACCTCCTGACTCACGTTGTAGTCACCCGTCCCCGACCGGTCGTCGTAGTCGTACCAGCTGATACGGCTGCCGATGATGACGTGCAGCGGATCGATCGGATTGAAACGGGCGACCGCATAGGCGGCCTTTTCGGTGGCCGTATTTCGCAACTGCCATTTAGTCATGTCGACGCTGGGCTTGGCGATCGCGCTGTGATCCAAGTGATAGATGTCGATCGGCGTGCCGTCGGTCCAGCCACCGTATTGGTCGAACTTCTCGCGCCGATAGCTCGCCCCCACCGCCAGTTCGTGCTCGCGTCCGAACAATTGAAACGGCCCCGAGAGAGAAGCATCCAGGTTGGTCTGATCATCACTGTCGATGTACTTGCCCGAATACTGGCTCCAGCCGGTGGCGGAGCTGTAGCCCGGATAGCTGGAAAAGGTGTCCGCATCGGCCCAGATCTTGGCGGCAGCCAGTTTGCCGGTCCAACCGTTATCGAAACGGTGGGTGACATCGGTGAAGACACTGACGTTGTCCTTGTCCCAGTACGACCAGTCGTTGCTCAGAAAGGTCGAGCGCGCCAGGTGCAGGTCTTCACCGTTCGGCCCGCTGGGCAAGCCGCCCCAGTCCGAGGTGTTGTCGTCCCGCTGCTTGGAGGCGCCCAGGGTCCAGGTGGTGCTATCGCTGAGGTCGGCTTCGAGAATGCCGTAGAACGTCTGGCGCTGGTTCTCGCGCACGTCGGCGAAGCTGTGCTGGTCCTGATAGGCCGCGACCACGCGACCGCGCAGAGTGCCCGAGTCGTTGAGCTTGTTGGAGGCATCCACCTCGGTGCGATAGCGATCCCAGCTACCCGCGCTGGTAGTGACGCTGACCTGCGGCGTGGCGGTCGGACGCTTGCGCACCAGGTTGAGAGTAGCCGCCGGGCTGCCGGCGCCGGTCATCAAGCCGGTCGCCCCGCGCACCACCTCGACGCGGTCGTAGATGCTCAAGTCCGCCGACGAGATCACGTCTTGGGTGTAGGTGCTGATGCTGGTCGGCAGCCCGTCGTACATGATGTTGTCGATCTTGAAGCCGCGCGCCAGAAACTCCTGCCGATCGGAGGCGGTCTTGTGCAAGGTCACCCCTGGCGCGAACTTGACCACATCGTTCAGGTCATTCATGCCCTGATCTTCCATGCGCTGACGAGTGATCACGCTCACCGACTGCGGCGTCTCGCGAATCGACAGATTGAGCTTGGTCGCGGTGTTCATTGAACCGGTGGTGTAGGACTTCGTACCTTCGGTGGTGGCGACACCGGCGAGGCTGGTGTCTGCGTTAGCGTTGATGTTGACACCGTCCAGGGTCACCGCTCCCGACGCCTGCTGCACGACGCGTACCGAATGGCCCTCGACGCTTGAGGTCAGCCCGCTGCCCGCCAGCAACTGTTGCAACGCCTGTGCCGGCTCCAGATCGCCCCGCAGCGCTTGCGCGTGTTTGCCGGCCACGGTTTGCGGATCGAACGTCACCTGCAGGCCGCTGGCCTTGCCAAGCTGACTCAGAGAAGTCGCCAATGGCTGGGCTGGCAGATCCAGGTGAACAGGCGCTGCCGATGCAGCAGTGGACAGCCCGATCGCAATGGCTGCGGTCAGGGCGGACAGAACGGGACGGAGCATCTTGTGGTTCCTGAGCTAGGCAAAATGCACGTTGCTCCTTGGTGGAAACCGGCGCGCTAGACGTGCAGGTAGATGGCCAAGGGCTACGTGCGGGAGCGCAAATGTAACAAAATACTCAGGCTTGTAAATGGTAATTAGTCGCAAATGTTAAGATTTCTGGTTATTGATCTTGCATCCTCGATACAAAATATCGGGTCGAGCCCAGCATTGCGCAAGACAGCAAGCGAGAGGCGAGAGGCGGGAAACAAATCATCAACGCCCACCCGCAGGCTCGACGATATCCGCCGGTCGCAACGACAGCAGATAACCCGAAGCCGGCGCGTTGACCAAGGTCTCGCGGTTCAGTGATTGGCGCGAGGTGGTGATCCACAGCTGGTCACCCTCCACGCCACCCAGACACAGGTCGGTGGGACATGGCACCGGCAGGCCGATCATGCGATCGAGGCTGCCATCCTCACTGAAACGCACCAGGCTCCAGCCGTCGCTGAGGGTCGTCCAGATACCGCCCTGGCCGTCGATGGCCAGCCCCCCGAGGCTGCCCGCGCCCTTGGCCAGCGTTGCCAGGCGGCGCAAGCTCTGGGTGCCTTTTTGCACGCGATAGATGCTGCCGCTCTGCGGCGCACTGGCGTACAGCTGGGTGCCGCTGGCGTCCCAACGCAAGGCGGCGATGGGCTCGGCGACGCTCAGCGGATCGCGCAACTGGCCGCCGCTCAACTCACCCAACCTGCAACCGCCCGCCGTGGCGATACAGGCCCAGGGCGAGCCATCCGGGTGCAGCGCCAGGCACAGCAGGCCCTTGCCTGGCCAATCCTGCAACGGCCGCTCGACGCCGTCGAAATCGACCCGACTCCAGCCGTTGCCATGGCTGACCAGCAAGCCATCTGTCAATAGTTCGAGGCCGCTGATGGGCGAATCGAAGCGCACCAGCACACGCTCCTCCCCCTGCTCCAGCACGTGGATCGCCGGCGCCAGGGTGTCGGCCCAATACAGGCACTGGCGCGCTGCCGACCACCGCGGAAAGGAGCCAAAAAACGACCAGTTGCCACCCACCGTCCGGATGGTGCCATCCGCCGCCCCGGCCTGGGCCACCCGCAGTTGCGCACCCACCCGCCGCGCTGCCTCGGCCAGCTCCGGACCCAGCAGTTCGAGGCGGCTGCGCGGCAGGCGATAGGCCGGACCGGCGACGCTGAGGGCGCCCTGCACCACGCCGTTGTCATCGACGATCGGCGCCGCCACACAGCGGACGCCGAGCACAATCTCCTCGTCATCGATGGCATAGCCACGGGCACCGGTGACCTGCAGCTCGATCTGCAGCTGACGTCGGTCGGTGAGGGTTTTCGGGGTCAGTTCGATGAGCGGCAGGCCCTTGAGAATTTGCTCGCGCTCGGCCTCTTTCATGGCGCTGAGGATGGCCTTGCCCTGCCCGGTGCAATACACCGGCTTGCTGCGCCCCAACGCCGCCGCCGAACGTGTGGTGTGGGCACCGTCGCAGCGCTCCAGGGACATCACCTGATTGCCATCGAGCACCGCCAGGTAGGAGGTCTCCCCCGTCAGGTCGCGCAGCGCCCGCAGCTCGACGCTGGCTGCCGCCACCAGATCAGGCTTGAGATAAGCGTTGCGCACCAGTTCCAGATAGCGAAAACCCAGGCGGTATACCTTGCGCAACGGGTCGCGGCGGACCATGCCACGTTCCACCAGACTGCCCAATATGCGGTACAGCGTGGTACGTGGCAGCTGCACCTGTTCGGCCAACTGCAGCTGGTTCAGGCCCTGCGCCGCCGAGCCAATGGCCTCCAGTACATCCAGCGCTTTCTCCACGGCCGCCGTGCCATCTGTTGATTTCATCGCTAATCCCACCTGTTGGAACTGAGCCAACAGCGTACCCCCTTTGGCTATTTCCATCGATAACCCGGGCGCCTAGGATCGATATGAACATCAGGGTCTCCCTTCTCGCAGTCCCAGCATGCGGGAATTGTGCCCGCCGAAAGACTACCGAGCCCGCCCCGCCGACAGGAGAACAACAATGACGATTCACCAATACGCTGACCATTACGACAACAGCGCCAATCGCCAGGTAGAGGTCAGCGACGAAACCCTCGCCAAACTCGCCCGTTGCAGCAGTGGCTCGCTGACCACTCAACTGTTCAAGCGTGGCTACCGCCAGCCGGCCTTCGTCGGCCTGCGCGCCATCAGCGGCCCGAAGACCAAGGCCTTCGCCGGCCGCGCCTTCACCATGCGGTTTATCCCGGCCCGTGAAGACATCGACACCTACGGCACCATGACCACCAAGCCCAATGGCGACAATTTGCAATGGCAGGGCGTCGAGCAGATCAAGCCAGGTGACGTGCTGGTGATCGACAGCCGCAACGACCCCGCTGCCGCTTCGGCCGGCAATATCCTGGTGACCCGCCTGCTGGCCCGTGGCGCCCGCGCCATCGTCACCGATGGTGCCCTGCGCGACGGCAGCGAAATCGCCGCTTTGCCGCTGCCCGCCTATGCCCGGGAAATCACCGCGACCACGCGTATTTCTTATCACCACGTGGCGGACTTGCAGGTGCCTATCGGCTGCGCGGGCCTGGCGGTCTATCCCGGTGACGTGATCGTCGGCGACGTCGACGGCCTCACGCTGGTGCCCGCCCACCTGGCTGCGGAGCTAGCCGAAGTGTGCCTTGAACAGGACGACATCGAAGGCTACCTGGCCATGCGCATCGCGTCCGGCGAGCCGCTGTGGGGTGTCTATCCACCGAGCCCGGAATCGGTCGCGGCGTATCACGACTGGGTCGTCTCGGGCCGTCCGTCCATCGCCAGCATCGTTCACCAAAAGGATTAAGCCCATGGCCGAGCACCAACACGCCCAGACCATCCGCCGCTACTTCGCGGCCTGCAACGAAGCCGACTACGACAAGCTGGTGTCGTGCTTCACTGCGGACGCCGTGCACTACTTCCCCGACGGCCTGCCGGACATCCCGTGGCGCAGCGCCGACACCATCGCCCGCAAATGGCAGTGGTGCGTGGCAAACCTTGGCTCACAGTGGACCATCGAGAAAATTCTCATCAGCCACGACAGCGACGAGGCGGTGATCGAGTGGACCCACTGGAAAGGCAAGCTTGGCACCGCCTTGCGCGGCGACGAGTGGTACATCTTCGATGCCGACAGCGGCCTGATCAAAGAAATCCGCGCCTATTACGCTTCACCCGCCGACCAGCAGGTCGCAATCAACCAACTGGTGGATTTCGACTATAGCGGCCGTGGTTACCACCTTGAGCCAGGCGGTGCAGCATGATGCGCCATGTGGTGATGTTCCGACGGCTTCCCGACGTAGCCCATCAGCCCGCGCTCGAAGCCGAGTTGGTGCAAGGCATGGTCGACCTTGAACGGCAGATCGATTTCGTCCGTGCCTGGCGCGTGGCCGCCAACGAACTGGACCGTCCGATCTGCTGGGATTATTTGCTGGACGCCAGCTTCGATGACGCCAGCGGTGTCGAGCGCTACCTGCCCCACCCCGCCCATCAGGCGTTGGTCGCCAGACTCAAGCCTTACTTCGAATGGGTGGCGGTGGACTATACGGAGTAATACGCCGATCGACCCTATGAGCGCCTGCGGCCAACCCCGCAGGCAACCTCGCTGCACACAAGAATAATTAGCCGAGGCAACCATGAGCACTAACAAACCCTATGCACTGGCGGGGATGACGCCCCAGTCCGATCCGCAACTGGCGGCGGCCACCGGCGATGCCGTGCAGTCCAACGCCGCGACACTGCGCAAGAGCCGCTATCGCTTTGTGATACTCGCCCTGATCACCGTCGTGCTGGCCCTGAGCACCGGCGACCGCGCCGCGCTGTCGGTGGCTGGCGCCGACATGGGCAAGGAGCTAGGCATCAGCTCGGTGGAGATGGGCTACCTGTTCTCGGCCTTCA
Source organism: Pseudomonas baltica (assembly GCF_031880315.1). Taxonomy (NCBI): domain Bacteria; kingdom Pseudomonadati; phylum Pseudomonadota; class Gammaproteobacteria; order Pseudomonadales; family Pseudomonadaceae; genus Pseudomonas; species Pseudomonas baltica. The sequence goes on along the minus strand of NZ_CP134771.1, from coordinate 5,748,089 downwards.
GCTGGGCCTATGTGATCTTCCTGATTCCGTCCGGCTGGCTGACTGACCGCATCGGCTCGAAACGCTCGATGATGCTCGCAGTCACGGTATGGTCGTGCTTTACGGTGATGATGGGTCTGGTGCACTTCATCGGCATGATCGTGCCGCTGCTGCTGGCCTTGCGCTTTTTGCTTGGCGCCGCCGAATCGCCGGTCGGCCCGGCCTCCGGGCGGATCATCGCCGCGTGGTTCCCATCCTCCGAACGCGGGATCGCCGGAGCGATCTTCAACAGCGCGCAGTACCTGTCGCTGGCGCTGTTCACGCCAATCATGGGCTGGCTGTGCTTTACCTATGGCTGGGAATACGTGTTCATCATCATGGGTGCCATCGGCCTGGTGATCGGTGCACTGTGGTGGAAGCTGTATTACCTGCCGATCAACCATCCGAAAATCAACGAAGCGGAGCTCGAATATATCCGCGCAGGTGATGGCCTGGTCGATCTGGAAAGCATCAAGACCAAGGCAGACAACAACGGCAAGGGCATGAAGCTGAGTGAAATCGGCCAGCTGTTTCGCAGCCGGATGCTGGTGGGCATCTTCCTGGCCCAGTACTGCATCACCTCGATTACCTGGTTCTTCATGACCTGGTTCCCGATTTACCTGGTCAAGGAGCGCGGCTTCGACATCCTCCAGGCCGGCTTCATCGCCGCCATTCCGGCGCTGTGCGGTCTGGTGGGCGGCGTCTCCAGCGGCTTCATTTCCGACCTGATACTGAAGAAAAGCGGCAACCTGAGCCTGGCGCGCAAGATCCCCATCACCGTCGGCCTGCTGCTGAGCGCCTGCATCATCTTGTGCAACTACGCCAACAGCGCGACCTGGGTGGTGGTGCTGATGAGCCTGGCCTTCTTCGGCAAAGGCTTCGGCTCGATGGGCTGGACGGTGGTGGCCGACACCGCGCCCAAGGAGCTGATCGGCACCACGGGCGGGGTGTTCAACGCCTTCGGCAACACCGCGGGGATCATCACCCCGGTGGTGATCGGCTACATCCTGCAAACCACCGGTTCGTTTGATGGCGCCCTGCTTTATGTCGGCGCTCACGGGCTGATCGCGGTGGCCTGCTACTGGTTGGTGGTCGGGCGCATCCAGCGCTTCGAGTTGAACAAACAGCATTGATGCTCCCTTACTTATAAGAAGCGAAACGAGGCACCAGACATGAAAATGATTTTTCGTTGGCACGGTCCTAAAGACCCGATCAGCCTGCAGTACATCAACCAGATCCCCGGCCTCTACGGCATCGTCTCGTCGCTGTACGACACCCCGCTGGGCGAGGTCTGGCCGGTGCAGAGCATCGCTGCCCTGCGCGATGCCGCGGCGGTGTACGGCCTGAAGATGGACGTGGTCGACAGCTTCCGGGTGCACGAAGACATCAAGCTAGGCAAGCCCAACCGCGAAGCGCTGCTGCCGCAATATATCCAGACCCTCAAGAACCTCGCCGCCAGCGGTATCAAGATCGTCTGCTACAACTTCATGCCAGTGTTCGACTGGACCCGCACGCAGATGGAATATCAACTGCCGGATGGCTCCAACACCCTGTCGTTCGAGGCCTCGCTGGTCGATCGTCTGGACGTCTCCAAGGGCGTCATTCCGCTGCCGGGGATCGGCACCAAGTACCCGCCGGCAAAGCTTCAGGCGATGCTCGAAGAGTACAAGGACGTCAGCACCGAACAGATGTGGGCCAACCTGGAGTGGTTCCTCGCCAAGCTGGTGCCAGTGGCCGAGCAACTGGGCCTGAAACTGGCACTGCATGCCGATGATCCACCCCGCTCGGTGTTCGGCCTGCCGCGCATCATCAAGAACATCGAGGACCACCGCCGGGTGCTGAGCATCATCGACTCGCCTGCTAACGGCCTGACCTTGTGCAGCGGCACCCTGGGCTCGGATCTCAACAACGATGTGCCGTCGTTCATCAACGAGTTCGCCGCCCGCCAGCGTGTGCATTACGTGCACCTGCGCAACGTCAAGGTGTTCGATAACGGTGATTTCTACGAAAGCGCTCACCCGACGCAGTGCGGCTCGCTGGACATGGCCGAGATTCTCAAGGCGCTGCATGATGCCGACTTCACCGGCTACGCGCGCCCTGACCACGGGCGGATGATCTGGGGCGAAACCGGGGTGCCGGGTTACGGGCTCTATGATCGCGCGCTGGGGATCATGTACCTGCAAGGCCTGTGGGAAGGCATCGGCAAAGAGAAATCCAGGGCCCTGGCGGTCAAGGCGGGGTTGACTGCAGTCGCTTGAATCGGCTCTGGCGCAGGCGTTTCGACACGCCTGCGCCGGAAATCGCTTACGCCAGCACGCCTATCTGCCATGGGCAGAATTCATCCTCCCCAAGGCCATTGAGCTCGCTCTTGGTCTTGTCCCCCGAAGCATGGGCCAGCAGCCTTTCGAAGATCTCCTGGCCCATGTCGCCGATGTTTTTATCGCCATCGATGATCTGCCCGCAGTTGATGTCCATGTCATCGCTCATGCGCTGGTACATGGGCGAGTTGCTGGCGAGCTTGAAGGTCGGCGCCGGCACCGAGCCGAAGCACGAACCGCGGCCGGTGGTGAAGGCGATCATGTTGGCGCCGCCGGCGATCTGGCCGGTAGCGGACACCGGGTCATAGCCGGGGGTGTCCATGAACACCAGGCCGTGGGTGGTCACCGGGTAGGCGTATTCATACACATCCATCAGCGGCGCATTGCCGCCTTTCTTCGCCCCACCGAGGGATTTTTCCAGCACGTTGGCCAGGCCCCCGGCATTGTTGCCGGGGCTGACGCGGCCGTTGATCTGCGTGTCGCGACCCTTGTTGTACTCGAGCCACCAGTCGATTCGATCGATGAGCTTGCGACCCACCGCCGGGGTCACCGCACGGGCGGTCAGGGTGTGCTCGACGCCGAAAATTTCCGAGGTTTCCGAGAGGATCGCAGTGCCGCCGTGGCGCACCAGAATGTCCACTGCAGCGCCCAGTGCCGGGTTGGCCGAGAGCCCGGAAAAACCGTCGGAGCCCCCGCACTGCATACCGATCACCAAGTGCTCGGCCGACACCGCTTCGCGCTGCACGCGGTTGGCCTCAGGCAGCATACCCTCGATCATCTTGATGCCCTGCTCGACGGCGGACTTGACCCCGCCTACCTCCTGGATCACCAGGGTCTTGAGCATCTCACCCAGTTGCAGCTGCTCCTGATCGATAAATCCGTGGATGTTGTTGCGCTCGCAGCCCAGGGCGATCAGCAGGCCGCCGGCGGTGTTGGCGTGGCGCACATGGCCGGCGATGGTGCGACGCAGCAGGTCCATGGGCTCGCCGGTCATCTCCATGCCGCAGCCGATCTCGTGCACGAAGGGCACCACGCCGTCGATGTTGGGGTAAGCGGCCAGGCGCTCGGCGTCGAAGTGGTTGGCGATCTTGCGCGCCACCGTGGCACCGCAGTTGCCCACCACGAACACGCCCAGGTAGTTGCGGGTGGCGACTCGACCATCGGTACGGACGATACCCTGGAAGGTGGCGCGCTGTTCGGCCGGCAACAGCTCGGTGGGCACGTAGTCGAGGCCGTAGCGATAGTCACGATCGGTTTCGCCGAACGCGATGTTGTGGCTGTGCATCCAGGTACCGGCCGGCAGGTCTTCGCTGGCGTAGCCGATCACGGTGTTGTACTTGAGCACGGGCTGACCTTTCTCGATCATCCGTGCGGCGATCTTGTGCCCCAGGGGCACGTCCTGCAGGGTGGTCACGCCTTCGCTGGAGACAGGCGTGCCGGCGGCGATTTCGACGCGCGCCACCACCACATTGTCGGCCTTGTCAAGGCGGATGACGGGGCTGACTTCGCGGCTGTTCGGGGTAGTCATAGGGTTCACCAGGGGTTCATCAGGTCAGGTGGAGGGGCAGGTCTTGCATGCCTGCGAGGGCGGCCCCGTTGCCGTGGCCGCCTGGGTCGGATCAGTTCAAGGTCGCTTGCCGAACTCGGCGCGATCGACCGTCCAGGCCTGCGCCTGATCGCTCAGGCTGAAACCTAGCCCTGGGCGATTGGGTACCTGCATGCGGCCGTTGCGCAGCACCAGGCGCTCGTTGAACAACGGCTCGAGCCATTCGAAGTGCTCCAGCCACGGCTCCTGCGGGAATGCCGCAGCCAGGTGCAGGTGGATCTCCATGGCAAAGTGCGGCGCCAGGTTGAGGCCCTTGAAGCTGGCCAGGTTCATGATCTGCAAAAACGGCGTGATGCCGCCGACCCGAGGGGCATCGGGCTGGACGAAATCGCAGGCGCGGGCGCTGATCAGTTGCGCGTGCTCGCCAAAGCTGGTGAGCATCTCGCCGGTGGCGATAGCGGTATCCAGCGAGGAGGCCAAGGCCGCGTGGCCTTCGGTGTCGTAGGCGTCCAGCGGCTCTTCGATCCAGGTCAGGTCGAACTGCTCCAATTGGCGGCCGAAGCGCTGGGCGGTGATGCGGTCCCATTGCTGGTTGGCATCGACCATCAACGGGAAGCCCTCGCCGAGGCGCTCGCGCACGGCCTTGACGCGTTTGAAGTCGATGCTGGTGTCGGGTTGGCCGACCTTGATCTTGATCCCGCCGATGCCGTTCTCGCGCGACTGCACGACGTTATCGAGCACCGCTTCGAGTGGCGTCGACAAATAGCCTCCGGAGGTGTTGTAGCACTGCACTGAATCGCGATGGGCGCCCAGCAGCTTGGCCAGTGGCAGCTTGGCGCGCTTGGCCTTGAGGTCCCAGAGGGCGATGTCGAACGGCGCGATGGCCTGGGTGGTAAGACCGCTGCGGCCCATGGAGGCACCGGCCCACAGCAGCTTGTTGAACAGCCGGGCGATGTCGTTAGGGTCCTCGCCCAGCAGTACCGGGGCGATCTCCTTGGCATGGGCATACAGGCCCGGGCCACCCGCGCGCTTGGAGTAGCCGAAGCCGATGCCTTCATGGCCTTCGCGGGTGCGGATCTCAGCGAACACGAAGGCGATCTCGGTCAGCGGCTTTTGCCGGCCGGTCAACACCTTGGCGTCGCTGATGGGCGCAGCAAGGGGCAGGATGGTCAGCGACAGCTTGATCCATTCGATGCGATCGGTGCTGGCCTCGCCAACCTCCATGGACGCGATCTTGGGGTCGATGTACACGTTGCTTTCGATCATGGGGTGCCTCCAGGCAGAGTTAACGTGAAAGGGGATTGACGGTCAGGTCGGACAGCTGCAAACGCTGGATGCGACCGACAATGAATAGATAGGAAAAAGCCGCCAGCAGGCCGTGGGCGCCGACATACAGCAGGGCACTGTTGAACGAGCCGCTGGAATGCAGCAGATAGCCGATCACCACCGGCGTGACGATGCCGGCGATATTGCCCATGGCGTTGAACACGCCGCCGGTCATGCCGACCATCTCCCGTGGCGCGGTGTCGGCGACCACGCTGAAGCCCAGGTTGCCGAAACCCTTGCCGAAGAACGCCAGGCTCATCACCGCGATCACCAGCACCTGGGAGTCGACGTAGTTGCACAGCATCATGCTCGAGCTCAGCAGCACGCCGGTGACGATCGGGGTCTTGCGGGCGATGCTCAGCGATTGCGTACGGCGCACCAGCCAGTCGGAAAAGAACCCCGAGGACACCGCACCGACCAGTCCGCACAGCGCCGGGATCGAGGCCACCAGCCCGGCCTGGAGAATGTCGAAACCGCGCTCCTTGACCAGGTAGATGGGGAACCAGGTCACATAGAACCAGGTGATGGCGCTCACGCAGTACTGACTGATGAACATGCCCACCAGCATGCGGCTCTTGAACAACAGGCCGACCTCAGCCAGCTGCGAGCGGCCTTTGAACGCATCGCCGGGAGCCGCCTGACGGCTTTCGAGATCGACCAGACCCTCGCCCGTGCGGATGTAGTCCAGCTCGGCGCTGTTCATGCGCGGATGCTTGACCGGCAGGTAGTAGAGCTTCCACCACACCAGCGCGATGACCAGCCCCACCAAGCCCATGACGATGAACACGTATTCCCAGCCGAAACGGAAACACAACCAGCCCATCAGCGGCGTGAAGAACGCCAGCGAGATGTACTGGGCGCTGTTGAAGATCGCCCCGGCCATGCCCCGCTCCGAAGACGGGAACCACGAGGCGATGACCCGTGTGCAGCCCGGCCCTACCGGCGACTCCGCGACCCCGAGCATAAAGCGCAGCGCCAGCAGCAGCGGTACCACCATGCCGATGAAGTGCACCAGGCCCATGGCGACGGTGAACACCGACCACAGGGCGATCGCCGCGGTGAGGGTTTTTTTCGAGCCAAAACGGTCGCTCAGCCAGCCGGCGGGAATCAGGAACACTACATAGGCCCAGCTGAACGCGGAGAACAGATAGCCCATCTCCACCGAGCTGATGCCCAGCTCCTTGCTCATGTCCGAGCCCGCCACCGAGATGGCCGCGCGATCGCCGCTGCTCAAGGCCAGGACGATGGTGATCAGGGTCAGAATCAGGTAGCGGTAGCGCGTCGCCGTGCGTGCCGCCGTCTGACTGTCGACCGAGCCGATCGGCGCGGCGGCCTCACCCGGCAGATGGATGCTGCGTTGGTTCATGGAGAGCCTCGTTATTGTTGTTGGCTTTCTGGGTGAACAGCGCGATCGGCTGCCATTGACTCCAGCCCTGTGGCGCCTCATGGGCCGCAGAAAAAGCGTCGATCGCCGAATGACAGCGCTAACAAAATGACAGCGCTGTCAGCAATTTTATGCCTGGATGCCTTGCGGCTGCAAACCGCCTCAAGGCAAAAAATCCCAGTGGATGGGAATCGCTCGTCAGTCATTCAATGCTGAGTATTTTGCCGCTACACTCGGACCTGTTCCCGCACCCTTGGCAGACCCAGCCCATGCTCGAATCCAGTCTCAAGCCCCCTGCCCTGCGCAGCGCCCCCGTCACCCTCGATGACGTCGCGCGCCTGGCGCAGGTGTCGGCGATCACCGTGTCGCGGGTCATCAACCGCCCCGGCATGGTGTCCGAGCGCACCGCCAAACGCGTCCGCAAAGCCATCGACAAGATCGGCTACGTGCCCAATCTGGCGGCCGGCAGCCTGGTCTCGCAGCGCAGCCGGCTGGTGATCGTGGTGATGCCGAGCATCGCCAACCACGTGTTCGTCGAGACCATCCGCCACCTGTCGCAGGCACTGGCCAAAGAGCGCTACCAGTTGATGCTGTGCCAGTCCGGCTACAGCGAGCAAAGCGAAATCGAGCTGGTCGACACCCTGCTGTCACGGCGCCCCGACGGCCTGGTGCTGACCACCGCGCTGAGCAACGAGAGCGCCCGGCAACGCCTGATCAACCGCGACCTGCCCGTGGTCGAGGCATGGGAACTGAAGGACCAGCCCATCGATGCGGTGGTGGGTTTCTCTCACGCCGCCGCTGGCGCAGCCATGGCCGCACACATGCTGGCCAAGGGTTATCGACGCTTCGGCCTGGTGTGGAGCAACGATGCCCGCGCCGCCTCGCGCTTGCACGCTTGCCGCGCCACCTTGCTGGCGGCCGGTGCGACGGTGCTCGAAACGGTACTGGTGGAGGTGCCGGTGAGTGTCGGTTACGGGCGCAGCGGCCTGACGCAGATTCTCGATCATCACAGTGATATCGACGCGGTGATCTGCAGCATCGACCTGCTCGCCCAAGGCGTGCTTGCCGAAGCTCAGGCCCGAGGCTTGCGCGTGCCGGAGCAACTGGGGGTGATGGGCTTTGGCGATCTGGATTTTGCCGCGCACATCCAACCGCCGCTGACCACGGTAAGGGCGGATGGCGCGCGGATCGGGCAGTTGGCGGCGCAGTTCCTGTTGCAGCGCATCGAGGGCCGGGTGGGCCGTGGGGAGCTGGTCGAGGATGTGGGGTTCGAGATTGTCGAGCGGGGGACGGCTTAGGCTCTAGATCCCGAACCGATCCCGCAGCGCGTAATACCCTGCCCCCAGCGCCGTCAAAGGCACCTGGAAGCGCCGCCCGCCCAACATCGGCATATGCGGCAAGGTTCCAGGTTCCGCTTTCGGGGCCTATTTTTATTGCGCCTTCGCCGGCTCCGTGGCGCTGACGGCGTCCGTCTGCTGGCGCTGCCTCCTGCGCCAATACCCCAACGCCAACTGCTGATACAACTCCGGTCCCAGCCGCGAGCTCACCGCCTTGGCGATCAGGGCCACGGCCATCAGGCTGATGACCATGCCGTGGCTGTCGATCATTTCCATGACGATGATCGCCGAGGTGATCGGCGATTGGGTCACCGCGGCCAGAAAGCCAGCCATGCACAGCGCAATGATCGGTTGCGCTGCCAGATCGAACAGCTGCGCGACATTGCCGCCCAGCGCTGCGCCGACGGCGAGCGACGGCGCGAAGATGCCGCCGGGGATGCCGGAGAAGTAGGTCGCGAGCGTGGCCAGGAAACGCGCCGGCGCCGAATACCAGGGGATGCTTTGGCCGTGATTGATGATGTCGTTGGTGACCCCGTAGCCGCTGCCGAACGACAGGCCGCCGGTGGCCCAGCCCAGGCTCGCCACCAGCAAGCCACAGATGCCCGCGAACCACACCGGGTGGCTGCTGCGCCAGCGCCAGACCGCATGCTGGCCATTACGCTGGGGCATCAGCAGCAAGCGACTGAACAGCCCGCCGAGCACGCCGCACAGCAGCCCCAGGCAGAGCACCGGGAGGATGATCGCGCGGCTGTCGGCAACAGCGTTGAGGCGACCGAAATAGTTGTAATCGCCCTGCACGCCGATGGCGATCATGCCCGACAGGATGATGGTGCTGAGCAGCACGCCGCTGGTGCGGGTCTCGAGTTTGCGTCCGAGTTCTTCGACGGCGAAGGCAATACCGGCCAGCGGCGTGTTGAACGCGGCGGCAATGCCCGCGGCGCCGCCGGCGAGAATCATGTCCTGCACGCGGATGACCCGGCTGTTGGGCAAAAAGCGGTGCGCAGCGTGCATCAGCGAAGCGGCAACCTGCACGGAAGGGCCTTCGCGGCCGGCGGAAAAACCACCCGTCAAGGCCAAGGTCCCTAGGCCGATCTTGCCCAGCACGATGCGCAACGACACCAGGCCACTGACCGGCTTGCCCGCTGCGCTCAGACGCGTTGCGGCGATCACCTGCGGGATACCGCTGCCCTCGCTGCCGGGAAACAAACGCCGGGTGAGGAACACCACCAGCATGCCCAGCGCCGGCGTCAGCAGTAACGCCAGCCAGCTGCAGCCGCTGGTGATCTGGGCGAACAATGCGAGGGCCAGATCGGCCAGCCGGGCGAACATCACGACACACAAGCCGGCGACGGTGGCGGCGATCCACAGCGTCAGGCGCGTACGCCAGCGCGCCGAGGTAAAACGCCGGCGCAGAGGCGCGAAGAGCTGTTTCATGCGGACGGCCTTGTACAGGGGCGGGAGGCGGCAAAGTCTGCGGCGCAGGGCTTGAGGTGTCAAATGACACTGGCATTTGGTCGCAAAGTCGCCGCGTCACTTTGACGACCCCCGATCCCGGGCCTATACCAACACCTCCCTTCGCAAGAACAACAACAGGTGGTTTATGGAAAACCTCACACCTGGTCGTTCTCTGCCTCGCAGCCGCCCTGCATTCGACTCCTGTGCATCCACGACCTTCGGCAACTGCTCGCTCTCGCCATTCACCGCGCTACTGGTTCTGTCGCTGGGCAGTCTGCTCAGCGATCAGGTGGAGGCCGCCGACAGTTGTCGGCGTGGCACCACGGTGATCAACGGGCCGGTGAGCCTCGGCTGCAGCCTGCAAGACCACGACGCACTGACGCTCACCCCGACCGGCAGCATCGACGTCGCCAGTGGTGCGGCGGTCATCATCAGCGATGCCGCGGCGCGCCAGGTGCTCAACCAGGGCCGCCTCGCCGGCACCCTCGGCATCGCCATCGATGGCAGTGACGGCGTCGGCAAGATTTCCAACAGCGGTACCATCAGTGGCAGCGTCACGGCCGTGCAGATCACCGACAGCCGGCTCAGCGGCGCCTTGATCAATTCCGGGACACTGCAATCACCCAGCGACGGCTATGGCGACACCATCGTCAAGCTCGATCGCGTGGTACTCGAACGCGGCTTCGCCAATAGCGGCACCATCGACGCGCGCGCGGCCGAGGTCGGCGTAGCCATCCTCGACAGCGCCGTCACTGGCAACGTCGACAACAGTGGCCTGGTATACGGCGGCTCCCAGGCGGTGCTCATCCAGGGCAGCCGGATCAACGGCTCGGTACGCAACACCGGGACCCTCGATACCGCGCTGGGCAACAGCCTGCAGATAGAGGGTTCGCACATCACCGGCGACGTCTTCAACAGTGGCTCGATTGCCGGCTACACCTTCCTCGCGCAAAGCACCGTCGAGGGGCGCTTCATCAACGCCGGGCAGTTGCGCGACGGTATCAATGCCTTCGATATCTACCAGTCGACGGTGAGCGGCGGCGTTTACAACAGCGGCTGGATCTACTCCGGCGAGGGCGTGCAGATACGGGACTCGGTGCTCAAGCGCTTTGAAAACACCGGGGTATTCTCAATGAGCGAGGACGACCTGAGCTTCGACCGCACGACGATCCAGGGTGATCTGGTCAACCGCGGCAGCATCGCGCCCAGCTCCGACGGGTTCGGCGGGCTGGCGGTGTACGGTGGGGATATCCAGGGCAACCTGATCAACAGCGGGACCATCGAAGGCGGTGTGTTCGGGCCCGCGTTGCGCACGGATCTGCAGGCGCGGATTGCCGGCAGCCTGATCAACAGCGGACGCTTGATCGGCGGTTACGGGGTCGACATGACCAGCAGTACGATCGGCGGCGATTTCATCAACCGCGGCAGTATCATCGGCAACTTCCAGCCGGACGAGCATCACGGCAGCGGCTTGCTGCTCAAGGACAGCAACCTCGGCGGCAGCCTGCTCAATACCGGCCTCATCAGCGGCCTGGAGCAAGGCGCGGCCTTGAGCAATGTGCAACTGGCGGGGGACTTCACTAACCGCGGGCGCATCATCGCGGCCCGGGAAGCGTTGAACCTGACCGATACCACCGTGACTGGGCGCTGGAGGAACTACGGGTATATCGGGGTCGATCCTGACGCCGATGTCGTCGACCTGTCCGCCGACGCCAACGGCATCACTGTCAGCGGCTCGACCTTGCAGGGCCGCGTTACCAACCTCGGCACCGTCCGAGGCAGTGCCATTGGCCTGAATGTGATCGACAGCCAGTTCAGCGATGGCCTGGTCAACGCCGCAATCATACGCGGCAGCAACTATTCGCTGTATGTGGACGACAGCAGTCGGCTCGACAATCTGTATATCGCAGGCAACGGTACAGCGCGATTCCAGGGCACGGTATATGCGCCCGCCACCACCGCGACGCTCTATTCCGATGCGCGCTACCGTCTTGAGGCCGGCGATGTGTGGCAGGTCAAGAGCCTGGTCAACCGCGGCACTCTCGAGCTGGCGGCCCCGGCGCTGACGGGTGGCGCTTCCGCCACGCTGGCGGGTGACTACGTGCAAAAACCCGGTGCGGTGTTGCGCACGCAGGTGCAGGATAACGCCCACTATGGAAGCCTGGCGGTCTACGGCACGGCCACCCTACCCAGCCAGGCGCGCATCGATGTCGATGTCACTCAGGCCCGACAGCCGTTCACGACCAGCAGCCTGAACTATGTGCTGACGGCCACCCAGTTGGTTTCGGACGGCACCTTCGCGGTCACCAGCAATTCGGCGCTGTTCAACTTCGGCGCGCGCAAGGTCGATAACCGGGTCGACCTGTTGCTCACGCCCAAAGCCAGCAACGGCGTGGCCAGCGCCGCACGTGAGGCGGGGATGTCGGCATCGACCCAAGGGGCGGCGCGGGTCCTTGATCGGCAGCTGGCATTGGGCAGCGCCAGCACCTTGGCGCCCTACTTCGTCAGCGCCACCAGCACCGCGCAAGTGGCAAGCAATCTGAACCAGGCACTACCGCAGGACAACGCTGCACTGCGGGCCAGTCAGGCCACCCTGGCGTCGATCGGTTATGCGGTGAAAAACCGTCTGGACGATGTCACCGGACTGAGCACGCTGGGCGTCGCGTCAGGGCAGAATCCACCGAGTAAAGCCATCAATGGCTTCTGGAGCCAGCCGTTCAGCTATAGCTCGGGCATGGGCAACAGCACGGTCGAGGGCGCCACCGGCACGGTCATCGGCTTCGACCTGCGCACCTCTGCGCAGCAACGCAGCGGCTGGGCGTTCGCCTATGCCAATGGCGGCACTGGCTCGCTGCAGCCGAACGGCCAGCAACGCTCGCGCCTGGACCTGTGGCAGTTCCTCGGTTACAGCAGCTACACCGTCGCGCCGGGGACCGAGCTGATGGTGTATGGCGGTGCCGGACGCAACAGTGTGGATGCCGATCGGCGCCTGGCCATTTCCGGGGTCAGCGGCAGTGCCAAGGCCGAGTACGACAGCTTGATGGCCACCCTGGGCACAAGCATCGGCCATGCCCTGCAGTTGAGCGACAGCACGCGGCTGATCCCCTCTGCGCGGCTGGACTACAACCATATCCGCGACGCTGCGTACAGCGAGCGCGGCAGCAGCAGCCTGGCGCCGTTGCTGCTCAATGTGGCGGCGCGCGAGACCGATCAGTTGATCGCCGGGTTCGATACCAAGCTGGAACATAACGTCACCGCCAGCACGCGGTTGCGGGTGAATATGGGGGTGGGCTACGACCTGATCAACCGCCCGGCCAGCACCACGGCAGCGTTTGCCGGCGCAGCAGATCAGCGCTTTCAGGTGACGGGCGAGGCTACCAGCCCGTGGTTGATGCGCGGCGGCCTGGGCGTGGCCACTCGCTGGCGCAACGGCGCCGAACTGTCGCTGGACTACGACGCGCAAACGCGCATGGACTTTACCGATCAGGTGGCATCGGTGCGCGCGAGTGTGCCGTTCTGAGATGCGCACCTGTAGCGAGGCGGCTCGCCCCCTCGCTACAGGAGGGCGGCGCCCAGTCCTTCGGCCACGCACACCCGATTGCGCCCCTGCGCCTTGGCGCGGTACAGCGCTTGATCAGCGCGGTGCAGCAAGCCGTGCAGGTCCAGGTCATCGCCATCGGACGCCGCCACCCCGAGGCTGGCGGTGATGCCGCGGGCGCGTTCGATCTGCAGTCCGCTCAAGGCTGATATCAGCCTCTGACTCATGGCCAGCGCATCGGCCAGCGAAGTGTCCGGCAAAAGCACGGCAAACTCCTCGCCACCGAGCCGGCCATGCACGTCGGCGGTACGAAACGACTGGATGATCACCTTGCCCGTCTGCCGCAGCACTTCGTCGCCGACCTGATGACCGTAGGTGTCGTTGATCAGCTTGAAGTGATCCATGTCGAGCATCACCGCGCACAGCGGGCGTTGCTGGGCCTGGCATTGGGTATAGAGCTGCTGGGCGCGCTCGAAGAACGCCCGGCGGTTGTTCAGGCCGGTGAGTTCGTCGATGCGCGCCGCCTGCGCCGACAGCCGGTGGGCCCATTCCATTTCGCGGGTCACACGAAAGGCCCTTTCCAGCGCATCGGCCAGGCTCATGGTGGCGTTGATCACAAAGATGGAAAACACCAGCACCGCCACGGCGATGCTCAGTTGCATTGTCGAGGGCTGCTGCAACATCCACAGCGCGCACGGCAGCAAAACCAGGCCGATGGCGGTCAAGGTCATGTAGCGATAGGGGGAATAGCACGATACCGCGCTCACCGACATGCCCACCGTGAACAGCACCACCAGGACTTGGGTCAGCAGATCGTGGGCGGGCATCAGCGCCAGCGCACCGCCCCCCCAGATGCCTGCCGACAGCACCAGCGTGACCCAGTAGGTGCACTCCCAGCGTTGCGGCGTGCGCTCGCTTTCGGGGGTTCTGAAGTACACCACGAACATGGCGATGCGCAGCAGCGCCGACGCGCCGAGCAGCCCGATCCAGAGGATCGCGACCTGATGATCGAAGCGTTCCCAGCACAACCAGCACAGCATCAACGCGGCGACAAAACTGCCAAAGACGGCCAATACCGACTGCCGGAACAACTGTTGCAGTCGATCCGTTCGCACCATTTGCGCAATGTAGCCAGCCTGCGCGTGCTTGAGTTCGAAGCAATCCATCTGATGCGCCCGGCCTTGATGGGGAGACGGGCGCTATTGTGGCACCTTGCCATTGTTGCAAACAACTGCGTATTGGAGGCGATCGCCCTGCAAAACGAAGTTATTGGCAGATATTGAGCGTTTACGGTGGGCTTGTCGGCCTCAGCGCGGCAGATTGAACGGCGTGACGATGTGCACCTCGGCGCTCGGAATCGGCCCGGCCTTCCACAACCGATGAAACTGCAGAATGTGCATCAACAGGTGCCGCGCATCGATGTCCAGGTGATGGGCGATCACCGCAGCCATCTTTTCTTCGGCCAGCAGTTGGCGGTTTTCGGCGTCCAGGTCGTGCCCGATAAACACCTCCAGCGCCCGGCCCTGAGCTGCGAAGGCGTCGACGATGGCGCGGTTGCCGCCGCCCACGCAGTACACCGCCTTGAGCTGCGGGTGCTCCTTGAGTGCCTGGCTGACGCGCGCGAAGGTCGGCTCGTACACGCCCGCACCGCCGCTGATATCGAGCACGCGCAGATGCGGCGCACGCCCGCGCAGCCAGGCGCGAAAGCCCATCTCGCGCTCTTCTTCGCCACGAAACAGCTCGCTGCCAATGACCACCGCCACGGTTTGCGGCGCCGGGTCGAGCCAGCGCGACAGCAGATAGGCGGCGGTCTGCCCGGCGGTGCGGTTGTCCATCCCGACATAAGCCAGTCGCTCGCTGCGAGGCAGATCGGTGACCAGGGTCACCACCGGTATACCGGTTGCTGTGACCTGATTGACCGCCTGGATGATCGCGGGCTCATCGGCGGCCTTGAGCACGATGCCCTGAGTGCCTTTGGCGGCGCAGCGGCGGATCAACTCGGCCATGCGTTTGCTGTCGATGTCCTCGAAAAAATGAAAGCGCGGGAAGATCCGCAGTGGCGCCAGGCCGCCCAGTTGCGAGGTAATCGCTGCCTGCACGGCGCTGCTGAAGCGCTGCGGGGTGTGCATGATCACATCCACATGCACGGTGCGGCCCACCGCCAGGCCGGTCTGCTCTTGGGCATCGAGTTCGTCGAGGGCCTGCTCGATGCGCCGCTGGGTCTGGTAGTGGACGCTGCCGCGCTGGTGCAGGACGCGGTCTACCGTAGCCTTGCTGACCCCGGCCTGGGCGGCGATCTGTTTGATGGAATGGTGCTTGGCACGTTCGAGCAAGGACATCGCAGCGCCTTCATTGAGGTTTTATTGATGTTTTTTCGGGCTTTTATGCGGCACAGGCAATGCTAGTCTCAGATTCAGTCGCAGGCTAGCCCTGGCGCCCATAACAACAACAGCAGGAGAACCTCATGTCGGCAGCGTCCCTATCCCATCCGTTCAAACAGCAATTTTTCGTGGTCACCGGCAGCACCCAGGGCCTTGGCGCCGCCGTGGCGCATACCCTGGCGCAGCGCGGTGCCGCCGGGCTGATCATTTGTGGGCGCAGCCGCAGCAAAGGCGAAGCGCAGGTCAAGCAACTGGCAGCGCTCGACTGCCAGGCGATTTTCGTCGAAGCCGACCTCGAGAACGTCGACGATTGCCGGCGCATCATCGCCGCTGCCGACCAGCATTTCGGCCGTCTGCACGGGCTGGTCAACTGCGCCGGGATGTCCGATCGCGGCACCATTCTCGATACTTCACCGCAGCTCTTCGACCAGCTGTTCGCGGTCAATGTGCGGGCGCCGTTCTTTCTCATCCAGGAAGCGTTGAAGCTGATGATCCGCGACGGCGTCGAGGGCTCGATCGTCAATATCCAGAGCGTCAGCGGCCATGGCGGGCAATCGTTCCTGTCGGCCTACTCGACCACCAAGGGTGCGTTGGCGATCCTCACCAAAAACGTCGCGTTCAGCGTGTTGCGCAACCGTATCCGGGTCAACGGCCTGAACATCGGCTGGATGGACACGCCCCACGAAGATGAAATCCAGCGTCAGTATCACGGTGCCCAGGACGGCTGGTTGCAGGCCAGCGAGCAGGCGCAGCCGTTCGGCCGCTTGCTCAAACCGCAAGAGGTGGCGCAAAGCGTGGCGTTTTTGTTGTCCGCCGAATCGGGGATGATGACCGGCACGGTGATCGACCTCGACCAAGGCGTGCAGGGCTGCGGCGACAGCAGCACGCCCCGCCCGGACGCCGCCTTGCAGTGGCCGGAGGGTGGGAGCCTGTCATGAGCGGCTTCGTCAGCCTGGCGGATGTGTCGCTGCCGGCCTTCGCCGCACTGTGCGAGCAGGACACCCGCGCCGAGGATTTCCCCCATTGCCGCGAGGTTCTCCACAAGGTGCTGATCTACCAGGCCAGCACCTTGCGGGACGCCCTGGCCAGCGACCCGCGGCCCTTGCTGAGCGAGCTGCACCGGGCCTTTCGCCAAGGCCCTGGAGTGCTGGTGGTCAAGCAGGCGTTTACCGACGGCGCGCTGGTCGACCGCCACAGCGAAGTGTTCAACCGCATCCTCGCCGACGAAGCTCAAGGTGGCAGCGGTGGGGATCATTTCGCCAAGGCCGGGGCCAACGGGCGAATCTGGAATGCCCTGCAAAAGGCCGCGATCCAGGCGCCGGAATCCTTTATCGAGTACTACAGCAATCCGCTGCTGGGTATGCTCGCCGAGGCCTGGCTGGGGCCGCATTATCAGGTCACTGCGCAGGTCAACGTGGTGCGCCCGGGCGGTCAGGCGCAGCAGCCGCACCGTGATTATCACCTGGGGTTTCAGACGGTCGAGGTGCTGGAGCAGTACCCACTGGACGTGCAGGTGATGAGTCAGTACCTGACCTTGCAGGGCGCCGTGGCTCATACCGACATGCCGCTGGACACCGGCCCGACGCAACTGCTGCCTTACTCCCAGCAATACGACCTGGGCTTCATGGCCTGGCGCGATCCGGCCTTTATCGAATATTTCCAGGCCCACGCCGTACAGTTGCCGCTGCACAAGGGCGACCTGTTGTTCTTCAACCCGGCGCTGTTCCACGCCGCGGGCACCAACCGCACCCCGGACCAGCACCGCATGGCCAATCTGCTGCAGATCTCTTCGGCGTTCGGCAAGCCCATGGAGGCGCTGGACCACGACCGCATGATGCTGGCGCTGTACCCGGTGATGCTCGACCGCGTTGAACATCAGGAGCTCGATGCGCACGGTTTGCACGCGGTGATCGCCACGGCAGCCCAAGGCTATTCATTCCCGACCAACCTGGACAGCGACCCGCCACTCAAGGGGCTGGCCCCGCAGACCGGGCAGCAGTTACTGCATCAGGCGCTGGCCGAGCGCTGGACGCTGGCGGCGTTTGCGCAAGAGGTGGAGCGGATGCGGCTGCGGCGACGGGCGTGAATCAGAGCGGGTCAGCGGCGCTTGATCGAGCCTCTTCGCGCCGCAAACTCACAGCGGCGGCGCATAGCCCTCAAGCGCATCAGGCCATAGCGTCAGCACCTCGCAGCCTTCGTCCGTTACCGCCACCATGTGTTCCCACTGTGCCGACAGCGACTGGTCCTTGGTGACCACGGTCCAGCCGTCGGCCAGGGTTTTGACGTGCCGTTTACCGGCGTTGAGCATGGGCTCGATGGTGAAGATCATTCCGGCCTTGAGCGTCATACCCTGCCCCGGATAGCCGTAATGGAGGATCTGCGGCTCGTCGTGGTAGACCTTGCCGATGCCGTGGCCGCAGTACTCGCGCACTACGCTGTAACCGGCGCCTTCGGCCACCGACTGGATGGCGTGGCCGATATCGCCCAGGGTAGCGCCTGGGCGCACGGTGCGGATGCCCGCGCACATGGCATCGTAGGTGGTGTGCATCAAGCGCAGCGCCTGCTCGTCGGGCTGCCCCACCCAGTACATGCGGCTGGTGTCACCGAACCAGCCATCCTTGACCACCGCCACGTCGATATTGACGATGTCGCCCTCCTTGAGCACCCGCCCCGATGGAATGCCGTGGCACACCACTTCGTTGACCGAGATGCAGACCGTCTTGGTGAAGCCGTGATAGCCGACGTTGCCGGGCACGGCCTTCTGCACCTGGACGATGTAGTCGTGGCAGATCTGGTCCAGGGCTTCAGTGGTCACGCCGACAACCACATGAGGGGTGATCATCGCCAGTACCTGGGCGGCCAGTTGGCCGGCGGCTTTGGACTGAGCGATTTGCGCGGCGGTGTTGATGACGACGGGCGTTCTCATTGTTGGCCACCTGCTGCCAGCAGCGCCGGGCTTTGTTCGAGGTCGCACAGCTGCGCCAGGTCGAGGCCGCCGGCCAGTTCGGCGCGCACGAGCATACGGTTCAGGGCGCGGTGATCGAGGTCGGGGAAGAATTCGGCGAGCATGCCGATGCGCATCCAGTGCTCGGCCTGCGCGTTGATGGAGCGACTCAGTGCGTTGCTGGCGATCCGCAGTTTTTCATGCAGGTCGTCGGAGATTTTAACGATGCCCATGGAGGGGATATCCAATACGAAATATATACAAAACGTATATTACGTTCACCGGACATCCCTTGGCAATACCGCCGATGGTTTCAGCCCTTGTTGGGGTTCTTCGCCCTGCCCTGGCGGGCCTTGAAGCGCGGGTTGGATTTGCAGATCACGTAGATACGCCCCCGGCGCTTGACGATCTGGCAGTCGCGGTGACGGTTCTTGGCTTCTTTGAGAGACGAAAGGACTTTCATGGCGGAGCTCCAGTTAATATGTAATAACATAACATTATCCACAAACATAGCTGTACTGCAAGCGCGGCCTCAAGCGTTGCCCGGCCTCGACCGATCACGCTGATTTTCGCGCCTTGGATACCGCTTGGGTTGCCCTTCTCAGTGTTCTGTTTTAGGCAACGATAAACATAAATTCCAGTATTGGAGTGCGCTCCAGGGCATGCGCATACTGGCCATGCACCAGATAAAACGCGGCCTCGGGCACTTGTTCAGCGACGATCCACTCATCGCCACGAACACCACCGCTGGCACGCCATAAAAAGATTCAGCCCGCACGCCGGGCTTCCATGTCCGCATGGATTTGCACACTGCCCCGGGCGCCAACACGCCCCCTGATAAACACAACAACTATTGATACGGCCGACAGGTCATTCAGCAGGCTAGGGGATCAACATGCAGCACGCACACGCCGTTACGCTGGATAACAGCCAGGCTGTTTCCGCGACCGTAAAACTGTACATCTGGGCGGCGATCATCCTGATCGTGGCCGAATCCCTTGGCGCGGTCAGCATTCCCCTCGGGCCCGGCAAGGTGGTGTTGCTACCGATGGTCTGGGCTCTGCTGCTGGGCGCCGCCGTGGGTATCGCCAGCAAGCGGCTGCCGGGCACGATCGGTATCGACAAGCGCGCCCAGTTGCGCGCTGCCTCGATCCTGCAACCGGCGCTGCTGATCTTCATCGCCAAACTCGGTCTGGTGGTCGGCGGTTCGTTGCCGGTGGTGTTCGCCTCCGGTTGGGCGTTGGTGTTCCAGGAGTTCGGCCACTTTGTCGGCACGGTGATCCTCGGCCTGCCGGTGGCCTTGCTGCTGGGCATCAAACGCGAAGCGGTCGGCGCGACCTTTTCGGTGGGCCGCGAACCCAGCCTGGCGATCATCGGCGAGCGCTATGGCATGGACTCTCCTGAAGGCCGCGGCGTACTGGCTGAATACCTCACCGGGACGCTGTTCGGCGCGCTGTTCATCGCCATTGTCGCGGGTTTCGTCACCAGCCTGGGGATCTTCCATCCCGCCTCGCTGGCCATGGGCTCGGGCATCGGCTCAGGCAGCATGATGGCTGCCGCTGCCGGGGCCATCGCCGCCCAGCAGACGCCGGAAATGGCCAAGCAGGTGATGACCCTCGCCGCCGCCTCCAACCTGATCACCACCACCTTGGGCACGTACTTCACTTTGTTTATCTCCTTGCCGCTGGCGGTCTGGGGCTACCGCGTGCTCGAGCCGCTGATCGGCCGCACCACCAAGGCCTCGGCGACCACTGACGGCCCGGACGCCAACGACGTCGCCGTTGAAATCAGCGAGCTCGGCTGGGCCGGCAAGGTCAGCGCCTGGCTGGCCGCTGCGGCCCTGGCGTTGATTGCCAACTACGTAGGCTACAAGACGCTGTCGGCCGATGCCTTCGCCGGCATGGGCGTGATGATCTTCGCGGTGTTCGTCGGCGAGCTGCTGTGCACCCTGATCCGCCGCAAGGTGCCAGCGGTGTGCACCGTTTCGATCGTCGCGATGTTCCTGACCTCGCCGCTGTGCCCTTGGGCCGCGCAGATCGCCCGGATGACCAACAGCATCAACATGCTGGCGGTGATCACGCCGATGCTGACCTTCGCTGGCCTGTCGATCGCCAAGGACATCCCGGCCTTTCGCCGCCTGGGCTGGAGGATCGTGCTGGTGTCGTTCCTGGCCAACTTCGGCACTTTTATCGGTGCGGTGATGATCGCTGAATTCTTCCACTGATCCGCGCGGTAAACAGTCGCGTGCTTTGGTGGCTGCGTTTGCCCGCAAAGAGGCCCTCGGCTTCACCACGTCAAGGAAAGTGTACGGCCCACTCTTCCCCTCGCTGTAACGCTCCTGCCCTTGGGTTTTATGGATAAATAGGCACCCGATAAAAACAACCGGCGAGCCCTTATGAACTCCCGCGACAACACCGGCATGGCCCTGGGCCTGCTCGGCGTGATCATCTTCAGCCTGACCCTGCCCATGACCCGCATCGTGGTGCAGGAAGTCGATCCCTTGCTCAACGGCCTCGGCCGCGCGCTGCTGGCAGCCATCCCCGCCGCAGCGTTGCTGCTGTGGCGCCGCGAGCGCTGGCCCAGCCGGCGTCAGTGCAAGGCACTGTGCTTCGTCATCCTGGGGGTCATCCTCGGTTTCCCGGTGCTCTCGGCCTGGGCGATGAAAACCCTGCCCTCCTCCCACGGCGCGCTGGTCAACGGCCTGCAACCGCTGGTGGTGGCGATGTACGCCGCGTGGTTGTCGCACGAACGGCCGTCCAAGGCGTTCTGGGCCTGCGCCGCGCTGGGCAGCGCGCTGGTGCTGGTGTATGCGTTGATTCAGGGCGCCGGCAGCGTCAGCAGCGGCGACCTGTTGATGCTCGCCGCCATCGCCTTGGGTGGCCTGGGCTATGCCGAAGGTGGCCGCCTGGCGCGGGAAATGGGCGGCTGGCAGGTGATCTGCTGGGCGCTGGTGCTGGCCTTCCCGCTGCTGCTGGGCCCCGTGCTGTATCTGGCGGCGCAGCATCACGGACCGATCAGCGCCCCGACCCTGTGGGCGTTTGCCTACGTCACGCTGTTCTCGCAGTTCATCGGCTTTTTTGCCTGGTACGCCGGGCTGTCCATGGGCGGCATCGCCCGTGTCGGGCAGGTACAACTGCTGCAGATCTTCTTCACCATCGCTTTTTCAGCGCTGTGGTTTGGCGAGCATATCGAACCCGTCACCTGGCTGTTCGCGGCGGGGGTAGTGGGCACGGTGATACTCGGGCGGCGCACGGCGGTGAAGGCTGCGCCGGTGCTCAAGGTGCAGCCTTAGGCTCGTGGGCAAGCTGCACTGGCCTCTTCCTCTCAATGCTTAGGCACCACCTGCCCGTGCATTTCCAGAGTAAGGCTTTCGATACGCTCGGCCAGTTGCTGGGTCAGCTCGGTCAACCGAGTGTTCTGCTCCAGCAGCATCAGCAAGCGTTCGGCGTTTTGCTCGGCCAGCACCTGGCGCTGCTCACTGGCCACGGCTAGCGCTTCGCGGTGCTGGGCATCCGCTTCGGACTGCGCCTTGTCGCGCGCCGCCTGACGGGTCTGCGCCAGCAAAATCAGGGGCGCGGCATAGGCTGACTGCAAGCTGAAGGCCAGGTTGAGCAGGATAAAGGGATAGACATCGAAGTGGCTGAAGCCCAGCGCGTTGACCGCCACCCACAGGATCACGATCAGGGTTTGTGCACCGAGGAAGGTCGGCGTGCCGAAGAAGCGCGCGAACGCCTCGGCCTTGAGGGCAAAATTATCGTTGCCAAAGACACTGGCCAGGTGGGCGTGGGGCCGATGAAAGCGCAAGGCATCGTGCCTGGGTTTCGAGCTGCTGGTATCAGGGGCATTCACTGGAGGGGAATCGTCGACGGGCTGGTTCATTGCGAGCTCTATAGACCATGTAATGCCCATCCTTGAGTGGATGCGTGGGCGCGAAGTCCCAGTATGGTCGAGTATGGCTCGCGCGTTGGTGACGATCGCGACAGGAAAGAACCGGGCATCACGCCCGGTTTTTCCGGCTATATGCCTGATCAGCCGTTGAGAAACTTCATCACGTCGCTGCTGTAGCGCTCGCCAGCCACTGCACCTTCACCTGCGAAAATGGCATCCAGCTGCTGGCGTTCAGCACCGCTCAAGCTCACCGAGGCCGCCGCGACGTTGCTCTCCAGGTACTTGCGCTGCTTGGTGCCGGGGATCGGGATGATGGTATCGCCTTGGGCCAGTACCCAGGCCAGCGCCAACTGCGACGCGCTGATCCCTTTGGCAGTCGCCAGGGCCTGGACTCGCTCGACCAGCGCCAGGTTACGGTCAAAGTTATCGCCCTGAAAACGCGGATTGAAGCGCCGGTAATCATCGGCGGCGAAATCCTCGAACGTGCGCAGCTCGCCGGTCAGAAACCCCCGGCCCAGCGGGCTGTAGGCAACAAAAGCGATGCCCAGCCGCTGGCAGGTGGCGAGCACGTCGTTATGTTCAGGATCGCGGGACCATAGTGAATATTCGCTCTGCACTGCCGCCAGCGGATGCACCTTGTGCGCGCGCTCGATGGTCGCCGCGCTGGCTTCGGAAATACCGATATGGCGGACCTTGCCGGCTTTGACCAACTCGGCCATGGCGCCAATGGTCTCTTCGATCGGCACCTGGGGGTCGATACGGTGCTGGTAATAGAGGTCCAGGTAGTCGGTGTCCAGGCGCTTGAGGCTGCCGTCGATGGAGGCGCGCACATAGTCGGGACGGCCATTGACGCCGCGGGCGTGGGGGTCGTCGCTGCGCACGATGCCGAATTTGCTGGCCAGGATAATCCCCTCGCGCTTGCCTTGCAGCGCGCGGCCAAGCAACTCTTCGTTACGGTGCGGGCCGTAGCAGTCGGCAGTGTCGAGGAAGGTGACGCCTAGCTCCAGCGCGCGATGCAGCGTGGCAATGGATTCCTGTTCGTTGGCGCCGGTGGTATAGAAGTCCGACATGCCCATGCAGCCCAGGCCGATGGCAGAAACGTGCGGGCCATTACGGCCGAGTCGACGAGTGATCACGTGTGAGTTCCTTGACGGTTGAAGACTCAGCCAGTGTCGGCCCTATGCTTTTCTGGATAAACCCTGATTTTTTGGTTTAACTATTCGTCTGATCTAAACAATCGAGGCGAAGATGGATCGTTTACAAGCCATGCAGGTATTCACCCGCATCGTCGAACTGGGCGGCTTCGGCAAGGCGGCCGACGCCCTCGGGCTGCCACGCGCCAGTGTCACCCTGGCGATCCAGCAGCTTGAGGCGCACCTCGGCGTGCAGCTGTTGCAGCGCACCACCCGGCAAGTGCGCCCGACCCTTGATGGCGACGCTTATTACCACCGCTGCCAGTTGCTGCTCGACGACCTCGATGACCTCGAAAGCTCACTCTCGGCCCAGCGCGGTAAACCTCGGGGGACCCTGCGGGTCGACATGCCGGCGGCCTTCGGGTGTATCTGGATCGTGCCGCGGCTGGCGGACTTCTATCGTCGCTACCCCGATCTGCAACTGGATATCGGCTTTCATGATCGTCAGGTGCACTTGCAGCGCGAAGGGGTCGATTGCGCCATTCGCGCCGGCACGATCAGCGACCTGTCACTGGTGGCACGCCCGCTGGTGCGCATCCCGCAGCTCACCTGTGCCAGCGCCGAATACCTGGCGACCTGGGGCACGCCCCGGCGGCTGGAAGATCTGGCGGAGCACCGGGCGATCAATTTTCCGGCGAGCAGCGGGCGGTTCTTTCCGTTCGAGCTGGAGGTGGCCGGGGAAATACGCGAGATACCGATGCCGGCGGTGCTCACCGTCAACAGTGCGGACGCCTATATCGGCGCCTGCGAGGCGGGGTTCGGGTTGATTCAGGCGCCGCGTTATCACCTGACCCGGCAATTGGCGGCGGGCAGCCTGGTGCAGGTGCTGGAGCAATACCCGGTGCCTGCGTGGCCGATTTCGGCGGTGTATCCGCCGCACCGGCAATTGTCACCGCGGGTGCGGGTGTTCGTCGATTGGGTGATGGAGCAGTTGCATGGGGTGGCGGATGTCAGTCCGCAACTGATGGTGCGCCTCTGACAACACCCCCCTCGCTACAGGGTCTGAGCAGATCTAGTCGAGGCGCGCCAACCGCTCGGTCAACAAATCAAAGAATCCCTGCGCATCGCCGTCATCGATCCAGAACACATTGCTGTCCTGCTTCAACTTTCCATACCAATCGGCGACGGTCTGCCCCAGGCCGACGCCTTCGCGGTTATCGATCGCCACATGGATCGCCTTGCCGCTGAACAGTTCGGGCTTGAGCAGCCAGGCAATCACGCTGGCGTCGTGTATCGGGCCGCCCGGCAGGCCGTAATGGAGCATGTCGGCCTTGACGTAAGCATTCAGAATCGCCCCCACCAACGTCCCGGCGTGATTGTTCAGGGCCTCGATCTGCCGCAGCCGTGCCTCGCTGGTGAGGATCTTGTGGGTCACGTCCAGCGGCACGTAGGTCAGCTTGACGCCGCTGGCGAGCACCACTTTGGCGGCGTCAGGGTCGACGTAGACATTGAACTCCGCCACCGGGGTGATATTGCCGCCATTGAAGTGCGCCCCGGCCATCACCACCACTTCCTTGATGCCCTGGACGATGTCCGGCTGCTGGATCAGCGCCAGTGCCAGGTTGGTCTGCGGCCCGAGCATGGCAATGGTGATGCTGTGCGGCTCGGCCTTGCTCAGGGTCTCGATCAGGTACTGCACCGCGCTACCGTCCGCAAGCCCTTTGCCGGGTTCATGTACCGCAACACCCGGCAGCCCTTCGTTGCCATGGATGTGCTCGGCATAGATCGGCGGGCGCACCAGCGGCTTGCCGGCACCGGCGTACACCGGCACCTCTTCGCGTCCTGCCCACTCGCGGGCCAGGCAGGCATTGCGCGAGGTCTTGTCGATGCGCACATTGCCGGCCACCGTGGTGATCGCCAGCAGGTTCAATTGCTCGGGCGACGCCATGGCCAGCAGCAAGGCCACGACGTCATCGGCGCCCGGGTCGGTGTCGATGATCAGGTTGCGTTTTTCGGCTGCCTGAGCGGCAGTGGCGGCGAGAAGGGTCAAGGCCGATAAGCTCCAGAGCGGTCGGGAAAGAGCGACAGGTTTGCACAGGCAATGGCCTATTCCAAGAATTACCTGCCGCCTGCGGTCGTGTCAGAACACCACACCTGCCACCAGGGCGATATTGCTGTAGGGCTGGCATTCGCCGGTCCGCACGATGGCTTTGGCGCTGCGGCTGAGCACTTTCAGCTCATCGTGGCTGAGCTGCCGCCGCGCCCCCAAAGCACCGCTGGCGTGCAGCGCTTCAAGGGCCGCAAGCGCCGGGGGCTGCTTGGCGAACATCTCATCGGCCAGCACGTGGCCTTCGACCTGCATTTCCGTGAGCACCGTCTCCAGCACCGTGGTGAAATCCGGCACGCCACGGGTCAGCGCCAGGTCGATCAGCTCCACGCCAGGCGGCACCGGCATGCCGGCATCGACGATCATCAGCACGTCGCCGTGGCCCAAGGAGGCCACTAGCCGGGACAGCGCGATGTTGAGCAGAGGGGTCTTTTTCATGGTGCAAATCCTTGGACGTCAACAAGTGTCGGAATGGACGGCTGCGCCCCGGCCCGGGTGACCGACAGCGCAGCGGCGATCTGCCCGAAGACGATGGCCTGCCCCTCGGTCTTGCCCTCGGCCAATGCGGCGGCAAAGCCACCGACGAAGGTATCCCCCGCCGCCGTGGTATCGACCGCCTGCACCGCTGGCGCCGGGAAATGCTGGGACTGCGCGTGGGTGGCGAACAGCGAGCCTTGCGAACCCAGGGTGACGATCACCTTGCCGGCGCCGGCCTTGATCAATGCACTGGCGGCGATATCGGCGCTGGTCACCGAATCCACCGCCAGCCCGCTGAGCACGCTGGCTTCACTCTCGTTGGGGATCAGATAGTCGATCAACGGGTACCAGTCAGCCGACAGCGGCGCAGTGGCCGGCGCCGGATTGAGGATGACGATCTTGCCCAACGCGCGTGCGCGCTTGAGCACGTGGCCGACGCTGGCCAAGGGTACTTCCAGCTGGCAGATGATCACTTCGGCGTGGTTGAGCAGCGCCTCGAAACTGTCGATCAGCGTGGTCGTCAACTGGCCGTTGGCACCCGCCACGATCACGATCGCGTTCTGGCTGTGGTCATCCACCAGGATGGTCGCCACGCCGCTGGGCTGGTCGTCGATCACCGTCACCCCTGAGCAGTCGATGCCTTCGGCCAGCAAGCCGTCGCGCAACTGCTGGCCGTAGGCATCGGCGCCGACGCAACCGATCATCGCCACGCGGGCCCCCAGGCGCGCAGCCGCCACCGCCTGGTTGGCGCCCTTGCCGCCCGGCACGGTCACGAACGACTGCCCGGCCAGCGTCTCGCCCGGGCGCGGCAGACGCGGCAGACGGGTGACCAGGTCCATATTGAGGCTGCCTACTATCACTACCTTTGCTTGCATGAGGTTTACTCTTCTAGCCGCCGTGCACTTCAAAAAAGGATCAGCGAAATTGATCAAAAGCGCGGCTCGGCGCCGCCGTGGATTCGCGTAGCACCATACTCGGAGCCACCACCCATTGCTCGACCGGCGTGCCCGGTGCAGCGATACGCCGCAGCAGCACCTGCGCCGCCCGCTCGCCGAGTTGCAGAATCGACTGGCCGACCGTGGTCAGCGCCGGGTATACGTAACGGCTCATCTGAATATCATCGAAACCGATGACCGACAACTCGCCGGGCACGCGAATATTGCGCTCGGCCGCCGCCCGCAGCACGCCGAAACCGACCATGTCGTTGGCGGCGAAAATCGCGCTCGGCCGTCCCTCGTCGAGCAATTGCACCGCCGCCGCATAGCCGCTGGGGCTGGTGAAATCGCTCTCCTTGATCCACCGCGTCGGCACCTCGATATTGGCCGCCGCCATGGCCCGTCGATAACCGGCCAGGCGCATGCGGGCCACGCTGGTCGCAGTGGGCCCGCAGATACAGGCGATGTGCCGATGGCCGAGTTCGAGCAAGTGCTCGGTCGCCAGGTAAGCGCCCAGTTCGTGGTCGATGCGGATCAAGTCAGCCGGCAGATTTTCCAGATCGCGGTCGACGATCACCATCGGCGTGCGTACTGCGGCGAGGCCCTGCACCAGGCCGTTGTCGCCGCCTACCGACGACACGATCAGGCCGTCGACGCGTTTCTCCTGCAACACCCGCAGATAGTTGCGCTGTTTGTCCGGATCGTCGTCCGAATTGCACAGAATCACGCAAAAGCCGTTGCGCTCGCAGTAGTCCTCGATGCCCCGCGCCAGCTCGGCGAAATACGGGTTGATACCGTTAGGGATCAACAAACCGATGGTCGAGGTGGCCTGGGCCTTGAGCGAGCGCGCCACGGCGCTGGGCACGTAGCCGAGCTGCACGATGGCGGCCTCGACCTTGAGCCGCACCTCATCGCTTACTGGTCGCGAGCTGTTCACCACATGGGACACTGTGGTGTAGGAAATCCCTGCCAGTGCCGCCACGTCCTTGATGGTCGCCATATCAGCCGCGCCGCTTGGCGCGGTTGCTGCGATAGGTATCGAGTACCACCGCCACCACGATCACCAGGCCAGTGATGATGCGTTTGGTCGGCTCGGTGGCGCCGATCTGCGCCAGCCCCGCCGCCAGCACCGAGATGATCAGCACGCCGAAGAAGGTGCTGATTACCGAGCCACGGCCGCCCATCAAGCTGGTGCCGCCGATCACCACCGCGGCGATGACCTGCAACTCCAGACCCGAACCGGCATTCGGATCGGCCGCTTCCAGCCGCGAGATCTGGAACAACGCCGCTACGCCCGCCAGCAGGCCCATCAGCGAGAACACCAGGATCTTGTAGGGCTTGGGGTTGATGCCGGCCAGGCGCACGGCCTCTTCGTTGGTGCCGATGCCGATCAGGTAGCGGCCGAACACGGTGCGCGTGAGCACAGCCTGAGCGACGAAGATCACCACCAGTGCGATCACGAACGACGGCGAGATGCCGAAGGCAAACGGGTTGGATAGCCAGGCGTATGAGTCACCGATGTAGGCAGTGCGCGAGTCGGTCAATTGATAGGCCACGCCACGGGCCATTTCCAGCACACCCAGGGAGACGATGAACGACGGTATGCGCCAGGCCACGGTGATCGACCCGGTGATGGTCCCGGCTACTGTCGCGCAAGCGATGCCCAGCAGTGCCGCCGGCAGCACGCCCCAGCCCCACCCGAGCATCGCCACGCTGACCGCCGACGCCGCCAGCGCCAGCACCGAGCCCACCGACAGATCGATGCCGCCGATGATCAAGATGAACGTCATGCCCACTGCCAGCACCATCAAGTCGGGGATCTGGTTGGCCAGGGTGCTGAAGGTCTCGTACGAGAGAAAATGATCGCTGAGCAGCGAGAACAGCACGATCATCGCCAGCAAGGCACCGGCCAGCCCGAGGTAGGTGCCGAGGCCGAAATAATTGCCGCTGCGCTTGCCGGGGGATGGCAGCGTGGCAGGGGTTGCTACGCCTTTGGAGAGAGAGGTTTTCATGCGTCGATCCTGGGCGCCGCGTCGGACAGCAGCGCATCACGTTTCTGGTAGCCGGCAAACGCGGCGGCGAGCAATTGATCCTGGGTCCAGCTGTCACGCTCGAAGGTGTCGATCAGGCGCCCGGCCGAGAGCACGCCGATGCGGTCACAGATCAGCATCAGCTCGCGCAGGTCGCTGGACACCACCACCAGCGCGCGGCCCTGGCGCGTCAGCTCGCCCAGCAAGGTGTAGATGTCGAACTTGGCGCCCACGTCGATGCCACGGGTCGGCTCGTCGAACAGCATCACCGGGCAATCGCGCTCCAACCAACGGCCGATCA
This sequence comes from Pseudomonas baltica, assembly GCF_031880315.1. NCBI lineage: Bacteria > Pseudomonadati > Pseudomonadota > Gammaproteobacteria > Pseudomonadales > Pseudomonadaceae > Pseudomonas > Pseudomonas baltica. Next base: position 5,718,971 of record NZ_CP134771.1, on the reverse strand, counting down.
CCACTTTCTGCTGGTTGCCACCGGACAGCTCCGAGACCAGCTGCGTGGGGCTCGAACTGCGGATGCGCATGGCGTCCACCTGACGCTGGGCCAGGCTCATCTCGGCGCGGCCATCGACCACGCCGCTGCGGGAGATCGCCGCCATGTTGCCCAAGGCGATATTGGCGCTGATGGATTGCGACAACAGCAAGCCCTCACCCTTGCGATCCTCGGTGATCAGGGCGATGCCATGGCCGACGGCGTCGACCGGCGAGCGCACGCTGACGACGTGCAACGGGCTGCCGACGGCGATGCTGCCGCTGTCGGCGATGTCGGCGCCGTAGATAAGCCGCAGCAACTCGGTACGCCCGGCCCCGATCAGGCCGCTGATGCCGAAAATCTCGCCGGCGCGCACCTCGAAGGACACATCGCGAACCTTGTCCGCGCGGCTCAGCCCCTTCACCGCCAGCGCCACGTCGCCGATCTGCCGCGGGCCCAGGTCGATCTGTTCGCCCAGCTCGCGACCGACCATCAGGGTCACCAGTTGCTCGCTGTTGTAGTGGGCCATGGCATCGACGCACACCAGCTTGCCGTCGCGCAGCACGGCGATGCGCTGCGCGACCCGGGCCAGTTCCTCGAGGCGATGGGAGATGTACACGATCGACACGCCGCGCGCCTGCAGGCGGGTGATCTGCTCGAAGAGCATCTCCACTTCGCGGGCGGTCAACATGGCGGTAGGCTCGTCGAGGATCAACACGTGGCAGTCGCCGATCAGGTTGCGGGCGATCTCGACCATCTGCTGATGGCCGATACCCAGCTCGCTGATCAGCGTGTCGGGGTCGATGGCTTCCAGGCCGACCTGGGCCATGGCCTTGATCGCCTCGCTGCGCAGGCGCTTGCGATCGATCCAGCCAGCACGGCTGGGCAGGTTGTCGAGGAACAGGTTCTCGGCCACCGACAAGGTCGGCAGCAAGTTGAGTTCTTGCATGACCATGCGCACGCCGAGCTTTTCGGCCTGCGCGCGGCTGGCGGGTTGGTAGGGTTGCCCCTGGAATTCCATGGCGCCGGTGGTGGCCGTGACCAGGCCGCCGATGATCTTCGACAAGGTGCTTTTGCCCGCGCCGTTTTCGCCGGTCAGGGCCAGGACTTCGCCGCGCATGAGCGTCAGGTCGATGTCACCGAGCACCGGTTGGGCATAGGTCTTGCCGATGCCGCGCACGGACAGCACGGCGGCTTGAGCGGATACAGACATGAGGCTCCCCACGCGCCGGCTTGAATGGCAAGGCCGGCGCAGTTGGTGTTTGAGGTTCAGGGGTTTGTGTTGGCTGGGCCGGCCTCTAAACCCGACAGGCTTACGGCTTGGTCACCAACTCGACTGGCGTCTCGATCACCCCGTCCTTGATATCCAGCTTCTCGCCCTTGACCATCTTCAGCGCCGTATCAATCCCGAACACCGCCTGCTTGGCCGCAAACTGGTCCGCCGTCGCCAGCACGCGACCGTCCTTGAGCATCGGTTTGATGGCATTGATGTTGTCATAGCCCACCACCTGTACTTTCCCGACCTTGCCCGCCGCCCGCACTGCCGATACCGCGCCCAGCGCCATGCTGTCGTTACCGGCCAGCAGCGCTTTGAGGTTCGGGTATTCGTTGAGCATGGCCGCGGCCTCCGCGTTGCCCTTGTCGATTTCCCAGTTACCCGATTGCGTCGAGACGATCTTCATCTGCGCGCCATCCATCGCGTCCTTGAAACCCGCGGTGCGCTGCTGCGCGTTGGTGGTGGTCGGTACCCCTTCGATGATCCCTACTTGATCGCCCGCGCTCAGCTGCTTGGCCAGGTAATCGCCCACCAGCTTGGCGCCCTTGCGGTTATTGGGGCCTACGAACGGCACCTCCATGCCCTTGCTCTTGAGCACATCGACATCGAGCTGGTTGTCGATATTGACCACCTTGATGCCGGCATCCATGGCCTTCTTCAGCACGGCGGCCAAGGCCTTGGAATCGGCCGGCGCGATCACCAGCGCGTCGACCTTCTTGACGATCATCTGGTTGACGATATCGATCTGCGCGGCGGTGTCGGATTCGTTCTTGATGCCGTTGGAGATCAGGTCGAAGTCAGCGGAATGTTCTTTCTGATAGACCTTGGCGCCGTCTTCCATGGTCAGGAAGAACTCGTTGGCCAAGGACTTCATCACCAGCGCCACGGTGGGCTTGTGGGCGTCGGCGGCTTGGGCGGATGAGAGGGGTAATACGAAAGCCGTGGCGGTGAGCATGGCGACGGCGAGCAGGCGTGCAGCAAAGGGCAGCTTCATGGGGTGACTCCGGCGATATGATTATTTTTATTAGGCAAAGTCAGCGCCTGGGGGAAGGCGCAAACGTTTGCGTGAGGGAAATATGAGCAGGATTAGCGGATTTGTCAAACGGGAGATGGACGAATGGTGTGCGGGATGGGGCTAGCGTTCGCAGGCCTTTACGCAGTTGGGCGAGCTGGGCTGATCCAGCGGTTCAGCTATAATCACGCACTGAACGCCAGCGAGGTCCTGCTAATGTCCATCACACTTGAAACCAAGAAAGCCTATGCGGCCAAGACCCGCAAATCCAACTATGCGGCGAGCCTGCGCCTTGAAGGCTACAAGATGAACCCGGCAGACGGTGATCGCGACCTTCCTACCCATGAAGAAATTCTGAAAGCTTTCACCAAGATCGAGCGTAATGTCTGATAAGTACGGGGTCGGCCAAGACCCCTACTGTTATCCTGGCTCAGATGTCCTGCGTAACAAGCTCGATATACGTGATGATCCGACCCTTAGCGAGGCTGAATATCAGCTCTCTGCCGTTGCAGCCGAACATCTGGATTTCAGCCTCCGCCTTATGATTTGACCTATCTCCAAAATATTCATCGTGCCCTGTTTTCGGATCTGTACGACTGGGCTGGATCTTTGAGAACGGTGGGCATATCCAAGCAAACGACACGCTTTTGCCAACCGCAGTACATGGCAAAAGAGTCGGCCAAGATTTTTCAGATTATGGCAACAGCCAATTGGTTCGAGGGAATGGATCGCCGATGGCTAATTGTTGCACTCGCCGAAACATACTCCGATCTTAATGTCGTCCACCCCTTTCGGGAGGGTAATGGCCGGACGCAGCGTGTCCTGTTTGAACATCTGATCATGAACGCCGGATTTGAAATCAGCTGGTGGGGAGTTGACCCTGATCAATGGAGCCACGCGAACATCGCTGCTTTCAACTATGATCTCGGCCCCATGGAGGACGTTTTCGAGAGATGCATTGGCCGGCCGATTCAAGCTTGAACGCTTCTTGCGAGGCTGTCGAACTCATACATTCCTGCTACAAGGCGACATCACGGCACTATTGTGATGTCGACAGTCGCGTAGGCCGCACACGACGTGGCTAGCCCTGTTGGGACCCGTCAGCTATCAACCCCCTTCCTGCCCCGAAACACTACAAACACAACCACGGTCAACGCCACGATGGTCGCGAAGGCAATACTGCAAAACCCTTTCATGCTGGGGGACATCTGATCTATAAAGGGGAACCACTCAGCCAAAGTTGTCACAACGCCTCCCGGCATCTGCACGTCATAAATTGAGCGCAATCATACGCGATCGCAGCCAGGTCGTGACCTCCCGAACCATGGCGCACGATAGATGGGGGCTCGAAAAAACGCTCGGCAAGGAGCCCATCCGCATGCCCGTCGAACAATTGCTCAGTATCGCCATGACCAATCCCCTCAACGCCGAAATCACCGCCCGCCTGCCCTCTCTGGGCCTCGATCAGTGCATGCTCACCGCAGGCTGTCTGTTCCAGGCGGTGTGGAATCATCAGTCCAACCTGCCTCCCGAGTGGGGCGTGAAAGATTATGACGTTTTCTATTTCGACGAGGATGTGTCCTGGGAGGCCGAGAACGAAGTGATCAATCGAGCCCGGTCGGTGTTTCAAGACTTGGGTGTCGATATCGAATTCAAGAACCAGGCCCGCGTCCATCTCTGGTACGGCCAGCGCTTCGGTCGCCCTTACCCGCCGTTGCAGTCGGCGAAAGACGGCATCGACCGTTACCTCGTGGCCGGGACCTGTATCGGGCTGGATGTTTGCACTCGCGAAGTCTATGCCCCCTACGGCCTCGACGATCTGCAGCAGGGCTTGTTGCGTATCAACCCGGCAAATCCGGAACCGGACCTGTTCATTCAAAAGGCCAGGAGTTATCAGGCGCGCTGGCCTTGGCTGACGATTCTAGATTACGAGAGTCATGCTGATGTTTGCACTGACCGCTAGAGAGGTAGGCCAGCTGCTGCGCGAAGTGGTCTTCGAGCGTCGGATAATGCTCGTTGCACGTAGCCCGGCGGGAGATCAGCCTCAGGCGTGGCGCACTGTCGTGGAAATCGATGGATGGCTCGTCACGTTACACAACGATGGCGGTGAGCTTGATTACTGCGAGGGATGCGTTTGCCCGGACGGTCGGCACTGGACGTTCGACTCTGGGGATCGATATGGGACTGACCCGGTGGCGCTCCTGTCGACATGGGAACACCAAAAACTGAATGATCTTCTAAAAGCAGCACGCAACCCGCATTAAGGCGATGCCCGGGCATCTCGGTTGCCCGGGCCAAACTATCCGTCAGTGTTTTTTCACTGCGTCTTTGACCTTGCCAATGGCCTGCTGAGCTTCACCCTTCTTCTCCTGAATAGTGCCTTTGACTTCAAGTTCGGTGTTACCGGTGGCCTTGCCTACACTTTGCTTGACGTTGCCAATCGCTTCGTTCGCTACGCCTTTGATCTTGTCAGAAGTGCTGCTCATGATTTAACTCCGTTCGGCAGTGATGTCAAAGTTGACGCCTCTGTTGACTGCGAAAGCGCGCAAGGAGTTTCGCTTCCTATCGTAATTTTCATGAAACGATGTGCCGAACATTCCCATGGCGGACGATTTCAGCGTGCCGTGAAGCTCAGCAGCACCCCCGATGCCAAAGAACTATTTGGCAGCATGTTATGCCTTTAAATACGCACGCCACGTAGAGCACCTTGCCTATAATCCGATGCTGCTCATATATACCTGTCGTCTGGCCAGATCACTGGATGCTCCGCAAAGTCCCCGCCTCGGGTCGCGCCATACAGTGCGCCAGTGTGACCTGGCACTTTCTCGAGACTGTTATGACCACAACACCGCGAACGACCAAGACCCTGAAGTTAGGCGCCGTGCTCATTGGCGTGGGCGACTCGTCGGCCAGTGAACTATGGCGCGATGACGCCGTGCCACTGGACGCCAGTGTCAACCTGCAATGGTATGTGCAACAGGCTAAAGAGGCCGAGGCGGCTAGGTTCGACTTTCTGTTCATCGTCGATAGCCAATACATCACGAGCGCCTATCCACACCATCACTTGAACCGTTTCGAGCCGCTGACCCTGTTGTCTGCACTGGCGACCGTCACCCAGCGGATCGGCTTGATCGCGACGGTCAGCACGACCTACGGTGAGCCATTTGAAACCGCGCGGCGCCTGGCCTCGCTCGACCTGATCAGCGATGGCCGGGCCGGCTGGAACATTGTCACCAGCCAGGATGCAGGCACCGCCAGCAACTTCAGCCGCATCGAACACGGCGACTATCAAACCCGCTACCGCCGCGCCGCCGAGGCCGTCGATGTGGTCACCGGCCTGTGGAATTCCTACGAGAGCGGCGCTTTCGCGACAAGCCGGCAGGCGCCGGCATTCCTAGACAAGCACAAACTTCACGCACTGGATCACCAAGGCGAATTCTTCAGCGTCAAGGGCCCACTGAACATCGCTCGCTCGCGACAAGGGCAACCGCCCCTGGTCCAGGCGGGTACTTCACCGGAGGGCCGGGACTTGAGCGCGCGGGTCGCCGACGTTGTGTTCAGCTTCGCCAGAACCCCAGGCGAATCGCTGGAATTGGCAGCGGATGTGCGACGCCGAGCCCGTGAGTATCAGCGCAACGTGGACGAAATTCTGTTCATGCCGGCCCTGAACGTCGTCATTGCCGACACCTTGGAGGAAGCGGCCAGGATCGAAGCGTCGCGCTCTGCGGCCCTTAGCCTGGAGAAAATGCACGAGGCGCTGTCGCGGCAATTCAACGGGCGAGATTTTCGTCACTGCCCGCTGGACGAGCCTTTCCCGGTGATCGATGGCGCCGATGCGTCCTCTTCGGGACTCACTCAATTTCGCGACGAGATCGAACAAGGACGCCAGCGAGGGCAGACCCTTCGGCAAGTGCTGTATTCATTGCAGACGCCGTGGCTGCGGCTGGTGGGCACGCCCGAAAGCATCACCGACGAGATCGAACGCTGGCACGCCAGCGGCGCGGCTGATGGCTTCAACGTGTTCGTGCATCACCCGCAGGACTGGGCGCGCTTTCGCGAGCAGGTGGTACCCCTGCTGAGGCAGCGCGGCCTGGTGGACGATGATTATCAGGGCGTGACGCTGCGCGAGCATCTAGGCATCAGCGTGCCTGATCACAGACACGCTGGCCTGCACCCTGAGGCACCGGTCGAGGCTGCCGGCGCGCCTGCGGTCGAAACTGCCCGCGAAGCACTGCCGGGCTAACGGACGGCTACGACCGCTTGACCCATGACTCGACCTCTTCGTGCCCGAACTGAGCCTTCCAGGCCCCCAGCAGCTTGTTGTTGCCACCTTTGCTCTCGACAATCTCGCCAGTCAGTGGGTTACGGTACACCTTGATCTGTCGCGCCCGTCGGGTGCGCTTTTCAGGTGTGGCGCGCACCACCTGCTTCGCGGTGCCCGGCTCGATGATCGCGATCACGTCCTGCAGACCCTTCCCGTAGTGAGCCAGGAGGTCGTGCAGCTTGGTTTCAAACTCTATCTCCGTGCTCAACTCAGGATCATTCTTCAGCACTGCAAGTTGATCTCGATGGCGAGCGATCTGCTGTTCGAGTTTGCGGAATTCGGCGAGGCGGGACATGTTTTCTCCTAGGCTCTTACTCTGTCAGGTTATGACAGCAGGTCAGCGGCAAAATCCGCTCTCTGGCAACTAATTTTCATGGAGTCGGAAAATAGCGCCGGGCAGCGCGCAATTGCTCTCTGACACGCGGCTGTAATGGATCGCTACCATGAGTTTCATAATTCCAGCCGAACTTCTCGCCGATACACTTTATCGAATGAACAAGCCCAGGAAAGAAGGATGGATCCCGTGACCACAATCAATCACACCGCCCTGATCAGCGTCGACCCCGAAGCCGTTTGGCATCTGCTACGCCAGTTTGGCGTCATCGATGCCTGGCACCCTCAAATCGATTCGTGCGTCATTGAAGGGGGCAAGTACTCTGGAGACGGCGGATCGATCAGAACGTTGCACTTGCTCGGCAGCAAGGTCGTCCATGAGCGTCTGCTCGCTATTGATAACGATCGCATGACCATGACCTACGGCCTGACCGATTCAGGTATCCCCCTCGATCATTTTTGCGCAACGGTCGGCGTCAGCCCCGCAGGAGATGGCGTACAGAGCACGGTCAGCTGGACAGCCCGCTTCGAGGCCCGTGACTCAACGGTCGCTGCCGAGTATGAATCGCTTATCGGCGAGTTCATTCTCAATGGCCTCGACGGCTTGGCTGACCATCTTGGCGCGCCCATGGAACTGGAGACTTGCGTTTAGCGAACTGACGGCAACCGAACCAGGCGCTTGCCACCCAGCAGCGTGATCGACAGCAAAAATCCAGTCAGCCCGACACCGCCCAGCGCCCACCAGGTCTCAACTACGCTACGGTTCAAGATCAGCCAGCTACCGACGTAATAACCGGCCCCGCCGCCCAAGGCCCCCGCAGCGCTCAACACGCCAAAAAACGCGCCTTGGCAGCCCTGCGGCGCCAGCGACGCGGTCATGGTTTCAAACGCTGGCAACAGAATGGTTTCGATCACCGTATAAACAACGATAAACACCAGAAACCCTCCAATACCCTGCACCATCGACACGCTGGCAAACGCCACTGCCGCCGCCAGGTAAGCACCGACAACCAGCAACGCCGGGGCAGCACTCACCCACCAGCGCTTGGACAACGACAGGAAAATCAGCCCGACCAAACCGTTTACTACATAGATCGCAGAGACGGCATACGGCCCTGCCAACTTGCCCCCATGCATCGGGAACGCCACATACAACTGCGGAAAAAGAAAGAACCAGGGCAGCGATACCAGTATCAATCGCCATAACCCTGGATGCCTGACGGCAGCGTTCAAACTCTTGAGTGTAGACTGGCGCTCGAAAGCAACAGGGGCGCCCGCATCGCTACGCGCCGACACAATCCCCAAGACCGTGAATACCAAGGCGCTAAGTCCAAAAGCGATTCGCGGATCGATCAAGCCGGCCAGGCCACCGATGATCGGCCCGACTGCGGCGCCTATGTTCAACATCTGGTTGTTGGCGGCAAACACCCGTGCCAGAGAGGCCTTCGGCTGTCGACCAAACAACGCATAGAGGCCGCCCTCATAGCAGGCGACACCGGTGCCGGCCAACATCGCTGCCCCCACCCAGGCCGCCACGTCGTCGAACGCGCAAAAGCCCAAAAAGCCTACGCCTCTGAGCCACAGCCCCACCGTGATCAATCGATGCGAGCCCATGCGATCAGCGATGGCCCCGGCCGCCACCGGTAATACTTGCGCGCACAGCAGGTTTGCCGACATCACAGAGGCCAGCGCCGCCGCACCGAACTGCAGGTGAGCCGACATATACAGCGCCAACAAAGGAATCGTCATGAAATGCGAGGCGTTCATCATCCCCTGCATCCACAGCAATCGTCGTATCGTCGCAGGCCAAGCGAAGTCTTCCCTGATCATGTTGCAGCACCGTAACCAGCAATGATATTTTGATGGTTACTCACATTCAGCACTTTTGCAACCGAGGGATACGATGCCAGCCCACAATCAGACAGCGCCCGGCGAGCTTGAAGACGTGCGGCGATTCGTCAACTCCTGGTCCATCCCCAACCAGACGCGGATCGAAACGGACCAACTGCCCCAGTGGGCGAGCGATCCGCAAGCGTGGACACGCGAGCTGTCGCGCTGTCCGCTCCACCCTGAAGATCAACTCGATACATTGCTTGAACTACGGCTGGCGCTGCGAGAATCCTGCGCCAACCATGATCACGACAGCGAGGCGTTGAATACCTGGTTCGACAAGGTGCCGTTGTCAGCCTTTATCGAATCCATCGAAAGCGTGGCACGCTTGCGGTTGAAACCGCTGCAATCTACTTACCGCGGTCATATTCTTGCGCTTGTTGCGAATGCCATTGCATCGGGAGAATGGTCGCGGCTCAAGACGTGTGGCGACTGCCAGTGGGCTTTCTACGATCACACCCGCAATGGCAACAAGCGCTGGTGCGGCATGAGCAAAGGCGGGCCAGACGGCCGAGCCTGCGGGACTATCGCCAAGGTGACTGCGTTCCGGCTGCGCGCGGCGGACAAGGCTCGCAAGGCAGCGGAATAAACGGCTAGACCATCTGCCGAACACCCCCGCAGCTAAAACGTGACGGGCAAATGCCGCTCACGTGAGCAGCGCCGCCCACTGCCACACCGTCATTTTGCTGACCATCATCAGCACGATCACGAACATGCCCGCAAACCCGGCAACGCCCATCCAGAACCAGGCGCGGTAGATCGGGCGGTAGCTCTGCGGCAGTGCCCCGCCAGTGGCGACGGCTTGATCGGCCAACCGCTCCAGGCGCTTTTGCAGCACCAGCACAGGCAACCACAGCGCCCCCACGCAAACAAAGATCACCAACGAATTCAGCACCCAACCGGTCCACATCGACAAGCCGGTCAGGCGCATCAGTCCATAACCGCTGAGCACCTGGATAAAACCAGCCGGCGTAGTGATCCAGGTGTCGAAGCGCACCACCATGCGCGCTACGTGGGCGATCACCTGGGGATTGGCGCTACGGCTGGCGGCGATCAGGTACAGGTAAGAGCCCATGCCGAAGCCGAACAGAAAAACCGCGGCGATCACATGGACGTATTTCAAGGCTAGATACAGCATGATGCTCAGGCCCTCTTCGCGAGCAAACTTTGCGCCCCCACAAGCGTGCGACGCTATCCGGCCTTCCCAGCCGAAAACTGCACGTCCAGCGAGATGTTCGTCGGCTCGTCGATCGCCGCCAGATACTCAGCCACGCTGATCTCGCCCACGCAGGCCCGGGCGCCGGGCTCAGGCCGGTAGCCGAGTGCCATCTTGGCGGCCAGGGCGACTGCGGCGCAGCTGGGGATTTGCGGCCCGGTGTCGTTCAGCGCCGTCAGTAGCGCCTGCATCTGCAGCGGCTGGTCGTTGTGGTCAACGCCATTGACCTCGATATACATCGCACTCTTGCGATCACCCAAGCCTTCAAAGCGGGTGCCCAGTCGATGCAGCCGAGTGGCCCATGGCGTCGGATCCTTCACCCAACCCCGGCGCACCGTCCAGGCCAGCAGATAGTTGGCGATCACCCCCAGCTTCAACCCGGAGCCGGCCTTGAAGCGCAGCGTCCGGGCCTCATACCGCGACGCGAACACGTCGATATCCGGCGCGTCGACGTTGGCCAGCAACCGCGTGCCCATGCCGGGTATCTTGCGCAGCGTCAGGTCCATCCAGCCCGGCACTTCATGCACTTTGCCCGCCTTTAACTGCTTGATCGGCCGCCCCGCATAGGCCAGCACGCCGAGCACCGTGGACAGCCCCGGCATCTTTGCCGCAGACGAAATACCGTGCTCGATCGAGTCGATCCGCCGGAAGCGCGCGCGGTGCTCATCGATTATCGCCGCCGACAGACTCGGCACCGAACTGCAGCCACTCAACACGCTCACCCCCGCTTCCCGTGCGCTGGCGTCGAGGCTGGCGATGCCGCTGACGAAGGTGCGGCAGTCCGACAGATCGCAGTAGTTCACACCGGCGTCGATGCAATGACGCGCCACGGCATAGGATTGCTGCTGGAACGGCCCGCCGGTGTGGATCACCAACTGAACGTCCAGGGCACGCAGCGCTTCGCTCACGCCTTCTTGCATCACATCCACGCACCAGCTCTGGCATGTCTTGCCGCTCAGCGTCCGCAGCTCGGCGACCTTGCGCGCCAACTTGCCGCTGTCGCGCCCGGAAACCACCAGCTCGACGCCCTGATTCAACACCAGGTGGTTGCAGATCAGACTGCCGAAATTACCATAACCACCAATGACCACTACCCGGAATGCCATTTACCGTCCTTGATTCGATGAAGGTCGAGCGCGCCTCGGGAGGCGAGGCAGTGGGGGATTTTACCCGGATATGAGCGCAGGATTTCAAGGATCCTGCGAATTGCCCTACCGGCTATACGCCATAAACAACTGATCAAGCCGCGTCGTGTAACTCGCGCTCATCAAATCCCGGCGCATCGCCCACTCCGGCTGCGCCGGCACACTCGCCGCCCTTAATGTGCCGCGCCCCCAGCGGCCGTTAATTTCATCCAGCACGCCCATCACCTTCCCCGCCGCCGCTGGCTGCTCGGGGGCGAACAGATCGCCAGAGAACTCCCCTGACTGGCGCAGATCCATCAGCAGCACCTCGGCCTTGCTGTATTTGAAGCCGGGACGGAACAGGCGATCGATGGCTTCGGTCGCCGCTTTGGTCATCAGCCGCACGTCATTGGTAAAGTAAGGCAACTCCACCAAGGCAGCATTGGCGTATTTGGCTTCGTCCGGGTTGAACATGCCGGTGCGGATGCTGACGCGGATCTTCTTGCAAAAGGAATTTTGCGCGCGCAGCTTTTCGCCCGCGCGCTGGGTGTAGGTGGCGACGGCCTCCTTGATCGGCTCGATAGCCGTGAGGCGCGCGCCGAACATGCGGCTGCAGCAGATTTCCTGCTTGGGCGGGTCCGCTTCGCCCAATTCCAGGCAAGGAGTGCCAGCGAGCTCGCGGGCGGTCTTTTCGATCACCACGCTGAATTTCTCCCGCAATGTTCTGGGATCGGCCTGGGCCAGGTCCATGGCGGTCTTGATGCCCATGCCCGCCAGGTGCGCGGTCATGCGCCGGCCGATGCCCCAGACTTCACCAACATCCGTGTTGCGTAGCGTCCAGTCGCGCTTGAAGGGGTCGCAGATATCTACCACTCCGCCAGTCTTGGCCAGCAGGCGCTTGGCGGTATGGTTGGCCAGCTTGGCGAGGGTCTTGGTGCGCGCGATGCCGACTCCGACCGGAATGCCGGTGCGCTTGTAGATAGTGGCGCGGATGCTGCGCCCGAAGGCCGTCAAATCGCCAGGCAGGCCTGTCAAATCGGCAAAGGCCTCGTCGATGCTGTAGACCTCGACGGCCGGCACCATGGACTCGATGATGGTCATCACCCGCTCGCTCATGTCGCCGTACAGCGCATAGTTGCTGCTGAACGCCATCACGCCATGGCGGCGCAGGTCGTCCTTGATCTGAAAATACGGCGCGGCCATTTTCACGAAGGGTTTGGCATCATAACTGCGGGCGATCACACAGCCGTCGTTGTTCGACAGCACCACGATCGGCGTCTTGGCTAGGTCCGGCCTAAACACTCGCTCGCAACTGGCGTAAAAACTATTGCAGTCGATCAGGGCAAAAGTCGGTTCATGCTCTGGCATGGTCGCGCACGCTGTATTTCACTACGCCCCAGATCACCAGTTCGTCACCTTCCATCACATAACGCGGCGGATATTTGGTGTTCTCGGACTTGAGCATGACGTCGTTGCCCAACATGTGCAGGCGCTTGCACACCGGCTCGCTGTTGAGCGCGGCGATGACGATGTCGCCGTGCTCGGCGTACACACTGCGGTCGACGATGACCAGGTCGCCACAATAGATGCCCGCGCCCTGCATGCTGTCGCCCTCGATCTTGACCAGGTAGACGTGGGGGGCGCGGATGTCGAACAGTTCGTCCAGCGAGATATGCTTTTCGATGTGATCCGCCGCCGGCGAAGGGAACCCCGCAGGCACATGGAAAGAATAAAGCGGCAGCGGATCGCCGCCGGTCAGTGCGGGGCCGAGGATAGTGACACTCATGATGCATGCCTTGTGCGGATAAGCTGTATGTATATACAGTTAACGTTTTTGGCCGCGTGCGGTCAATCTCCTATGAGAAACATTTCGACGGGTGACACCATGTGCGGACGCTACTCGATCTACGAATCCATGGACCACTACCTCAAGGCCCTGGCGCCAGAGCAGTTGGTCATCAATGGCTACGACCTGTGGCCGGTCGCGCGTTACAACGTCGCGCCGACGACCCGTGTGCAAGTGATTCGCGCGGCAGAAGGCGGCTTGAACATCGACAAGGTCAAGTGGGGTTGGTGCCCCTCCTGGGCGAAGGACAAGCGACCGGCGCCCATCAATGCCCGCGTCGAGACAGCGATGACCGGCCGGTTTTTCAAGGAGCTGTGGCCTCACGGGCGGATGCTTGCACCGGCCAACGGCTGGTTCGAATGGGTGAAGGACCCGCTCGATCCGAAAAAGAAACAACCGTATTTCATCCGCCTGAAAACCGCGGAGCCGATGTTCTTCGCGGCGCTGGGCCAAGTGCGGCCAGGATTGGAGCCCCACGAGGGCGATGGCTTCGTGATCATTACCGCGGCCAGCGATAGCGGGATGGTGGATATCCACGATCGCCGGCCATTGGTGCTGGCGCCTGAGATGGCCCGGGAATGGCTGGACCCGGAGCTGCCGGCGGCCAGGGCAGCGGAAATCGCCCGAGAAGGCAGTCGGCCGACGGGGGAATTCGAGTGGTTCAAGGTCAGCAAGGATGTGGGCAATGTGCGTAACGAGGGGGCGTATCTGATCGAGTTGGCGGCTTGACAGTGTCTGGCTCTGAAATAGGGTTGCGTTGTTGGGGGGTTGGGATTGGGGTGGTTCTGCTTTCGAGCCGGCCTTGGGGTTGCGGCCCCCGCCATTGGCCCTTCGCTTTAGCTCAGGGTGCCCGCGCTTCGACGCACTGGCGAGGGGCACGCCCCGATGGGCCTTCCGTGGCCCAACGGGGCTTAGCCGGCATCCATGCCGGCTATCCCCTCGCCAGTGCGTCGAAGCGCGGCCTGCTGAAAGGGGGCCGCGACCCCAAAGCCGACTCGAAAGCAGAACAGTGACATTGGTGGTGTCTGCTCTTTCATGAAATCGCTCAAATCTCGGCTGGTCCTTTGCTGCGGGCCTGTGCGGCTCGCCCCTCCAGCAGGCCGCGTGGAGGTGCCTGAAGAGAGGGCGATCCCGGCAGGATGCCGGGTCAGGCGCGTTAGGCCATGGATGGCCTATTGCGCCGTGCCCTCTCTTCAGGTGCCGGAACGCGGGTACCCTGAGCCTAAGCGAAGGGCCAATGGACAGGGCGAGCCGCACAGGCCCGCAGCAAAGGGCCACTCGCCAATCTCCCACCCCCACATGCCAAACCACAAAGCCAAACCACAAAACCGAATCGCAGTCGCCAACTAGATGAGCGCACTACAACCCCTTCAAACCTCCCCGCCCCGCGCCGCGTGCAGTTTTTTATAACTGTCGATCAATCGCAAATGCCGATCCAGTCCTTCCAACTTCAAACTGGTGGGCGTCAAACCGTAAAACCGCACGCTGCCATCCACCGAACCCAACACCGCGTCCATCCGCGGATTACCGAACATCCGGCGGAAGTTGACCTCGTAATCGGCCAACTCCAACTCGTCGTCCATGCGTACTTCCAACACCGCATTCAGGGCCTGATAAAACAATCCGCGCTCGGCAGTGTTGTCATTGAATTGCAGGAAGGCCTCGACCAGCTCCTTGGCGTCATCGAACTTCTTCACAGCCAGATAGATCAGCAGTTTCAATTCCAGAATCGTCAACTGCCCCCACGCCGTGTTGTCGTCGAACTCGATGCCGATCAAGGTCTTGATGTCGGTGTAATCGTCCAGTTCGCTCTCCTCCAGACGCTTGGCCAGCGCCCTGAGAGCCCGGTTGTCGAGGCTGTGCAAGTTGAGGATGTCAGCGCGGAAAAACAGCGCCTTGTTGGTGTTGTCCCAGATCAGATCCTCTATCGGATAGATCTCCGAATAGTCCGGCACCAGAATGCGGCAGGCTTTTGCGCCGATATGCTCGTACACCGCCATGTACACTTCCTTGCCCATGTCTTCGAGGATGCCGAACAGCGTCGCCGCTTCCTGAGCGTTGGAGTCTTGCCCCTCACCGGAAAAATCCCACTCGACGAAGTCGACATCGGCCTTGGCACTGAAAAAGCGCCACGACACCACGCCGCTGGAATCAATGAAATGCTCGACGAAGTTGTTCGGTTCGGTCAACGCGTGGCTTTCAAAGGTCGGCTGCGGCAGATCGTTGAGGCCCTCGAAGCTGCGGCCTTGCAGCAATTCGGTCAGGCTGCGCTCCAGCGCCACCTCAAAGCTTGGGTGCGCACCGAACGAGGCAAATACACCGCCAGTACGCGGGTTCATCAACGTCACGCACATCACCGGATACTGGCCGCCAAGTGAAGCGTCCTTGACCAATACCGGGAAGCCCTGCGTCTCCAGTGCCTCGATGCCAGCGAGGATGCCGGGGTATTTCGCCAGCACGTCTTGCGGCACATCCGGCAGGGCAATTTCACCTTCGAGAATCTCCCGCTTGACCGCGCGCTCGAAGATCTCCGACAAACACTGCACCTGCGCTTCAACCAGCGTGTTGCCGGCACTCATGCCATTACTGAGGTACAGGTTTTCGATCAGGTTGGAGGGAAAGTAGACCTCCTCGCCATCCGACTGACGCACAAACGGCAGCGAGCAGATACCGCGCTCTACGTTGCCCGAGTTGGTGTCATACAAGTGCGAACCCCGCAGCTCGCCGTCGGGGTTGTAGATCTCCAGGCAATACTCGTCGAGGATCTCCTTGGGCAGCGCATCTTTAGCGCCTGGCTTGAACCAGCGCTCGTTCGGGTAATGCACGAACGCTGCGTTGGCGATGTCCTCACCCCAGAACTGATCGTTATAGAAGAAGTTGCAATTGAGCCGCTCGATAAATTCGCCCAATGCCGACGCCAAGGCGCCCTCCTTGGTCGCGCCCTTGCCGTTGGTGAAACACATCGGCGATTGCGCATCGCGGATATGCAGCGACCACACGTTGGGCACGATATTGCGCCACGAAGCGATTTCGATCTTCATGCCCAGGCCGGCCAGGATCCCGGACATATCGGCGATGGTCTGCTCCAGCGGCAGATCTTTACCGGCAATAAAGGTGCCCGCGCCGTCAGTGGAACCGGGGATCAGCAACGCCTGGGCATCGGCGTCGAGATTTTCGACTTCTTCAATGATGAAGTCAGGCCCGGTCTGCACCACCTTCTTGACCGTGCAACGCTCGATGGAACGCAAGATGCCTTGGCGATCCTTGGCGCTGATATCCGCCGGCAACTCGACCTGGATCTTGAAAATCTGCTTGTAGCGGTCCTCGGGGTCGACAATATTGTTTTGCGACAGGCGGATGTTATCGGTAGGGATATTGCGCGTGTTGCAATACAACTTGACGAAGTAAGCCGCACACAACGCCGACGAAGCCAGGAAGTAATCGAACGGACCGGGGGCCGAGCCATCGCCCTTGTAGCGAATAGGCTGATCGGCCACCACCGTGAAGTCGTCGAACTTGGCTTCAAGTCGAAGGTTGTCGAGAAAATTGACTTTGATTTCCATGCGGAATTACCAGAATGACGAGCAGATAAATGGCCGCCATTATCCGTTTTTTCCGCAGGAAGTCACTGACCGCTGGTGCCACCTCCCTCCCCCAGGCTCAATCGTGGGTGTTCGCGCGCGCATACAGGCGCGGCGCAATGCCCCAAAGAATCAGCACCACCGCCAGCACGCTCACCGCGCACAAGGCAAACAGCGCCGGGGTCGCGGTGCCGGTCAGGTCCTTGATACGCCCCACCATGAACGGCGCGATGATCCCGCCCAACTGCCCCAGCGAGTTGATCAGCGCGATACCCGCTGCCGCGGCCAGGCCGGTAAGAAAACGCGGAGGAATGGTCCAGAAGATTGGCATCCAGGCAATGATGCCGGTCATGATCATGGTCATGCCGATCATCAGCGCCAACAATTGCGCGGGAAACAACGCGCACACCAGATAGCCCGCGGCGGTGAGGCTGGCGCAGCCCGCCATGTGCCAGCGGCGTTCGCCATGGCGGTCGGAGCTGGCGCCGATCAGCAGATTGCCGATCACCGCACCCACGTAAGGAATCACCGTCAGCAGGCCGATATTGACGGTGTCCAGTACGCCCGCGCTCTTGATCAACTGCGGCATCCAGAACAGCAAGCCGGTCAGCGCCATCACCAGACATAGGTAAATGGCCGACATCACGTAAGTGGCAGGCTCCTTCCAGACGTCCTTAAGGGTCTGCGGCGTCTGCGGTTGGGCCTCCTTGGCCATGCGGTCGAGCACCACCTGTTTTTCCTGAGCGTTGAGCCAGGTGACATCCTCGATACGGTCCTTGACCCGCCACAACACCACGGCGCCCAACAACACCGACGGGATGCCCTCAAGCAGAAACAACCAGCGCCACCCGGCCAGGCCCATGGCACCGTCGAAGTGCGCGAGGATCAGCCCGGCAATCGGCCCGCCGACGATGCCACATAGGCAAATCGAACTCTTGAAATAGGAATTGACCCGTGCCCGTCGCGTATTCGGGTACCACTGAGTGAAGAAATACAGCACACCAGGGACAAACCCCGCCTCCATCACGCCGATCAGGAACCGCAGCGTGTAGAACCAGAATTCAGTCTGCACGAACATCATGCACGCCGAGGCAATGCCCCAGGACACCATGATCCGCGCGATCCAGATGCGCGCGCCGATCTTGTGCAGAAGGATGTTGCTGGGCACCTCGAACAGGAAGTAACCAACGAAGAACAGGCTGGCGCCCAGGCCATAGACCGTCTCGCTGAACCCCAGGTCGCTGGCCATCTGCAGCTTGGCGAAGCTGATATTTACGCGATCCAGATAGGCGAACAGAAAACACGCGATGAACAGCGGCACGATGCGCCAGCTGACCCGGCGGTAGATGCTGTCTTCCAGCGAATCGGCGTCGACTTGAGCGACCGGGATAGCGGTAGCGGTCATGGTGCGCACCTCGATTATTTTTATGGGGTGAGGCTGTTGCTGCTCGAGTGGCTAGCGCACAGGCGCTGCCATTCGAAGCACATAACCAACTATATAGTAATACTATTTACCCTTACAATTCATTTTATGGATCTATAAAACGACATGAAACCTATTTAGTAAGACAATATAGGAAAATTTCTGGCCCTCGTCGAAGTAACTCGCCGTCGCGCTGCTGGCGACGGCCGTTCAGAGGTTACCGGGCGTTACTTGGCAAACAACAGGCTCATGTCCTTGAACGCCTTGAATTCCAGGGCATTGCCGCACGGATCGAACAAAAACATCGTCGCCTGCTCGCCGACCTGGCCCTTGAACCGCACATAGGGTTCGATCACGAACTGGGTTTCCCGGGCCCGCAGGCGCTCGGCCAAAGCTTCCCACTGATCCCACTGCAGGATGATGCCGAAATGCGGCACCGGCACATCGTGGCCGTCGACCGCATTGGAGTGCACCGATTCCTGCGAGACGGTTTTCGGATGCTCATGGATCACCAGTTGATGACCGTAGAAATCGAAGTCGACCCACTGTTCGCTTGAGCGTCCTTCGGACAGGCCGAACACGTCGCCATAGAAGTGGCGCGCGGCGGCGAGGTCATACACGGGAATGGCGAGGTGAAAAGGAGAAAGGCTCACGGTGGGTACCCTGTCGGTGTTTTTCGTGAGCCGATTCTTGATGAGATAGCGCCGCCAGGAAAGCGGATATCTTGCGTTCTGAGCAACGATATTTTTGATCAATCAAGGGTTCAAGGCGGTTAGTTACACCCATAAAGCTCGGCAATGCGCCAGGACCGGGCGCGCCGCATTACCCACCTTTTGCCGCCTGACGCGCCATGGCGTCTACCACGCAGTTGCGAAACAACGAAAACAGCGCCCCATGGCGTTGATGGTATTTGGCCAACAGCACGATCTCGCGGTAGAACGTCAACTTGCCCAGGTCGATCACCCGCACGTCAGAGGCATGTTCCAGCCACAGCCCGGCCATCGGCACCAGTGCCACGCCAAGCCCACTGCGGACCATCTTGGCGATGGCATCCAGCTCGTCGAGCTCCAGCGCGTGCTGGACATTGAGCTTGTGCTCACGCAAGAACTGCGTCACCAACCGCCCCCCGAACGAGCCGCGGTCGTAGCGGATCAGCGGCTGCTCGCGCAGGATCTGCAGCGGGTCGCCTTTCTTCAGCGCTTTAGGGGTGATCAGCACGAAGGGCTCGCGAGCGATGACCTCGGCATGCAGATCCTTGGGCAGCGCGAAGGGAGGATTGATCAGCATGGCGAGGTCGACTTCGCCGGCATCCACCTGACTGAGCAGGTTCAGGGACACGCCCGGCACCAGTGTCGCTTCAATGAACGGCGCCTTGGCTTTAAGGGCCACCAGCACCTGCGGCAGGATGCCGGTCTGCACAGTGCCGATGGCGCCGATGCGCAGCGCGCCGCGGTAGTCGTTGGCGCTGTCCGGTGCGCCCATGCGCAGGAACGTCTGAAGGATCTCCTCGGCCAGCGGCACCGCGCGCAGGCCCGCCGAATTGAGCGTCGCCGCGCGCCCGGTGCGATCGAACAGCTTGACGCCCAAGGCTTCCTCGAGATTCCTGATCTGCGCGCTGACGGCCGACTGCGTCAGCCCGACCTCCTGCCCCGCCGCCGCGAACGTGCCGCGCCGGGCGACGCTGATGAAGGTTTTCAGCTCTCGTATCATCACTGGGCCTGATTGAATGGCGAGGGCGAAGTATGGAATAGCGTGTGGCGATTAGCGATAGCGCTTATTGATCGCTGTACGGCACTTCATCCTCCGGCGCCAGATACACCGGCACCCGCCAGCCCACTTCCCGCAACGAGTGAGGCACTTGATCCTGAACCCCCAGCAGCGTGGCAAATATGGCCATGCGTACTGCCACGCCATTGTCCGTCTGCTTGAAGATCGCCAAGCGTGAATCGCGATTCAAGTCGACGCTCAGGTCATTGGCGCCCGGCCGAGAATCCCTTGGCAGCGGGTGCATGATCAGGGTGTCAGCGCCGCAGTAACGGTTGACCACGGCCGAGTTGATCTGGAAGTCGGCGCTATAGCCTTCCAGTGTTTCTTCCTGCGCGAAGCGTTCCTTCTGGATGCGCGTGGCGTATACCACGTCCGCCCCGGCCAGTGCCTGGGCCAGGTCCTGGGTCTGCTCGATATGATGGCCCTGGCCGGCGAGTTTCTCGATCAAGGCGCTGGGCATCATCAGCGACCCGGGCGACACGAACGTCAGGCGCAGGTTGCGGTACAGCGCCAGCAGTTTGCTCAACGAGTGCACGGTGCGACCGTATTTCAGGTCGCCGACGAAGACGATCCTGGCGCCATCGATCAACTTGCTGAAACGCGAGAATTCCCGTTGGATGGTGTAGAGATCCAGCAGCGCCTGGCTGGGATGCTCGCCCGGGCCATCGCCGGCATTGATGACCGGCACATGGGTGGCCTGGGCGAACTCGGCCACGGCGCCCAGCTCGGGATGGCACACGACGATGGCATCGGCGTAACCGCTGATGACCCGACTGGTGTCCTGGATCGACTCGCCCTTGGCCATCGACGAGAACGTGAAGCCGGTGGTATCGCATACCGAGCCACCCAGGCGAGCGAAGGCCGCGCTGAAGCTCAAGCGAGTACGGGTGCTGGCCTCGAAAAACAGGTTCGCCAGCACCGCACCGTCCAGCACCCGTGTGGTTTTCTGCCGGCGGGCGATCGGCTGCATGATATCGGCGACGCGCAGCAGGTCTTCGACCGAATCGCGGGTGTAGCCGTCCACCGATAACAGGTGATGAGCCCGTTCGGAGTTGGCGGGCTGCTGCTCTACGCTCTGCGGGGCAGGTGCCAAGCCCTTCAGGAGTTCGAGGATGAAGCGCCTGGCGATGTCCGGCATCTTGCGCATTTCCGCCGAATGATCCGGCAGCATCCAGCTATCCAGGGCGCGACGCGTGACACCCAGGCGC
Organism: Pseudomonas baltica; assembly: GCF_031880315.1. Lineage (NCBI taxonomy): Bacteria > Pseudomonadati > Pseudomonadota > Gammaproteobacteria > Pseudomonadales > Pseudomonadaceae > Pseudomonas > Pseudomonas baltica. The sequence continues at coordinate 5,697,953 of NZ_CP134771.1, read as the reverse complement.
TGTGAAAGCCCATCGCGGGTGAGATTCAAACGACGCATGGCGTCGCGGAGGATGACTTGCTGAGGCATGCTAAACCCAACCTGATATACACGCTGCGTATTCTGTTCGGGTTTACCCAACAGTTCAAGTGTATATGCAGCCGGCAAATCAGGCGGCCTTCGCCTCGAACTTCATCGCCAGGCCATTCATGCAGTAGCGCAGGCCCGTGGGCCTCGGCCCGTCGTCGAAAACGTGGCCCAAGTGGCCACCACACCGGGCGCAATGCACCTCTTGGCGCAACACGCCGAAGGACCGGTCGTCACTCACGCCCACAGCCTTGTCCAGCGGTGTCCAGAAGCTGGGCCAGCCAGTGTGACTGTCGAATTTGCTCGCCGAGGAGAACAACGCCAGCTCGCAGCCCGCGCAGGCGAAGGTGCCATCGCGGTGCTCGTCGTTCAGCGGGCTGGTGTAGGGGCGCTCGGTGTCCGCTTCGCGCAGCACCTTGTATTGCTCGGGGCTGAGGATCGCGTGCCACTGCTCGGTGGTGTGGGTCACTTCGAATACCTGCGCGGCGTCGGCCTGGCTGACCAGCCCGGCGCCGCTGGAAAATAGCCGTGGGAACCCGCCGCTCAGGGCCAGCGCCCCCAACCCGCCGCCAACCACCATGCTGCCTAGCAGAAAATTACGCCGTGAGTACATGGTCTTTTCCCCTGTGTGGATACCCGCTGAGACACATAGAGTAGGACCATGGGGATCGCCAAATCCTCCTTGAGAGTTAAACGATCTGTGATAACTCTGGCTGCCCTTGGTGAGGATTGCTGGCGAAGTTGCGCGCACTGGATCAAAGGGGTTGAGTGGCGCTGGCGAAGCTGGCCCGATGCCCATAGCCCCCTGACCTACCGTCTGTCGCATAAATAGCAATATGCCATCACCCAGGGAGAACCAAAGATCAGCCGTTGTCGTAGATAGGGTTAGCGGGCCGCGATTACACGGAAACACTCGGTCAGTACACCTAATGATTAGGAGGCACCCGCTCAGCGCTATTTCTCCCCCACATTAAGGTACGACCCATGAAAATCGCAATGTTCTGTTCGGCAGCCATCCTCTCTCTCCTCGCTGGCTGCGCCTCCAACCCCGCCGGCTCTGTCGGCGCCGTGTTCCACACCGCTTCCGGGCAGCACATCACCGCCGCTACAGCACCTGAATACAAAAATGGCCGCTACCAGTTCGTCGACGCTGCGGGCACGAAGCAATCGCTCTACCTCTCGCAGGTGACGTCCGTTTCCCATCGCTGATTGCCGGTGACGATAGCCGATGCCGACAGCTGCTCGGCACCGGCATCGGCACGGCAGCAGGCCAGAAGCGAACCTGGCAAATGACCGCCCCCGTTGCGAACGTGCCGCCTGGCACGACAGGCAGCGTCGATGTAGTGCAGACAGAGCGTAACCCCAGCCGCCTCGGCCAGGCCGCGCAGCCAGAGACGACCTGCAATTTCCTCCCCCGCTACACGGTTGCCACCTTCGCCCCGTAATGCTACAACCCGCTGGCCCTCCTCCCCTCTGCCCGGCCCCTTGATGAAACCCATACGCGATTACGCAGGCTACGTCGTTGTCATAGCGCCGCTGATCAACAGCGTATCGGGCATCGCCATCGACCTGTTCGCGCCCAGCATGCCGGCCATCGCCGCGCAGATGCAGGTCAGCGACTCGGTCATGCAGAGCAGCATCTCCATCACGCTGGTGGCCTACGCGCTGGGTCAGCTGATTTTCGGGCTGATTGCCGACAGTCACGGCCGCCTGAACGCTTTGCTGCCGGGGATGGCGATGTTCGTGCTGGCCAGCCTGCTGGCGATGGTCGCCACCGATATCCAGACCTTTTTGCTGGCCAGGGCGCTGCAAGGCTTTGCCATCGGCGGTAGCCAGGTCGCCTCGCGGGCCATGCTGGTGGACACCGTCAAGGGCGAGCGATTCATGAACGCGGTGGTGTACATGAGCCTGGCATGGGGGTTGGGGCCGGTGCTGGCGCCCTTTATCGGTGGGCTGATCGAGCAGTACGCGAGCTGGCGCTGGAACTTCGCACTGTATGCGGCCTATAGCGGGGTGCTATTGATCGCAAGCCTGCGGTTGCGTGAGTCGCTGGCCTCCGAGCACCGGCGCAGCATGAAAAAGTCCGTCGCCGGCTACGGCCTGATTCTTGGCCACCGGGGTTTCCAATGCGCGGTGCTGGCCATGGGCAGCAGCCAGGCGATGTTTCTGGTCTGGAACATCGTCGGCCCGTTTCTGGTGCAACAAGATTTGCATCGCGGGCCAGGGTTCTTCGGGCTGACGGCGCTTGCGGCGGGCCTTGCCTATTTGCTGGGCACACTGACCAATCGCTGGCTCATGCGCGCCTGCAGTGTCGGCCGGCGCATGGTCGCAGGCCTGGCGATTTCCGCGACCGGTATCCTGCTGATGGCAGTGACGCCGCTGTCGTTGAATGTGCCCTTGATATTGTCCGGCATTCTGGTGGTCAACTACGGCCAAGGGCTGCTGTATTCCAACATCGTTGCGAAAACGCTCATGCTGTTTCCGGATCGCGCCGCCACCACCTCCAGCCTCATGGGGTGCACGATGATGCTCTGCGGCGCCGCCGGGGCGATGCTGACCGGTTACCTGGATTTCGACCGTAATCTCACTGCCTTGATGCTGTTTGGTGCACTGATGGCCGTGCAGATTTTGGGGGTGATCCCGCTGCGCCAGCCAGTGCCCGTCGCTGCGCCCCACACCTGAACCTGGTGGCCTGACCTGCTGTCGTATCACCACTCCCGTCATGCTGGCGTATAGGTACTCCATGAGTCTGCTCCCCGCACTGCACGACGACGCTCACGTTATGGTATGTGGGGCCAGTCAAGGTATCGGCTTGGCCCTCTGCGCGGCGCTGCTTGCTCGCGATGACGTCGCTCAGGTATGGGCCGTATCGCGCGCAGCCACTACCTCCGGAACGCTGGCAACGCTGGCTGATCAATATGGCCATCGTCTGAAGCGAGTCGACTGCGACGCACGCAGCGAACAATCGTTGCAAGCACTCGCCAGCGAAGTTATCGAATCATGCGAACATCTGCACCTGGTGATCAGTACGCTGGGCATCCTTCATCAGGACGGCGCCACAGCAGAAAAGGGCCTGGCGCAACTGACGCTGGCAGGCCTGCAGGCGAGTTTTGCGACCAACACCTTTGCCCCCGTGCTACTGCTTAAACACCTGCTCCCGTTACTGCGCAAACAGCCTTCAACCTTCGTGGCGCTCTCCGCGAGGGTGGGTTCTATCGGCGATAACCGGTTGGGCGGCTGGTACAGCTACCGGGCCAGCAAAGCGGCGCTCAACCAACTGCTGCATACCGCCAGTATCGAATTGAAGCGCCTCAACGCTGCGTCTACCGTGCTGGCGATACACCCGGGCACCACGGACACGAACTTGTCGCTGCCCTTTCAAGCGAACGTACCAGATGGCCAGCTCTTTGAACCGGCGTTCTCGGCAGATAGGATTATCGAATTGGTGAGTGCACATGGACCGTCCGATAGCGGAAGCTTCTGGGCCTGGGATGACCAGGCCATCGTCTGGTGAAGCATTCGGTCGCCGACATCAAGCTGAGCATTGATCTGTGCTGATCATCTTCAGCGAGTGGTAAAACCTCTAGCACCTGCCGCCTGCGCAGGTGCGAAAGGCACCACCCGATCTCGCTCCATGTCCCGCAGCAAATCCCCAAGCATCTCGCGCCGATTGACTGTGACACTTGACGGAACGTACCAGGCCATCACGCTCGACCCGTCACGGACGTAGGTGTAGTGCTTGAGCAGGTGACCATCTTTACGGATGTCGCCTGAAAGGCCGTCGTGGTAGTGATACGGCAACGGCAGCGTGAACAGCGTCAAAACCCCGAGGAAAACCTCCGCTATGTTGGCCGGCACATGGCTTTCGCTGATTTCCAGGCTATAGCCGTTGGGGTTGTAGCCGCCATCCAGAAACGAGAACGCTCCTGTGCCCTTGAGCGCGCTGACCAGTTGGGCCTGGTCGTCTTCCTGAATCCGAAGATACACAGGCGGTAACACCAGGTTCATGGGCACGTACTGTTCCTGAGCCTTGTAGTCGAGTGTGCCCAGATTGGTCTCGCAGCCACCTAACATCAGCACTAGGGGCGCAACGATCAGCAGGCGCTTCATTGGGTATACCCCACGCTCGGCAGCAGGTGGTCGCGCTGCACATCGGCGGCGAATGCCTGGCTGATGCGGTCCAGGTTCTGCCCTTGCATTTCGCTACCCTGGTCCAGCAACCAGGTGTATTTGCGCGTGACATTTCGGTAATGGTATTGCTTCAAGGCCACATCGTCGTGCATCAGGGTGTAGTCGATTTGCGTGTCATACGTCTGGGGTATGGGGATCAGAAACAAGGTGGCAACGGAGAGGAAAAGCAGCGGTGTGGAAATGTCACGAGTGCTGTCAAGGCGCGCGCGCACGCTGTAGCCGCCAGGCGCCGCCGCTCCCGCTTCCACGGTTCGGAACACACCGGTTTCACGCAAGCTGTTGCGCACATTGGCCGCATCGAGGGGCGAATCGACCATGACGTGGATAGGTGCCAGGTAGTCCTGGCCGTCGGGCGCAGGGCGCTCGGGCAAGGTATTGGTCACCGCGCAGCCAGCCAACAGGGTCGATCCCAGAGCAATCAGAATGTATTTCATGGCATTACCCGCGCGGCCGGAAGAATGTAAGGTCGGGCGTTGTCGAGGTTCAACGGCAGGGCTTGCAGGCTCGGCAGGCCCGGGACCTGGAGCTGGGCAATGGCTTGATCGCGGCGACGTTGGTCACGCCACAGGTAAGTGCAACCGGACGAGGCAACGCAGTAAGAACGAAATTCGCCCAGGTAGTACGCCTTGCCAGCTGCCAGGCGCAGCGGCAGGTTGAATTTTTCACGCGGTGCCTGCGACCGCGACAGCGTGCCTACCCCGGAGACAGACTCCAGTGTCGAGAACCGTGCGTCATAGAGTTCGTAATCGCCGGGCTTGAGTGCCAGCACGAAAACACTGGCGCTGCCGCTGTCCTTGACGTCCTGGGGCGTAAACCTGTCGAGCTGCCGGTGCCAGACCGCTGCCGCTCCATATTCGGAGCCGCGCTTGCGCAATAGCAGTTGCTGATCTTGCCAGGTAGCACTGGCAGCGTTGAGCGGGCCAATGGCACCCACGAGGTAGACCACCGGCTCACCGGGCTTGGGTTGCAACGGCTCGCTGACCACCGAAGCAGGTTGCGTGATGCACCCGCTCAACGTGGCGGCCAGTACAGAAAGTGCGCAAAGCGCCAAAGGACGGAACAACATGATAATTCCTGGCAGAGGGACAACGCGGCCAGGAATCAACACCAAGGGCTCCCTGCCACGGCTTGGACGGTGCAAGCGGGAAGCAGAGTAATTGCATAGATGGCATAGCGCCACTAACTTTACGTTCAGGTTTCAGATCGGCCGTCCCATGCACGACGAACGAGGCCAAGGGTGCGAGTCACACCAGACGAGCCGCCAAGTACTCACTCCGGATCGATCGGGCCTGTCATCGCCGTGAACTGGCTCTGCTTGTGCTGAACCTTGTCGAGCACTTCAGGCGGGGTCGACTCGCGGAACACCACCATGTGGCCGACTTCCTTGCCGCCCTCGGTCACCCGGTCGATCTCGTTGATCATCCACGTTGTCAGTTCATCGGCGGTAATGCCCAACTTTTCAGCCACGCGCTGGTGGAGGCGCTCGGCGTCGCGATGGTTGGAAGGGTCGTGGTTCATTGTGCTTGCTCCTTCAGGGGTGGTTAAGTTCAGTCCACACCGGGGCTCGACAGTTCAGTTGCGGTTCAATCCGCAACCCGGCAACTTAAAGGCGATGCAGGCGCGAGATATCCGCTTTGCTGTACCCTTGCGCACCAGGGTGCCACCGGATGGTCTCTTTACCCGCCATCGCGCTCAACGCCGAAGAGAGAATCAGCATGTTCAACCGTTTATCATCCGGGCTGCTCGCCCTGATGTTGCTCTGCATTACCCTGCCAGTCTGTGCTCAAGCTGCTAGCCCGGCGCCTGCGGCCAGCAGCGCTGCCAGTGTCAGCGACTCTGCGGACCAGGCCGAGGCACCGACCCTGGACGCGCTCAGCGATCAGCTGGATCAGATTCGCCAGAAAGTCACGGTCAGCGCCAATGACGACCTGCTCTCGACCCTACGCCAAGGCGCGCTGCAGGTGCAGAAGCAAGTCGATGATCTGTCTTCCCAGCAGGCCACGGAGCTGGAGCACCTGCAAGACCAGCTGAAGATCCTCGGCCCGGTACAGCCCGATGAAACTCCAGCGTTCAGCGCTCAGCGCAGAACCTTGACGGCGCAGCAGACCGCGCTGGTCAAGGACCAAACCCAGACCACCGCCCTCGGCCAGTCAGCCCGCGACCTGGCGACCCAGATCGTCAGTCTGCGGCGCAGCCTGTTCGACTCGCAGATCAGTACCCGTTCGGCCAGCCCGTTGAGCTCGGCGTTCTGGTCCAGCCTGATCCGCCCGACCGACGACGACCTGGGCCGCATCCAAGGGCTGATGGACGATGTCCGCGGCGTGTTCGCCACGGCGCTGGCGCCCGGCAAGCGGATGTTCTTCGGCACGGTGGTGATTGCTGCGCTCGTATTGTGGGTGGCGGGCCGGCGCTTGCTCGAGCGGTTGCTCATCTGGGCCATGATCCGCTGGCTGCCCGAAGGCCGCCTGCGCCGCAGCGCGCTGGCGCTGGCCGTGGGCCTGTCGACCATCGTCACCATTGCCGCGGCCACCTCCCTGTTGCGCTGGGGCATTACCAGCAACGCGGTGCTGAGCGCCGATGTCGTCAACCTGCTCGGCCAATTGCAGACGCTGGTGATCTTCTGCGCCTTCATCGTCGGCCTGGGCCGCGCGCTGTTGATGGTCGCGTACCCGTCGTGGCGCTTGCCGCACATCCCTGATCCGATCGCCGCCGCGCTGGGCTACTTCCCCACCGTGCTGGCACTGGCGCTGGTGATCATCGGCACTCAGGAGCGGATCAACAGCGTGATCGCCAGCACCTTGGCGCTCACGGTGGCGGTCAACGGCCTGACAGCGCTGGCCATCGCGCTGGTGTATATCTTCGGCCTGCTGCGCTATCGCCGCACCCGCCGCCGCCACGAGCTGGCGCGTCCCGCTGGCGTGACCGGATTGCTGCCTTTCATCGCGGCCGTATGGGTGGGATTCAGCCTGCTGGCGCTGTTGGGCGGCTACCTGACACTGGCCTACTTTCTGGCGGTCAAGCTGCTGTGGATGAGCGCCGTGGCAGCCACGGCCTATCTGCTGATCGCCTTCTTTGGCGACCTCTGTGAAACCCTGCTGTCGCCGAAGTTGCCGGGCGGCCTGGCACTGGGTTCGGTGCTGGGCTTGTCCGAGCGCCACCAGGCCCAGGCCAGCACGCTGCTGGCAGGTATCGGGCGCACGTTGCTGCTGGCCACCGCGCTATTGCTGGCGTTCCTGCCATCGGGTTCGAGCCCTGGCGAGTTGCTCGAAGGCTTGACCCAGGTCGGCCTCAGCGACAAACCGTTGGGCAACCTCAACATCCTGCCCGGCGACATCCTGCTGGCCCTGGTACTGCTGGCCGCCGGCCTGCTGAGCCTGCGCGTGCTCAAGGAATGGCTGGGCGAAAGCCTGCTGCCAGAAACCAACCTGGACGCCGGCATGCGCGCCTCGCTGGTGACGCTGGTGGGCTACGTGGGCATGGTGTTGCTGGCGGGCGTGGTGATGTCGACCTTGCATATCAGCCTCACCAACCTGACCTGGGTGGTCAGTGCGCTGTCGGTCGGGATAGGCTTTGGCCTGCAGGCGATCGTGCAGAACTTCATCTCCGGGCTGATCCTGCTCACCGAACGGCCGGTCAAGGTGGGCGACTGGGTCAGCCTGGCCGGGGTCGAAGGCGACATTCGCCGGATCAACGTGCGCGCCACCGAAATCCAGATGTCGGACCGCTCCACGGTGATCGTGCCCAACTCGCAGTTCATCACCCAGAACGTGCGCAACGTGACCATGGGCAACGCCCTCGGGGTCGTCGGCATCACCCTGACCCTGCCGCTCGACACCGATGTCATGCAGATCCGCGAGTTGCTGCTCAGCGCCTTTACCGAGCATGAAGCGGTGCTCGACACGCCAGCGCCCTCGGTCTCCTTCAAGGACCTGACTACCACCGGGCTGATCATCAGCGTGAGCGGCTACGTCAACAGCCCCCGCTCCGTTGGCGGTACTCGTAGCGACCTGCTGTTCACCGTGCTGGGCCGCTTGCGCGATGTCGGCGTGGCCCTGTCGACCCCGCAAAGCATGGTGCTGATCAGTGATGACCCGAACAAGACGGCGGTGTGACAGGGAATGGCGGGCGCCAAGGCCTGGACTTTGGCGCCAGTCGCAGGCGCTACTGCCGGTCGAATGGCAGCCTCGCGGCTTAGGCTTCCAGGGCGTTGAAACAGACCGCTTTCGGCCAGTTCGCCTCCGGGCGGCGGCGCGTAATCGCTACACCACCAACGCCCGCCGCAACGCCTGTTGCCACGCTTCGTACTGCCCTTGCAACGCCCGATGCGGGTTAGGCTCGAAGCGTTCGCGGGGGCGGTCCAGCGCCAGCAGCGCATCCTGATCAGTCCAAAGGCCCAAGGCCTTGCCCGCGAGGTGCGCAGCGCCTAACGCCGAAACTTCCGGTGAAAGGCTGCGGATGACCGGACGACTCAGCAGGTCAGCGAGAAACTGCATCAGCCAGCGGTTGCGCGTAGCACCGCCATCGACCCAGATCTCCCTGAGCGGCTCGCCGATATCATGTTCCATGGCCTCGAACACGTCCCGTATCTGGTAGCCGATCGACTCCAGTGAAGCGCGCACGATATGGGCTCGCGAACTGGCTTCGGTCAGGCCGCAGATCACTCCACGAGCATGCGCCTGCCAATGCGGCGCACCGAGCCCGGACAGCGCCGGGACAAAGTACACACCGCCGTTGTCAGGTAACGCGGCGGCCTGCTCGGTCAGCGCGTCCAACGACTCGGCGCCGGGTGCGTCACTGGCTAGCAGCTTTGCCGCCCACTGCACGGCCGCGCCGGTGTGGACGATATTGCCCTCCAAGGCAAAGGTGGGCGTGCTGCCATCGTGCCAAGCCAGCGTGGTCGACAGGCCGTGGGCTGAGGCCAGCGGCCCCGCCATGGGCGTCATCAATGACGAGCCGGTGCCCAGCGTGGCCTTGACCCGCCCGGGGACAAAACCGCCCTGCCCATACAGCGCGGCATGGGAGTCACCGATCATCGACAGCACGGCCAGCCCGGCTGGCAGCGTGCCCAACGCCACGGTCTCGGCAAAAAAACCCGCGCTCGGTAAAATTTTCGCCAGCGCCTGACGAGGGATGCCGAACAGCGCCAGCAACTCGTCGTCCCAATCACCGGTGTGCAGGTTGTAGAGCTGCGTACGCGCCGCGTTGGACGGGTCGGTGGCAAAGACTTGGCCGCCGCTCAATTTCCACAGCAGCCAGCTGTCCACGGTGCCCAGGCAGATCTCGCCTGCGGCGGCGCGGGCATGGCCATCGGGCAACTGGTCGAGCAGCCAGCGCATTTTGCCAGCCGAAAACATCGGGTCCAGGGTCAGGCCGGTCTTGGCGAGCACACCGGCTTCGTGGCCTTGCGCATGCAACTCGGTGCACAAGGGCAGCGAGCGTCGGCATTGCCAGCTGACGCAGGGGGCCAGGGCGGCGCCTGTATGCCGGCTCCAGGCCAATACCGATTCACGCTGATTGCTGATGGCCAGGGCATCGACGGGGCACGCCACCTGGGCCAGGCATTCCTCGATGCTGGCCAGGGTGCTGGTCCAGATCTCTTCTGGGTCCTGCTCGGAAAAACCCGGCTGCGGGTGGCTGAGTCCCAGGGGCCTGGAGGCCCGCGCGACCACTTGGCCATGCAGGTTGACCAGCACCGCCTTGGCGTTGCTGGTGCCTTCATCAATAGCCAGAATCAAGGGCGTGCGATCGCTCATTTCATGGCCCTCAGCACAACCGCAACGCGGCGGCAGCAATACCGGCGGCATCGATGCAATGCAAGGCCCGGGTGGCCTCGCGCCCCCCTGCGGCGGCGTACTCGCCGTCGGCGATACCCAAGCGAATCAGCGGCACGCCCAGCCCGGCCTCGGCCAGCACTTCAGCGACCACGCTGCCGACGCCGCCATTGATGTTGTGCTCTTCTACTGTCACCACCCCGCCCTTGCCGGTGAGCGCTTCAAGCAGTGCTTCCCGGTTCAGCGGCCGAATCGAGGACAGGTTGACGACCTGCGCGGCCACGCCCTTGTCGGCGAGCAGACCGGCGGCGTCGACAGCCTCATGCACCACCGAACCAAGGGCAACGATCGTCACGTCGGCGCCTTGGCGCAGCACGTCGACCTGACCCGCAACGAATCGGTAATCGCTGCTGTGCAACGACGGCAGCGGCTTGCCATCCAGGCGGATATACACCGGGCCCACATGGCGCAACGCGTAATCGGCAATTTGCCGGCATTCCAGGGGATCGGCCGGGGCAAAAATCTGCACGTTGCCAAAGCCGCGCATCACCGAAATATCGTCGATGCTGTGGTGGGTGCTGGCCAACGGGCCGTAGCTGGCACCGGCATTCAGGCCGAACATCTTGACGTTGGCCTGGTTGTAGCACACGTCTACCTTGATCTGTTCATTCGCGCGGGAAATCAGAAAGGGCGCGGCGTTGCAGGTAGCCGCCACCTTGCCGCCCAAGGCCAGACCGGCGGCCACGCCCACCAACGTCTGTTCGGCGATACCAACGTTGATCAGGCGCTCGGGGAAACGCTTGACGAAGGGGCTGATCTTGGCCGTCGAGGTGGAATCGCTGACCACGGGCACCAGGTCGATGCCGGCGTCCACGGCGGCGATAAAGGCATCGGTCATGATGGTTGCGAAATGCTCGGCTTCAGACATGGCTCAGTTCCTCCAGCGCAGCGGCGATTTCATCGCCTTTGGGCACCCGGTGGTGCCATTCGGGACGCGCTTCGATGAACGAAACACCCTTGCCCTTGACGGTATGAGCAATCAATACCTGCGGCGCACCACTGCGCCCCTGCATGGCCTCCAAGTGCTCGATCAACTGCGCCGGATCATTGCCGTCACACTCACTGACGGTGAACCCGAACGCCGCCCATTTCACGTCCAGCGGGTCGAGCGGCATGATATCGGCGGTCAAGCCCGCGAGTTGCAGTTTGTTTTTGTCGACGATCACGAAGAGATTGTCGAGCTTGTATTTGGCCGCACACATGGCCGCTTCCCAGTTGGAGCCTTCGGCCAACTCGCCATCCCCCGTCAACACATAGATGCGCCGTTGGCTGCCGGACATCTTAGCCGCCAGCGCAAGCCCCACAGCGACCGGCAAGCCGTGGCCCAGAGCACCGGTGTTGAGCTCGATGCCAGGGGTTTTCTGGCGGACCGGGTGGCCTGGCAGGTGTGAATTGAAGTGCTGGTAGGTCGCCAGCCAGTCAAGTGGGATGTAGCCCGCCTCCGCCAGGGTGCAATACAAACCGCCGACGCCGTGGCCTTTGCTCTGGATATAGATATCGCGCTCAGGGTCCTGGGTGCGTTCAGGCGCCACGTCGAGTATCCGAAAGTACAAGGTGGCGAGGATGTCCGCTTCCGAAAGGTCAGCACCGGTGTGACCACCGGCTGGGGAGTTGGCATTGAGGTGGATGATGTGCTGCCGGATCAACCGGGCTCTTTCGCGAATCTGCGTGGCGTCGTACCGGAAACCATTCATGAACTGTCCCTCGTGAGCTGCCTCGCGGGGGCGGCAGCAGGATCGCTTTATTGAATATTTATTCAGTTGTGCAAATATATTTAGGCCCTTTTTTTTCCGACGGTCAAGAGGTGGCTCGGATAATTAAATTGCTTGACAATCATCCACCGCAGGCCGAACCTGAATTGAAATTCAGCCACGCATATTTATTCAGTGCTGACAAAGCCGCAGGTTTTACTGTGCGGCGGGCATGTCAGAACCTGTACTCCAAAAAAAATAATCAGGAGAACACCCCGTGGACGGTAACGTTTCGGTTCCTAATTCCGGCACCTCTGAATCGGCCGGCAAACGCGCCAGCCGCTCACGTCTGGTCAAACTGCTTCCCAACAACATCGGCGGGCCGCTTATTGGCCTGGCATTGCTGGTGCTGGTCTTCTCCTTCAGTTCCGACTACTTCTTCTCGGTCCGCAACGGCCTCAACATCCTCGACCAAGTCACCGTGCTGGGCATTCTCGCCCTAGGCATGACAGCGGTGATCGTGATTGGCGGCATCGACCTGTCGGTCGGTTCGGTACTGGCGTTTTCGATGATGATGCTCGGTTGGCTATATCAGGACGTCGGCGTGCCGCTAGGCCTGGCCATCGTGCTGGCAATTGGCACCGGCATGCTGGCAGGGCTGGTGTCCGGGCTGATGATTTCCTATGCCCGCCTGCCCGCCTTCATCGCCACCCTGACGATGATGTCCGTGGCGCGCGGGCTGGCCAATATCCTCACCGAGGGCCGGCAGATTGTCGGGTTTCCGGACTGGTTCACCGCGTTGGCCACGGTGCGGCATTTCGGCTTTCTGTCCGCCACTGTTGGCCTGTTTCTGCTGCTCTCTGCCGGTGCCTGGGTGTACCTGCGCTACCGCGCCGGAGGGCGCAACCTCTATGCCATCGGCGGCAGCGCCGAGGTAGCGCGTCTGTCGGGCATCAAGGTGCGCAAGATTACGCTTTGGGTCTACGCCCTGAGCGGCGCCCTGGCCGGTATCGCTGCGGTGACCATGGCCGCGCGCCTCGACTCCTCGCAGCCCAGCGCGGGCCTGACCATGGAGCTGGACGCGATTGCTGCCGTGGTCATTGGCGGCGCCAGCCTGAGCGGTGGTGTGGGTGGCATCGGCGGCACCCTGGTCGGCGTATTGATTATCGGCGTGCTGCGCAACGGTCTGAATCTGCTAGGCGTTTCGCCATTCATTCAGCAAGTCGTGATCGGTGTGGTGATCGCCCTGGCCGTCACGCTCGACACCCTGCGCCGCCGTAACGATCGTGCATAGCACTCGCCCCATACCCGTAGCACCACAATAAAAACCAGGAGTCATTGCCATGTTCAAGACCCGTAAACTGCTGCTCGCCTGCGCTCTCTGTGCTGCCACCGTTGCCGCCGGCACCGCCCAGGCCAAGGACCTGACCATTGGCCTGGCGGTCGCCAACCTGCAGGCCGACTTTTTCAACCAGATCAAACAATCGGTAGAAGCCGAAGGCAAGGCCAAGGGGGTGAAAGTCATCACGGTCGATGCCCAGGGCAACTCCGCCACCCAGGTTAGCCAGATCGAAGACCTGATCACCCGCCAGATCGACGTGCTGATCTATATTCCGGCCGGCGCCACCGCCGCCGGTGTGCCGGTGAAAGCAGCCAAGGCGGCGGGTATCCCGGTGATCGCCGTCGATCGCAACGCGCCGGACGCACCGGGCGACACCTTTATCGCCAGCGACAGCGTGGCCGGCGCCAAGGCCCTGGCCGAATACGTGGGCAAGGTCACCCAAGGCAAAGGCCGCGTAGCCATTTTGCAAGGGCAGATCGGCACCACCCCGGAAAACGACCGCGCCAAGGGTTTTGATGAAGGCCTCAAAGCCTTTCCCGACCTCAAGGTGGTTGCCCAGCAGCCGGCCGAGTGGGCTCAGGACAAAGGCTTCGCCGTGGCCCAGGACATGCTTCAACGCGACCCCAACATCACCGTGTTCTTCGGACGTGCCGATGCCATGGCATTGGGCGCCGCCCAGGCCGTCAAGGTCGGCAACCTCGACCACCCGGTGACCATTGTCGGTTTCGACGGTGACGCTGCTGCGCTCAAGGCCGTTGCCAGTGGCGTGCTGCAAGCCACCATGACCCAGCAGACCCAAGCCATGGGTCGCCTGGCGGTGAGTTCGGCCATTGACTTCAAGGCCGGCAAGCCCGTACCCAAAGAGCAATTGCTGCCCGCCGTGCTGACCACCAAGGACAACGTCGAGCCCTTCATCAAACAGCACCCTTGAGCCGGACGGTGACCATGCACGCCCTCACAGCAGACGTTACTGAATCATCGACGACCGGCGAAGCCGCCCTGTGCCTGCGCAATATCGGCAAAAACTACGCTGGCGTGCAGGTGCTGGCGGGGATCGACGCCGACATCCGCCCCGGCGAAGTCCTGGCCCTGCTGGGTGAGAACGGCGCCGGCAAGTCGACCTTGTCATCGATCATCGCCGGCGTAGTGCAGCCCGATGCGGGCGGCAGCATGACCTGGCTCGGACAGCCCTATGCCCCAGCCACTCCTGGGGCCGCACTGGATGCCGGGATCGGCCTCATTCATCAGGAGATTCGCCTGCTGCCCGAGCTATCGATCGCCGAAAATATGTTCGTTGGCCGACTGCCCATGCGCAACGGGCGGGTCGACCGCGAATACATCGAGGCGCAAGCCGACAAGCAACTGCAACGCCTTGGCCTGAATGTGCCGGCGTCGCGCAAGGTCGCCGGGCTGAGCGTCGCCGCCCAGCAACTGGTGGAGATCGCCAAGGCCCTGACTCTCAAGGCGCGCCTGCTGATTCTCGACGAACCCACCGCAGCGCTCGGTGGCGAGGAGACCGAGTTGCTGTTCAAGCAGGTCGAGCGGCTCAAGGCTGAAGGCGTTTCGTTCATCTACATCAGCCATCGCCTGGAAGAAATCGCCCGCATCGCCGACCGCGTGCTGGTGTTGCGCGACGGCCGGCAGATTTCCGTGCATGCCACGGCCCAGTTGCCAGTGCGCCAGTTGGTCGAGGAAATGGTGGGGCGCAGCCTGGAGCGGATTTTCCCGAAGATGACCGAGCCGTCCGCGCGGGTAGTGCTGCAGATCAAGGACCTGACCTGCCGTGAATTCGCCCTGCACGGTATCGAGTTCAGCGTGCGAGCCGGCGAAGTGTTCGGCATCGCCGGGGTGGTCGGCGCCGGGCGTACCGAGCTGGTACGGGCCATTGCCGGAGCAGCCCAGAACATCCAGGGCCACCTGCAGCTCGAAGGCCAGGACCGGCATTTTGCCAACCCTTATGAGGCGATCCAGGCCGGCGTGGTGCTGGTGCCCGAGGATCGTAAACAGCAAGGCGTGATCGTCAGCCACCGCATCGAAGACAACCTCGCCTATGGCAACACCGATCTGATCGAGGGCAAGGGCTGGGTGATGCCGGCCAGCCTGCGCGATTTCGCCCTCAAGGCCGTTGCCCGGCTAGGCGTCAAGGGCCAACCTGAACAGGCGGTGTCGAACCTTTCGGGCGGTAACCAGCAGAAGGTCGTCATCGCCAAGTGGCTGGCGCGCAACCCCAAGGTATTCATTCTCGATGAGCCGACCCGCGGCATCGACGTCGGCGCCCGCGCAGCCATCTACGAGGTGATCGCACAGCTGGCGGCCACCGGCATGGCGGTGATCGTGGTCAGCTCCGACCTCGACGAAGTACTCGGCCTGTCGCATCGGGTGATGGTCATGAGTCGCGGCCGGCAGATGGGCATTCTTGAGCGCGGGCAGGCCACGCCGGTGACCGTCATGGAGCTGGCCACGGCCTGAGCCCTCCCCCTACAAAACCAAAAAATAACGGAGCCTGTATGCAAATTTTTCGACTCGATGGGCAAACCGCATTCGTCACGGGTGCCGGTAGCGGCATTGGCCAGGCCATTGCCGTGGGCCTGGCCCAGGCGGGCGCCGACGTGGCGTGCTTCGACCTGCCCGGCAGTGCCGGCATTGGCCAGACCGTAGAACGTATCCAGGCGCTGGGCCGTCGTGCCTTGGCCTTGAGCGGCACCGTCACCGACAAGGCCAGTCTGGAAACCGCCGTGGCCAGCTGTGAAAGCCAACTGGGCGAGCTGAGCGTCGCGGTCAACTGCGCAGGCATCGCCAATGCCCAAGCCGCCGAAGAGCTGACGCTGCAGCGCTGGCAGAGCATGCTCGACGTCAACCTGACGGGCGTCTTCCTCAGTTGCCAAGCACAGGCGGCGGTGATGCTGCCGCGCGGCAAAGGCGCCATCGTCAACATTGCCTCGATGTCCGGCAGCATCGTCAACCGCGGGCTGCTGCAGGCCCACTACAACACGTCCAAGGCCGGGGTCATCCATCTCAGCAAAAGCCTGGCCATGGAGTGGGCCGACCAGGGCCTGCGTGTCAACTGCATCAGCCCGGGCTACACCGCTACGCCCATGAACTCGCGCCCGGAAGTCGCCGAGCAGGTAAAAATCTTCGAGCAAACCACGCCGATGGGACGCATGGCCGCCGTCGAGGAGATCGTCGGCCCGGCGATCTTTCTGGCCAGTCAGGCCGCGTCCTTCTGCACCGGCGTCGACCTGATCGTCGACGGTGGCTTCGTCTGCTGGTAAGCCCACCTCAGGAGTGCATGACATGTCGCAACGATTCACTGGCAAGACCATCGTCATCACCGGCGCCTGCCGCGGCATCGGTGCCGGCATCGCCGAGCGCTTCGCCCGGGAAGGGGCGAATCTGGTCATGGCGTCCAACGACTTGGCTCGTGTGACCGCCACGGCCGAGCAGATCGCCGGCAGGCATGGCGCACAGATTTTGGCGCTGGGCGTCGACGTCACCGATGAAGCACAGGTGGTGCAGATGTACGCTGCCGCATTCGAGCGCTTCGCCAGCATCGACGTGTCGGTGCAGAACGCGGGCATCATCACCATCGACCACTTCGACAGCATGCCCCGCAGCGACTTCGACAAGGTGCTGCAGGTCAACACCACCGCCGTCTGGCTTTGCTGCCGAGAAGCTGCCAAGTACATGGTCAAACAGGGCAGCGGCCGGCTGATCAACACCTCCTCCGGCCAGGGCCGCCAGGGCTTTGTCTACACCCCGCATTATGCGGCGAGCAAGATGGGCGTGATCGGCATCACCCAGAGCCTGTCGCTGGAACTCGCGCGCCATGGCATCACCGTCAACGCCTTCTGCCCAGGCATCATCGAAAGCGAGATGTGGGAGTACAACGACCGTGTATGGGGGCAGATCCTCAGCACCGAGCACAAGCAATACGCCAAAGGCGAGCTGATGGCTGAATGGGTCGGCAATATCCCCATGCGCCGCGCCGGCAAACCCGAAGACGTGGCAGGCTTGGTGGCGTTCCTGGCGAGCGACGACGCCGCCTACCTGACTGGCCAGGCGATCAATATCGACGGCGGCTTGATCATGTCCTGATTTGTTATGATGCAGGCGGTAGTGAACTGATTGTTACTGTACAAGCCCGTCATCGAGAGAGTCATGAGCCAGATCGAAGAACTGCGTCTGATTACCAAAATTGCCAGCCTCTATTACGAGGAAGGCTTGAAGCAGTCGCAGATCTCGGCACAGCTCGACCTCTCGCAGTCCTTCATCAGCCGCGCCTTGCAACGCGCGCTGCAGGACGGCGTGGTGAAGATTACCGTGATGCGCCCCCAGGGGCTGCATCTGGAACTTGAACGCGAACTGCAGCAACGCTACGGCGTGCGCCGGGTGATCGTGGTCGAAGCGACAGTGCCTGACGACGAAGAAAGCATCAAGCAGGCGATTGGCTCGGCCGCCGCTCATTATCTGGAAACCACCTTGAACGCCGATGACAGCATCGGTATTTCATCCTGGAGTTCCACGATTCGTGCCATGGTCGGGCACCTGCACAGCCTGCCGGGCCGCCAGGCCGCCCGCGAAGTGGTGCAACTGCTAGGCGGGGTCGGCAACAAGGGTGCCTTCGAAGCCACCCTGCTGACCCAGCGCCTGGCCACGCTGCTCAACTGCCCCGCCTACTTGCTGCCCTCGCAGAGTATCGAGCAGTCCGTGCAAAGCCGCGAACGCATCATGCAGATGGACGAAGTGCGCGAAGTCATCGAGCGCTTCGACAGCGTCACCCTGGCCATTGTCGGCGTCGGTGAACTGGAGCCGTCGCAACTGCTACGCAACAGCGGCAACTACTACACCGAGGAAATGTTGCGGGTGCTCGCCGAGCGCGGCGCGGTGGGAGACATCTGCCTGCGCTACTTCGACGCCAACGGCAAGCCCGTGCTCGGCGAAGACGAGGAGTTCGTCGTGTCAATGGCATTGCCCAAGCTGCACAGCGTGCCACGCGTGCTGGCCTTGGCGGGCGGGAGCCGCAAGGTTCAGGCAATTCGTGGCGCGCTCAAGGGCGGCTTCGTGGATGTGCTGGTGACGGATTTGAATACGGCGCAGGGGTTGCGGGAGGAGTAGGCAAACGAGCCCGCATTACTGGCGCTACACCACATTCTCAGTGGACGCAATCTTACGGTTAAAGCCGCAACTTCAAGCCACGGCGCATCTGCGTTTGGAATCGCCGAGATCTTTTGATAAATCCGTCACACTCAAGGAACGACCCATGCCGTTAATGCTTTCGCGCTCTGCCATTGCCTGTGCTTTGGCGCTTGCTGTCACTTTTGGTGGCGGCTCCCTCGCTCAGGCGGCGACGCCCGACAAACTGGTTCAGGCTGGCGCCGAGCAAGCCAAGGAGCCTGCGCTGAAGCTGTTGGAGCAATTGGTCAATATCGATTCCGGCTCCGGTTACGAGCCGGGGCTGAGCAAGGTGAGCGCCATGGTCGTCGATGAATTGAAAAAGCTCGGAGCGACCATTGAGACCTTCCCCAATACGCCCCCTGACAAAAGCAACCATGTGATCGCCACGCTCAAGGGCACGGGCAAAGCGAAGATCTTGCTCATGGCGCACATGGACACGGTGTTCAAGGAAGGCTCGGCCGCCGCCCGGCCTTTCCACATCAAGGATGGACGCGCTTATGGTCCCGGGGTGATGGACGACAAGGGCGGCATTGTCGCCGGGATTTACGCGCTGCAGATTCTGAAAAACCTGAAGTTTACCGACTACGCGCAGATCACCTTCCTGCTGGACGCCAGCGAGGAAACCGGTTCGGACGCTGCGACCGACCTGATCAAGAAAACCGCCAGGCAGCACGATGTGACGCTGAACCTGGAGCCGGGTCGCCCCGCTGACGGCCTGGTTGTCTGGCGTAAAGGCAGTGCGACAGCAGTGGTCGACGTGAAGGGCAAGGCGTCCCATGCGGGCGTTGCACCGGAGCTGGGCCGTAACGCGGCGATGGAAGCGGCACACCAGATTCTGCAACTAGGGAAACTGGGCGATGCCGAGAAGAAGACCACCATCAACTTTACTGTGATCAATGCCGGTGACCGCACCAATGTCATCCCTGATCGAGCCAGCGCCAAGGCCGATGTGCGCGTAGCCGTGCCGGAAGAGTTCGACCGGATCGAAAAGGATCTCGCGCGAGTATCGGCTGACAAACTGATCCCGGAAACCGAAGTGTCGACCCAGCTGATTCGTGGCCTGCCACCCATGCCGCAAACCGCCGAAACCGACAAGTTGGTGGCTGTCGCTCAAGGCATCTACGGCGAACTGGGCCGTACGCTGACCCTCGAAGGCAGCGGCGGCGCAGCCGATGCAAGCCTGGCCGCCAGTGTTGGCGTGCCGACGCTGGACGGTTTTGGCATCGTCGGCGGCAACATCCATACCCCCGAAGAATACGCCGAAGTCGAAAGCGTCTCGCCACGGATTTACCTGCTGACGCGCATGATCATGGAGCTTTCTAAAGGCACAGCTAAACAGTGAGTGCGCGGTGGCTGCGTCCTCTTCCAAAGTCGACGCCGCCCAAGCGTTCGCGCGACAGGCGCGCATCGGACAGGTGTGGCCACTAGGCCACTTTTGACGCATGACCGAAAACGATAAACCCATGTACGCAATCGATACCACGCCAGAATTACTGGTTGGCTGGGCGGGATCAAAAACGTCCAAGGAAAATCAGCCGTAACCGTCAGGATGTTGCAGGCACAAAACGGAAACTTTGGTGATACAGAGCCCGTCGGCAACGGTCTGAGTGAAGTGCGTGCTTTCGTGGGTCCTGGCTACCGGGTGCATCACGTCCGATCAGGCCAGACAAGCTGTCTGATGCTTTACGGTAGCAATAAGACGGATCAAAAACGGGACATCAAACACGCCAAAGGAGCCACGTTAATGATGTTGCGAGACAAATTGGGTGGCTGCATAGACTGTGGATGCCTATCCCTGGCTGCTTGCCCGCTTCGAAAAGATTGCTGATCTGATAGTCGATCGCACTCGGTCAAAGGCGGTCTTTCTGCGGATTGAGTTCGGGGCGGTTACACTAGTTGTTTTGACCGCATGGAGAAACAAATGCCAGGGGCATATCAAGGAAGCTGCCTTTGCGCAGAGGTCGGTTATGAGTTGCTCGTCCCTCCCAAAGCAGTAAGCCATTGTCATTGCAGCCAGTGCCGCAAGGCTCACGGAGCAGCGTTTGCATCGTATGGCAGCGTTCCGCGTAGCGCGCTAAGAATTCTTCGCGGCGCCAACAACCTCAAGACCTATGCATCCTCGCAGACGGTGTTGCGCGAGTTCTGTGCAGAGTGCGGTTCGACCCTGTTCTGGTCACGTTGTGAGGGTGAATTTGCCGACTGGATTTCGGTAGCGCTAGGCACGCTTGATACGCCATTCCAGCCCCACAAACAAAAGCACGTCCACGTCGATTCCGCAGCCCTCTGGGACAAGTCATCTGGCTGTCGCTCAAAATCTGACTGACCGCTTTGGGTTGTAGATTCAACCGGTGGACGCAACGCTCTAAAGGTAACCCATCAGCGAATTCGTAATGAGCCTCCATTGCCCGCTCTACCTTGTTAGAGCAGGCGGGTACGGGATGAGTGATTGCAAAACTCTAGTCTGCCAACCGTAACCGCAACCGGCTTCGATGGGATAAGCCTGCTTGCAAGGCAAATGCAACTATCACGGTAGATGGTGCGGAAAAGCTGCTCAGGCCGCCGCCGGAAAACATCAACACAAGACCCCATGCGGTGGCGCCAAACCAGGCCGTCAAGCCCACCGGGTTAAACGCGACCGCCCGTTCGAGCGCTGCCACGTCACTGCGTCCGTAGACAATCTGCGCTAACGCCACACCCACCCAGGCCACCACGAAAATCCCCTGATAGGCCAGCGCCTTGAGGATGTAGGCAAACACGTCCGCGAGCATCAAGCCGTAGACGATCACCCCCACCGCCACTGCCCACATCAGGTAAGAACCGCGAAGGCCAAATCGACCAAAGAATGCCTGCATGTTCAGGGTCGCCAAGTAGTAGTTGGCAGTATTGATCCTGGTTTGCGTTGCCCAGACAAAAAGCAAACCCCACAGGCCCATCAACTGCAAAACCGCCATCACCACCGAGACTTCGTTCAGCGCCCCTTCGTGGGGAATGCTGCTGACCAGGTAAATGCCCGCCGCGCCGTTGAGCAGAAATGTCACCGCGTAGAACGGCATGCCGAAGTTCCAGCGACCGTGATACTCGGCGTCTTCAGGTTTGCCGAAACGCGCATAGTCGAAGGTGAACAGCATCAACACCCAGACGCCCATGTAGGCGACAAAACAATCCCACCAGCCGAATGCACTGGGCGTTGCCGGGCCGAAATCCAGCCATTGCGGCTGGTAGCCGTAACGGCTGATCGATAGCCCCACCGCCACCAGCAAACCACCGAGGTACACGGGCAGCAACACGCCGTTGAGCTTGTCCAGCCAGTGCTGCACGCTGCCCAGGATCATCGGCACGCTGTAGAGCACCACCGCCAATGCCGCCAGCGGATAGACCAGTTCCGGGTACAGGTGATTGAGTGCGACGGCGATCACCGAACCTTCGAACACCGCGTAATAGATCGCGGTCGAGAAGAAAATCAACGTCGCCAGGCACGCCCCGGTGCTGCCGAACAATAGCCGTGAAAACAACGCCACCGACAAGCCGCTGCGAATCGCAAAACGGCTGAGCACGCTGTTGACCAGTCCATAACTGATCACCGACAGGACCATGCCGATCAGCGCATTGCGCGCACCGAACGACAACGCCAATGAAGCACCCACCACGATGTAAAACATCGCGCTGCACACCGCCCACCAAGCCATGGTCAGGGACAGACGGCCCATGCGCGCTTCGGTGGAGACAGGATGATGCGCCGGGTCTTCCCCGGTTTGACTCGATTGCGATAAAGCAGCCATATGCGTGAACTCCAAAGCCAGTCAAAGGTTGAAGCGCGGGCAGCCGTCACCGCGCCGAAGCGCGGCGTTGGCGTACCGTTTGGCATGGCCCGCGCTAGGCGGCGGGCAGAATCAGGAAGGAAACAGCTTGCTCAGGCAGCTGAGTTTTTTCTTATGGGAACGTCGCGCTTCCAGCGCCCCTTCGAGGGTTACCGCGACAAAGCGGGCCTTCTGGTTGGGTTGCATTTGGCCGATCAAATCGAGGTCAGCGCTGATCACCGTGCCAATCATCGCGTAGCCGCCACCGGACACCGCATCACGGTGCAGCACGATGGGTTCGAGCCCGGCGGGCACCTGGATCGAGCCGATCGGGTAGCAACTGTCGACGATGTTCGACGGATCGGAACCGGCGCCGAACGGCTGCTCCCGCGGCTGAAAGCTCAGCGCGCTGCCGCCCTTGAAGCGATAGCCGATGCGGTCGGCTTCCGAACCCACCGTCCACGGCTCGGCGAAAAAGCTCTTCGCAGCCGATTCAGTCAAGCGGTGGTAGTACAAACCGGGCACCACCCGCAGGGTGATTTCGCCACCCAATGATTGCCGTAACACCATGGGCAAACTGGCCCCGGCGCGGCTCTTGCCACTGGCGATGCCCACCGGCAATTCGTCGCCTGCAACCAGGCTTCGCCCCTTGAAACCGCCGAGCGCGCCCAGCGCATAGGTGGCGCGACTGCCGAGCACCATCGGCACATCAATACCGCCGGCCACCGCGATATAAGCGCGGGCACCAGCCTTGGGAAAGTCAAAGCGCAGCACTTGCCCGGCCTTCACAGTGAACGCGGTGTCATGGTGCATTTCCACGCCATCGACCCGTGGCGTCATGTGCGCGCCGCTGACCGCCACCAATGCATCCTGCTGAAACTCCAACTCAGGCCCGAGCAGCGTGCATTCCAGCGCCGCCAGACCTGCCGGGTTGCCGACCAATTGATTGGCCGCGCTCAAGGCGTATTGATCAAGCGCGCCGGACGGCGGAATGCCCAAGTGGTAATACCCTTCGCGGCCCAGGTCTTGTACCGAAGTGGCGAGGCCGGGTTTGAGGACCTTGATCATGCCAACACCTCCTGCAACGACTTGGGATAGCCAACGGGATCGGCGAGGAACGCGTCCAGTGAAAACTCCACCGGCCGAATCCGCAGATCAAAGCAACCGGCTTCCACTTCGGCCACCGCTCGGTCATAGGCTTCACGGTCCATCGGTTTGAACTGCACGATGTCGCCTGGACGGAAAAACACCATGTGTTCTTTCAGGTACGCGAGGTTCTGTTGCGGGTCGTAGATCGGCGCGGGCGTGACACCAAACATCTGATAACCGCCGGCGCCGCGCACTGAGTAGATGCAACCAAAGCAACCGCCGTGACCAAGGGTCAATTTCGGTGTGTCGGTGCGCGGGCGCAGGTACTTGGGCACCTGCAACTGACGCTCGCGCTCGACCATCTGGAACATGAATGGCAACCCGGCAACGAAGCCGACCATCGAGACAAACCACGGCGCACCACTGTGGGCCGCGATGAATGCATCGACGTCGGCCAGACCGTTGATTCGTGCGGCGTATTCCAGGTCCGTGGCGCTCGGGTCTTGATGGCGATCGCGAAAACGCATCAGGGTTTCGTGGGTCCAAGGGTCGTTGTAAAGCACGGGAATCTCGATGATGCGCGTGTGCAACGTGCGCTCGGCGACGGCCCCGGCCTCGGCGATTTTTACCGCTTCGAGCAAGGTGTGAGGGGCGATGCGATCCGGGTCGAAACGAATCTGGAATGACGCGTTAGCCAGGCAGATATCGAGCACGCCATCCAGCGCCAGGCGTTCCACGGCGCGGGTGACGGCCAGACCTTTGAAGAAAGCGTCCAGGGACATGCTGTCGCTGACTTCGGCAAACAAATGCTCGTCGGCGCCAAAGCTGTAGCGGATAGGAGTACTCATGCATCACCTGCGTTGCAGCGCTCGGCCAGCCAGGTTTCCAGGGTGCCGGTGTGAAAGTCGGCGCTGTGCAGCCACGGTTGTTCCAGCAGTTCACCGTGCAAGGCCAAAGTGCTGGCCATGCCGGTAAGCGTGGTCCGCCTTACCGCAACCCGAGCACGGGCCAAGGCTTCGGCGCGATCCGCGCCGTGAACAATCAGCTTCGCCAGCAGCGAGTCATAGTACGGCGGCACGCGGTAGCCTTGATACAGATGTGTGTCGACGCGGATGCCCTCGCCCTGCGGCCAGGTCAGTTCCTCGACCACGCCTGGGCTGGGGAAGAAATCCCGCGCCGGGTCTTCGGCGTTCAGGCGCATTTGCAGGGCGGCGCCGTTGAGTCGGATGTCGCTTTGCTTGAAACCCAGCGGCTCGCCGCGAGCGATGCGCAACATGGCCTGGACCAGGTCGATGCCCGTGATCAGTTCGCTGACCGGGTGCTCCACCTGAATCCGCGTGTTCATCTCGATAAAGAAGAACTCACCGGTGGCATCGTCATACAGGTATTCCAGGGTGCCGGCGCCCTTGTAGCCCAGGGATTCGGTCAGGCGAACGGCGCTGGCGCACAGCGTTTCCCGTTGCTGCCGGCTGAGGACTGGCGACGGCGCTTCTTCGAAGATTTTCTGCCGGCGCCGTTGCAGCGAACACTCGCGTTCAAACAAATGCACGGCGTGCTGACCGTCGCCCAGCACCTGCACTTCAATATGCCGGGCCCGGCTGATAAATCGCTCCAGGTACACCGCTCCATTGCCAAACGCCGCTTGGGCTTCGCGCTGGGAACGGGGGAATTCTTCGCTCAGTTGCTCGGCGTTTTCCGCCAGCCGAATACCGCGCCCGCCGCCACCGGCCGAAGCTTTGATCAACAGCGGGAAGCCAACGGATTCGGCAGCCTTGAGCGCCGATTCAACGTCGAACAGTTCACCCGGCGAACCCGGCACCACCGGCACGCCAGCGGCTTGCGCCGTGCGCCGCGCCTCGGCTTTATCGCCCATGCGCCGGATCGTCTCCGCGCTCGGGCCGACGAAAATGGCGCCGGCAGCCACTACTGCTTCGGCGAAATCGGCGTTCTCCGACAGAAAGCCGTAACCGGGATGGACTGCGTTGGCGCCCGTGGTTTTCAACGCGCCGAGCAAGGCCTCGATGTTCAGGTAACTTTTGTCGGCACGGGCCGGGCCGAGAATGTGCACCACATCGGCCATGCGCGCAGCCTGGGAATCAACGTCCGCCTCACTGCACGCAGCAACGGTGGGTATCCCCAATTCTTTGGCGGCGCGGATAATCCGTACGGCGATCTCGCCACGGTTCGCGATCAGTAATTTATGAATGGCTTGCGTCATGATCGCACCCTCACTCGTCGTCGAGGGTTGCGACGACTTGACCCGGTTCCACCGGATCACCGTCTTCTACCAGAAAGGCACTGAGGCGACCGGCCGTCCCGGCGGACAGTTCGGAGAACTGCTTCATAACCTCGATCAGACCAATCACCGTGTCGGCGCTGACCTGCGCACCAACCTCGACGAAGTTCGTCGATTCCGGGGTGGCTTTGCGATAGAAGGTTCCCGGCAACGGGGTGATAACAGTGTGTTCGGCCATGTCTGTTCCTCTTGGAATAGTTGTAGAAAGGCAGGCAAAAAATGAATCAGAGTGCAAACCCTGGCATCTGTGTGCCAAGTGTTTTCGATTGGTCTCAGCGCGGTGCTCGTACCTCTATGCCCGCGCCATCAAGTGCCTTGCGCGTGGCTTCGACCAACGCCAGGGCGCCCGGTGTGTCGCTGTGCAAGCAGATGGAATCGAACTCAATCGCCAGGTCTTCGCCCTCGACGGTGCGCACCACGCCTTGTTGGCAAGCACGCAGCACTCGCTCGGCGACGTGGGCCGGGTCGTAAGCCCGCACGTTGCGGGTGAAGACGATGGAGCCGCTGAGGTCGTATTCGCGGTCGGCGTAGAACTCGCGGATCACCGGTTGGCCGAGTTCCGTGGCAACCCGCCAGATCACAGAATCGGGCATGCAATACAGCAGCAACTCCGGTTCCAGACGTTGGAGGTTCTCCACCAGCAAGCGGGCGGCCTCTTCGTCTCGGGCCAGGTGCATGTAGAGCGCGCCGTGGGGTTTGATGTGTTGCAGGGCCACGCCTTGGACCCGGGCGAGTTCACGCAAGGCGCCCAACTGATAGAGCATATCGTCGACCAGTTCCTGGGCCGGCGCATTGATGTGCCGACGGCCAAAACCAACCAAGTCGCGAAACCCCGGATGCGCGCCGATGGCCACGCCCAGGCGCTTGGCCTGCTCGACGGTACGACGCATGGTGCTGGGGTCGCCGGCATGAAATCCGGTGGCGATGTTGGCCGAACTGATGAAGCCCATCAGCTCATTGTCGACGCCATCGCCGATGGTCCAAGGGCCAAAGCCTTCGCCCATGTCAGAGTTGAAATCTACTGCCTGCATCACGCTTGCTCCCGACGCTTGTGACTTCATGCAGGTCAAGTTAGATTCCTGTTAACCCCTTGGGAAGATCTATTATCAGATGAGATATCTTCTGAAAAACAGATACCTCGTCACCCGGAGTGCTCATGTCCCTGACCCTGCGCCAAGTCCGTTATTTCGTCGCCACCGCCGAGATCGGGCAAATCTCTCAGGCCGCGATTCATTTGAATATTTCCCAGTCGGCGGTTACCACGGCGATCAAGGAACTGGAAAGCATCCTTGGCACGCTGTTGTTCCAGCGCTCGGCCCAGGGCATGAGCCTGACCGACGCCGGGCGGCACTTTTTGAATCGGGCCTACGTGATTTTGCGCAGCGTCGATGACGCGTTGAACAGCCCGTTGCCGGACATCCGCGCCAGTGGTGTATTGCGCTTGGCAGCGAGCTATACGGTGATCGGTTACTTTCTGCCGCACCACCTGCAACGGCTTGAACACTGGCATCCGGACGTGGCCATCGAAGTCCACGAACAAGAGCGGACGGCCATCGAGCAGGGTCTGCTGGAAGGTCGATTCGACATGGCAGTGGTGCTCACCGCAAACCTCACTCACCCGGACATCGTCTCGGAGATTCTCTTCAACTCCGAGCGCCGGTTATGGCTGCCCAGCCGCCATCCCCTGTGTGAGCGTTCGGCAGTCAGCCTCGCCGACGTTGCGAAGGAACCTTACGTTCTGCTGACCGTTGACGAAGCCGAACAAAGTGCCATGCGCTACTGGGAACATGCGCGACAGCAGCCAAACGTGCGGGTGCGGACCAGTTCAGTCGAAGCGGTGCGCAGCATGGTCGCCAATGGCAGCGGCGTGGCAATCCTCTCGGACTTGGTGCACCGCCCCTGGTCACTGGAAGGAAAACGCATCGAAACCCTGACAGTCACCGACAAGGTGACGCCGATGAGTGTCGGACTGGCGTGGCATCGCGAGCGCGAATTCAGCCCGGCGATGCAGGCGTTTCGTAACTATTTCCACGATGCATTTTTGGCGCCGCAACAGCTGTCTGCGCGACGCTGAAAACAGCGAAAATCATGCCCTTCTTTTGTAAATTTACGATGAGCGCCTTGGGCCATTTCCGGTGTGTTGTGATGGGAAGATTTTGGCGGTTTTCTGCCCGTCACGAATGACCGGTTTGGGATAGCGATCGGTCGCGAACAGTTGCATCGGCCAGATGCGACCACTGGACAGTCCGCCTCCGAATGAGTAGCGTGCAATCGAATATCATCTAGTTAGAGTTAGCTCATGGTTTCTATGGCTGTTCAGGAAGAGGTTCGAAGCCGCCTACGACGCGCGGAGGACGAGCATGATGTAAAAATTCTTTTAGCGGTTGAGTCTGGCAGTCGCGCCTGGGGATTTGCATCTCCCAACAGTGACTACGACGCGCGCTTCATCTACGTAAATAAACCTGAGTGGTATCTCTCGGTCGGCCTTGAAGAGCAACGCGACGTCATCGAGTATCCGATCATTGACGACATGGACATCAATGGCTGGGATCTAAGAAAAGCGCTTAGGCTATTCTGGAAATCAAACCCAGGCTTTGTGGAGTGGGTACAGTCGACCATCATTTACGAACACTCTGGATCCCTTCATGAGCGAGCTAAAGAGTTACTACCGCACGTGTATTCGGTAGAGAGTGGCATCTACCATTATCGCAGCATGGCCAAAACCAACTATAGGGGGTATTTGCAGAGCCCTCAGGTACCGCTGAAAAAATACTTTTACGTATTGCGCCCCTTGTTATCGGTGCGTTGGCTGGAACAGTTTGATACGCCCGCCCCCATAGAGTTTGACAAGCTACGCGGTAGTATCGAAAGAGAGCCCGAGCTTCAGCAAGCTATTGATGACTTACTTGCGATTAAGCGCGCGTCTCCGGAGATGGGCCTATCGCCCCAGATCATCCCCATCCAGCAATTTATTGAGCGTGAACTGCATCGACTTGAAACCATCAAGCCGATCCGTAGCGAACGCAAAGAAGTTGAGCCATTGCTTTCCGAACTGTTTCGCTCTGTGTTGAAAGAAACTTGGGGGTGAAGGGTTGCGTCGGAACGCTCTTTAGTAGTCAGGCACATCTGGCTACCTACTCAGATGCCGATGTCAGCCTTCGTATCAAAATTATGTCCACTATGGGAGCCGTCAGTCGCGGCCACGTGCTTTCACTCAGACCGTATGAGCGCACGCTGACGCCGCTCCGTTGAATGCAACATGGCCATCATGAGCTATCTATTAAACTGATACTGCATCGTGGCAGCAGATACAAATCTTGTTGCCGTCCGGGTCTCGAAAGTAGGCGCCATAGTAGTCAGGGTGGTAGTGGGGCCTCAACCCGGGCTCTCCTTCACAGATTCCACCTGTCGCTAGAGCTGTTGAGTAGCTCTTTCTGACTGCTTCTCGATCTGGTGCAAGGAGAGCCACCATGTGACCGTTTCCCGGATCGCTCGCGTTATCGTCAAAGGGTCTGCCTATGACAAAGACTGGACGGGGCGAGTCTTTAGCGATCCAGCCTGCCCAAGGTTTACTCGCATCGCAAAACTTGAGTTTGAGGCCGAGTTCGGCCATTAGCCTGGAGTAAAAGCTATAGGCGCGATCAAAATCACCGATACCTAAAAAAATGTGAGAGATCATGTTGGTTCCTTTAGCGGATATGACCCTGAGAAATCGGCAGCAGTACATTTCGCTCGTTCATCGGCGCAGAGCGCTTGCTGGCCAATCGATTTGCAAGCTTAGATCTATTCCCGGAAATTGTGCTAGTCGATCTAGTCGGCCGCATGCTGAGCGTGGCGGTAACCGCTTTTTGCCGATTACTGCCTATCGCGACGGGCAGAAAACGACCCGAAGCAGACAGAACCTTAGATGGATAAATGACGTCCAACCACTGACAGCGTATGCACTGCGAGCCAAGAAACGCCGGCTTGGGTCGATAGCTCCCTTTTAAAGGATCTAAACTAAGTGTTTCGTTTTGCCATTTGCTTCCCTGGCTTTCCCCAGTCCCGCACCAGCGTGGGGTTCTGTAATTGACTCCAGCGAGCATGGGTGGATACCGTGAGCGTTATTACGGACCGCCCCCATTGACAGGACGCCTCAAGTGAACCGCCAATTACTTACCGCCCTCATCGCCACATCGCTGGCCTGGTCTAGCGCGCACGCTGGCTACTGGAAAGACGCAAAAGGAAATCCCACCCCCGACACTGAATCACGACGAACCGTTGATGAGTTTGGTGGGTCGCTGTTGCTCACTGCCGATCTAGATTGGGAGGAAAAGTGGAATACATCGCCTGAAACGGTGCCCCACTTCCAGGCAACAAGCGTTGTGACCCAAGGGCAAAAGCTATTCACGTTGATTTTCCTGGCCAATCCGAAGTTGAACGCAAACCAGGAAGCCAACGTAACCTGCGATTTGAAGGTGACCAAGCCGGACGGTTCGCTGGCGGTGGATCAAAAAGCAGTGGTCTGTCTTCAACAGCGGCTGCTGGGAAAGCCCAATAACCTCTATCTCGCAGCGCCAGTGATCGCGTTCAGTGGGGAGACCGACGACCCTAGAGGGGTCTGGAAGGTGGAAGTGAGCCTCAAGGATAACGTCCGGAATGTTGTGCTGCCGTTGAAGGCTGCGTTTACGCTGAAGTAGTGGCCTGCGCACGTTGAAAGTGGGGTGTTGGTGAACGCGCAGACCTGATTGCACAGCGGGGCGATGCCACCGGCATTGGCTGTATCGATGCGATGGCCGGGCTAGGGTGCAGTTGATGGCCAGCGGCGCTTGGCGGCAGCAGGTACGGTATAGGAGAGGGACTGACCACCATACGGCGAGCGCAATCTGTTGCAACTGGAAGCTCCCTGCCAAAAGCAGCCGTAACGGCGTTTATGTAGTATCTGCCACTCTTCCCACCTGTATGAGATACCCGATGTCTGGCCGCTACTCCCCGTCCCCAGCAAGGGCTGTACAAGACCTTCAAAACGCACGCTCGCTTTTGGGAAAGCGCCTGAGCAAGCTGCTGCACGACCAGTATTACTTCAACGACGAGAAAGAACTGAGAGACATAGGTGCTCTAGAGTGGCATTTTGGCGAGCGAGAAGTTTTATCAATGTATCTCTTGAGTGACGGCGAGAGAGTAGGCGCGGACTTGTTGCCGTCGGATACGCCGACAGCTTTCGAGATAGAGCCGAACGCGGCCTGCTCTTGGAAAAGGGAAAATCTGCTCGCAGGTTTATCAGCAACGCACCTTGGGAACACTAAAATTTGCGCAGTCGAGGGAATTCTTGACTCTTTCAGCGGACACGAGTCTTGGCTGGCCGGATTCAGAGTTACGTTCGAGACTGGTGACTTCTTGATTTACCTTAACCAGGGCGACGATGCCGTCGTGTTGATTAATGCGCTACCGCCAGTAAACGTGGGCCTCGAAACGCGCTTCGTTACCTCAATTTGATGAAAGCTTTGGGTTGAATCCACAACCCAAAGCGGCCTGTCAGCGGCTAGCAGCTGAAATCCGCTGATAGGAAGCTAGAGAACATCCGTCATCAAGCTGTTTTCAATATGCCTCGCCTTCGTCACCTTCAACACTGGCTCCGAGAGCTCTCGCAATTTCCTTGGCCTTTATGATTGCCGCATCACTGTAGACGAAGGAAATCATCCCCCTCCGATAATCGAAGAGATACTGTTGCTGTGTTAGTGGAGACGTCCACGCTGCTAAATTTTTCCCGCTGGAAACAATGGTTTCACCTGTAAAGGAATTTCTGCGAGCCAACTCGTTTTCTAGCTTCAGTGACGGATCACTTGCGCAAAGTAATTGCCATTCTTCAAGAGCTATTTCCATCGATCTGACAATGTGGATTTCGTAGGCCATAGGTGTGCCGTTTCCTGACTTTTGGATGTACGTGAGACACCTGAATGTCGGTGACGGCTGAGGCTAGCTACTGACGGCATAGGTGTCCAGTGACTCCTTTCGGCCGATTCTGCTGAAAAAAACGGCCATGGTTTCCGCAGCAGAACAGTACGGGGCTGAGCTTGAAATCTTTGCTGTGAGCAGAGGGTTCCCGGTTCAGATTTCGCGTACATGTGCGCAAAAAAGGCATTTTAGCACTCAGTACATACGCAGGCCTCTTGGCCTAAAGCATTACCAAATTCATCGAATAGATAATTCGCCTTGGCTAGCAGAGCTTGAGCAGAGAAACGCCATTCATCCGCAGCACGATAAACAGCGGTTTCCAGAAGATGCCATCCATTATGTCTTTACGTTTCAGGACTCTACCCTGGAATGCATCGTAATTGAGGGGCAGTTCTGGCATCCAAAAGTACAAGTCTTAACCTCGGAGCAGACAGCAAGGGATGTCTGGCGCGAACTGATAAATGCTGTGGGCACCTGATCCCAATAGTCACGAGAGGATGAGCGCTGTGGGCCAGAAGTCGCCTGTCATAGGCGGCAGCCATCAACCAGGATCACTCAACGCCTGTCCAGCACCCTCGCCAACAAAAACGTCGCCAGCACCGCCAGCATCACCGCAGCGGCAATGGCCGCGAGCCCTCCCCATTGCACCAGCCCCCCTTTCAGAACCAGATAGAACCCCAGAACGCCCACACCGCCAATGGCGTTGCCCCTGATGATCTTGCTCATTTCCTGCCTACCGCCCTGAACGTGAGCGAATACCGTCAACGGCCAGGCAATGACCGGAATCGGCGCCAGCATCCCGCTGGCGACAGGCCCGAGCCACGCGGCGCTGGCGGTGATCGCCAGCAGCAGCAATGTCGCTGTCAGCATGCGCATCGGGATCACCCAGCTTGGCACCGGCACCAACAGCGCAGCGGTCGTGCGTACCTGTCGCGAAGTGACGAGGATGATCGAGGCGATCAGGATCAGCGTCACGATGACCGGCACCATCAGGCTTTCCAAACGGCTCATCAGGGCAGCCATCGCGGCATACGTTGCCAAGGCCGCCATGCACGCGACGGGGACGCGAACACGTCGTGCCACGACGACATAGCACAGGTAGGTCGCCTGGACTGCAGTCAGCCCAGCCAATGCCCCGGGAATCGCCCTCAGCGCGAATTCGCTGCCTTGTTCGAGGGTGAGAAACAGCATGATCAGCGCTGAAGTGACGGGCAATCCAGAGAGAAGGCCCGCGAGGCGGGTTCCCCAGCGATGGCCCGCCAGCGAAATGGCGAGCATCAAAGCGGGCGTAATGAATAATTTCAGGTAGAAGGCAGTCATGGGCGAACAGGCAAATTAATGGTTCTGCAGGTGCCCTACGCGTCGTGCACGCAGGGCTTGGGGTCGCCATGCTAGTTGAACCGGACTGGCGAGAGGAAGATTTTATCTGCGCTCGACACACCCGGCGCAGATCGCAGACAAGTGATGCGCCGTCACACCCGATCTATCCGCGCCGCATAACACCCTCGCTTGGCATGATGCACATGAATATAGCTGACCTGCGGATCGGCGAACATTCGTGCAATCACGGCTTCTATGTCTGTCCCTGCGACGACATCGGCGTCGATCATCATCCCGCTGTCGGCGTAAGCACGCAGCGACAGCAGGCGGATACGCATGGCCTCAGGCACCTGTCCCACGGCGTCATAAACCTGCGTGGCGCCTTCACGCACGAAGATCGCGTGCGAGGCCCGGTATGGCGTATCGGCTGGCTGGCAAACATGGTTGAGCAACAGCACGCTTTGGCCTATCTGGGCGTCTTTCAACTCGATGCGGTCAGGAAAACCAGGGTCGCTGTCGACCTGATAGCGTTTGACGCCGAGCGCTGCCAGCGCCTGATCGGGCAGGCCAAACAACGCCTGAAAGGGTTCGGGGGAAAGTCCGGAAATACGAAAAGTCATGGGCGTCTCCTGTCATGTAGAGACGCATGAGAGCGGATGCATGACCGGCTGCGCTATCCGCTTCTTGCTCATTGCGTGCCCTCAAGAAACACGTGGCGCTTCACAGCGACCAGCATCCGTCCAATAATCCAGGCATCACCCACTTCCCCACGGACACTGCATGGATAATTTGCCGCCCCTGAGAGCCCTGCAGATCTTCAATATCGTCGGTCGCTGCGGCGGCATTGCCGAGGCGGCGCGTCGCCTCGGGATTTCGACCGGCGCGGTCAGTCAGCAGATGAAAATCCTCGAGGACAGCCTCGGGATGAGCCTCACGGTAAAGGATGGCAAGCGCATCCGCCTGACTGCCGTGGGCGAGCGTTATCACCGCAATTGCGCCGCCGCTTTCGAGAGTTTGCAGGTAGGTAGAGCCGAAGTGGAACTGGCGAAAAACACCAGCAACCTGCGCGTCAGCGGGTTGCCTTCGCTGATGTCCAAATGGCTGGTCCCGCAGGTATACACCTGGCAGGATCGATTCCCCCACGTCGATCTGTTTCTAGAGGCCCGCCACGCCGAGCCCGCCACCGATGGCTACGCGATCGACTTTCGCATCACTTACGGTGACGGGGTGCCGGACACGGGCAATGCAATCGAATTGTTCCGCGACTGCATCGTGCCGGTCTGCAGCCCGGGTCTGCTCGACAAACAAGCGCCGATCATCCATGCAGAGCAGCTCCTCGAGTACCCGCTGCTGTCGGTGGACTGGCTACCCAGCTTCGCCTCACCGCCCTCCTGGCGCGACTGGTTCGACGCCCAGCAGGTCGATTGCGCGACGTTGAACGATGGTCATCGCGTGTTTTCACTGTCATCCATGGCCATACAGGCCGCCATTGAAAACCGAGGGTTCGTTCTCGCGCAGTACGCCATGGTGTGCGCGGACCTCGAGGCCGGGCACCTGGTCATGCCACTGGCTCGCCCGCTGTTCCTGCCCTCCTCCTACTATCTGATCTGGAGCAACAGCGCCTTCGAGAAACCCTGGGGTCGGGACTTCCATCGGTGGCTGGTCGCGCGTGGCAAAGACCAACATGAGGCAAACCAACGGCTTTATGTTTAGTTTTTCTAAACCATTGACCAGTTTTACTGAGCTGTTCTCTACACTTAAAGTCGGCTATGTTGACGCCATGAGTTGCCCATAATAATTAGCCTGAACACCGTTGCTTTTCCGTTTTGCTGCCAATCACCACAGGTCGACCTTGCGCGCATTGCCGCGCTGCCTGTCGCCCTGTGCCGCATATGTCCAGTCGGAAAACGCGCACATGAAAAGACTCATCGCCACCGTTCTACTCGCCATCGCCTCGACCACTGCCTTCAGCAAAGACCTCACCACGATTCGATTCGGCGTGGACCCGACGTTCGCCCCCTTTGAATCCAAAACGGCAGATAACACACTCCAAGGCTTCGACATCGATCTGGGCAACGCCATCTGTGCGCAACTGAAAGCCAAATGCGTGTGGGTGGAAACCGGCTTCGACAGCATCATCCCGGCGCTCAAGGCGCACAAATTCGATGCGATCCTGTCGGCGATGAGCATCAACGAAACCCGCGCCAGGCAGGTGGCGTTCAGCGACAAGCTGTATCTGTCCCCGAGCCGAATGATCGCCAAAGCCGGCAGTACGCTGCAGCCTACCCCTGAGTCGCTGGCCGGCAAGACCATCGGCGTTGCCCAAGGCACCACTCAGGAGGCCTACGCAAAAGCCAAATGGGCCTCTAAAGGGGTCAACGTGGTGAGCTACGCCAACCAGGAGCTCATCTACCCCGAGCTGCTCAATGGCCGCATCGACGCCACGTTCACTGATTCGGTGGTCGGCGACATGGGCTTTTTGAAGACCGCCCAAGGCGCGGGCTATGCCTTCGCCGGCGAGCCAGTCAAAGACGTCGCCTTTCTGGGTGAAGGCGTGGGTATCGGCATCGAAAAATCCAACAAGGCGCTGATCGACGCGATCAACTCGGCGTTGCGCGCGATGCACGAAAACGGCACCTACGACGCCATCCAGAAAAAATACTTCAGCTTCGATATCTATAACGGCTGAGCACCCCCCGTGCGGCCCAGTGTTGCGAGTCATAGTCATGCCTGATGCTTTCCCGAATCACCCCAGCTATTGCGGCTTGCGCGAGCGTTTCGTGCACGCCGCCACCCAAGCCGGGGCGTCCCTGTCGCGCTACGATCACCCACTGCCGGGCCCGTTCGGCGAGTCACTGAGCACCGACGTCGCCTGGCTGGGCAACCCGAGGGCCGAACGGGTGCTGGTGACACTTAGTGGCACCCACGGCGTCGAGGGCTACTACGGCTCGGACTGCCAGAGCCAATGGCTCGAAACCTACGGCACCCGCGAACTGCCGGACGACGTCGCGATCCTGATGATCCACCTGATCAACCCCTGGGGCACCGCCTGGATGCGCCGGGTCAACGAAGACAATATCGACCTCAACCGCAACTACATCGACTTCACCCAGCCACTGCCCGACAACGCCGCGTATGCGGCAATCCACGATGTCTACACCTGCACCGATCTCGAGGGCCCGTCGCGCGCGCAGGCCGATGCGCGGTTCAACGCGCTGGTGGAGGAGCATGGCTGGGCGCAACTGATGGCGATCGTCGGTGCCGGGCAATATCAGTTTGCCGACGGTCTGTTCTTCGGTGGCCACGCCCCGAGCTGGTCCAATCAGACACTCCGGCAGATCCTCGCGACACACCTGGGCAGCGCCAAAGTGGCCATGACCTTCGACCTGCACACCGGCGCGGGTGAATACGGTCATCCGATGCTGATGACCATCGTCCAATCGGCCTACCCGGCACTGCCGGATGCGCAGTCGCTGTTCGGCCCGTGGTTGTACACCCTGATCACCGCAGCCAATACATTGAGCGATACCGGGGTGGCCGCCACGTCTACCGGCTACACCTCGCAGGCATTGCTCGACGCGCTGCCCGAGGTCCAGCTGATGCCGTTCGTGATCGAGTGCGGCACCTGGCCAGGGCCACCGATGCATGCCCAATTGCGTGCCGATCACTGGCTGCACTTGCACGGTGATCCGCTGAGCGAGCAAGGCCAGATGATCAAGCGCGGGCTGTTGGAGCAATTCTATCCTGACGACAGCGACTGGCAGGCGCTGGTCGGGCTGCGCACCCGGCAAATCTGGGAGCGCGCGCTGACCGCGCTGATCCATCAGGATTACACCCCGAAAACGCCACGCGCAGACTTGTCAACTTCGCCGCAGGAGTAACCCGAATGTACTTACGCAACGCCTGGTACGTGGCTGCCAGCGAGAATGAAATCGGTGACGGCCTGTTCCCGACTACCTTGCTGAGCGAGCCCGTGGTGCTGTTTCGCAAAGCCGATGGGCAAATCAAAGCACTCGAAGACGCCTGTCCGCACCGCAAGCTGCCGTTGTCGATGGGGCGCCTGGACGGCGACCAGGTCGAGTGTGGCTATCACGGCCTCACCTTCGACAGCGAGGGCACCTGCACCCGTGCGCCCACCAGCGCCAGAATCCCGGCCAGGGCCAAGGTTCACAGCTATCCGCTGCAGGTGCGCTACGGCCTCGTCTGGCTGTGGATGGGCGACCCGGCATTGGCAGACCCGGCCAGCCTGTGCGAGGTACCCGAATGGGGTGATCCGTTATGGGGGCTCAGCTGCGGGGCCAGCATGACCGTGCCGTGCAACTACCTGTACATGACCGACAACCTGCTCGACCCGTCCCATGTCGCGTGGGTGCATCAATCGTCCTTCGGCAATGCGGCCTGTGCGTCGGAGCCGGTCACCGTGACCGAAACAGCCAATGGTGTGATCGTCTCGCGCTGGATGCGCAACGTCGAGGTGGCGCCGTTCTACGCCCAGTTCGTGACCTTCGCCGGGCCGTGCGACCGACTGCAGCATTACGAAGTCCAGTTCCCCTGCCAGGCCATCATCAAGGCGGTGTTTACCCCCGCCGGCACCGGGCACGATGACGCGCCGATGCACGAAGAGGTGTTCTTGATGAACTCCTACAACTTCATGACGCCGGTCGACGCGCACACCACCCGCTATTACTGGTTCCAGATGCGCAACTTTGACCCCGACAACGAGGCTGTATCACGTCGATTCGATGAAGATGTCCAGCATGCCTTTGCCGAAGACCGCGCGGTGCTGGCGGCCGTACACAAAGGCATGCTCAACCCCCGCACAGCGCCGATAAACCTGCCCAGCGACGCAGGGCCGATCAAGTTTCGGCGCGAACTGGCGAGGCGCATCGCCTTGCAAAGCGCTGAAGATCGGCACGCCTCTGAAAGCTTGATCGCCAGTACAGCGACCTGAACTTCGATTGATCGCCGCCCGCATCTGCCAAATAAATCTGCCCGCCAACGCCGACGAACCCCGCAAGACTGAATACAATACGGGCCTGATTATCCTGTCCCGACCAAGGAACACGCCTCATGGCTTCCCCCGACAAACAGCAAAAACGTGCCCAGCGGGCCAAAGCCAAGGCCAAGCAAAATCGTTCGAGCAAACCTAAAGCCAACGTCGTCCATCCACTGCTGGCCAACCCGTTGATCAATGAGCCCTTCGATGACGTTGAAATCGATCTGAGCACCTTCGACTTCAAGGATATCGAAGAGAACGGCTTCGACCCGGCCCAGTTCGACGATCTTTTCCAGGCAATGAAAGTCGGCGAAGGCATCAGCCTGTTGGCGATGTGTCTGATATTCCTGCAGTACCCGGTGTTGGAGCTGGTCGTCGCCGAGGAAGCGCCGGAGCCGGCGACCGATTTCATGATGGGGCTGCTGATCGTCTATCGTCAGATCTTTTACGGCGAAGACGAAGACGCTGCG
This sequence comes from Pseudomonas baltica, assembly GCF_031880315.1. Classification (NCBI taxonomy): domain Bacteria; kingdom Pseudomonadati; phylum Pseudomonadota; class Gammaproteobacteria; order Pseudomonadales; family Pseudomonadaceae; genus Pseudomonas; species Pseudomonas baltica. The sequence goes on along the minus strand of NZ_CP134771.1, from coordinate 5,659,756 downwards.
GTGACCTGGATCAGCAGCGACGCCTTTCAGCGTGACTACAACGAAGCATCGACGATCCTGCAGAAAAAGAACGCTCGCGACATTCGCGCTTGAAGGGGGCGCTCAAGGGCCTCGACAGCGACCAGGCCGCAAATCGCTGACAAGGGTTCTTTATCCGGCGCTTTTCCCCCATGATTGGCGGCCCGCTTTGCGTACATTTCAGCCCGAGCCCATCGATGACCTCCGACGTTACCGCTTTGACGCCCTTCAGCCGCTATCAAAAATTCGTCGTCGGCCTGCTGGCCACCCTGCAGTTCGCAGTCATTATCGATTTCATGCTCATGGCCCCGCTGGGTGCGATGATCATGCCGGCGCTGAGCATGTCCGCCAGCCAGTTCAGCCTGGTGGTCAGTTCGTACGCGTTCGCTGCCGGGCTGAGCGGCTTGATCACCGCAGGCTTTGCCGATCGCTTCGATCGCAAGAAACTGCTGCTGTTTTTCTACGGCGGATTCGTCCTGGGCACGCTGTGGTGTGGTCTGGCTGCCAGCTTCGAGACCTTGTTGCTGGCGCGCGTGGTCACCGGCATCTTCGCCGGGGTGATCGGCTCGATCGTGCTGGCCATCGCCGCCGACCTGTTCGCCCCGCAATCGCGGGGCCGGGTCATGGGAGTGCTGCAGACTGCATTCGCCGCCAGCCAGGTGCTCGGCCTGCCCGTGGGCCTGTACCTGGCCAACCATTGGGGCTGGCACGCGCCCTTCCTGCTGCTGGCCGCCATGGGCGCGGCCGGCGGGCTGGTGATTGGGCTGGTGATGCGGCCCGTCGCCGACCACCTCAAAGCCCCGCAGGAGCACAGCGCCTTTCGGCATCTGTTCAACACCCTGACGGCCCCGCAGCACTGGGCCGCCTTCGCCGCCACCGGGCTGCTGACCACCGGCGGCTACATGCTGATGCCATTCAGCAGCGCCTTCACCGTTAACAACCTGGGCATCGACATCACCAGCCTGCCCACCGTCTACCTGCTCACCGGGCTGTGCACCATCGTCGCGGGGCCCTTGATCGGCCGCGCCAGCGATACCGTCGGCAAGCTCCCGGTGTTCTACCTCGGCAGCGCACTGACCATCGTCATGGTCACGCTTTACACACACCTGTCCAACGTGCCGTTGCCTTGGGTCATCCTGATCAACGCGGCGCTGTTCGTGGGGATCTTCTCGCGGCTGATCCCCTTCCAGGCCATGGTCGCTGGCGTCCCTGCGCCCTCCCATCGCGGCGCGTTCAACGCCGTCAGCTCGGCTATCCAGCAGTTGTCTGGCGGCTTTGCCTCGCTGTTGGCCGGGCATATCGTCATGATCGGCGCGGACGGCAAGGTGCTGCACTTCGACGTGGTGGGCTATTGCCTGGTCGCCACCACGGTGGTTGCGGTCTATCTGGTGCGGCGGGTGCAGCGCGGGCTGCTGGTGGCTAAAGCCTGACAGTTGTCGATCCGGGCGTTACAGCAGCCCCTCCTCGCTCAACGCCTGCTGCACCGAAAAATCCCCGCTCGATATGAACGTATCGCCCTGGCAATTGATCTCAACCTCTCTGGCAAAGCCCTTTCAAAGCCTTTTCGCCATGCGCGCCGACCATCAGGGTCGCAGGAGCAACTTGATGTTTCACGTTATGTTCAGCACCCCTTGCCTGTATGTGATCGTTCGGTTCATCTGGCCCATGCCATGGCCCTTGCCCGTCAGGTTGGCCAGTGCGCTGGTGCTGCTGCTCGCTTCGCAGTACCACCTGTATGCCAGGTTCTCGTCCGGCAGCGTGTTCTCGCCGGAGTTTCCGCGCGCTGTGCTGATGTTTTTTAACTGGGCGTTCGGCGCGATATTGCTGATCGCGGTGCTGCAGATTGTCGTCGACCTGGGCACGCTGCTGACGATGCTGGTGCGCCGCCAATGGCTGACCATACCCGCCACGCTGCGCTATGCCTTGGGGACCGCGGCGCTGATACTGGCAGCCGTTGGCGTACAGCAAGCGGTGCGCGTGCCGCCGGTGAAAGATATCGAAGTGGCGATCAAAGATCTCCCCCCGCAGTTCGACGGCTACACGCTGTTGCAACTGACCGACATGCACATCACTCGGCTGTTCAACGAGCCGTGGGCGCGCGCGGTGGTGGAGCGCTCGAACGCGCTGGGGGTCAACCTGATCGTAATCACTGGCGACCTGATCGACGGCCCGCTCAGCGCGCGCACGCGGGACGTCGAGCCGCTGCGGGACCTGCACGCGGCCGATGGGGTGTATGTGATCCCCGGCAACCACGAGTACTTCTTCGACAACGAGGAGTGGATGCAGTATTTCGTCTCGCTGGGCATGAAGCGCCTGACCAACAGCCACTCGGTAATCCAACGCAACGGTGCGCAATTGGTCATCGCCGGGGTCACCGACCTGAGCGCGCCGCGCGCCGGCTTGCCGGGGCCAGACCTGCAACAGGCTCTGGCCGGAGCCCCCGCCGATGCGCCGATCATTCTGCTCGACCACCAACCGCGCAACGCCCGGCAAGCCGCCCGCCAAGGCGTGGCGCTGCAGTTGTCGGGCCATACCCACGGCGGCATGATCCGCCCACTCGACCTGATCATCGCCCGCGCCAACGAGGGCTTCGTGTCCGGGTTCTATGATGTCGATGGCATGCAGCTGTACGTCAACAACGGCACGGCCCTCTGGCCTGGTTTTGCCATACGCCTGGGCGTGCCTTCGGAGCTGACGCGCATTACCCTCAGGCGCGCGGTGGCGCCGGGCTGAAGGTGCGGCCAGGCGATGCAGCGTTGAGCGCGCTTGGCGTCACCGCTGAACAATGTCATTGAGCCCGCGACACAATCCAATAATTAGCGCACCGTGTGCGCATAACGAATCACTTTTATCTGGACGTTACATGACACCCAACGCAGAACACTACAACCCTTCCACGGAATATGCCGACAAGCTGATTTCGCGCATTGGGCAGACACCCTCATGGATCGCCAAGCGCATCGGTGTGACTGACAAGCGCATTCGCTACATCCTAGAGGGTGAACGGACCGTGAAGGGCGAAACCACGCCGATTCAGATGACGTATACCGAGCAGTTTGCGCTTGAGTGTCTGGCTGCAGAGGCTAAAGCGCTGAAGCCGTAATGTTCGCCAGCGTCGCGGAGCGGTCCGCAATACCGCTCCACCTCAGCCCCTCAACCCTCAACCCGCAAAGCCCTGATCAGCGACTCCAGCGATTCCACCGCAGCCTCAAAAACATGCCCGGACCGCACTGTATCCCACGGCATCGCATCCCCTACGCAATAATCCCCCACACATGCCATGGCGCTGCTCTGCGCTGCCAACAACCCCAATGGCACCCACACATAACGCGAGCCCCGCAAGGCATTGGGCACCGTCGAACCGCATTGTCTGCAGAAGTCGTTCCGATAGCCGCTGGATTTGACCCAGCTGTTTATTGCGCCCTCCTCTGCCTGCCACTTGAAACTGGATTCAGTGACGATCGTCGCGCAGTTATAACCCGTGCCAGTTTGTCGGCGGCACAGCGAGCAGTGGCACCGATAGAAATAAAGCGGCTCTGTGCTCAGGGAGAAAGCCACTGCCCCGCACAGGCACTGTCCTGTCAGCATTTCTGTATGTCCTTGTTCAAGGGGCTACCGCGTTTGATGGGCGCAATACTGTGGCCCGCACAGGGCAGTGAAGTCAAAGCGCGGGTATGTACCAAGAGCCGTGCGGATGACTGATACGCGATAAAACCATGACCACCCGCTCTCGTGCATTCTGGACCAGACCCTTCGGGTGGCGATGCCTGGCCTCATGACTACTCGATAGCGCCAGCGTTCGTGTGCAACGAACGCTGGGTTATCGAAAAGCTAATTCTCAACACGCAACGGATTGACCCATCTTAGGCCGATACTGATCGCTGGTTGGTTGGATAAAGAGGCCCATAGAGGCTTCTCATACAACAATAAAAAAGGAGCATTCCAATGCTGAAGTTGACCAAGGCGCTGTTCTGCGCCGCCGCGCTGTCCATGACCGCCCTCGCGCAGGCAGCCGACCCTATCGTTATCAAGTTCGCCCATGTGGTCGCGGAAAACACTCCCAAAGGTCAAGGCGCGCTGATGTTCCAGAAGCGGGTCGCCGATGATGCGCTGCTCAAGGACAGGGTCAAGATCGAGGTGTATCCAAACTCCTCGCTGTTCGGCGATGGCAAGGAAATGGAGGCACTGCTATTAGGGGATGTACAACTCCTGGCGCCGTCGCTGGCCAAGTTCGAGCAATACACCAAGCAGCTGCAGATTTACGACCTGCCCTTCCTCTTCGATGACCTGGCAGCGGTCGACCGCTTTCAGCAAGGCCCGCAAGGCAAGGCGTTGCTGACGGCAATGGACGACAAGGGCATCCACGGCCTGGCCTATTGGCACAACGGCCTCAAGCAGCTTTCGGCCAACAAGAAGGTCATCGTGCCCAAGGATGCGCGCGGCCTGAAGTTCCGCGTGCAGGCTTCAAGCGTGCTCGAAGCGCAATTCGTTGCCATTCATGCCAATCCGCGCAAAATGAGTTTCGCCGAGGTCTATCAGGGCCTGCAGACCGGCACCGTGAATGGCACCGAGAACACCTGGTCCAACTACGAGAGCCAGAAGGTCAACGAAGTGCAGCCCTTCTTCACCGAAACCAACCATGGCCTGATCGACTACATGGTCATCACCAACGCGAAGTTCTGGAACGGCCTGCCGGAAGATATCCGCACCGAACTGCAAAAGATCATGGACCAGGTGACCGTCGAGGTGAACAAGCAGGCTGAGGCCCTGAACAATACCGCCAGGCAGAAGATCATCGACGCCAAGACCAGCGAAATCGACCCGCTCACCGCCGAGCAACGCCAGCAATGGCGCGAAGCGATGCGCCCGGTGTGGGACAAGTTCTCCGATGAAATTGGCGCCGATCTGATCAAAGCTGCGGACGACTCGAACAAGGCGCCGTAAGGTCGGGCCCCTTCGCGGGCAAGCCTCGCTCCCACAGGGAACTGTTTGCACTGTGGGAGCGAGGCTTGCCCGCGATAGGGCCCTCCAGTCATGCCTTATCAGCCCCTGTTTGCGCGTCCTCACCGGCCCTGCACATGCCCTGATCGGAGAACACCGATGCAATCACTCAGACGAATCTGGGAGCGCTTCGAGGAAGGCATGATCGCCTTCCTGCTGGCCGCCATGACCCTGGTAACCTTCACCTACGTGGCGCTGAACAACCTCTACACGCTGTTCTACACCCTGAGCGACAAGGTCCCATTCGCCAGCGATGCGCTGGCCAGCGTCGGCGATCATCTGATGAGCTACGCCCAGGGGATGACCTGGAGCGTGGCCCTGACCAAGGCGTTGTTCGGCTGGCTGATCTTTTTCGGCATCAGCTACGGCGTGCGTACTGCCGGCCACCTGGGCGTCGACGTGCTGGTGAAAAAGACCAGCAAACCGGTGCAGCGTTTGCTGTCGATGCTCGCCTGTGCCTGTTGCATGGCCTACGCCGGACTATTGCTGGCGGCGAGCTACAAATGGGTGTCGGCGTTGTTGGTGGCAGGGGTCGGTGCTGAAGACCTGGACCGCTACGGGGTCAAGGTCGGCTACATCACCGCCATCGTGCCCTTCGGCTTTGCCCTGATCATTGCCCGTTATCTGGAAATCTTCTATCGCCTCTACACCGGTCGCCAGACCGGCCTGGGCCTGGCGGACGAAGCTCGCGAGGCGACGAAGCTGGCCAACCCGAGCGAGGAGCAACACTGATGACGGTGATCTGCCTGTTTTTGCTGCTCTTCGTGTTCATGTTCCTGGGCGTGCCGATCGCAATCTCGCTGGGGCTGTCGGGGGCGGTATCGATTCTGCTGTTCAGCCACGACTCCCTGAGCTCGCTGGCGATAAAGCTGTTCGAGACCTCCGACAGCTACACCTTTCTGGCCATACCGTTCTTTTTGCTGTCTGGCGCATTCATGACCACCGGTGGCGTGGCCAAGCGCCTGATCGACTTTGCCAACGCCTGCGTCGGCCATATCCGTGGCGGCCTGGCCATTGCGGCGGTGCTGGCGTGCATGCTGTTCGCAGCGCTGTCCGGCTCCTCGCCGGCCACCGTGGCGGCCGTCGGTTCGATCGCAGTCGCTGGCATGGTGCGCTCGGGCTACCCCAAGGAATTCGGCGCGGGAATCATCTGCAACGCCGGTACGCTGGGCATCCTCATTCCGCCGTCGATCGTGATGGTGGTGTATTCGGCCGCGACCGAAACCTCGGTCGGCAAGCTGTTCATGGCCGGGGTGGTACCCGGCATCCTGCTGGGCGTGGTGCTGATGGTGGTGATCTATATCGTCGCCCGCATCAAGAAGCTCCCAGCCCAACCGCGCGTGAGTATTGGCGAGTGGCTAGCCACCGCACGCCGGGCCTTCTGGGGCCTGCTGTTGCTGGTAATCATCCTCGGCGGCATCTACAGCGGCCTGTTCACGCCCACGGAAGCGGCAGCGGTGGCGGCGGTGTACTCGGCCTTTATCGCGCTGTTCGTGTACAAGGACATGCGCTTGCGCGACTGCCCCAAAGTGCTGCTCGAATCGGGCCGGCTGACCATCATGCTGTTGTTCATCATCGCCAATGCGATGCTGTTCGCCCACGTGCTGACCACCGAGCAGATTCCACAGCAGATCACCAACTGGGTGGTGTCCGAGGGACTGACGCCGATCGGTTTTCTGATCATGGTCAACATCGTCTTGCTGGTGGCCGGCAGCTTCATGGAGCCGTCGGCGATCATCCTGATCCTGGCGCCGATCTTTTTCCCGATCGCGACGAAACTGGGCATCGACCCGATCCATCTGGGCATTGTCATGGTGGTCAACATGGAGATCGGCCTGGTGCATCCGCCGGTGGGCCTGAACCTGTTCGTGACCTCGGCGGTCACGGGCCTGACGTTGGGGCAGACGATCCGCGCGGCGCTGCCGTGGCTGTCGATCCTGTTGATGTTCCTGATCCTGATCACCTATGTGCCGATCATCTCGCTGGCGCTGCCCAAGTGGCTGGGGATGCCATAAACGCTCCTGCGCAGCGGCTGTCGCGGATTTCGTGTGTCTGGCAACGTCTGTACCTATACTCACGTGGTCGCTGGATTCACATCCAGTTTGAACTCCGCACAGCCCATCAGGCAGGACACGTGAAACGGTCGATACCCATTCTAGCGCTGTTGTGCATGTTGCTCGGTATCCCTGGCTCCCCCGCCAGAGCCGATGACTACCAAATCGTTACTGAAGAATGGGCACCTTATAACTATCAGGAGAACGGCCAGCTCACTGGCATGACCACGGAGATCGTGCGAGCCATCATGGCGCTCACCGGGGATCACTTCGAGATTGCCCTGGTGCCCAGTATGCGCACTACCTACCTATTGAATTCCCGCCCGAAAACGATCCTGTACTCACTGTTCCGCACCCCTGAGCGCGAGCCGTTGTACAAATGGGTCGGGCCGATTGTGGAAGAGTCCATCTACCCCTATCAGTTGGCCGATGCGCAGCAGCCGGTCAACACCCTCGAAGAGCTGCATCAAGCCCCACAGATCACCACGCGCAAAGCCGGCCTGATACCGGATCTGCTGCAGGCGCAAGGCTTCAACAACCTCGACAGAAGCGCGAGCGTCAACCAGCAGCTGTACCGCATGCTGCTGGCCAAGCGCACCGACCTCATCGTCGGCGATACCGCAGCGGGCGTGGCGTACAACAGCCGCCAACTGAATATCCCTGCCGGTACCTTGCGTCAGATACCGGTCGAGCTCTACCACTCCTCGCTGTACATCGCCTTCAGCCGCGACGCCGATGACAAGGTGGTCAATGCCTGGTCCAGCGCGCTGGACAGGTTGCGTCACACGGGGGCCTTGGAGCGGATCATGCGAAAGTACGATCACCCGGTCAGGCCGTAGCATCTGGACCCCAACCCATAAAATCCCTAAATATGGGACCGCAAATCATATATTGAGCTATTAACCAATCTCGTCTATGGTGGGCCTACATCCCCGTTGCTTACTCTCATAACAACAATAGAGAGGCCACATGCACCAGCCATCCATGGACTCGGGCCTGCACGCCAGCACCATGAAGCGTCTCAACCTCAAGTTGATCCCCTTCCTGATGTTGCTGTACATGGTCGCCTACATCGACAAATCGAACATCTCCGTCGCCGCCCTGCAGATGAACGCGGAGCTAGGCCTGACCGCGCAGATGTACGGCTTGGGCGTCGGTCTGTTCTTCCTCACCTACATCCTCCTGGAAGTGCCCAGCAGTGTGATTCTGACCAAGGTCGGTGCACGCCGTTGGATTGCGCGCATCATGATTACCTGGGGCATCGTCGCCGCGGGCATGAGCCTGGTGCAGAGCGCCAACCAACTGTATGGCATGCGCCTGCTGCTGGGCGCCGCCGAGGCCGGGTTCACGCCGGGGATCATCTATTACCTGTCGCAGTGGTATCCGCGCAGCGATCGGGCCAAGGCCATGTCGTTCTTCTACATCGGCGCAGCGCTGGCCTCGGTGATCGGCCTGCCGCTGTCGGGCGCGTTTCTGCACCTGGATGGCTACTTCGGGGTCAGCGGCTGGCGCTGGCTGTTCCTGATGGAAGGCCTGCCGGCGGTAGTGCTGGGGATCGTGGTACTGCGCTACCTGCCCGATACCCCGCAAAGCACCCACTGGCTGCAGCCCGAGCAAAAGGACTGGCTGAGCCGCACCATTGCCAGCGAGCAGGCCAAAACACCCATTTCCCATCATGCCGCCTGGCAGACGGCCTTTCGCAGCCGCCAGGTGTGGTTGCTGAGCCTGTTCTGGTTGCTGCAGGCGTTCGGCACCATCGGCATCACGCTGTTCCTGCCCTTGATCGTCAAGTCGGTGTCGGGCCAGGAATCCTTTACCGTCAGCGTGCTGTCGGCAGTGCCCTTCCTGTTCGCTTGCGTGTTCATGTATCTCAACGGCACCCACTCGGATCGCAAGCGTGAGCGTGGCTGGCATCTGTGCGTGCCGCTGGTACTGGCCGGCGTGCTGCTGGCGCTGGCGGTGGCGACCAGTAACCCGTGGCTGGCCTATGGGTTGCTGGTGGTCGCCGTCGGTTTGAACTGGGCGGCGACGCCGGTGTTCTGGGCGACCACCACCGAGTACCTCTCCGGCGCCGCGGCGGCTGCCTCGATTGCGCTGATCAACTCCATCGCCAATATCGCCGGCCTCGGCCTGCCGCCGGTCATGGGCCTGATCAAGGACGTCACCCACAGCTACGACTATGCCCTGCTGCTGGTGGCCACGGCGCTGCTGGCAGGTGGCGTGCTGGGTCTGTATCTGGGCCGTCCACGCCGTGCGGCACCTCCTTTACCCGTCAACCCTTCGCGAGGTTTCGATGAAGCCAAGAGTCCTTAAGATCGCCAAACTGCCGCCCATGCTGGATGAAGCCCTGCACGCCACCTACGAGGTGGTCGAGGCGCACCAGGATGGTACCGGCGTGAACGCAGCGACGGCTGATATTCGCGCGCTGGTCGCCAACGGTGAATCCACGGTCACCCGGCAATTGCTGGAGCAACTGCCGGCCTTGGAGGTCATCGCCGTGCTCGGCGTGGGCTACGACGGCGTCGACGTCGTGGCGGCCCGCGAGCGTGGCATTCAGGTCTCCCACACGCCCGATGTACTGACCGACGACGTCGCCGACTTCGCCATGGCGCTGCTGCTTGGCATCGCCCGCAACACTCGAGTGGCTGACCAGTTCACGCGCTCGGGCGCCTGGGCGAACGGGCCTTTCGCGTTCAGTCGCAAAGTCAGCGGTGCACGCCTGGGCATCATCGGCCTGGGTCGCATCGGCAAGGCCATCGCGCGCCGCGCCCAGGCCTTCGACATGTCGATCGCCTACACCGGACGCCAGCCGCAAGCGGTCGATCACGCTTATTTCAGCACTGCGGTCGAACTGGCTGCGGCGGTAGATTTTCTGGTGGTGGCGGTTGGCGGCGGTGCTGCCAGCTATCACCTGGTGGATGAGCAGGTGCTGCAGGCGCTGGGGCCGCAGGGCTATTTGATCAACGTCGGGCGCGGCAGCGTGGTCGATGAGCAAGCGCTCGCACAGGCGTTGGCCGAGGGTCGGCTGGCGGGGGCGGCGCTGGATGTCTACGAAAACGAGCCGCGCCCGCACCCAGGTTTGCTTGGGCTGGAGAATGTGTTGCTGACCCCGCACATGGCCAGCGCCACCCCCGATACCCGCCGGGCGATGTCCGATCTGGTAATGGCCAATTTGCAGGCCTGGCAGAACAACACCGCACTGCCGACGCCTGTACCTCAGTAACTTCAGAACACAGCGCCTCACAGGCTGACGCCACGCACACTAACGATGCGCCCGCCTCAACATCGCCCATCCGCAACCCAGGGCAGAAAAATTGGTTCGCTTATCGGCGAACCAATTCAAGCAGTACCGCGAACCAAGCCTTGAACCAATACGGCATTGGCCCGCTCCCCTCTCGTTCTTCCGCTGAAGTCTTCCTGAACACCGTCCGCAAGCCCGAACCAATTTTCATTGGCATCGCTATTGCAACCGCCTAACTATCGTCAGCCCCGCCCTGAACGGCAGCGACCGTCCTTTTGAGCTTGTCAGGAGAAACCATCATGGAACGTTTCGACACTGACGCAGCCCACGATAACGCTTCAAAGTTGGCCCTCGACGCGCTGCGGCAGACGGTGGCCCAGCATGCGGCGTTCCCCCAGCGAGCGCTGCCTACCGAGCGAGAATTGGCGGTGCTGTTCGGCGTGAGCCGCCGGGCGATTCGGCGGGCACTGGCGGTGCTCGAAGCCGAAGGGCAGATCTGGCGCCGCCAGGGCAAAGGCACCTTTGTGGGCCCGACGCCGCCCAGCGCGTCCATGAGTTTCGCAAGATTATCGAGCCGGACCAATTTCAGTGAGGTCATGGAAGCGCGGTTGCATCTGGAGCCGGCGCTGGCGTCCCTCGCGGCGGTCCGCGCCAGCGGCGAGCAGATGGCGATACTGCGCCGCCTCACCGAACGCACCACCCGCCAGCAAGGCGCCGAGCAAGTGGACGCCGAGGGCCTGGAGTTGTGGGACAGCGCCCTGCACCGCGGCATTGCCGAGGCGGCGGGCAACCGGTTGATGCTGGATATCTTCGAAATGCTCGACGCCATCCGCCTCGATCCAGCCTGGCGCGACCTGCGCCAGCGCGCGCGCAACACTGATCGCCTGAGCACCTACAGCCACGACCACGATGACATCGTCGACGCCATCGAGCGCCGCGACCCGGTCAAGGCGGCCACGGCCATGCGCGGTCATCTGCGCGCCCTGCAACAGGCACTCGACAACGTCATTCACCAAGACCTCGAGGCGAGTTCATGAATCCGCAAGCCCCGGTATTAAGCGTCGACAACCTCAGCGTGCGTTTCAAGGGCGCGCCGGCCAATGTGGTCGATGGTGTGTCCTTTGCCGTGATGCCCGGCAAGACCCTGGCCATCGTCGGCGAGTCCGGCTGCGGCAAGAGCGTCACCTCCATGGCCCTGATGGGGCTGTTGCCCGATACCGCCACGGTCGGCGCCAACGCCTCCAGCCTGTTGGCCGAACCCTTGCTGGGCATGCCCGCCGAGCGCTTGCTCAACGTGCGCGGCAATCGCATGGCGATGATTTTCCAGGAGCCCATGACGTCGCTGAATCCGGTGTTCACCCTCGGCGACCAGATCGGCGAAAGCGTGATGCGTCATCAAGGCCTATCGCGCAAAGAAGCCCGCCAGCGGGCGCTGCAGATGCTCGAAAAAGTCCGCGTGCCTGACGCCGTGCAGCGCCTGGACGCCTATCCACACGAGTTGTCCGGCGGCATGCGCCAACGGGCGATGATTGCCATGGCGCTGGCCAACGACCCGGCGCTGATCATCGCCGACGAGCCCACCACCGCGCTGGACGTGACCATTCAGGCGCAGATCCTCGCACTGGTGGCCAACCTGCAGGCCGAAACCGGCACCTCAATGATCCTCATCACCCATGACCTGGGCGTGGTCGCCGAAGTGGCCGACGAGGTGCTGGTGATGTACGCCGGGCAGGTGGTAGAGAGCGGCTCGGTCAAGACCCTGTTCGACGACCCACAACACCCGTACACCATCGGGCTGATGGGCTCGATGCCGTCGATCGGCCCTCGCGAAGGGCGCCTGGCAACCATCAACGGCCGTGTGCCGACACCGGTAGAGATGCCCAGCGGTTGCCGCTTTGCCGGGCGTTGCCCGTTCGTTATCGGCGCCTGTCGCCAGGCCCGTCCGCCGTTGGTGGAGGTCTCGCCCGGGCACTTCGCCGCGTGCATTCGCGTGCCGCTGGAACAGCATGTGGGAGTCATTGCATGAAGCCGGAACCTGATCCAGCGTTGCGCCCCGACACTGACAAGCCGATCCTCGAAAGCGTCGCCGTCAGCAAGCACTTCAGCAGTGAAACCGGCCTGCTGCAGCGCAAAAAGCCCCCCGTGCAGGCGGTCAACGAAGTATCGCTGGCCGTGCGCAGGGGCGAGACCCTGGCGCTGGTGGGGGAATCCGGCTCCGGCAAATCGACATTGGGTCGGGTGCTGCTCAACCTGCTCAAACCCACCGCCGGCGACGTGATCTACGAAGGCCGCAACCTGGCCAATCTGGCCCCGGACAAGCTGCGCCAGGTACGTCGCGACTTGCAGATCATCTTCCAGGACCCGTTCGCCTCGCTGAACCCGCGCATGAGCGTTGAAGCCATCGTCGGCGAGCCGATCTGGCTGCACCGCGATGACAGCCGCAGCGCGCGCCAGGACAAGGTCGCCGAACTGCTGCGCACCGTCGGCCTGGCGCCTGAACACGGCAGCCGCTACCCCCATGAGTTTTCCGGCGGCCAGCGCCAGCGCATCGGTATCGCTCGCGCGCTGGCCTCCGAACCGCGGTTGATTCTCGGCGACGAGCCGGTGTCGGCGCTGGACGTTTCGGTCCAGGCGCAAGTGGTCAACCTGCTCGAAGACCTCAAGCATCAGTTCGGCCTGACCTTGGTCATCGTCGCCCACGGCCTCGCGGTGATTCGCCACATGAGCGATCGCGTGGCGGTGATGTACCTGGGCGAAATCGTCGAACTGGCACCCGTCGATGCCCTGTTCGAAACGCCACTGCACCCTTACACCCAAGCGCTGATGGCCGCAGTACCGGTCAGCCACCCCGACCTGCGTCACCCGCGCGCCGTGCTCGGCGGCGACATGCCCAGCCCCAGCAAGCCGCCGTCGGGCTGTCGTTTTCACACCCGCTGCCCGCATGTTCGACCGCTGTGCCGCGAGCTCAAACCGCTGTTCGAAAGCGTCGAGGGCGAGCGTCAGGTCGCCTGCCATTACTGGCGCGAAATCGCCAATGCAGGGGCCGGCTCCTTGATCGTCCCTACACCCAGCGCGGCCTATACCCGACGCCTGGATCTATTCAAAAGCCATCAGGCCTTATCTCTGGAGAGTCAGCAATGAAGTTCGCACAGCTCATGACCGGCACCCTGCTACTGCTCGCTGCCAACGCTGCCTTTGCCGAAACGACGCTGCGCATCGGCATTCAGGATGACCCTGACGTGCTCGACCCGCATCGCTCGCGCACCTACTCCGGCAGGCTGGTCTACACCGCCCTGTGCGACAAGCTGGTGGACATCAACCCGCAGCTCAACTACGTGCCGCAACTGGCCACCGCCTGGCACTGGAGCGAGGACGGCAAGACGCTGACCATGACCCTGCGCGACGGCGTGACCTTCCACGACGGCGAAGTGTTCGACGCGGCCGCCGTGAAGTTCAACCTGGACCGCGCTCGCACCCTGCCCGACTCGCTGCGCAAGAGCGAACTGTCGTCGGTAGAGAGCGTTGAGGTAATCGACGCAAAAACCGTCGCCATCAAGGTCAAGCAACCCGATGCCACGTTGATTTCGCAGCTCTCCGATCGCGCCGGCATGATGCTCGCGCCCAAGGCATCGGCCACCGAGGTCGGCGCCAAGCCGATCTGCTCGGGGCCCTACAAGTTCGTCCAGCGCGTGCAGCAGGATCGCATCGTGCTGGAGCGCTTCGACAACTACTGGAACAAGCAGGCCTACCACTTCGACAAGGTGATTTTCCTGCCGATCCCGGACACCTCGGTGCGCCTGGCCAACCTGCGTTCCGGCGACCTGGACATCATCGAGCGCGTGGCACCCACCGACGTGAAAACCGCCAGGGCCGACAGCAAACTGCAGGTGTTCAACACTCCGGGGCTGGGCTACATGCAGCTGATGTACAACACCAGCAATGGCGAGCGCGCGAAAACCCCGATCGGCCAGGACAAGCGCGTGCGCCAGGCCTTCGAGCTGGCCATCGACCGGGACGCGATCAATCAGGTGGTGTTTGAAGGCTTGTACGCACCCAGTGCCCAGCCTTTCCCGACCAGTAGTCCGTACTACGACAAGAGCCTGCCGATCCCGGCGCGCGACGTGGAGCAAAGCAAAAAACTGCTGGCCGAAGCCGGGGTGAAATTGCCGCTTGAAGTCGAGCTCAAAGTCGCCAACAACCCCATCGCCCAGCAGGTCGGGCAGATCGTTCAGGCCATGGCCGATGAGGCCGGCTTCAAGGTCAATCTGGTCGCCACCGAGTACGCCACGCTGCTCAGCGAGCAACAGGCGGGCAACTTCCAGATCGGCATGACGGCCTGGTCCGGGCGGCCTGATCCGGATGGCAACATCCATCAATTCGTCACCTGCAAGGGCGGGCAGAACGACGGCCATTTCTGCGATCCCAAGCTCGACGATCTGCTCAACAAGGCGCGCACCACCAACGACCAAACCCAGCGCCAGGCGCTGTACGCCGCAGCCCTGCGCTTGATGGCAGTCGATGTGCCGGGCACCTACCTGTATTTCGACCCGCGCATCATTGCCATGAGCAACAAACTGAGCGGCTTCGTGCCAAGCCCGGACGGCTTGATCCGCCTGACCGACGTCGCCTTCAAATGATCTGGGCACCTGCCGAGGAGCGCGCATGCTGACGTTCATCTTCAGACGCCTGCTCAGCGCCATTCCGACGCTGATCCTGGTGTCGCTGTTCGTCTTCACCCTGCAGAAACTGCTGCCGGGTGATCCGGTGCTGGCCATGGCCGGCGAAGAGCGCGACCCTGCGGTGATGGCGTACCTGCGCGATAAATACCGGCTCAACGATCCGGTGCCGCTGCAGTACCTGCACTGGGTCGGCAACGTGCTGCAAGGCGACTTCGGCACCTCGCTGCGCACCGAGCAGCCGGTGACCGTCCTGCTGGCGTCCAAGCTGCCGGTGACCCTGGAACTGGCAGTGCTGGCGTTGCTCATCGCGCTGCTGATCGGCATTCCCACCGGGGTGATCTCTGCGGTGCGCAAAGGCACGGCGGTGGATTACGGCGCGAATATCTTTGCCCTGTCGGGCATCTCGATTCCGCACTTCTGGCTGGGGATTGTGCTGATCATGATCTTCGCCGTGAAGCTGCAATGGCTACCCGCCTCGGGCTTCGTGCCGCTGGGTGAGGACGTTGGGCAGAACCTCAAGACCCTGATTCTGCCGGCCTTCGTGCTCGGCGCCGGGCTGTCCGGGGTGCTGATGCGCCACACCCGCAGCGCCATGCTCGAAGTGCTGCGCGCCGACTATGTGCGCACCGCAAGAGCCAAGGGCTTGTTGCCGCGCACGGTGATCCTCAAGCACGCCCTGCGCAACGCCCTGATGCCGATCGTGACCCTGACCACCCTGCTGTTCGGCGAGCTGCTGGGCGGGGCGGTGCTCACTGAGCAGGTGTTCAGCATTCCGGGGTTCGGCAAGATGATTGTGGACGCCGTGTTCAATCGCGATTACGCGGTGGTGCAAGGCGTGGTGCTGTGCGTCGCCATCGGTTTCCTGCTGCTCAACCTGCTGGCCGATGTGCTCTATCGCCTGATCAATCCACGCTTGAGGACTGCCTCATGAGCTTCGTCGCTGCGACCGATTCAGCCTCGACCGACCTCACCCTCACGCCGCGCAGCCGCTCGCCGTTCGTGCGTAAATTCCTCGCCAACAAAGGCGCGGTCATCGGCTCCGGGGTGCTGTTGCTGTTCATTCTGGCCGCGCTGCTGGCGCCGTGGATCGCGCCGTACGACCCGCTCAAAGCCAACTTCCTGCTGGTGCGCAAAGCGCCGTCGATGTTGCATTGGCTGGGCACCGACGAACTGGGCCGCGATCTGTTTTCGCGCTTGCTGTGGGGTGCGCGCAGCTCGTTGCTGGCGGGCGGTGTGTCGGTGGCGATCGCCATGCTCATCGGCGTGCCCCTGGGGCTGATCGCTGGCTACTTTGGCGGTAAGCTCGACGCGATCATCTCGCGCATCATGGAGGCGCTGCTATCGTGTCCGTTCCTGGTGCTGGCGATTGCCTTGGGAGCCTTTTTAGGCCCAAGCCTGACCAACGCGATGATCGCCATCGGGCTGTCGGCGATGCCGATTTTCTGCCGCCTGACGCGCGGTCAGGTATTAGCGATCCGCCACGAGGATTACCTCGAAGGCGCCCGCGCCATCGGCCTGCCCGACCGCTGGATCATCCTGCGCTATGTACTGCCCAACGTGCTGTCGCCACTGGTGGTGCAAGCGACGCTGACCATCGCGTCGGCTATTCTCGCCGAAGCCAGTTTGTCGTTCCTCGGGCTGGGCCAGCAACCGCCCTCGCCGTCCTGGGGTTCGATGCTCAACACCGCGAAGAATTTCATGGAACAGGCGCCGTGGATGTCGATCGCGCCGGGCGTGGCGATCTACATCACGGTGCTGTGTTTCAACCTGCTGGGCGATGGCCTGCGCGATGCCCTCGACCCGAAAAGCTGATCACGCCTCTAGTATCCATCCTTAAGCATCACTGCCAAAGAGACCGCCTTCATGCACGATGATCTGGACTACAGCCAACCCTACACCTCCGCCCGCTCGCCCGTGATGGGTAGCAACATGGTCGCTTGCTCTCAGCCGCTGGCCGCCCAGGCCGGGCTCGACATGCTGCGCAAAGGCGGCAATGCGGTGGACGCCGCCATCGCCGCCGCCATGGTGCTCACCGTGGTCGAGCCCACTGGTTGCGGCATCGGCAGCGACGCGTTCGCCATCGTCTGGGACGGTAAAAAGCTGCAAGGTCTCAATGCCTCCGGGCGCTCGCCAAAGGCCTGGACGCCGGAGTATTTCGCTGGGCAAACCGAAATGCCGCAACGCGGCTGGGGCGCCGTGACCGTGCCGGGCGCGGTGTCGGCCTGGGTGGCGTTGTCCGAGCGCTACGGCAAGCTGCCGTTCGCCACCCTCGCCGAGCCCGCCATCGGCTATGCCCAAGACGGTTATCAAGTCACGCCGATCATTGCCGAGTTGTGGCGTCGTGGCGCGCATTTGCTCAAGGACCAGCCAGGCTTCTCCGAGTGCTTCCTGCAGGGTGGCAAGGCGCCCAAGGCTGGCGAGAAAATCACCCTCAAGGATCATGCGAAAACCCTGCAGGCCATCGCTGCCAGCAAGGGCGAATCGTTCTACCGTGGCGAGCTGGCGCAGGCCATCATTGCGCATGCCAATGCCAACGGCAGTGTCATGAGCCTGGAAGACCTGGCCACCCACAGCGTCGACTGGATCGACACCCTGTCGGTACCCTATGCCGGCGCCGTGGTTCACGAACTGCCGCCCAACGGCCAGGGCATCGCGACTTTGTCGGGCTTGACCCTGCTCGAGGCTTTAGGCGTGGGCGAGCATCCGGTAGACAGCGTCGAGACCGTGCACCCGGTGCTGGAGGCGATGAAGCTGGCGCTGGCCGATCTCGACGAGCATGTCGCGGACGAAAGCCACATGCGCCTGCGCTCGGCGCAATTGCTCGACCCGGCCTACTTGATGGACCGCGCGTCGCTGGTCGGCGACCAGGCGGCCAATCCGGGCCACGGCTCGCCAAAAGCGGGCGGCACGGTGTACCTGTCGGCGGCCGACGAGAGCGGCATGATGATCTCGTTCATCCAGTCCAACTACATGGGCTTCGGCTCGGGCGTGGTGGTGCCGGGCACCGGTATCAGCCTGCAGAACCGCGGCGCGGGCTTTACCCTCGATCCCGATCACGTCAACACCGTGGCCCCCGGCAAACGGCCGTTCCACACCATCATCCCGGGCTTCGTGATGAACGCCGACGGCACGCCGCTGATGTCTTTCGGCTTGATGGGTGGGCCAATGCAGGCACAAGGGCACTTGCAGATGATGATGCGCATCCTGCGCTACAAGCAAAACCCGCAAGCCGCCGCCGACGCACCGCGCTGGCGCCTGGAGGCCGGCTTGAAAGTGGCCGTCGAGCGCTCTTTCGACCCGCAGGTCGTGGCGGCGCTCAAGGCCAAGGGGCACGACATCGAGGTCGAGGACCCCAGCGGCGTGTTCGCCTTTGGTGGCGCGCAGATCATTCAGCGCACTGCCCACGGCTATGTGGGCGGGACCGATCCACGCAAGGATGGATTGGTGGCGGCGTACTGAGGTAAGGCTGCCCCTGCTCAGGGGGCAGCCACCTGAGGCGCATGCCCGGGCACCGTCCGGGTGCACCCTGCACCATTAGTGGCACCGAGCGCACTGCGGCGAGCTGCATCGTGTCCGTTTGACGATACATAATGGGCGACTGGCGACAGACTGCGTATTGCCAAAGGCGTAGATTAATTCCCTGTTAATTATATAGTTCTATTCGTTATATTTTGCTCTAAGGCAAAAGCTTAGTGTGTGGGCGACTTTTGGATGGCCCTGATCTTTATATCTTTAAATTTAATTAAATAACGTTAATGGCACACCCCTTGCTCAGGTTGGTTACATCGATAACCGTCTGAGTCGAGCCCATGAAAAGCGCACCTGCAAGCCTCGAAACATCCGTCCCCAAAGTTCTTGGCGCGCGCTGGCAACAGTTGATCGCGGGCCTAATCTGCATGATGGCTATTTCTAGTCCGCAATATGTATGGACACTCTTCACCGGTCCCCTGAGCGCCAAACTCGGTGGCTCGCTGGCACAGATTCAGGTCACCTTTTCGCTATTGATCATCCTGCAAACGTTCTTCTCGCCCGTGCAGGGTTATCTGGTCGATCGCTTCGGCATCAAGCAGTTAATCGCCACCGGCTGCGGGCTCTCCGGGCTCAGTTGGATACTCGCCAGCCAGGCCTCGTCCCTGACCGAGCTGTATCTGAGCTACGGCGTGGTGGGCGGTCTGGGTACCGGCATCGTCTATGTCGGCATCGTCGGCCTGATGGTGCGCTGGTTCCCGGATCGCCGCGGGCTGGCCGCCGGAGCCGTGGCCGCGGGCTACGGCATGGGGGCCATGGTCACCACCTTTCCGATCAGCAACGCGCTGGCCAGTGTCGGCATGGAAACCACCCTGTTGATCTTCGGTGCCGCGCTGGGGCTGGTGGGGCTGCTGGCTTCGCAGTTTCTGCGCCAGCCGCCCGAGCAGTACGCAGCGGCACAAGTGCAGGTGGGCAAGAGCGTCGTCGACGTACCGCCCAAACAGATGCTCAAGACGCCGCTGTTCTGGCTGATGTTCATCATGTTCACGATGATGTCCACGTCAGGCCTGATGGTCACTTCACAAATGGCCAGCTTCGCCAAAGACTTCGGCATGACCCAGGTCATGGTATTCGGAATGAACGCCCTGCCGCTGGCCCTGACCATCGACCGCATCTGCAACGGCCTCACGCGGCCGCTGTTTGGCTGGATCTCGGACCACTGGGGCCGGGAGAACACCATGGCGCTGGCCTTTTGCTTCGAAGGCATCGCGATGACGCTGTGGTTGTCGACCAGCGACAACCCGGTGCTGTTCGTGCTGCTATCGGGGGTGGTATTCCTGGGCTGGGGTGAAATCTTCTCGCTGTTTCCATCGACCCTCACGGACACCTTCGGCACCCGGCACGCGACCACCATCCTGTACATGGCTCAAGGCATCGGCTCGATTTTCGGCGGCCCGGTCGCGGCACTGCTGCACCAATACACCGAGAGCTGGATCCCGGTCTTCGCCGTGGCCATCAGCTTCGACCTGATCACCGCAGCGCTGGCATTTTTCGTCCTCAAGCGCCTGCGTGCCAGTTGGCTGGCCAAGCACGCCCTTTAAACTGCCCCACGAGGATTGCAACGATGTTGAACACCACACTCGCCGCCCGCGGCATCGCTGTCGCTCCCCACAGCCTTGCGGCGCAGTCGGCATTGGCCGTCCTGCGCGACGGCGGCAACGCGATCGAAGCCATGGTCGCGGCGGCAGCGACCATCGCCGTGGTCTACCCGCACATGAACAGCCTGGGGGGCGACGGCTTCTGGCTGATCATGCCGGCCCACGGCGAGCCGGTGGCAATCGATGCGAGCGGCCCGGCCGGGAGCCTGGCGACACTTGAGCGCTATGCTGGCATGAGCCGCATCCCCACCCGCGGCGTCGATGCGGCGCTGACCGTCGCCGGCACGGTGGGCGGCTGGCAACTGGCACTGGAGCTGTCCCGCCAGTGGGGTGGGCAAACAGCGCTGCCACGGCTGCTCGAAGACGCCATTCATTACGCCAGCGCGGGGATCCCCACCACCCCTTCGCAGCACGCGGCGACCACCAGCAAACTGGCCGAGCTGCACGCTATCCCCGGCTTTGCCGAGACCTTTTTGCACGATGACCAGCCGCCGCAAGCGGGCAGCCTGTTCCAGCAACCTCGCCTGGCTGCCACTCTGCGCACCCTGGCCGAGGAAGGCCTGGACGGTTTCTACCGCGGCCGCTTGGGAGACTCCATCGCCCGTGACCTGGCCGCGCTGGGCTCGCCCGTCACCCGCGCAGACCTGGCCAACTATCGCGCTACCCAAGTGCGCCCGCTGCAACTGGCCCACAGCGCCGGCACCGTGTACAACCTCACGCCACCCAGCCAGGGGCTGGTCTCGCAGTTGATTCTGGGGATCGCTGACCACGCTGGGCTGGGCCAACACACGGCCGATTCGGCCGAGCATATCCATATTCTGGTCGAGGCCACCAAGCTCGCCTTCGCGGTGCGCGATGCGCATATCACCGACCCCACGCACATGACCATCGACCCGCAAGCCTGCTTGACCGAGGAATACCTCAAGGCCCTGGCGGCGCGTATCGACCTGCACCACGCCGAGCCCTGGGGCCAGGGCAAAGGCCCGGGCGACACCATCTGGATGGGCGTTATCGACAACGACGGCATGGCCGTGTCGTTTATCCAGAGCATCTACCACGAGTTCGGCAGCGGCGTGGTACTGCCCGCGTCCGGCCTCAACTGGCAGAACCGCGGCGCCTCGTTCAGCCTCGACCCCGAGCACGTGCTGACACTGCTGCCCGGCAAAAAACCCTTTCACACCCTCAACCCCGCCGCGGCCCGCCTGCACGATGGCCGCGCCCTGGTGTACGGGACCATGGGCGGCGATGGCCAGCCGCAAACCCAGGCAGCGGTGTTCAGCCGCTATGCGGTGTTCGGTCAGCCTTTGCAGCAGGCGGTGACTGCACCCCGCTGGCTGCTGGGGCGCACGTGGGGCGAAAGTACCGACAGCTTGAAAGTCGAATCGCGCATACCCGCCGAGGTGTTGGAGCAACTGCGCCAACTGGGCCACGATGTAGAGGTGCTGGACGCGTTTACCGAAACCATGGGCCATGCCGGCGCTGCGGTGCGCTTGGGCAATGGCACATACGAGGGGGCGTTCGATCCTCGCAGCAATGGCGCTGCTGCGGGGTATTGAGGGACCGCCTCAAGAACGCGCGAGCACAGTCATGGAGGCGCTCATTCATCGATGAGCGCCTTTTTTGTGATCGCACCAACCACCCGGCTGGGTTGATGATTGGCGCTTAAAGAATCTTCCAGCGGAGCCGACTCAAGCAGTAGCAGCCCTGTTTCTGAGCTGCGTTGTGCACAGTCAGGGATACGACGAGCAAGCACCTTTCGGATGCATTCCGAGCACCGTACGCCCCCTGATGAGAGTCCCCACATGTTCAAATCCCTGAGACTGCAGATTCTGGCACTGCTCGGCGGCAGCCTGGTACTGGTGCTGCTGATCGCGCTGGCGTGCTTCCAATTTCTGTCCAGCAACGTTCACGCCTATCGCGGGCTGCTGGACGGCCCTCTGCACGCTTCGCAACTGGTCGATCAGGCCAATTTGCAATTCAAGATTCAGGTGCAGGAATGGAAAAACGTGCTGCTGCGTGGCAAACAGCCTGCGGATCGCGACAAGTTCTGGGGCCAATTCGAAGATCAGGAGCGCCAGGTTCAGGACACCCTGGGCCGTTTGAGCGCCATGAGCGATTTGGATGCGGCGACCCGCGCCCAGGTCGACAAGTTGCGTGAAGAGCACCGCGCACTGGGGGTGGCGTATCGCAAAGGGCGCGACGCATTCGTGGCCGCCGGCGGCGATCCGGTAGCCGGCGACCAAGCAGTCAAGGGTGTCGATCGCCCTGCCAGCGATCAAATGAGCGAGCTGGTGATCAGCCTGCGCACGTTGAGCGATGAGCGATCGCAAACCATCAGCGCTGCCGCCGACAGGACCATCCTCATCGGTACGCTGGTGATGCTCGCCTCTGCCCTGCTGGTGGGGCTGCTGACGCTGTGGGTGGTCAACCGCAACATCGTCGGGCCGATCACCATGCTCATCGAATACGTCGCGCAATTGAGTCAAGGGCGCTTCAGCGATCGGGTCGCGGTCACGCGTCAGGATGAACTGGGCCGACTGGCGATTGCGGCCAACACGCTGCGCGACTTTCTGGCCGACACGTTCACCCGCCTCAAACGCAGCACCACCGACCTGGACAGCGCCGGCGGTGAGCTGAAGGCCATCGCGGCATTGATGGCCCAGGGCACCCACGAGCAGTTCGAGCGTACCGATCAGGTCGCCACTGCGATGATCGAGATGTCTGCCACCGCCCAGGAAGTGGCGCGCCATGCCGCTCAGGCAGCGCATGCCGCCGATGAAGCCGACCAGAGTTCTCAGGAAGGCGGCCGGGTCATGAGTGCCACCGTAAAGGCGATCAACCAGATGCGCGTCGAGATCAGCAATACGGCCGATGTCATTCGTCGCCTGGAAAGCGACAGCGGCCGGATCGGCAAGGTGCTGGAAGTGATTCGCAGCATCGCCGATCAGACCAACCTGCTGGCCCTCAACGCGGCGATCGAAGCTGCACGCGCTGGGGATGCGGGTCGCGGTTTTGCAGTGGTGGCCGATGAGGTCCGCACCCTGGCTCAGCGCACGGCCTCTTCGACGGCAGAAATCAACCAGATCATCAACTCGGTGCAAACCGGGGCCATCGATGCCGCACACGCCATCGAAAGTGGTCAGGCACGCAGTCAGGAAAGTGTCGATCAAGTCGCCTTGGCGGGCTCTTCGCTGGCTCGCATTACCACGGCGGTGGAAGCCATCCGTGACATGAATCGGCAGATCGCGACGGCGGCGGAAGAGCAGACTTCGGTGGCCGACGATATCTCGCGCAATCTTACGGAAATCACCGCGATTGCCACCACCAACCAAAGCAATGTGCTGCGCACCCAGAGTGCGAGCGAGAACCTGCATACGTTGTCAGTGGGGCTCAATGACGTGATCGCGCGGCTGGAGGCCTGAGACACCCCAGCCGGCCATCGATGACCCCATCGAAGGTCATCCGCTTCACTGGCAATAAACGGCATCAGGACGCGGCGGTGGATTCTTCACCGCCCGGCCAGTCCTTGACTGGAATATCCTCCAGGGTGCCGTCCTTTACACCGTCGATGCCGTAACGCTCGATCCCGTCGCCCAGCACCTGAGCGAAAACGATCTATCGAACTCTCTATATTCAGGCCCGCAGGCTCTCAAGAAGGAGCTTTTGGCGCACCTGAGGCGTTCCCGAGCTATGCGTAGATCGAGGCATCACACGCAAAAAACGAATAATCACGGCAAGATAATCGACACCGTTTCGATCAGTGAGCGTCCCGATCGCAGACCGGGCGGTGCTTGGGCATTGGGAAGGTGATCTGCTGTTTGGTAGCATGAACAGCCGGATCGCAACGCTAGTTGAACAGCAAACGCGCTACGTTATGCTGATTGAAGTCGCCAGCAAAGACACGGTCTCAGTCGTAGGCGCGATGATCGAAAATGCCCGTCTGCTCCCTCACGAACTCTATAAAACATTGACTTGGGACAGAGGGAAAGAGATGGCGGCAGATGCTCTTTTTACGCTGGCCACAGATATCCAGGTGTACATCTGCGACCCTCAAAACCCTTGGCAACGAGGGACCAATGAGAATACCAATGGCCTGCTGAGACAGTATTTTCCGAAAGGCATCGATATCTCAATCTACTCTCAGGAGCGGCTCAACGAAGTAGCCCGGATGCTGAATCAACGTCCACGAAAGACACTAAACTATGAGACGCCAGCTCAGAGATTCAGCCAATGTGTTGCGTGCACCGGTTGAATCCACAGTTGAGAGTCGCCACTAAATGCCGCCTACGATCGGCTCGTTCAGCCAACAAAATTACCAAGTCCAGCGCTAACGCCATTGATAAGATACAGCGTTCACGAGTTGCCGCCGCGCCTGCTTGGGAAACCATGGGAAATCTGACTTGAGGCGAGCGTCTGCGACTAAGCGACTAGCTTCAAGGTCGTTGCTCATCCGCCAGCTTGGTACTCGATTGCTGCAATCCATATGGTGTACAACATCTCACGCGCATCAGGATCCAGATAGGGGGATGCTGACAAGACCTCATAAAAAAGCGCCAAGGCTGTTCCCAACTCTCGAATTTTTTCATTTCCAAGACCCATGTTCGGTGCACTCCCATGGCAATAATTTTAGTTCGATTGCAACCCAAAGAGGAACGGGATAAGTGAGTTTAGATCTATACCTTGAAGCTGATAATGCGCTCACAACCTCGACGCTTGGGCAAGCCTAAAAAATGCGGGGGCGTCGGAAGTCAACATGCTGGACGGTGGTCTGGAAGCTGCTTTTATCTCGGGCCTCAAATTGACTGCCGATGGAGTAACCACAGACTCTATGATTTACGCTGAGGATACGAAGGGAATGGACTTCCGCGTCGCTACTCGCTGTTTCATTAGAATCAAAGGCCCTGAACCGGAAGGGCACTCGACCATGGACGATCTAGGCAAAATTGCCTAATCCATTGCTGAGACGTGTTTACCCCTTTTCCTGATAACCTTCCAGTTCGAGGAAACCTTGTATTGGCGGGACTTCACCGGCCTACATCGCATTTGATACGATAATCTCCACTTAAAAATTTCTGGGGGGCTGACAATCTGCTACGGGTCGTTCGCTGCCACCTTCAACCGGCAATTCTTGACCCATAACGGATCGCCGAGTCGTTCTAAAGCAGCCAAAGGGGGGCTTGGACTTGGCGTTTGCTCTACCAGGCCTATAAGCTGCAATCTTCAATCCCGATTACCCTCCCCAAGAGGCAACCTTTGTCTACAGATCCGCTATGTCTCGTTTTTATTCCGCCGCTGGTATGCCTGCTTAAAGCGGCGGAGGATCGCAAAGGCACACCACTTAGCGAGGTTGAGGTGCTTGAGATTCGAGATCATGCAACCGCGACAGCAGTGCCTTTCAGTGCCGCTTTTGCATTGGAGAAAGAACGGGGTTACAGAGACATCGTTCCGGAAGAGTGCTGGAAGGAATGGCAGCGGATACGTTCATTCCTCTGAGTAACCTTGGGCTACGCCATAGCACTGGGAGCCAAGAGACTGGCTATTGAGAGGCCTTTTTCGATGGGCAGCAATCGGCCAGAAGTCTTCGAAAATAAGGTAGTGCGGTGAAGAGAAAAATCAGAATGACAGCACTTCTGATCAGTAACGCAGCAACCCAGCTTGGGGCTGGGATGTTTGAGCCTGATCGAATGACCCGAATTGCTGATTGCCATTCGATCATCGACGTACTTAGCCACATCAAGCACAGTGGGCCGGAGTGGGCGCACCGTAGCGTCTACATATACTTTCCCACCCCATCAAATGCTTGGGTTCTGGTGTACCCGCTTCAGAATGCCAGTGCCCCATACTTTGATTTCATGTACACCCGCAAAGAGCCGCCTCAGGAAGCGCTGTCCGCACTGGTAGGGAAGTATCCACAGTGCTCCGTCATCGACTGGTCACCCGGACGATTGGCCTGCATCGAAGCTCATGAAACTGATGTTGAGACGCTCGCTGAAATTATCCGGGATCTCGCTGAAGTTGCTTGGGATGAGCACATCACGTTCGTCGATGCTTCGTACGAGGAAATGGGCAAAGCCTGATCTTCCCAAACGTGTTCGCAACGGCGTTTTACGTCACAATATCAGCCAAAATGTTAAGCGATGGAGCCACAATGCGTATAGTGCAAGATACCCGTTCAGACGAAATCCTCAGGCTTGAGCATCTCTTGTACGGATTCAATTATGCCGTCTGGATAAACACCTATGGACCTTTTGGCCTAAGCAAAACACTTGAGGCGCAGCTGTTCCATGCCGTTGGCAATGACGTAATCATTGGTAGCAAGTCTTGCGTAACGGCAAGCGAAGCTCGCAGGGAGATCACAGAGCACATGCTGCATTTGGGTGATGGTGGTTATGGTCCAATAGATCTAGCGGAGAAACGCTCAGAAATTCTCATCCTGTTAGAGACGCTATTCGCCTATGTGAACATTGACCAAGCCAGCGCCATCACTTCATTTTGGCTAACAAAAGGCCATCCTGCGTATCCAGTGTTTTGGGAATTCTCGTTCGATATTACTGCCCATGGTAAACGATGGATTCTGATGGGTAGCAGCAGCGACTAGACTAAAGGGGCCTGGCTTTTCAAACACCGTTTTAGCCAAGTTCAACCTGCTACCAATGGCTGCTATTGGTCGATTGCTGCCTATCACCACCGGCTGCAACCCGTCAGAAGCAACCAGTCGACAACCTGGCTTATTGTCTGACAGAGTAACGTCTCCCCGGACAGCATTTGCAAAGGATGCATGCGATGGAATGCCAGCCCACACTCTTCACTAGCCGCCTGATCCTCTCTTCCTCGTGGCAGGGGGAGTTGCCCTTCTCTGTTCAGTCGTGGGTGGCGCGTGCTGGAATCAGGCGAGCCGACTTCTGCCGCTGGCGCTCAGCGGGCAGGTGCTTGTGATCGAGACGCTGGCGGCGCTGGTGTTTGGTTTTCTATGGGAACAGCGGTTACCCGATACCTATGAAATGGCGCCCATCGCACTCCTGGTAACAGGGGTTGTCTGGTGTTTGAGTTGCCATCGTCGTCCACAGCACTCTCAAGCTGCTCAGCTCATGTACCGAGTCTGGACGCGAGCTTCACCGGCAGCAATCGGCTGAAGCGGACGCTGGCGTCACTTCCTTCAGGCTGTGAAATGCGGACTGCTGCTGTCGCCCTTGCCAGATCCACGAGACTCACTCGAGATAACGCAAAGTCTCAACCAGCAGAGTGAAGGCTGAGGATGCATTACGACGACTAGGGTAATAGAGGTGATAGCCCGGGAATGGCTCGCACCAATCCTCCATAACCCGAACCAGCCGCCCGGCGTCGAGATCCGCAAGCACCTGATCTTCTGGAAGATAGGCAAGACCTAATCCATCCAGGGCTGAGTTCAGACGAAGGCTGATGTTGTTGAATACGAGTTGTCCTTCAACGCGCACGTTGAATTCATGGCCATCTTTGTCGAGTGACCAAGGAGGAATGCCGCCATACGTTGGCAACCGGATCCCGATGCAATTGTGCGTCGTAAGGTCCTGGGGTGTTCGCGGGACCCCGTAACGAGAAAAGTATTCTGGGGCGCCGACAATGGCCATGCGTAGATCGGGGCCGATACGTACCGCAATCATGTCCTTGGCCACTTGGTTGCCCATTCGCACTCCCGCGTCAAAGCCCTGAGCCACGATATCGGTGAGCCCATAGTCGACGATGATCTCCACCCGAAGGTCTGGGTTATCTGGCACAAGCTTGCGTAGCGCTGGCTGAAGAACCGAAATGGCCGGGTGTTCGCCCGCATTGATGCGGATGGTCCCTGACGGCTTGTCGCGCAGCAGACTCAGGGAGGCGAGTTCCTGAGCAATCTCCTCGAAACGCGGCGCAAGGGTGTCGAACAAGCGCGTCCCCGCCTCAGTTGGCGCTACGCTTCGGGTCGTGCGGGTGAGCAGCCGCAGTCCGAGTCTCTCTTCAAGCCCCCTCACCGTCTGACTCAGTGCCGACTGCGAAACACTCAGCTTCGCCGCAGCTCGGGTAAAGCTGCGCTCTCGGGCGACCATGACGAACGCCGCCAACTCGTTGTAATTTTCGTTCGCCATTGATTAGCCTGACTTATAAGAGCATTCGGATTATGGCATCTTATCGCACTCGGGAACCGAGCTTATAGTGGTCTGAACTCCTTCACCGGACTTCGGAAATACCATGAGCTTGTACTCAAGCCCTCCCCAGGCCACTCACAGGGGCGCCATCTTGGCGATCATCCTGATCAGCTATGTGATGATCGTGCTCGACATATCCGTGGTGCTGACCGGCCTTCCCAAGATTCATCAACAGTTGGGTTTCAGCGAAGCCAATCTCGCGTGGGTACAGAGCGCTTACACCTTGACGTTCGGTGGTTTTATGCTGCTGGGCGCCCGTGCCGGGGACATTCTGGGACGCCGACGGATGTTCGTCTCTGGCCTTGCGGTGTTCGTCGTAGCTTCGCTGGCCATCGCCGCTTCCCACTCAGCTATATGGATGCTGTCATGGCGTGCAATTCAAGGCATTGGCGCAGCCGTACTTGCGCCATCGACCCTCGCGCTGTTGCAGATCCATTTCGCTGAAGGTCACGAACGTAACCGAGCGGTTTCCTACTACGCCGCAGCCGCAGGCGCGTCAGCGACCGTGGGCTTGATCGTAGGTGGCGTACTGGCGCAGTGGGTGTCCTGGCGCGCAGGTTTCTACATCAATTTTCCGGTGGGTATCGGCCTGATCGTTGCGGCCTACCGCTACATTGACGAGACGCCAAAACATACCGGCAAATTCGATCTGCTGGGCGCGATTACTTCCACCTTGGGTATAGGTGGACTGGTATTCGGTTTCATCCGCTCAGCCCAGAATGGATGGTGGGATCTGGCAACCATCGTTTCTTTGATTGGAGCAGCCATCCTGCTCGGCTTGTTCGTGATGATAGAGCGCCGGGCGGTCAAGCCGATTCTGCCGCTTCATTTGTTTTCCAGCAGGATCAGGTCAGGCGCCTACGCCACTCGCGTTCTGTACCTGGGCGCGATGGTTGGTTTTTTCTTTTTCTCCACGCTCTACCTGCAAGAGGTCAAGGGCTATGGGCCAGCGGCCAGTGGCCTTGCCTTCATACCCGCCACCATTTTGCATGTGCCGTTTGCCATTGCCGTGCCGAGCCTGCTCAGGTATGTCAGCGCCAACCGTTTGATGGTTGTCGGGATCATATTCGGCATCCTGGGCATGGCCTGGCTCAGCTTGGCGTCGAGCGGGTCGCCTTACATCACCGCTGTCGCACTTCCCATGCTTTTAATCGGTATCAGCCAAGGATTGACCCTGAGTCCGCTGACTTCGGCGGGTGTCGCAGGCGTCAAGCATGAACATGCTGGAGCCGCGTCAGGGGCAGTGAACGTGGCACACCAATTAGGCAGCTCGGTGGGCTTGAGTGTGCTGGTTGCGGTAGCGGGCACAGCGAGCGCCGGACTGTTGGGCAATGCGCTGTCGATCGCCCGCATACACGCCGCGTTCCATACGGGAACCGTGATGCTGGTAGTGGCGCTGGCAGTCGTACTCACAACCATCGCTCGCCCCGTGCCGGTACAGGCTATCAACACAGCGGACGCCACTGACGCGGCGTGAATTATGCAAAACAAACACTGAGTCGGAGGAAAGACACATGACTACCTGGCTTATCACCGGTTGTTCTTCGGGCCTTGGCCATGCCATTGCTACGGCCGTGCTCGATGCAGGCTTCAATGCAATCGTCACCGCCCGCAGTGTCGACAAGGTAAAAGCGTTCGAACTGGCCTACCCTGAACGCGCCCTTGCTGTTGCGCTCGACCTGACAGACCAGGCTTCCATTGCGCAGACCGTTGCCCTGGCTGAGGAGCACTTCGGTCCGATTGATGTGTTGATCAACAATGCGGGCTATGGCTATCGCGCTGCCGTTGAGGAAGGTGACGAACAAGATGTCGCCAACTTGTTCGCCACTCATGTGTTCGGCCCCATAGCGCTGATCAAAGCGGTACTGCCGGTCATGCGTGAACGGCGCTCGGGCACCATTGTCAATTTCTCTTCGATTGGCGCGCAGTTCTGGAATCCGGGCTCGGCTTATTACTCAGCCGCAAAGATGGCCCTCGAAGGCATCACCCTGACGCTCAAGACCGAGGTCGAGCCGCTGGGCATCCGCGTGCTGGTCATCGAGCCTGGAGCGTTTCGCACCGACTTTGCGGGGCGTTCACTGACAGGGGCCAAGATTGAGATTGCCGACTACGCCGCGACAGTAGGCCCGCGCCGCCCCGAGAACGACCGCATGCACGGCACCCAACCCGGTGATCCGACGCGGGCCGCTCGCTTGATCGTGGATACGCTGAGCAAGGATCAGTTGCCGCAACGTCTGCTGCTGGGCAGCGACGCGGTGAAGATTGTCTCGCAAGCGCTGAATCGCCAATTGGCTGAGATCGCGGCATGGGAGACCGCCAGTACCAGCACCGACTTTCGGGAAGAGATCTGATTAATGAAATCGCATCCCATCGCCCGCCGCACGGTGTTGAGCAGCGCACTCGCTGCACTGGCCAGCGCACCGCTTATGGCGCTCGGCAATACGCAAGAAGGCGCTAGCGAACGATCTGATTCGGGATCTCGCATCCTGGTGGTGTACTTCTCCCGTTCCGGCAACACCCGCGTCATCGCCGGACTTATTCAGAGGGGGCTTCAAGCGGACCTTTTTGAAATCAGCCCGTCAACGCCCTACCCCGAGGATTATCTGGAAACTGTGGAACAGGCCAGAAAGGAGCGTGATAGCGGCTTCGAGCCTGCGCTGCAAACCAGGATTGGCGATCTGGCGGATTACGACACCGTGTACCTGGGGTTCCCCATCTGGGGCGAAACCGCGCCGCCGGTGGTGCGCTCGTTTCTGAAAACACACGACCTGACGGGCAAAACCCTTATTCCTTTCATCACCCACGGCGGTTACGGGTTAGGCGATAGCCACTGCGTTCTCAAAACACATGCGCCCCGCGCAAAGCTTGCAGATGGTTTCGTGATGGAGGGAGAGCAGGAACGCAAAACCATGGAGCGCGTGACTGCCTGGCTTGGTGAAAGCCACGTTCCAAGCTGACGAGGGCAGGCTCAATCAGTGCCATAACCATTTTTCTTGAATTGGAGTCACCGATGAAAACTCGCACGCTGGGCAACGGCTTGGAAGTGTCCGCGCTGGGCCTTGGATGCATGAGCATGACCTCGGCCTACGGGCCAGCCGCTGATAAACAGAACATGATCTGGTTGATACGCAACGCCCATGAGAAAGGGGTAACCCTCTTCGACACCGCTGAAGCCTACGGCCCTTTCAGCAATGAGGAGTTGCTGGGTGAAGCCCTACAACCCATCCGCGATCAGGTCGTCATCGCAACCAAATTCGGCTTCGATATCGATCTGGTTTCCGGTCAGCGCGGCGCCGGCACCAACAGCCGCCCCGAGCATATCCGCGCCGTAGCAGAGGCTTCCCTCAAGCGCCTGCGCACTGATCGCATCGATCTGTTCTACCAGCATCGCGTCGATCCCAACGTACCCATCGAGGATGTCGCGGGTACTGTCAAAGACCTGATCGCCGAGGGCAAGGTCAAGCACTTCGGCTTGTCCGAGGCAGGCGTTCAAACCATACGTCGCGCCCATGCGATTCAACAGGTGACAGCGGTGCAGAGCGAATACTCGTTGTTCTGGCGCGGCCCCGAGCACGAGCTGTTGCCCGCGTTGAAAGAACTGGGCATTGGCTTTGTCCCCTTCAGCCCGCTTGGCGCCGGTTTTCTAACCGGCCAGATCGACGAGAACACGCAATTTGACGCCTCAGACTTCCGTAACTTCGTGCCTCGCTTCTCTCCCGAAGCGCGCAAGGCAAACATGGCGCTGGTCGAAATCGTCAAGGCCGTCGCGCAGCGCAAAAACGCAACGCCGGCGCAGGTAGCGTTGGCCTGGTTGCTGGCGCAACAGCCGTGGATTGTTCCAATACCGGGGACCACGAAGCAGCATCGTCTGGAAGAGAACCTGGGTGCTGTCGAGATGGACTTGAGCGATGCAGACCTGTGCTTGATCAATGACCAGATGTCCCTCATCCAGGTGCAGGGTGATCGGCTGCCTGAGTCTGCGATGAAGATGACCGGACTCTAACGCCCACCCCCGCCGCTCGTCGCGAGGGCAATTGCGCCCAAGCCGACAGCATGAAGGATCATCTCTGATGAAACCATTGATTGCTCCCCTTGTGGCCTTATCGCTTCTGGCCGGTGAAGCCTGCGCTGAGCCCGCCAACGAAATCCGAATCAGCAGTGCAGGCTCTCAACCTTCGGCGAGAGGGCCTGAGGAATACTTCACAGGCTCGGTTCGGGTGGATGGCCTGTTCAAGGGCGATCTCCCTGCGCGTGTCGGCGGCGGCACGGTAACCTTTGAGCCTGGCGCTCGCACAGCGTGGCATACCCATCCACTTGGGCAAACGCTCATTGTCACCGCAGGCGTCGGCTACGTGCAGCAAGAAGGCGGGCCACGTCAGGAGATTCGCCCAGGGGACGTCGTGTGGATTCCACCGCATACACGCCACTGGCATGGGGCGACTGCCACAAATGGCATGACCCATATCGCGATTGCTGAAGCCGAAAATGGCACAACCGTCACCTGGATGGACAAGGTTTCAGACGCACAGTACGGCGGGGAAACGCCTTAGAGCAACCTGTAAAAACTAGCCGGATGTGCTCGGCAATGAAGCGCAAAGGATGACCACTCATGCCAATTACTCATCACGCCATCAAAACTCGTGCGCCCGTCGCCCTGGCTTTGGCCATTATCCTGTGTCCGGGGCTTGGATTCGCACCATTGCCCCAAACAGCCTTGGCGTCACAAACACTGAGCGGAACACAACCGGCAGCGGCTGGGCTTTCAGCCAAGCAACAAGCCATTCCGTTAATAGCGGCCTTCATGGCCACGAGTGACATGCCCAGGCTAAATCTCGCGCTTAATCAAGGCCTGGATGCAGGCCTTACGATAAGCGAGGAGAAGGAAATCCTGACGCAGCTTTACGCCTACGCCGGCTTCCCGCGCAGCCTCAATGCGCTGAATGAATTGATGACGGTGGTCCAACTGCGCAAACAGCGTGGCATCCAGGACGCGCCCGGACGTGAACCCAGCCGTACCATACCCACGGGCGAGGCCTTGGTAGCCGTAGGTACGGCTAATCAGACACGGATTTCGGGCGGTCCGGTAAAGGGACCCGTGTTCGATTTCGCCCCTGTCATCAATCAGTTCCTAAAAGCCCATCTGTTCGGCGACATATTCGAGCGCGACAACCTTGATTGGCAGAGCCGCGAGCTGGCGACTGTTGGGGCTTTGGCCGCAACGTCCGGCGTGGAGTCGCAGTTGTTGTCGCATATGCGAGCGAGCCTGCGGGTGGGGCTGAGCGCAGCACAATTGCGCGAACTGACAGAAGTTTTGTCGACGCAAGCAGATGAGCACTCCGGCAAACGTGCAAGGACCGCCCTCACACAAGCACTCGCAACGTCAGAAGGTGAAGCATGAGTACTGGAAGATACCTAATGGCCGCTGCTCTGCTGAGCCTGCTTACCGCCTGCGCCAGCCATTCAAAAGAATCGAGTGCTCTCGCGCCGCTGATGATTCAGCAGCAAGGCAGCTTCACGGCTGGCGGGACGATGACGACGGCTCCAGGCATCTTCAACCCACGCAAACCCATGACGCCCGATGGCCAGACCTACCATGGCGACCATGCGTACACGTTTTACCAGATCCCCGTGAATGCGCGAAAACTGCCCATCGTCATGTGGCACGGCGCGGGCCAGTTCTCGAAAACCTGGGAAACCACGGCTGACGGCCGTGAAGGTTTCCAGACTCTCTTTCTGCGCCGTCAGTTCGGTGTGTACCTGATCGATCAACCGCGTCGAGGCAATGCTGGGCGCAGCATGGTCGAGGCGACGGTCAAGCCTACACCTGACGAGCAGCTCTGGTTCAACCAGTTCCGTATCGGCCTGTGGCCTGACTACTTCAAAGGGGTACAGGTCGCTCAGGACGCGCAAACCCGCGAGCAGTTCTTCCGCGCCATGACACCGAACACCGGACCGTTCGACATGGCCGTAGTTTCTGATGGCGTGTCAGCAATATTCGACAAGGTCGGCCCCGGCATTTTGTTCACCCACTCCCAGGGTGGTGGGCCTGGATGGCTGACCGCGATCAAGAACAACAAGGTCAAAGCGATTGTTGCTTTTGAGCCGGGAAGCAGCTTCGTCTTCCCGGAAACTGAAGTACCCACGCCGATTCCCAGTGCATTCGATACGGTTCAGGGGATGGCAGTTTCGATGGTGCTGTTCACTGCTCTAACGCGAATTCCAATCCTGGTCATCTATGGCGACAACATCCCGGAAAACGCCGTCGATCTGCCAGCCCAGGATAGCTGGCGTGCCCGACTGGAGATGGCTCGGCTATGGCGCGATACCGTCAATAAACACGGGGGAGACGTGACGTTGATTCACTTGCCGGAAATCGGAATCAAGGGCAACACCCACTTCCCTATGTCTGATTTGAACAACGTGCAGATCGCAGACTGGTATCCAGATTCTTGGCAACAAAACGTCTGGATTGAATTGAGTGGCTTACGATCTCTGTATAAAAATGACAGGTTTGGATGAAAACTGCACTGGGCATTGGTAAGTGTCATGGCTTGGGCTGACCGAAGACCAGCAGCCATCGCAGACCGATAGTCAGATCCGTGGGATCAACCGAACCCCCCTGCCACCAGCAGTTTGACTGTCTCTTGAACGCCCGGAACGTCCGCTTTGGGTTTCGGTCGGTCACGACAGGCAGAAATCGGCTAGGAGCAGACACGCGCTGCCACGAAAAAAGAGCCAAAGTGCTGGCTCCTTGTGGCCGATTTTTATCCCCCCGAACGGCCACTACGGATCGAACCTAACCTCAGGACTTCGCGTCAGCTGCTGAAGGCACCGCGGCGCACTGCATTTAAATCGTTCCTACGCATTTTCATACGTTCAATTTGATTAAAATCAATTACTATTGCGAATTATTCGTACTATCAATTGTTTTAAGGATGAACGACCATGGCGGTTTCGGTTTTCCCCTCGACCCTTTCGATTCTGGCCCAGTGCTTGCGCCGCCCCATGCAAATGGCCGGAGTCGGCATGGTACTGGCCAGTTCGCCAGCCTGGGTGATGGCGGCCGACGCCAGCACTGGTCGATCTGCCGATGCCGACCTGACCCTGGACAACATCGAAATTAAGGCGGCCCTGCAGGTTGAAACCGGCGACGGCCCGGTCAAGGGTTACGTGGCCAAGCGCACCACCACCGGCACCAAGACCGATACCCCGATCAACGAAATTCCGCAGACCATCTCGGTGATTACCCGCGACGAAATGGACCAGCGCGGCGTTCAGGACTTCAACAGCGCCGTGGCCTATACCCCCGGCATTCGCGCCATCGACTATGCCGGGGGCCAGGGCGCGCCCGACATCTTCCTGCGTGGCTTCCGCGCCTTCAACCTGTTCGGCATCTACCAGGACGGCCTGCGCACTGGCTTCAACCAGTACGACACCAATTTCGAAACTTTTGGCCTGGAGCGCATCGATGTGGTCAAAGGCCCGGCGTCGGTACTCTACGGACAGATGTCGCCCGGTGGCGTGGTCAACCTGACCAGCAAGCGGCCCCAGGACGAAGCGATCCATCACGTTGAGTACCAGGCCGGCAGCCATGGTCGCCAGCAGTTCGGCATCGACCTCAACGATCGGCTAACGGACGACGGCAGCCTCACCGGCCGCCTGGTCATGCTGCGCCGCGACAGCGGCACCCAGGTCGATCACTCGCCAGACAACCGCACCTACATCGCCCCGTCGATCACCTGGAAGCCCAATGACAGTGACACCGTGACGGTTCTGGCGGCCTACAACAAGACCGTGACCGGCGGTTCGGAACAGAGCTTTCCGTACATCGGCACGGTCCAGCGCAGCCCCAGCGGCCACATCGACTCCGACACCAACCTGGGCTGGCTGGGCAGCTACTACCACGTCGAAACCACCTCGATCGGCTCGATCTACGCGCACGATTTCGACAATGGCTGGAAATTCCAACAGAACCTGCGCTACATGCACTCGGTGGCGGGCTTCCTCTCCAGCGGCCCGGACGTGGTGCTCAACCCCGATGGCCGCACCCAGGACATCGGCCTGCAATACCGGCCGAAAAGTAGCAATACCTTCCTGATGGACAACAACATCCAGGGCAGCTTCAACACCGGAGCGATCCGCCACACGCTGATCACCGGGCTCGATTATTCCCATTACAAGGCCGAGGAAACCCGGCTCAACGGCGACCCTGAAGACGCTTTCAACAACCTCGACCTGTACAACCCGGTCTATGGCGGTGCGCCGGTATGGTTCGACTCGCTGCAACGTGACACCCGCTCGAAAATGCAGCAGGTGGGCATCTACGTGCAGGACCAGATGAAACTCGATCGATGGGCGCTGACCATCGGCGGCCGCCAGGATTACGCCCGTGACCACGAAGAGGATGCGGTCAGCCAGTCCAGTGGTACCCAGAACGACCATAAATTCACCGGCCGCATCGGCCTGGCTTACCTGTTCGACAACGGCGTGACCCCGTACGTCAGCTACAGCACCTCGTTCCAGCCGAACCCGGACACCGACATCAACAACAACTTGTTCAAACCCACCACCGGCAAGCAATTCGAAGTGGGGGTGAAGTACCAGCCCGAGGGCTACAACGCCTCGGTCACGCTGTCGGCTTTCGACCTGACCCAACGCAACGTCTCCACCGCCGACCCGGTCAACACGGGCTTTTCGGTGCAGACCGGGGAAATCGAGTCCAAGGGCCTGGAACTCGAAGGCAAGGCCAGCCTGAACGAAAATCTCAACATGATCGCGTCCTACGCCTACACCCACACCGAGATCACCAAGGACAACACCTACGAGGGCAACACCCCACGCAACATCCCGCGCCATACCGCCAGCTTGTGGCTCGACTACAGCGTTCGCAGCGGCCCGCTGGACGGCCTGGGCATAGGCGCCGGCGAGCGCTATGTCGGCTCCTCGCAGAACCAGCAGAACACCTTGCGTACCCCGCAGTACTTCCTCACCGACGCGACCCTGCGCTACGACCTGGGCAAACTCGGGCTGACCGGAACGAAAATCTCGGTGACCGCCAATAACCTGTTCGACAAGCACTACTTTGAACCGGGCTACTACGAGGATTCGGTGTTCTACGGCAACCGCCGCAATGTGATCGCAACCCTGGGTTACGATTTCTGATTTGCCGCCCCCCTGGAAAAGCCTGCGCCGGATTACCGGCCCGGGCTTTTTTACGCTGTCACGCGCTCGCTCGGAACACCGCCGCCACCGCCTCGCCGATCACCTCCCGCGCCGCATTCGCCTCCTCCACGATCAGCCCCATGCGCAGGAAGTCATGGGTCATGCCGGGACAGTCGTGCAACTGCACCGCTACTCCCACTTAGCGCAAATGCGCGACATAGGCCACCCCCAAAGTCAGTCCGCGGTCTTCACTCGCGCTGTCGTACACGACATGAATCCCCAGGCTGCCATTAGCGCGCCTCGATGGCTGCTAGGACGCACATGGGGACAGTCTTCCGACAGCTCGAAGCGAGAGGGGCGGTTTGCGCGAATCACCGTACAGGCGTTACGAGCGCGCGGTCATGACGTAGACATGCAGGATGATTTCGACGACGTATGCAGGCATGCCGGCTGTGAATAAGACCCCCGACGGAAGTCTGGAAGGCGGTTCAGCCCCACGTTCTGATAGGGCTGTTGCAGCGTTTTAGCATTCTCCCCGGAAGATCCACCCGACCGGTCAGTCGCCTGGCTTCCATTGACCGGCAGCCATCGGCTGTGGATTCAACCGGTGCTGCGCACGCCATCGCTGATCAACGGCTGATCCCATTGGCCTTGAACAGCCACTCGAATGCCTCCTTTAGACTCGGTGCGCTAGCGTCTGGCGGATTGGCGACGATTTGGTCGGTTGTCCGCTGGAACAGCGCTTTGACACCGGGCAATACGGACACCGGCATGTCGGCGGCACGGAGTTGGCGTTCGGCCTCTTCGACTTCCTTCAGGCGACGGGGCGCATGGACAACATGGGTGCGAATCAGGGCGCCGAGGAAATCGCGCAGGCTGGCCTCATCGATGTCGCTCAAAGCGTCGTGCAATTTATCAGTCACGCCCTGCTTTTCGGCGGCCATAAAGCACTCGATCGTCAGGGCTTCCATGCCTTTGGTGAAGACGCTGCGCAGGATTTTCAGCGCTGCCGCGTCACCCGCCACGCCGCCGTCCACGACCTTGAGCGGCGCCCCCACTGAGGTGAACAGGCTGATTACTCGCTCAATGCCGACCCCTGCGCCGAGCAGGTTGGTTTTCTCGTGGGTCAGGGCGATAGCGCCGAGAATGGCGACGTCGACGTAAGCCACGCCCAACTCTGCAGCGTGCGCCGCCGCGATTCTGATCTGACTTGGATCGGCGGTGGTCATGTCCACGAACAGCGTGCTCCTGTTCATGCTGCGCAGCGCCTGTTCAGCCACCGCAAGAGAGACAGTACCAAAAACGCAGGACACGACCACGTCGCATGCCGGTACGACCTCGGTAATGACGGTGGAAACGCTCAGTCCCAACTCCGCCGCGAACGCTTGGGCGCGGGGCGACGGTTTCAGATCGCACAGCACGATGTCATGCCCGGCCACCGACCACGGCCGCGCATACGTGAGGCCGACTTCACCCGCTCCGATAATTCCGATTTTCATTATTCTGGTTTCCGTTCAGTGGGATGCGTAGGCGCCTTTGTATGTGCCAGCGGCGATCTGCGCCAGCATCTCTGCTTCTTTAGCTTCGGTGGCCAGGCACTGTTGCAGCAGGCTTGCAGCTTGCGATGCAGGGAACGCCACAATACCGTCGTGGTCACCCACAACGAAATCGCCAGGAGACACAACCATGCCAGCGATGCTGACCGGTACGTTGATTTCGCCGGGGCCGTTTTTGTAAGGGCCGCGATGGAATCCTGCGCGGGCGAACATCGGGAATGCTCCTTTGCCGATGGTCGCCAGGTCACGAATCGCACCGTCCACCACAACGCCGGCCGCGCCGCGTTTTTCTGCGATTGCGGCCATGATATCGCCCATCAACGCGCGGCTGATATCGCCCCCGCCATCGACCACCAGCACCTGCCCACGCGCCAGGATTTCCAACGCCTGATGAATCGCACGGTTATCGCCATGGGGGACCTTCACGGTCAAGGCGATACCGGCCATGGTGCCTTCGATGCGGTGGAACGGCTTGAGCCGCGCCCCCGGAAGACGATCGAGGCAATCGCTAATGATGGAGGTTGAAGTGCGGGTGTACGCCGCCAACAGGGCGCTGACGTCTGACGGTGAGGCGATGGCGTTCATAGGTGTTCCTCAGATGGCTGATGTCTCTGAGAATAAAGGCGTCGTCAAATAGAAAAAGCGATATTAATCTATGTCAGTACATGCCCATAAGGAATGAAAGTGATCACACTACGACAGCTCACGGCACTGCACTGGATCGAACGCCTCGGCACATTCGAGCGCGCAGCCGAACACCTTCATACCACACAGTCAGCTATCTCCAAGCGAGTGCAGGAGTTGGAGTCGACCACCGGGCTGCAACTGTTCGACCGTTCGCAACGCGGCGCACGGCTCACCGCCGCTGGCGAAGAGCTGCTGATCATTGCGCGTGAAATGCTCAGCCTTGCCGATCAAATCACCTCATTGAAAGACGGCACTCAGGTCATTACCCGACGCTTGAGGCTGGGTGTGACAGAGCTCACCGCACTGACCTGGCTGCCGCGCCTGATTTCACGGCTGGTGAAAGACTTTCCGGGGCTGACCGTGGAGCCAGAAGTCGACATGAGCCGCAGCCTCCACGAAAAGCTCATGGACGATCTGGTAGACCTCATCATCATCCCCGACACCTTCACTGCACCCGAGGTGACCGCCGTGCCGCTGGCCATCGTGGAGAACGCCTGGATGGCCGCGCCGGGGCTGATCGGGCAGTCAGGTGTGGTGGGGCTGGCGGACCTGGCCAAATACCCGGTGCTGGTGCAGGGCAAACGCTCGGGGTCCGGTTTGTTCGTCAACAAGTGGCTGAGCGCGCTGGGCATTGAACTACCCAAGACCCTTTCCTCCGACAGCCTCACCGCGATGCTCGGCCTGACCGCCGCCGGGCTGGGCGTGACTTATCTGCCGCTGGAATGCTTTCGCCCGCTCGTGGACGAAGGGAAGCTGACGATCATCAGGACAGACCCCGAATTGCCGCCGGTGCCGTACATGGCGATGTACCGAAATGACCGGCCCTCGGCGTTCGTCACTGAAGTTGCGTCCCGGGCGGTGGAGCTGTGCGATTTCTCGCGACAACTGCAAAGCTGACAAGGCGCACGGGAAGATGCCCGTGCGCCTTGGATCAGGCAGGGAGGACATTTACCCGGCCGTCTTCTGCTCGCTGAGGTCGGCGGGTTCATGAATGGTCAGCACGAAGACCAATGCCGCAAGTGAGCAGGCCCCCAGGAACAGGAACACCGCCGTCCAGCTGTAGCTGTCCAGTAGCATGCCGGTGATCAACGGCGCCATCGCCCCGCCTGCCTGCCCTGCACTGTTCACCAGCGAGGCTGCGACCGGGTATGTGGTGCGTGTGGTGACGCCCATCGAATACACGGAAAACGATGAGTAGCCGATGTTCAGCAAAAAACCGGTGCCGAACAAAAGCAGGCTGACGGACAGCAGGTCATTGGGCGCGTAGACCAGCGCGACCATCATCAGGCACGTGGCCACGGCGCTGATCATCATGGTCGGCTTTCTGCGACGGTCCAGAACGGTGTCCGACAGCCAGCCCCCTGCGATGTTACCCAACACGCCACCGGCGAACGGCAGCGAGGCGACAAAGCCAATCTGCATCAGCTCGAAATGCTTCACTTCTCCCAGGTACTTCGGCAGCCACGCGAGCAGCACGTTGACGACGCCCGTCATCAGCAAATAGCCCAGCCCGCAGCCCCAGATGTTCCAGGACCTGAACACCGAACGCGAAGTGCTCAGCGGCATTGTGTGCTTGTACCGCAGCAGTTTATCCAGAGCGCCGAAGTTCTTATGAGCGCGCTCAGCACCGGTTTCGCGCTGGGTCTGATCCTCGATGTAGGTGGCCTCGGCCTCGTTGACCCGCTGCCCCAAGCGCGGATCATTGGGCACCAGCCACCACCAGATCAACGCCATCAACAGCCCCGGAATAGCAAAGGCGAAGAACATCGTGCGCCAACCATCGAGCATGATCAGCGCAGCGCCGATAGGCGGCGCGATCACCGCACCCATCTTCGCAGCGGACAGAAAAGCCCCCGTGGCCAGCCCCTTCTCCCGCGCCGGAAACCAGCGGTTGATGGTGCTGAGCATCGACAACGGCAGTGCCGCTTCAGCGATTCCGAGGGCTGACCGGTAGATCTTCAACAGCCCGAAGTTATGCGCCGTGCCAATGAGCACCGTGACCAGGGACGTCAGA
Organism: Pseudomonas baltica; assembly: GCF_031880315.1. Classification (NCBI taxonomy): domain Bacteria; kingdom Pseudomonadati; phylum Pseudomonadota; class Gammaproteobacteria; order Pseudomonadales; family Pseudomonadaceae; genus Pseudomonas; species Pseudomonas baltica. The sequence goes on along the minus strand of NZ_CP134771.1, from coordinate 5,618,056 downwards.
CCAATGGACACCGGCGCGACCAGACGCACGCTCACGCGGCTGAGCAAGAAACCCGCGGGAATCTGCCCGAGGGAATAGAACAGGAAGAATGCACTGACCAGCAGCCCTGCCTGGGCGTTAGTGGCGCCGAACTCCTTCTGGATATAGGGCAGCGCGATACCGATGTTGGCCCGGTCGGCGGCGGCCAGCATGTAGACGACGACGATGACCGACAGGACTACCCAGCGATACTTTGACCTTGCCGTCTGCACGGCGATTTCCGTGGTGGCGATTGCAGTCATGGCCTCTCCCCTTTTTTATGCTTATTGGAGTGGCCATCGTCGGCATTCTGCAAGGGTAGAAAAAGCGATAAATTAGAAACCCTATTAATTCCTTAAAGGAATCAACCGCCCGCTACGGCACTCTGTGTCCTATCGCTATTCATCAAAATGATAAAGCGCAGCAGGGTTGCGGCAGAAGATCGCCCGCTCCGCTGCCGAGTCTTCGGCCAGCAAACGCTGCAAGCGGTTCAGGAGCTGCGCATCGTCGGGCTTGCTGGTTTCCGTCACATGAGGCCAATCGGAACCCCACACCAACCGATCGACATGCCCGCGAACCAGTCTTTGGGTGAACTCGAATAATTGACTGAACGCCGGGTCATCTGGACGCGAGGCAAGGTATGGGGCGGAGAGTTTCAGCCAGGTATTGCCCGTGGCCATCAGGCGAATCAACGTCAGCCAGGTTTCATCGATCAGTTCGGGAGACGCGCACAGCCGGGCATAGTGGTCGAGCACTATCGGCACCTTTGCAGCGGCCAGACGCGGCGCCTGCCGTATCAACTCCGATGGCATCAAATGCAATTGAACGTGCCAGCCCAGTTCATTCACACGGGGGGCAAGCGCGTCGAACATCTCCATGGTTGTCGCACCTTGCTGCACCTGATTGAAGCGGATTCCCACCACACCCGCGCGGTCCAGCGCTGCAAGCTCGGCGTCACTCACCGCGCTGTCGACCACTGCCACGCCTCGGGCGGTCGAGGGCGTAGTCGAAAGCGTCTGCATCAGCAGACGGTTGTCAGTGCCATACGCGGAAGGTTGCACGAGCACATGACGTTGCAGGCCCAAGGTCTGCTGGACGACAGCGTAATCCGCCAGTGACGCCGGAGGTGAACCAAGCGTAGCGGTGGCCGCGATCGGATAGGCATCACTGAAAACATGCATGTGGCAGTCACATGCCAGATCGGGCAAGGCTGCGCTGTGTCCAACGGTCGAAGGGATCATCGCCATTCCTGATATGTATTGTCGTTGTGGCAACCCTACCCTAAATTGTTTTGTTTTTGTATTAAGCGCTCAACGAAGAGGGGCGTTGCTGCGATGCGCCATGAAGCGGAGATACGCCATTCGGATATGCGTTTGCATGGCCTGTTTCGCCAGTTCGCCATCTCTTAGCTCAATGGCGTACGTGATATCCAGATGCTGCTGCAGGCTGCGATCAAAATCCCCCGGCTTGTAAAGAAAGAACGAGCGCGTGATGACAGGCATGTCGATGAGCGTGGCGAGCATGGACTTCAGCCTTTGCGAGCGGGACATCTCAAGCACGTGGCCATGGAACGCCCGGTTAGCGGCCTGGACCTTCAAGGTGACATCGCTGCCCTTGTGCGCAATAGCCGATGCCATCTGACCGTTGATCTTGTGCAGTTCAACAACGTCAGCCTCGGTGGCGCGCTGCGCGGCAAGCATCGCCGCATGGGGCTCAAGCAGCTCCCGAAAACTGAACATCTCCTCGATGTCCCACTGAGTCCACCTTGCGACGAACACGCCTCGATTGGCTTCAATGACGACTAGCCCGTCATCCACCAGCTTCTTGAGAGCCGTCCGGACCGGCGTTCGACTAAGCCCGAACTCCTTGCCGAGTGGTTCTTCCTTGAGTTGAGTACCTGGTCCGTACTGACCAGCGATGATGCGATTTCGAAGAGCCTCGTAGATGAGATCGTTGGCCATTTTCCGCTTCTGCTTTCAAGAACTGCTGGGGTTCTACCTCTGATCAACGAGGCACGCAAGCACCTGCGCAGCCCCGACTTCATCTGCTTGTGCTCCCGATGAGCGGGTTGCCGCCAATCCGTCTTGTACAAAAATAGTTTGCCAAAGCCTAAATTGTACTTTAATTGTACTATCGCTTGTCTTGTGATGACCTGAAAGATCGAGCACAGGAAAAGCCAGTCTGACCCGTTCCCAACCGGCCAGACCGCCGTACGTTCACTGAAAGAAATTTCCTCAAAATAAAAAGTGACGCACCTCGTCACCCTAAAGGAAAACCAATGAACACTATCGATCAGCAGACTGCTGTGTCACCTCGCCAGCAGCGAAAAGTCGTCGCAGCCGCTTCTATGGGGACGTTGTTCGAGTGGTATGACTTCTACCTTTACGGCTCCCTGTCCACGGTCATTGCTCACCAGTTTTTTTCGGGCGTGAACCCCACCGCAGCGTACATCTTTGCCCTTCTCGCATTTGCGGCAGGCTTTGTCGTTCGCCCGTTCGGATCACTGGTGTTCGGGCGGCTCGGCGACATGGCGGGCCGCAAGTACACATTTCTGATCACCATTGTGCTCATGGGCGTTCCAACGTTCATTGTCGGCCTGCTTCCGTCCTACGAGAGTGTCGGTATTCTCGCGCCTTGTGTGCTGATTGTTCTGCGCCTGCTTCAAGGCCTAGCGGTCGGTGGCGAATATGGCGGGGCGGTCACTTACGTGGCGGAGCACTCGTCGCGCTCTAACCGAGGCTTTCATACTTCCTGGTTGCAAACCACCGGCACCTTGGGGTTGCTGTTGTCGCTATTCGTCATCCTGGGCTGTCGATCGGCGCTGGGCGACGACTGGTTCAACGACTGGGGCTGGCGCCTGCCGTTTCTGTTTTCCATCGTCCTGTTGGCGATCTCCGTCTGGATCCGGCTCAAGCTGCACGAGAGCCCTGAATTCCTGAAGATGAAAGATGAAGGCAAACAATCCAAGGCCCCCATTCGGGATACGTTTGCCAACCGCAAGTATTCGCTGCGGGTGCTCTTTGCGCTGCTTGGGTGTACGGCAGGTCTGGGGGTGGTGGCTTACACCAGCCAGTTCTACATCCAGTTCTTCCTGCTGCAAACGCTTAAAGTCGACATTTTAGTCGTGACAGAACTGCTGACCGCCGCACTGGTGATCGCCCTTCCGTTCTACATATTTTTTGGCTGGCTCGCCGACCGGATCGGGCGCAAGAAAGTGATTCTGTGCGGCTGCCTGCTCGCATCGCTTACCTACTTTCCGATCTACAAGTCGATTACGCATTACGCCAACCCGGCGCTCGAAATGGCGCTGAAAACATCACCCGTCACGCTGCACGCAAACCCGGCAGACTGCTCATTTCAATTCAACCCGACCGGCACGGCATCGTTTCTGACGGCGTGCGACACAGCCAAGGCGCTGCTCATTCGACACTCTGTTCCGTACAGCACGGTGGATGAGGCCGTCGCAGGTGCGTCCATTCACGTAGGCAGTACCGTCATCGATTCAGTCAACGGTGTAGGGCTTTCCACCGACGTGCTGGAAACACAACGCACAGCCATGGACAAACAGCTCACTGAGAAACTCGCCAGCCAGGGCTACCCGCTCAAGGCGGACCCCGCCGCGATCAACAAGCCAATGGTGGTGTTGCTGATGGTGGTTCTGGTGATTTACCTGACCATGGTGTACAGCCCGGCGGCTGCGTGGCTGGTCGAGCTGTTCCCGCCGCAGATTCGCTACACCGCGACCTCCCTCCCCTACAATATCGGCAACGGCTGGTTCGGCGGCTTCATGCCGGCCACTGCGTTCGCGATGGTCGCCTCGACCGGCGATATCTATTATGGGCTGTGGTATCCGGTGGTAGTGGCGGGCTGCACGTTTGTGATCGGCTTATTCTGCCTGCCTGAAACCCGATTCGGTCAGGACGAGACAGCCACCGAGATAAAGCCCACCCGCGTGGTTACTACCGCCAAGTAAATACGGAGAAACCACGGCCATCCCCTAATCGATGTGCCGTGGTTCAGTCGCGCTCCAGCCATACGCATTGGCCAGCACGGCAGAGCGTGCAGCTCCAAAGCAGCGAGCTGTATTGTCTCCTTTCAGTTGACAGTAAAACGCCAATCACGTGGTTTTTCGTTTTTTAGCCGATGGGTAATCTGGCCACACATTGCAGCGCAGCCCTTACCCACTCAGCCTAAAAAGGATTTCACCATGACTAAGAATACCTACAACCGCCTGAACAAAGACGATGCCATTGTCCTGCTGGTCGATCACCAGACCGGCTTGATTTCCCTGGTCCAGGACTTCTCGCCCAATGAGTTCAAGAACAACGTACTGGCGCTGGCCGACCTCGCTCGGTTCTTCAACTTGCCGACCATCCTCACCACCAGCTTCGAACAAGGCCCTAACGGCCCGTTGGTACCGGAGCTCAAAGAGATGTTCCCCGACGCGCCCTACATCGCCCGCCCTGGCCAGATAAACGCCTGGGACAACGAAGACTTCGTCAAGGCGATCAAGGCCACCGGCCGCAAACAGATCATCATCGCCGGCGTAGTGACCGACGTTTGTGTGGCCTTCCCGACGCTGTCGGCACTGGCCGAAGGCTTTGACGTGTTCGTGGTCACCGATGCCTCCGGCACCTTCAACACCACGGTCCAACAGGCCGCCTGGGCCCGCATGAGCGCCGCCGGCGCACAACTGATGAACTGGTTCTCGGTAGCCTGCGAGCTGCATCGCGACTGGCGCAACGATATCGAAGGGTTGGGTAATCTGCTGTCGCAGCGTATCCCTAACTACCGCAACCTGATGAACAGCTATTCGGCGTTGACGGCTAAGTAATTGGTGGGGATTGAGTAGACCCAGCAGGTGAGCCTGCTGGTTTTTTTTGTTGTGTGTGCTGGGGGTTGGAAGCGGTGTTGGGTGTTATCGACGGAGGTTCAGGTTGACGCTTTCGGGTCGCAAGACATCAACGTGACAGGCTGCTTACGGCCAGAAGCAGTCATTACTAAGAGGTCAGATTCTTTTCTCTGCGCATCTGGGTGACTAGCGTAAATCTATCTTGAGGATGGGTTGTTTCAGACACCACCATCACAGCCCCCTCCTCGTCACGATACTGACGGAGGATGTTCAAACCCGGAGAACCGGCTTCCGCATTGAGGCTCTTCGAAATCTCGGGTGACAGCAATACCGCGCGTACTTGCTGATCAACCACATCAATGTGTCGACCAAAATGCCGCTCGATCAAAGCGGCAATCAGTTCGTCAGGATGCTGCTCGGCCAGTGCAATGACCTCTGAGTAAATGTCGTGGGCATAAACGTCCGTCCAACATAGCGGTGCCCGCAGGTTCTCCTGATCGACCCGAATGCTCGAGACACAAAAGTAATGCTCGCCAGGCTCCAACCCTAGTCGCTTGGCCAGCGTGACGTCCGCCACAAAATGCCTCACACCCTGAATACTGCGCACTTGGGTTTCGGCCAGATGAACCAAGTCTGACACCGACGCCAGCGACTGCGAATAACCCCCCTTGGGCGTGGTGGATTCGACCCGCGTACCCACCCGCTTGCGGCGTGACACTATCCCCTGATTCTGTAGCTGGGTGATGGCAGCACGCACGGTGTGGCGGCTCACGTCATACAACTCGCACAACTCGAATTCCGTGGGCAACAACGTCCCGACCGGAAAGCGTCCGCTGGAAATCCCCTCCATCAGATCTTTTGCAACGACCGCATAGCGCGTCTGGTTCATACCTTTCATCAGTCCCGAGCGTTCAGAGAGTTGACAGTGTATCAGTGAGGACGTAAGAATTATGTACGTACATATACATTATGTCCGATCAATAACAAACATATCAGGATTACCCCATGTCCAGCACTGTCTTCGACTCCGCCCTCTTTCGCGACATGTTCGGCACCGCAGAGATGCGCGGTGTGTTCTCCGACAAAGCCCTGATCGAACGCTACATTGAAGTGGAAGTGGCCCTGGCTCGCGCTGAAGCACGCTGTGGCGTAATCCCAAGTCAGGCCGCTGAACAGATAGCCGAACTGGCGACCTATGCCTCGCTCGATTTGGCTCAGATGCAGCACGAAACCGAGATCGTCGGATACCCGATCCTGCCGTTGGTTGAACAGCTTTCAAAAACCTGTGGCGAAGCAGGTCGCTATGTTCACTGGGGCGCCACCACCCAAGACATCATGGACACCGCCGTCGTGCTGCAAGTGCGTGCAGCATTGGCATTGGTCGAGCGAGACATTCAGGCTGTTCGCGGTTTGCTGGCGGAATTGGCCCAGCGTTATCGGGATACACCAATGGCTGGCCGCACTCACCTGCAACATGCGTTGCCCATCACCTTTGGCTACAAATGCGCCGTGTGGCTGAGCATGTTCGACCGTCACGCCGAGCGACTGGTCGAGTTGCGCCCACGGGTGGAGATCGGTCAATTCGCCGGCGCGGCGGGTACCTTGGCGTCACTCGGTGATAAAGGCCTGGAGGTTCAGGAAGCCTTGATGGCAGAACTGGGTCTGGGTGTGCCGCAAGCCACATGGCACGTCGCCCGCGACGGTCTGGCCGAAACCCTGAACTTCCTCGGACTGGTGACCGGCTCTTTGGGCAAAGTCGCATTGGACGTCATGATGATGATGACCAGCGAGTTGGGTGAAGTGTACGAACCCTTCGTCAAAGGTCGTGGTGCGAGCAGCACTATGCCGCAGAAGCGCAACCCGATCTCTTGCGAGTTGATGTACGCCGCCGCCAAAGGTGTACGTCAGCATGCGGGCCTGATGCTTGATGCAATGATCCAGGACTTCGAGCGTTCGACTGGCCCATGGCAAGCCGAATGGATCGCCATCCCCGAAGCCTTTGCCTTGAGCGCCGCGTCGCTGGGCCAAGCGAAATTCATGCTCGCCGGCCTAGAGGTACGCACTGAGCGCATGCGCAAGAACCTCGACATGACTCAAGGTCTGATCGTCGCCGAAGCAGTGATGATGGGCTTGGCCCCCGCGTTGGGTCGTCAGGTGGCACATGACGTGGTCTATGCCGCCTGCCGCATGGCCAACGATGAAGGCACCAGTCTGCTCGATGCCTTGCTCGCTCAGGGCGAAGCCACAGCGCAACTGGATATCGACGAACTCAAGCGCCTGACCGACCCGTCTAACTATTTGGGCCTTGCTCCCCAAATGGTGGATATCGCGCTGTCTCGTGAGGGTTCTGTTAAGCGCTAATTTTACGGGGCTCGGCCATGACCGGGCCCCTTTCTGCACTTTGCTCGCCAATAAAAACAACGAGATCGCAGACATGACTACTATCAACAAAAAGCCGTTCTACAAAGACCTGACCTTCCAGGTCATCGCTGCCATGGTGCTGGGTATTGCCTTTGGCTTCTTGGCGCCGGAACTGGCCGCCGAATTCAAGATCCTCGGCGATATCTTTCTCAAGCTGATCAAAACCGCCGTTGCACCTCTGGTGTTCTTCACCGTCGTCCATGGCATTGCTTCGGCAGGCGATATCAAGCGGGTCGGCAAGGTCGGCTTGCGTGCACTGATCTACTTCGAAATCGTCTCGACCATTGCCCTGGCTATCGGCCTGCTGTGGGGCAATCTGCTGAACATCGGCTCGGGCATGCACGATGCCCATCCGAGCAGCGCTACAGCGGCAGCGGCTAGTGCAGCGGTTGCTAGAGGCCACGCTCCAGCCTCAACGATGGACTTTATCTACGGGATCTTCCCGGATAACTTCGTCGGCGCTTTCGCGGGTGGACAACTGTTGCAGGTGCTGGTGATCTCGGTGCTGTTCGGTTTTGCGCTGCTCGCTCTGAAACCCGAACGACGCAGTGTCATCGAAGATGGCTTGAGCCGAATCTCCGAATGCTTCTTCGAGTTCATCAACCTGATCATGAAGTTCGCACCGCTCGGCGCCTTTGGTTCGGTGGCCTACGCGGTAGGCAGCAATGGCAGTGCTGTGCTGATGTCGCTGGCAAACTTGGTGCTGATGTTCTACGTCTGCATCGCTTTCTTCATTTTCGTGGTGTTAGGCGCGGTCTGCCGTATTTCAGGCTTCAGCCTGTGGCGATTCCTGAACTACATCAAAGATGAGATATTCATTGTGCTCGGTACCGCTTCCTCGGAGAGCGCCCTCCCACGTCTGCTGCAAAAACTGGAGAGATTCGGTTGCTCCAAGCAGAGCGTAGGCCTGGTCTTGCCGACCGGTTACGCCTTCAACCTTGATGGTACATCCATCTACATGTCGCTCTGCGTACTGTTCATCGCCAATGCTTACGGCGTACCCATGAGTTGGGAACAACAGTTGGACACCGTCGCTATCATGCTGGTGACGTCCAAAGGTGCAGCCGCAGTGTCCGGTGGAAGTTTCGTGGTCTTTGCCGCCACAGTGACAGCCATTGGCGTATTGCCGGTGGAGGGTCTCGCCCTTTTGTTTGGCGTGTACCGTTTCATGTCCATGGCCATTGCCACCTGCAACACCATCGGCAATAGCGTAGCGACGGTGGTGGTGTCGAAATGGTCGGGGGAATTCACTGAACAGACTGCCCAGGCCGAATATCACCGAGTGCTCGGGCGTAATCTAAAGGCAGCGCTTTAACCGATCGAATGGCCTATCGCCAGGAAGTGAACGCTCCCTGGAATGACTGAATTTCTGTCGCTGTAAAGGGCCCTTGAGAGGCCCTTTTTTTTGCTTAAAAAATTTTGCTGGCACTGAAGACATTCTTGGGCAAAAGATGTTCGTTCTCGGCCAATTGTATTGCTTAGCGACGGGCAGCTGTCGATTGCCGCCTCCCGCCGCCCTGGTCATGTCAAATGATCGACGAACTATGGACGATGACCGACTTCAGCCACTTGTGCGGTCCAGGGCACAACGTGTTCGCTCAGAGAAAGGCCAAGGCCAGGGCGTGTCGGTACCAGCATACGGCCTTCGCGCGTTTCGAGACGTTCGTTGAACAGCGGTTCGAGCCATTCGAAATGCTCGACCCACGGCTCGGTGGGATACGCCGCCGCCAAGTGCACATGCAGTTCCATGGCGAAATGTGGGGCCAGCATCACGCCCGCCTGTTCGGCCATTGCTGCGACTTTCAGATACGGAGTAATACCACCTACACGTGGGGCATCAGGCATCAGGAAGTCAGCGCCTCGCAACCTGATGAATTCTGCATGCTCGGCGACGCTGGTCAACATCTCACCCGTAGCGATCGGGGTGTCGAACTGTTGTGCCAGAGCGGCATGGCCTTCAGCGTCGTAGCAGTCCAGCGGCTCCTCGATCCAAATCAGGTTGAATTCTTCGAACCGCCGGCACATGCGCTGGGCGGTCGGACGATCCCACTGCTGATTGGCATCGACCATCAACGGGAAGTTGTCGCCCAGGTGCCTGCGCACGGTGCTGACTCGCTCGATATCGATGGCGCAATCGGGTTGGCCAACCTTCAATTTGATGCCGCCGATGCCCTTTTCCCGGGAGATGTCAGTGTTCTTTAGAAGCTGGTCGAGCGGCGTGTGTAGAAAGCCGCCCGAGGTGTTGTAGCAGCGGACCGAATCACGCTGGGCTCCTAACAGACGAGCCAGGGAAAGATTGGCGCGCTTGGCCTTGAGGTCCCACAGCGCGACATCGAATGCACCGATGGCCTGAGTCGACAGACCACTGCGCCCGACCGAGGCGCCGGCCCAGCACAGCTTGGTCCAGAGCTTGGAAATGTCGCTGGGGTTTTCACCGATCAGCGCCGGCGCGATCTCCTTCGCATGGGCAAACTGACCCGGGCCGCCCGCCCGTTTCGAGTAGCTGAAGCCCAAGCCCTTATGGCCATCGACGGTTTCGATTTCGGCGAACAGAATGGCGATTTCCGTCATGGGCTTCTGCCGTCCAGTGAGCACTTTGGCGTCGCTGATCGGGTTGGCCAAGGGCAGAAAGACCGAGGAGACCTTGACGTAGGCGATACGGTCATCGTCGGCAGATTTTTGGCTTTGTTCTTGTCCGAGCATGGTGCTCTCCCTAGGTGGAAAGATAGGTGATGCGTTATCAGGAGCGTGGATTGGTCAGTTCGGCCTTCAGCGGCCCAGGTGCCGGCGTGGGCGAGTCGTTCAGCTCATCGATGTCCATACGCTTAAGCGGGCCCACGATGAACAGGTAGGCGAAAGCACCCAGCAGCCCCATCGCGCCCACATACATCAGCGCCGCGTCGAAAGAGCCCAATTGATTGACCAGCACGCCGATCGCAATTGGGGTGACGATGCTGGCTATGTTGCCGCAGAAGTTGAACATTGCGCCGCTGATACCCATGGCGCGCTTGGGCGAGACGTCGCCGACGATGCACCAGCCAAGGTTGCCGACGCCCTTGGCGAAAAACGCTATGGACATCACCAGGATGACCAAGGGCACGGACTGGGTGTAGTTGGCAACAACGATGCTGCTCGACAGCAGCAAACCGCAGATGATCGGTGTCTTGCGGGCGGTGGTCAGGCTGTAACCCTTCTTGAGCATCCAGTCGGACCACACACCGCCGATCATGCCGCCCAGGCAACCGGCGATCGGTGGAATGGCCGCGACCAGGCCGACCTTGAGCATGGTCATGCCTTTGGCTTCGATCAGGTAGGTGGGGAACCAGGTCAGGAAGAACCAGGTGATGGAGGTCAGGCAGAATTGGCCCAGGTAAATGCCCAGCATCATGCGATTGCCGCCGATGGCCCGAACATTCTTCCAACTGAACGGCGTCTTGGTGTCGCCGATACCTGGTAAGCCGCCACCTGCTTCGATGTAGTCAATCTCTGCCTGATTGGCGCGCTTGTCTTTGCGAGGTTCGTGGACCATTTTGAACCACAGCAGGCCGATGAGTATCCCTACCCCGCCGGTCCAGAAGAACACGTGCTGCCAGCCAAAACTATTGAGCAGTAACACCATCAGTGGGGTGAAGGCTGCCAACGCGAAGTATTGCGCTGATTGGAAAATCGCCGTAGCCAGACCACGCTCGTGGCGCGGAAACCACATGACCGTCAGCCGATTGTTGGCTGGGAACGCAGGAGACTCGGCAACGCCCATCAGAAAGCGCAGCACGAAAAGTGCCAGGAATGCGGAGCTGAACAGGTCCACGTACCCTTGCAGGAAGGTCAGTGTCGACCAGAGGATCAGACTGATGCCCAGCGTCATCCGCGAGCCGAAACGATCAAGCACGATGCCGCCCGGGATCTGCATGCTCGTATAGGCCCAGCCGAAAGCCGAAAAAGCGATACCCATGGTAATCGCATCGAACCCCAGATCAGCGCGCATCGCAGGCGCAGCAATAGACAAGGTGGCACGGTCGACGTAGTTGAACACCGTAACGATAAAAATCATCGCAAGGATGAGATAGCGGACGTTGGTCTTCGCGACCGGGTATGCGGGTGTCTTCACTTTTATTGTCCTTATTGTGTTTTAGCGCTTTGCAACCTTGGGATCAAAATTTCCGATCGAGCATATGATTGCGCAATCATATCCAACTCAAAAAAAGCCATCCCCTGCGATCCCGGGATGGCCGTCGTAGCGATCCTACACTGATTGCGCAATCATTCAAGCGTGCGTTGGTAGGTTTTTCAGCTGGAACCGGTTCAAGTGCTTTGCCGATCAACGAGAGTAAATCCGGTATCGATTCGCACGGGATCAGCGCTGACCGCCGGGTATTGGAAGCGATCCAGCAGAGCCTTGGCGATTTGGTCACCAATGCGCTTGCCGTCCACGCGCACCGTCGACAACGCGGGATAGACATGGGCCGCGCTGCTCAGGTCGCCAAAGCCCATCACCGCCAGGTCTGCAGGTACCTGTAGACCACGGCTGGCGGCTTCAGCAAGCACACCTTGGGCGATGGTGTCGGAACTGCATACAATCACCTCGGGTATCGCGCCCTGTTCGAACAGCTGGCGCAGACCCTCACGACCGACTTCCAGCGTGGCAGGCGGTGTCATGATCTGCATTGGAACGTCAACCACACCCTGATGCTGCAACTCGGCAATCATACTTTTGCAGCGGCGAAGACCGCGAGGGTCGCTGATGGTGACCACGGCAAAGCGCTTGTAGCCTTTAGCAAGCAGGTGGCGAGCTGTGGCCTCCCCTACCCCTTCATGGGAAAAGCCTACCAGCATGTCCAAAGGATCTTCGCTCAAATCCCACGCTTCAACCACCGGGATGCCCGACTGCGCCAAGCGTAGACGGCTGGACTCCGTGTGCAGGGTCCCAGTCAGGACGATGCCGTCAGGCCGGCGGCCGAGGACGGCCTCGAGAAGTTTTTCTTCCTGTTCGGCGGAGTAGCCCGTCAGGCCCAGCAAGGTTTGATAGCCGGCTTCCGTGAGACGGTCCATCAACGCTTGCACCGTGTCGGCGAAGATAGAGTTAGCGATGGTGGGCAGGAAGATCGCCACTAGCCGCGATTTGTTGCTCGCCAAGCCGCCGGCCAACATGTTGGATACGTAACCCGTAATGCGCACCGCTTCGAGCACTTTTTCCCGAGCTTCCTTGCTGACCACTTCGGGGCGATGTAGAGCACGGGAAACCGTGATAGGCGAAACGCCGGCAACCTTGGCGACATCGATCAAGGTCAAGCTTGACGTTTTCTTGAGCGGCGAAACGTCGGGGGTGCCGTGCTTTCTGCCGGGTTTCTTTGCCATTGGGTTTCCGTGTTCGAGAGGTATGACATAAGGTCGATGACGCGTGCGCTGCGGATTGACCCTATTCCCAGCGTATCGCGTTTGACTTGGCGGAGCATCCTATACGCCGGTCATGAAAGACGCTACGGCCAAGATTCCCTCGGGCCCCTTTTGAGAATAGGTATTCCAATCCGGTGATCTTCGCCGGCGAGGGACTGCTTTCGGCGAGAAGTGGTCGGTCGCTATCAGAAAGGTTTGACGTCAACAAGTCGCTCTCGCACTCTGTCTAAACCCATTCATTCATCAGGTTCCCGCATGTCATTAGCCACCGTCGTGCTGCTCGACTCCTGGCCACAGCCAAGTACGTCGCCTGAACCAGTGGTGTTCGCCACGGACACGCAGCTATGTTTACGGTATTACACAACTGGGGAAGAAATAGCTGTGGTTCATTTTCCGCTAGTAAAGAAAATCCAGTTCGGTTCGCCAAACGACGAGGCTTTGGGCGGCCATCCGCTCATTGGACTTGGCCTAAAGCGTTACCAAATTCATCGAATAGATAATTCGCCTTGGTTAGCGGAGCTTGAGCAGAGGAACGCCATTCATCCTCGACACGATAAACAGCGGTTCATGAAAGATGCTATCCACTATGTCTTTACGTTTCAGGACTCTACCTTCGAATGCATCGTAATTGAGGGGGCGTTCTGGCATCCTAAAGTGCAAGTCTTTACCTCGGAGCATGAGGCAAAGGATGGCTGGCGCACTCTGGTGAATGACGTGGGTGCAGTAACCCAATAGTCGGGAGCGAATGGCTGCTATGGGTTGTGCTGAAAAAGTCGGTCCTTCCAGACTGCGCATGCACTGACTATTGCAAAATGCTTCTTTTGCGGGCATTTATGCGAAATCTGAATCTGAAGCCCTCTGTCCAAAGCAAAGATTTCAAGCTCAGACGCGTACTTTTCTGCAGTGGAAACCATGGTCGACTTTTTCAACAGAATCGGTTGAAAGCAGCCTCTTGGCACATTCACCTCCGCGAAACCGGATTACCTGTCTGATCCTCTAGCCACCGTCCATAGAGTTGGGGGAATTGCTCGTGCACCCAATCAACGAACACCTCAACCTGCGGCGCCAGATGCGCACGGCTGGGGTATAACACGGATACCGGCCTTGGATGCGGGCGATAGGAACGCAGTACCTCAACCAACGTTCCGTCCGAAAGATAACGATCCAACGTAATTCCAGGCGCCTGAAGGATGCCGAAGCCCGCGACCCCGCACGCTACATAGGCGTTGGACTCGTTGACGGTGATGCCTTGGCGACTCACATGCGATTGCTCGCGCCCGTCATCCATAAATCGCCACGCCTGCGGGCGCTGATTGTGCCCGGATAAAAAAGTGACTCCTCGATGAGTGTTCAAATCCTCCAGGCTTGTGGGCTCGCCATGTTCCTCCAGGTATCGCGGTGCCGCGCAGGTGACCATGGTCGCCATACCGATGCGCCGGGCTACGAGGCTTGAACTCGGTAACTCACCGATACGCAGCGCGCAGTCCACTCCTTCTGCAACCAGATCTACCGTCCGATCAGTGACCCCCAATGCAAGCTCGACTGCCGGGAAGCTCGTGGTAAATGTGCGCAAACTTTCGATCAGGCCAGGTTCAGAAAAAGCGGTAGGGATATCGACTCGCAGTCGCCCGCCTACGGTTGAGCGCGGGGAGGAAAACATCGCTGTTGCATTCGCAACCTGGCCCAGAATCGACTGCACGCGCTCGTAGAACTGCTCCCCTTCCGAGGTCAGCCTCACGGATCGGGTAGTACGCTGAAACAAACGCACGCCGAGCGAAGCCTCTAACTCCTGTATCGCTCGCGTGACTTGAGGGCGACCGATCTGGATCACGTCTGCGGCGCGGGTGAAGCTGCCTAGTTCAGCCAATCGGGCAAATACCTGCATGGACTGGAGCAATTCCATTGTGTCGTCTCGCTTGTCTTTTGTTGCGCATTGAACTCATGGACTTACTCTGATTGTTATCTCAAAAAATAACAATCCTGTGTCTGGCCGGGCATTTATCGGGCAAGCATGCTTGAGGACAATGCCGACGACAGATCACTCCACAGGAGAAAGACACATGAAAGCATGGCTTCTAAACGACTTCGGTCTCGATAATCTGGTTTTCGGCGAAGCGGCTACGCCTGTACCCAAAGCCGGCGAACTGCTGGTGAAGGTAGGCGCGGTTTCGTTGAATTTTCGCGACAAGGCCATCATCGATGGTTTCTACGAACCCCACCTAGTGCCGAAGCCACTGATCCCGGTCAGCGACGCTTCAGGGACTGTCGTCGCTGTTGGCGAGGGCGTCAGCCGGTTCAGCGCGGGCGACCGGGTAAACTCGCACCTCTACTCACGCTGGATTGACGGAGAGCCAGGGCCGAACGAACCCGACTACTGCTTTGGCATGCCCTTACCCGGTGGTTTGGCCGAGTACATGATCATTCACGAAGACAGCGCTGTAGGTGCTCCCGCCAACATGTCCGACGAACAAGCCTCGACGCTTCCCATCGCAGCCCTGACAGCATGGTTCTCGCTAGTGGACTATGGCCAGATCCAGCCGGGCCAGACCGTACTGGTGCAAGGCACCGGCGGGGTATCGATTTTCGCTGTACAACTCGCAACCGCACTTGGGGCCAAGGTGATCGTCACCTCCAGCGACGACGCTAACCTCGAAGCAGCTAAAGAGCTTGGCGCAGTGGCTGGCATCAACTATCGAACCTGTCCGCGCTGGGAAGAGGAAGCCCTAAAACTCACCGATGGCAAAGGCGTGGATCTTCTGCTGGACGTGGCGGGTGGCGAAGGCTTGAACCAGTCGATTTTGGCAACCAAGGCTGCTGGCAAGATCGCTCAGATCGGTTTCCTCACCGGGCAGGCGACAACGTTGAGCCTGATGCCGCTGATCTTCCGTCAGACCACCATCCGGGGCATCGCAGTGGCACCGCGCTCGTCGTTCGAGCGCATGAATGCATTCCTGAATGAACACTCGATCCGCCCGGTGATCGATCAGACTTATGCGTTCGAAGACGCCCACAAGGCCTTTGAACATCTGGCAAAAGGCGCGTTTGGCAAAGTGGTGATCAAAGTTTCCTGATTCGTTGCGTAGAGCGACAGCGGCAACCCGCCGCTCGGTTGTTGGCTGAACTGCAACTGGGCAATGGCGGGCGGCTGCCCATAACCGTATGAGCTGTGACCGAGCTTTTCTGATGGCAAGCAGTTGTCTGATGCAGGCACATCTTCACAATCCAGAGGCAGCTGTCGGCCAGAAGCAGCCGCTGTCGGGTGCTTTCGGTGAGGTGGCGTTACCTACTTGCCGCCGTCCTCGCTCACCAAGGTTGGCGGCCATGACTTCCAAAAAAGCCGCCCGTTGGCCCTTCTGGTCCAAGCAATGCCATTTTGATCGCCGTTGCTGCGCCCTCTTCAGGCGTTAACACGCCTGAATTCCCATTGAGATCAGTACGCACATGCCCGGGTTCGACTGCGTTCACCTTGATTCCCAGCGGCTCTAGCTCTTTTGCGAAAGAAACCATAACAGCGTTCAGCGCCACCTTGGACGAGGTGTAGTCGAGAAGGTTGACGGTCGAGTAGATCGAAGTCGGATCAGTTATTAAAGTCAGTGAACCCACCCCGCTGCTCATCATCACGATCCGTGCCTGGTTGGCGGCCTTGAGCAAAGGAAGGAAGGCCTGGGTAACGCGTACTGGACCGAAGAGGTTGACCTCGAAAACCGCTTTCATATCCTTCATCTGGACTTCGCTAGGAGGCTTAGTCATATCAACGGCAATGCCAGCATTGTTGATTAGAACATCGAGCGAGGTAATTTGAGAGGTTAAGGTAGCAGTGGCGCGATGCACGCTGGCTTCGTCTGCGACGTCCAGCTCAATCAATCCCACATCGAGTCCGTGTCCACGTAAATCTGCAACGGCAAGCTCGCCACGCGCACTGTCCCGAGCGCCAATCCAGACGAAAAAGCCAGCCTCTGCGAGGCCTCTGGCTATAGCCAGACCGATGCCTTTATTGGCGCCAGTGACAAGCGCCTGTGGTTTGTTATTCATGTTTTTGTCCCGTTGGTTCGCAGGTTTCGCCACATGATCAAGTCATCAGAACTGTCTGACTCAAGCCTGACATGAAGACGGAATTTTGCTTTCAGACTGTCTGCGCCACCGCTTCGCTTTGTGCACCTTGAACGTGATGCCGAAGGTCGCCAGCAAAGCGCAATGTCACTTCACGGCGACTGAACCGCCACTCACCGTCATGACATTCAAACTGATCAAGATATTTGCCGGCGCAGATAGGCTGTAAGGGGAAGCCATCAAGTTGCTGGTGTACGGTGTAATAGCTTTCAGCACTCGCCCTATCGCCCGATGGAGCTACGTCGATCAGCACGTTGGTGATGGAATGCCAAGTGCGCGGGGTTCCATCTGAATGGACTTGAAGGCCGGCCTGAAAGAACTCCAGTAGTCCCTCCAGCGTGGACGCTTCATTCCCAAGTACATGAATCACGGCATGCTGAAGCACGTCTGCCACGCCAGGAAAATCACCGCTGTCCAAGCGATGAATGTAGGTGGCGGCGTTTTTCAAGGTAGTTGTCGCGTCCACCGTCTTGCTACGCGACCTTAACCACCACAGTCAGCTCCCTTTCAGGATTCAGATACACTGTCCCTATCGGGTTCCAGTTGCGTGTTTCGCCCGTCCATCGTTCCGGTCTTTTTTCTTTAGCCTGCTCATAGACCGCGTCGCGCCGAGCCAGGATCTCCCGGTCTTTCCCCTCGTGACGTTGGGCCGGTGTCACGAAGCGGATTTGGCTATGGCGATGCGCGGTGTTGTACCAGACCATAAAATCCCGCACCCAGATACGCGCATCATCCAGACTGCTAAATCCATCTTGCGGCCACTGCGGGCAGTATTTCAGCGTCCTGAACAGTGACTCCGAGTAAGGGTTGTCGTTACTGACACGCGGTCGGCCACGAGAGGGCGTGATACCCAGGTCGTACATCTTGGTCAGCAGCGTCACCGATTTCATCGGCGCACCGTTATCCGAGTGAAGTACCAGCGGCTGGTGCCAGCACTTCTCCTGAGTCACGCTTCGTTGCAGTAACGCAGCAGCCTTTTCACCACTTTCTGCTTCGTAAACTTCCCAACCCACAGCCTTGCGGCTGTAGATATCCTCGATCAAATAGAGGTAGTAAAACTTCCCTCGAACCGGTGACGGCAGGTAGGTGATGTCCCACGACCACACCTGATTAGCGGCTTTCGCCGCATAGGTGGTAGGTGCCTCATGACGATGCGGGCGCTTGGCGCGCGAGCGATGATGCTGCTGACCTGCGGCATGCAACACACGATAAAAAGTCGCTTCAGACGCTATGTAACGGCCCTCATCAGCCAGCTGTGGCACGATCTGGCTCGGAGGCAGATGCGCGTATGACTTACTGTTGCACAGCGCCAGGATAGCCTGACGCTCAAACTCACTAAGTGCGTTTATGGGCGTCGGCCTGACTGTCGTGGTACGTCCATCGGCAAGCATTTCTTCGGGCAAACTCCAGCGTTGTAGCGTGCGAAGCGAAATGCCAACTTCCAGACAAGCAGGCGCCCTGCGGGCGCCCGCACTGATGGCTTCATTGAGCCAACCAACGAGTAAATGCCGTTCTGGCAACAAGGTCAGGTGCCCTCGTCGTCGCTTCCCCAGTAGGCGTTGAGCTTTTTTCGCAGCACTAGCAATGCCGCTGTCTCAGCCAATGCGGCATCCTTGCGGCGCAGTTCGCGCTCAAGCTCACGGATACGATTCTTATCATCCCGTGACTGCCCGGAACTCACGTTTTTAGCAGTTGACCGCTTCGTGCTGCTGGCAATAAACGCATTGCGCCAGTCGGTGATCTGCTCAGGGTAAATGCCTTTACGTCGGCAGTATTCACCCATTTCCAGTTCCGACAGGGCGGCTGTTTCCATGATGATCGCCATCTTGGATTCAGCTGACCAACTCTCGGAGGGTTGCTTGGTGTCGGACAATTGCGTTCCTTTGGAAGCAGCTTGCTTGCGCCAATTATGGAGAGACATATCGCTGCAACCTTCGCGGCGCGCAACCTCCGACGCCGATAGGCTCAAAGGTGGCAACATCATTTTCAGCAGTGCAGCTTTGCGTTCTTCTGAGTAGAAAGGCATGACGATACTCTTGCCGCCCCCGGAATGCTTTTTTAAAAAGCAGGGGACACGACAACTACCCTGACACCGGGGGGTGGCGTGAAGTCGATGGATCGCACTCTCGGCGGCGAGGCGTATGACGATATCCAGGTTGTTGCTCATGCTTGCTCTCCTGGGCACTAGCCCGGTAGGTATGAAATCCAGGATCGGATATGAGGTTTCGTGAACGCGACAAGGGGCCTTGGTTAACATCCAAAGGCGTACCGAGAAGCAGTTTTGTCAGGTGATTCGTTCGCTATCCAATGACCACTCGGGTCATTTCGATACTCCTCGCTTGAGGATCAGAATCAGGGTTGTGCAGGCAGCGACGAAGGAGAAAACCGCTGCCACACTGAAGGCCGTTGGCAGTCCAGATGCGAAGTTGCCGGGCACCGCTGCCGCAGCGAATACCGACGTCACTGCGGCGATACCCAATGCGCCGCCAATCTGCTGGTCCATCTGCAACAGCCCAGATACGGCGCCGGAATGCTCGGCTGGGACACCGTCCATAGTCAGGACCGTGCCGGGAGTAAAGACAAAAGCGATACCAAGGCTATGAATCAGCATTGGCCCCAAAATCGCCCCTATATAATGGTCATCATTCCCTATGAAGGAGAAGCCGACGAAGCTTGCAGACACGAGAAGGCATCCGACAAATTGAAGCCGGGCTGCGCCGAATCGCGTCATCAAGCCAGGCATGAAATGCGTCACCACTAAGACCGTAGCCGTCACCGGCAAATAGGCCAGACCTGCTTCCAGAGGGCCAAAGCCTAATACCCGCTGAAAGAACTGCACCACCAAAAACAACATTGAGAAGTGCATGCCTACAATGATCGCCATCACGGCCAACGCGGTTACTCGGGTCTGATTACGCAGCAGGTCTAGATTGAGTAGTGGGGCCCGTGCCTTCCCCTCTATGAGCCAGAATGCGGCCAACAGAAAAACCGCAGCGGCGAAAGCCGGCAATGTGAACGGGTGGGTCCATCCATGCTCGGCAGCGTTGATAAAGCCAAAGACTAATGCGATTGAACCTGCCGTCGCTGCAAGTGCTCCACTGATATCAAACCCAGAGGGCTGCCGGTCTGTCTCGGCCACTACCCTGCTCACCATCATCAGGATCCACACACCCACTGGGACATTGATCAGCAACGACCACCGCCAGGAGAGGTATTGCGTCAGCGCACCTCCCAGAACCAGGCCCGCCGAGGCACCGACCGACGAAACTGTGATGAAGAGAGCAAGCCCGCGATTACGTTCTGCCTCATTGCGCGCAATATTGGTCACCAACGCCAGCACACTGGGCGCCGCAATGGCTGCGCCAATGCCTTGCAGTACTCGGGCAGCAATTAACATGAGCGGGCTCTGAGCCAGCCCGCCCAGCAAAGAAGCCAGTACGAACAAGGCAATACCAGTTTTGAATGCCCTTACCCGTCCATAGGCATCCCCCAACCGACCGCCAAGCAATAGCAGGCCGCCAAGGGCCAATGCGAAGGCATTTGGCACCCACGACAACGTTGCCGCTGAAAAGCCCAGGTCGATCTGGATCTGCGGCAATGCCACCATCACGATCAAAAAGTCCATTTGGAGCATAAGCTGCGCGCCAAGGATGATGGCCAGGGCCAGGCCTCGGCGGCAATAGCCTTGAGATGCAGTTGTAGCGAATGCTCGCGACGAATGGGGCATGGTCTTTTCCTGCACGGATGGGTGGCAACCGAAAGATGTTCGAAGAAGCTTATGGCGTCAGACCTGGGAAGCCCCTCCATCAGCGAACAGCTCAACGCCATTGATATAGCTGGAGGCATCACTGGCCAGAAAAGCTACCGCCTTACCGATTTCATGCGCCTGGCCTATGCGCCCGATGGTGCTTTTTTCGCTGAGCGACTTGATGACGGCTTCTGCGTGTTCGGCAAGCATATTGCGCAGCGAATCGGTATCGACGGGGCCGGGGCTCAGCAGATTGATCCGTACCCCGCGACCTTTGATATCGAGAACCCAGCTCCTCACCAGCGTTCGCAACGCTGCCTTGGTCGCGCCATAGACGCTCAAGCCTGGGCCGGGATCGATTGAAGCAGTGGAACCAATGATGACGATACTGCTGCCCTTGCTCATGAGCGGCATTGCGCCCTGAACGGTGAACGTCACGCCTTTCACATTGGTGTTGAACGCTCGATCAAAATGCGCCTCGGTAATGCTGCCTAGCGGAGCAAGCTCCCCCACTCCCGCGTTAGCCACGAGCACGTCGATCCGCCCATGACGTGATTCAATTTCGCCGAACAACCTACTGAGGTCGGCGCTGCTTGAAACATCCGCCACCACGGCGCTAGCGCGGCTGCCAAGGCTGGATAACGCGTCATCCAGCTGCTGCTGACGCCGCCCGGTAACAACCACATGAGCACCCTGCTCTGCTAGCTCCTTGGCGATGGCGAGCCCCAAGCCCGATGATCCGCCGGTGACTAATGCGACTTTGTCCTGGAATTGCATGGCGATGTACCCCTGTCTGCGCTGAAGATTGATCAAGATATATAGTGAACACTACATAGGCGCACAGAGAGATGCAAGATATTTAGTGACTGCTACATAAGCGACACGTGCGGTGGCAGGTATTTGATCTCGGATATAGTGGTCGCTACACTATTGATCCCATTGACGAGGTTCCCATGAACGACAAGGTCCGCCAGCGCCGTCCCGCTTTCGATAGAGAAGCGGGGGTAGCCATCGCCCAGGCACTGTTCCATGAACGTGGCTTCGATGCGGTGAGCCTTACGGATCTGGTCGAAGCCATGGATATCAAGCCTCCCAGTTTCTACGCCGCTTATGGCAGCAAGGCGGAGCTGTTTGAGCGAGCGATGCTCAGATATGCCAGCGTGAATGCCCTGCCCATGGAAAAATTACTTGCGCCTGATCGGCCTCCCGGCGAAGCGCTGGTGGCGCTGCTGGTCGCTGCGGCGAAGCAATATGGCAAGGACAGTGTCTTGCGCGGCTGCATGGTCACCGAGGGCATGCGCGCGGACGACGAAATTGCCCGCAAGATGGCAGAAAGTTTGGCCAGTGGGGGCTTGATGGCTATTCGCAGCTATCTGGATAACGTGCATCCGCATCATGCCGACACGCTCGCGGACTATATTTCGGTCACACTGCGCGGCCTGTCGGCAGCAGCGTGTAATGGCATGCCCCGCAAACGTCTGATCGAAGTAGCGCAGATCGCTGGCAGGTTTATCGCGTACGAACTGGAAAAACCGCAGACTTGAAACCACAGCCAGAGGCCGTAGCGACCAGACTCAATCAGTACACCCAGACCACCTCATAGCCAACTGTGGGCAGCGGCCTCAATCATCAGGTGCGGTAGGGTAGCGAACCTCGGGTTTGATTTAATTTCTTCAGCACATCAGGCAACTATCGGCCTAAAGCTGCCTAGCGTGATCGACTGAAATCAGCTAAAAGCCGCCGCCAAGCTTATTCTCTTCCAGCCAAAGATCATCAGCCAGAATCCTATCGCGAAAGGTTTCTTACGCGTCTGCTCTGGGGCCAAATTGGTGCCCACATGGAAGCGTAAAACCCTTGCTGACGACCAGCGGCGTCGATAGCTGATGCGCACGGCCGCCTACAATCGAAACGAGCGTTGCATTGCCCGCGCCAGCAGTTCAACAGCCTCATCGCCACGTGATGCAGCGCTGCGCACCAGCACGATGTCGTAGTCCGGAACAACCGGCATTGCTTCGAGGATCTGCATACGCTTGGTGACCTTGCCGTGGTCGATCAGGCTAACGGCCAGTCCCGCCTCCACACATGCTTTTACCGCTTGGGTGGAGTGGGTTTCGAGCACGATGCGCGAGCGCCGACCTGCCATCCTGAGGGACTCGATCATGGCCGCGCGATAACAGCATTGCACGGTGTGGACGGCCAACGGCAATGGATCATCCAACGCTACGGTCGTGCTCGTCGGACCCACCCAGACCGGCGTGGTGGACATCAGTACCTGAGTGTCCGGACCGATGTCCTCCTTGAGCTGAGTCATGACGGCCACCTGCAATGTTCCGCGTTCCATCCACTCTCGCAGTACCGGGCTCGGCGCCGTTTTGAGTTCAAGCACCACATTCGGCCAAGCGGAGGTGAAAGTCGGCAGAATTTCCCGGATGACATGGGTCACATACTCATCAGGGACCCCCAACGCAATGCGCCCGGCGAGATGAGTACCATGCAGATCAGACAACGCCTGATCGTGAGTGCGTAACAACGGCGCGGTCGACGTCAGCAGCCGCTTGCCCAGTTCAGTGAGGGAAAGTGACTGATTATCGCGATTGAGCAGGCGCCCGCCCGCCACCCCCTCGAGACGCTGAATGTGAACGCTTACCGCCGCCGGACTTTTATGCAAGTGTTCGGCTGCCGCTCTGAATTTTCCGATACGCACGACCGCATGAAAGGTACGCAGCAGGTCGATGTCTAAAATGGCGGACATAATTCAATCCTGTTGAACGAGTAATCAATGACATATTGATTTATTAGATTACGCCTCTTCAGTAGGCTTTGGGAATGAACCAGACTACTGAGCTTCACCGCAACGGCATACCGCGCCGCCCATGGCACCAGTCCCTGCCGCTGCTGTTGCTCGAAGCCGGTCTGTTGCTGACCTGGAGTTCGGGATTTATCGGCGCGCGCTTGTCCATCGATTACGCACCGGCATTGCTGGTGGCATTATGGCGTTGCGTAATGATTTGCCTTCTGCTGCTGCCCTTCGTCTGGAGACCGCTACGAGAAGCCCCTTTTCACGTTCTGCTCAGACACGCAGGGATCGGACTGCTGGCAATGGCGGGGTACCTGACCGGGTTGACGCTAGGGATCACCCTCGGGGTACCGGCTGGGCTCGCTGCTTTATGTGCGGATCTATTGCCGCTTGGGACGGCGCTGCTGGCGGCGGCATTTTTGGGCGAGCGGTTGGCGCGCCAGATCTGGAGCGGGTTGCTCATCGGACTGATGGGCGTGATGTGGGTTAGCCATAGTGCGTTGGGGCTGGGCAACGCGCCACTCTGGGCCTGCGCCTTGCCCTTGGCGGGCATGCTCTCGCTCGCGGTAGCGACGTTGTGGCAGAAACGCATCAGCGCCTCAGAATCCATGGGGCTCCTGCCAAATCTCTGGTTGCAATGCATCGTCTCAAGCTTTGCCTTTGCCGCTATAGAATGCAGTCAAGGGAGCCTGGCGCCGATTCCTTCTACCGGCTTCGCTTTGAGCGTGCTATGGACTGGCGTGTCCACCATCGGCGGTTATGGGCTGTATTGGCTCTGCCTGCGCCGCAGCACCGAGACTCGTGTTACCAGCGTGCTCTATTTGAGCCCGCCGATCACCTTGCTCTGGGCCTGGGCAATGTTCGATGAACCCCTGTCCTGGCAGATGGCGGCCGGGATGGCGGTTTGCGCAATAGGCATCTGGTTGGTAATGCGTGCCGATGCCCGCAATGCCCCCGCGGCGTCATGCAATTCAGTTTCGACGGCTACTTTTGATGGTTCGAGGAGGGGACGAGCTGTTGTCCGTAACTCCATATCGTGAACGCCAATTGGGATTGTATCCGTTCCCGACCGACGCCTATCGCCCAGAAGCGCTCAGTGGCTCGTCAAAAAGCGCTGCTGAGTAGTCACGATGGTGCTCCTCCTACGCCACTATCGAAGTAGTGGCCGCTACCGCCTGGAGGTCGACTGCCGGCCTGGTTGGACAGATAGAACGAGGGTGGCCGGCCCAGTACTCTTCGGAACATGGTGGCGAACGCAGCGGGGCTGTCATAGCCCATCTCCAGGGCTATGGTCGTCACACTCTGGCCTTCGGCTAGCCGGGCAAGCGCCAACACCACGCAGGCCCGTTGCCGCCACTGCCCAAAACTCAAGCCGGTTTGCTCTCGAAAGAGACGATTGAACGTGCGCAAGCTGATAAACAGCGAATCAGCCCAGCCACTGGGTGACAGGTTGATATCTGGTGTCAGCAGGAAGGCTTTGCAGATAGCCAACAATCGGTCGTGTGTCGGCATGGGGATATGGAGCGCGAGCTGATTCGCCCGCTGTATTTCATGGAGCAGAAGCTGGATCAGGGTGCCGTCTCGGCCTTCTTCCTCGTACTCCAAAGGCATATCCACCGCCTCCTGAAGTAGATTGCGCATCAACGGGTTTACGTCGATCACCCGGCAACGTTCCTCCGTGCCCACTGAGCCAACAGGTTCGATGTACAAACTGTGGGTGGTTACGCCCAGGAACAACACCTCATGGGGGACTTGTGGAGGTATCCATACCGATCGTTGTGGAGGCACTACCCAGGTTCCGAGACTTGTCGTCACCTGCATCACCCCCTTTGATCCGTACAGCAACTGGCAGCGCCTGTGAGTATGCATCGGCAGACAATGGCCATATTCATACTCCGTGCAGATAGCAACGACCGCGCGTGGGGTGGCGTCGAGACCAGAAATAGTGGTGTTGTGCATCGTCAAGTTCCATGCAGCTTGGCCGGAACGAAAACACGTTAGGCTCGTTCGCGAAAGTCTATCCAGTACCGCGCGATTAAGATGCCCGCTCAACGAACATTGAGCAATGGATATTACTGAATGAGCCTTTTGATGTTGGCAGTACTGGGTTGCATGACTGGCGTCACCACAGTTGTATTTGGCTTCGGTGGCGGCTTTGTCGTAGTCCCCTTGGTTTATCACTTGCTGATTTCCAGCCATTCACCCGGTGAGGCGGGTCATGATGCGGCGATGCAGATCGCGGTTGGCACGTCTACGGCAGTCATGGTGATTACCGCGTCGCTGGCAACGTTCAAACAACGCAATGCGGGAAAACTTGTCACTGGTTATATCTGGCCGCTGGCGGGCTACATCGCACTTGGCGCAGTGGGCGGGGCGATGCTGGGTAGCGTAATGAGCAGTGACGCTGTCCGGGTAGCCTTTATCGCTTATCTGGGCCTGACCATAGCTGACTGCCTGTTGCGGGAGGGATTTCTGCGGACCGCTGGGCAAAACAAGGGCCGACTTCATGCTGCGCCCTTCAAAGGTATTGGTATAGGCATCGTCGCGACTATGCTGGGCGTCGGCGGCAGCGTCATGACGGTTCCACTGCTGCGCAGGTCAGGCTTGAGCATGGCTCAATCGTCAGCCTTGGCCAACCCTCTCAGCATTCCGGTGGCATTAACGGGATCGTTGATGTACGGGATCACAGGGCAACTCGAAACTCAGGGCATATCCAGCGGTTTCCTGGGCTACATTTACCTTCCCGCGTTCGCGCTGCTCAGCGTCGGTTCACTGATAGGCGTGCGGCTGGCACTACCGCTCGCAGGCAGGATGCCTGACAGGCTGCATGCACGTATTTACATCTTGCTGCTAGTGCTGGTGGGGCTGGCCCTGGCTTTCAAGTAAGCGTGATATTCAAGGCTACACATGACGCGGGCTTCGATCAAAATGGTCCGAAGGGACGCTTGATGTTGCTCCGCGCATTCATGACACAGCCCAAGAGCTGCCTGGGCAGACTAGCCCTTTTGACTTGAAAGCGGCGCTCGAAATCCTACGTGAAGCCTCAGTCAGGCTGACTATCTCGTATCGCGTGATCCAGAAACACCGCCACATTTTTTACTGCCTGCATCCCTTCCGGCAAAATGGCCGCAAACAGATGCCAGACGTGAAACATCCCTGGCCACACTTCTAGGGAGACACGTACTCGGTTTTCCCCCAGATGGGTGGCGAGGCGCATCGCGTCGCTGAGCATCACTTCGTTTTCCCCGATCTGCACCAGGATGGGCGGCAATCCTCGGACATCAGCGAAGACGGGCGATGCATCCGGATCGGTAGGTAGCGCGCCATTGAGAAACGCTTTGGCGAGCAACGTCAGGCCCAGACGCGATGCTTGAGGATCGAGACCATCGCGATTGTCTATAGATGCGCCGGTATGTTCCAGGTTTGCCCAGGGAGACAACGCTGCTCCACCTGCTGGTAACGGCAAGCCTGCGTTGTGGGCTTTGACCATCACCGAAACAACCATCGCGCCACCGGCCGAGTCTCCCGAGAATACGATGGACTTGGGATCATTGCCCTGATCGAGCAGCCATCGATAGGATTGAAGTGTGTCATCAATAGGGGCCGGGAACGGATGCTCCGGGGCAAGGCGATAGTCTGGCAGATAGACCTTCGCGCCTAGCAGCGTAGCGAGGTGACCTGCCAGGCCGAGATAACCCCTCGCGCTGCCGCCTACATAACCGCCGCCATGGATGTACAGAAGAACACGGCCTTCCGTGAATTTATCAGGCACTACCAGCATGCCCGACACACCGCCCATATCGACATCACGACAGGTAACACCGGGCGGAATGGGATGTGTCGCCAGCACCTGCTCGTAAGCCTGGCGCTGCTCATTAAGCGTTGTGCTCGTTTCCTGGCCCAGCAGGAAGGGTCCAAAATCGGCAGCCGATGCAACCCAGGCGTCGAGTCGGGTCTGAACAAGTGGAGAGAAAGCCATGCGCGTGTTCCTCGTAGGGCATCCCAAAGCAATAGAATGGGATTGGGGATCGAGGGTCCAGTATATTCATTTCATTGACGAATAGATTTCCCCTCTGTGAAGCCGGTTGGAGTTACGCATGAGTCGTTTGAATCTGGATGAGATGGGCACTTTCGTCGCAGTCGTAGATAGCGGAAGTTTCATTGCTGGGGGCCGTTTGCTCGGGCTGACACGCTCAGCAGCAGGAAAGGCAATCACTCGCTTGGAAGCCCATCTAGGCGTGCGGCTACTCAATCGCACGACGCGAAACATGAGCCTCACGGACGACGGTCAAGTGTTCTACCTGCATTGCATTAAAATTTTCAGCGATCTGGAAGACGCCCAAACGAGTGTCGGCCAGCAAACAGGGATACCGAGAGGCAATTTGCGCATTAGCCTGCCCGATGCACTCGGGCGATTGCTGGTGCTTCCTTTACTGGCCGAGTATCAACGGCTTTGGCCCCAGGTTCAGGTTGACGCGAGCTTCACGGACAGGATGGTCGATATCGTTGACGAAGGCTTCGACCTTGCCGTGCGTATCGGCAACCATTTCAGTGATAACAGCCTTGTGTCCCGCACAGTGGCGCGCCATCGCGCCGTCGTATGCGCTACGCCTGCGTACCTGCAAGCTCATGGGGTCCCCCAGACAATCGATGACCTTCGCAATCACCAATGCCTGGTATTCAGCAGTCGCTTGAAGCGCCAACCGTGGCGGCTGAAGCAAACGACGGGCGAGTGGGTGAAGATCAGTCCGAATAGTCGGCTACGCCTCGACAGCGGCGAGGCCCTTCGAGATGCCGCACTGTTGGGATTGGGCATCGCTTATCTGCCCACCTTTCTGACGAATGAATACATTGACGCTGGACGCCTGATACCACTGCTGCCGTCGTATGACACCGAAGAAGTGCCCGTACATGCGATCTATCCGAGCAAGCGTCATCTAACACCGAAGGTGCGCTGCTTCATTGACCTCATGGTTGACCGCTGGAAGCGTTAGTACAAAGAGCGAAAGCCGAGCGGCTGGTATCGGCCCTGAGTATGTAAAAACGCTAAGGGGTTCACTTTTAGGTTCTTCACCTGCCGGAAATCTATAAGTCTCGTGTCCTCGCACTCATACCGTATTGACGTTAACAGTTGCGTCGATAGTGCCTCCGGAAACAGATACGATGTAGTCGGCCGCTCTTTGGCAGAGTGTGGTGTGCGATGAACGGATTACGAGGGTAAGAGGCATGAGCGAGAGCGGGTCAATGTCGATACGTTCTCCTGATGTGCCGCGAAGCGACAATGTCAGTTCCGTCCATTGGCGATCATCTGAACCTGCGCAGTCACCGTCAGAGTCAACATCACATCCGGTTCCCCATAGATGTTCGGCAATGCAATAGAAGGCAGGCAATGGTCTTTCAGGCGTGATTTGAATGGAATAGCAAGTAGACATGATTTGTTGGCCGCGCCTATCTGTCAGGAGGAGAAAGGGTATCTCGGAGCCTGAGGCTGAGCAATCAGAGTCGCTGCCTTCAAACCGTCTATATAAAGGCATCCATTGGTGTCTACGATTGCCCCGGCGTATGTAGAAACGACTCCGTGATCCCTTGCTATGATTGCTGAGGATTTTATCGCGGGGATTGCCTATGAAGCGCTTTATCCAAGGTGAACACCGAGGCCAAGGCACCTTACTTCCCGAAAGCCCCGACGACTACGTCATCGATACCAACCCGGTACGCGTAGTTGACGTTTTCGTTGATGAACTCAACTTGGTCAATCTAGGTTTTGAAGGTGCCACTCCAGCCGATACTGAACGGCCGGCTTACCACCCCGCGATCCTGCTAAAGATCTACATCTACGGCTATCTCAACCGCATTCAGTCGAGCCGGCGGCTGGAACGAAAAGCTCAACGCAACGTCGAGCTTATGTGGTTGACCGGGCGTTTGATGCCAGATTTCAAGACCATCGCCCACTTCCGAAAAGACAACAGCAAGTTTATCCGAGGCGTCTGTCGCCAGTCCGTTATGCTGTGTCAGCAGTTGGGACTGTTTAGAGACCATCTGGTCGCCATTGATGGTAGTGAATTCAAAGCAGTCAACAACCGCGACCGCAACTTCACCAGCGCCAAACTGAAGCGGCGCATGGAAGAAATTGAATCGCGTATCAACCGTGACCTGGTGGCACTCGATGCTTCCGATCGGCAAGAAACCACAGCTTCGGAGCCCTGTACCGTGCGGCTGGAAGAGAAAATCGCCAAGCTCAAAACTCGAATGAATGAGCTTCAAGCGATCGAAATCCAGCTCAATGAATCACCGGATAAACAGGTCTCACTGACCGATCCAGACGCCCGTTCCATGATGACGCGCGGCACTGGAATCGTCGGTTACAACATGCAGACAGCAGTCGATACCCAGCACCATTTGATCGTTGCCCATGAGGTTACCAACGTCGGTTCCGACCGCGATCAACTTAGCTCGATGGCCAAGCAGGCCCGCGAGGCTATGGCGTCAGGTACCCTGTCGGTAGTGGCTGACCGAGGTTACTTCAAAAGCGAACAAATCCTGGCTTGCCACGATGCTGATATCACCGCCTATGTGCCAAAGCCGATGACCTCTGGAGCCAAGGCTGACGGGCGTTTCAATAACGATGCCTTCCTCTATGACGCGGTAAAAACGAACACATTTGTCCCGCTGGAGAGACGTTGATCTGGCGCTTTTCCAGCGTTGAAAAAGGCCTGAAGTTCCACCGTTACTGGAGTTCTAGTTGCCAGGGATGCGTGCTGAAATCGAAGTGCACACCGAGCAAGCAACGGCGAGTTCGACGCTGGGAGCATGAAGCCGTATTGGAGGAGATGCAGCTTCGGCTGAGCAAAGCACCAGAGATGATGCGAGTCCGAAAACGGACGGTTGAGCATCCCTTCGGGACGCTCAAGCAATGGATGGGTGCGACGCACTTCCTGACCCGAAAGCTGACCGGGGTGAGCGCGGAGATGAGCTTGAATGTGCTCGCCTACAACTTGAAGCGGGTCATGAAAATTATCGGTATCAGCAGTTTAATGAAGGCACTGTCGGCCTGAAGAGGTCTTTATTTTGACCACCCAGCAAGGTAGAAGCGACGCAGCGGGCTCCCACGCCCAAGTGATGATCCGCAGGACTTGTTGTGAGCAATTACTCAGCTAACAGCCTCCGGCGCTTCGAGCCGACAGTGTACAAATGCGTTTTTACACACTCTGGGCCAGAAGCAGCCTTTTCATTCGAGTGCCCTGGCTTCAACCACACCCTGTAGCCGCAGCCTGCGGCAGCGGCTACAGTGGTGGTCGCATAGCTACAGGTCGCGGCCCGGAATCAGGAGGCAGCGTTGAAGAATCGTCGAATCATCTTGATCATGCCCTGTTGCGCAGCTGACGCGTTTGACGCTTTTCACGATCATCGTGTGCGCAGCCAATGGGACACCCTGCTTTCCCACGCTTCGGTAGAAGGCGGCGGCAGTCACCCCTATGTTGGTGCAATCACCGTCAATGCGGGCCGCGGATGGAAGCGTCTTTTCGCGATGCGCACCCGTTTCGTCAATTACCGACCTGGGCAAGTCGCAGCAGCAGTCCTGGTAGAGCCCATGGGATGTTTTCAATGGTGGGCAGCATCCATGCGGCATCGCGATATTGATGCCGCATCATCGGAATTGATTTATACCTTTACCCTGCGGCTGCGACCGAAATGGCTGGGGCGCGTCCTTGACCCCTTGGTCAACCGGCTATTTGAGTGGGAAACACGTAATCGCTTTGCAGCCATGGCGGTTTATTTGCGGGCGCGGGCTTAAAACAGAGCGATCTGGATGTATTGGTGACTGGGAAGTGAGGTACTTGCGGTCGACTGATCTTCCGGGAACGATCAATGGATGGCCAGTGCAGCTAACCTTGACCATCCGCTTCGGCCAGAAGGAGTCGTTCACCACGAATTGCTCGAGGGATTAACCTTCGGCCCCGATACTGTCCTCAGATTAATAATGCGTGCTGACTCGATCCGTAACCCAGAGCCCATCCATGCGCAAAACCTACCCCAACGTCGCTCTCATTTCGGTAACTCTTGACGGATGTTGATGAACTTATACGCCCCCACACCTACCGACGCAGGTACGGTATGCGACTACAATCATCACAGCAGACGCAGATCGTAGGTCACAGCCCTTCGGGCGCCTCTTGCCTTCCAGGTTCACTTCGCAACCAGCGCTACCCTGCTTAGCATTACGCTCTCGCCACCCCGGGAATTTCCATATTTATCTTGCGCCAGAAGGCTTCAGAGAAGCTGTAAGCCGAGAAAGCAATCAATCCAAAGGCCATCACCATCAACACCAGCCATCCCGCCGGCAAATTCTGGAGCGCGTTGAGGGCCTCCTTCATACCGGGCGGATCCATGGCTTGATAGGCAGAGCCGCTAACGGCCAACAGCAATGCAATCTCTATAAAAACGATGCCACGGGCAATCAGGCCAAACCGAGACACCGGGCGGACGTAACGCATTACGTCTTCGTCGGCCTCGAAGTATTTCTCAAACGACGCCTTCCATCCCTTGATGATGTGAGCAATCCCGACACCCAGCGGAATGAGAGCGATCAGGTAGACCAATACGTTGGAATGCTCCCAGGACAAAAGATGCGCCAGCCAGTCTTTGGCTTGCCCTCCTGAATTGCCCGAGCCGCCCATTGTGCTCATGAGTAGGCCTAACGCAAAAAACGCCAAAGCACCATTAACCACCCCTCCTGCAAACAGACCGGTGCGAATGACCAAACCTTTGAGACTTTTGCCGTGATGGTCGACATCACGCGTAGCTTGCAGGACACGCCAAGCCGCGAATACGAGCAGCCCTGCCACCACGACTCCGACTAGCAAATAGCCAAACGGCTGGCCTAACAAGGCTTCCAGGCTTTTGTGGCTGTCTTTTGGTTTTGTCGAATCCTTTGCCGCAAGCAGTGCGAAGACACCGATGATCAGGTAAAGCACGCCTCGAGCGGCGTACCCTCCACGTGCAAGGACAATAAGGCTGTGCTGCGCTGACATAGCTGCTTTCCCGAAAGTAATACAGGAACAGACTCGTCCGACTGGAAGGGGTTCTATCATTAAATCCAAGTGCACTGGCCTTCGGAATGCGTGGGGTAGTCGCTTTCCTGTGCTTCCTGTCCTCGGAATAATCTGAGCGTGCATCGATGTGGGTGGCGACAGGCAGGCCCCGGCCAAAAGCAACCATCACTGCCTCAATCATCCAGCCCCGCAGGCGGCGCATCCTCTGCAGGCGCAGCTTTACCCGCCTTGGCGCCCTTCGCCCCTTTACCCGGCGTAGCTGCCTTGGCTGGCAACGGCGCCGGCGCGCTCGCTTCCTTCTCAGCCATAGGCATTGCATCAATGGTGGCAAAGATCTTCTTGAGATCCACATCGCCCTTATCAACGATCTTCTTCTCCCCATCCAACCCCACCAGAATGAACCGCATGGCATCGCTGACACCTGGATTCAGCTCGCGGATCATGCCCATGGTGGTCTGCGTCTCAAGGTATTTGCCGTCGCGCTGGCCCAGCGTGCCGATGACGGTATAGAGCACCATCTTGCGGTCCTGGAAGGCTTTGTGGGTGGCTGGGTCAGCGAGGTCTTTCTGTAGCGCCACCAGGGAGGGATCGGAAGACGTCCGGGCGATCACGATCAGTGGCCGGAATTGGCCCCTGTCCTTGGCCAATGCCGAATCGGGTTCGGCGGCCATGACAGGGGCAAGCGCCATTGAGAGCATCAGGGTGGTGAGGGTGAAAAGCCGCCGGAACATGCGTGTCTCCTTTCAGATTCGTGCCTATAGGATTGTTCATATTTGCAAAAAATCCACCTCCAAGGCACAACCCCTCAGGGCCGATTCGCGAAACCATGGGCATCCACCCCGAAGTCGAACGCATGCAATGGCTGTTCACCACGACCTCCGTGCCGATGCCGGTCGGCTTGCCTTTGTTCGGCGGGCCCAACTCCGTGGTGCCCCGCGCGCAGTTCGTCGGCGCCGGACGGAACCGCCAGGCGTCGCGGGTCTGGCGGCTGGCGTGAGCCGTCAAACAGGCGCGTGTCCAGTTGGGTCGACACCGATGATTTCGATCGGTGCCTGGTCGACGTACAGGCCGTCCAGCGCGATCGATACATCGGTGTGCTTGCCCGCCAGGGTGACTTGAAAGAAGCGGCCCTGATCATCGGCGGTCAGGGCGTGCAGGTAGGTTTGATCCTTGGCAGCGTCGTAGTCGAGCTTCAGGGTGTCCGCGCTGCCGTCGCCGATCTTGCTGAAGCCCAGGTCCAACGCGAACAGGTGATCGCCAGCGGCATAGTCGGTGATCAGGTCTGAATGGTCTTCTGTGGCCGTGCGATAGCTCTCGCCGATGCTGTAGAACACGAAATCATCGTTGCCCACCCCGCCGGTCAGGGTATCGGCACCCAGTCCACCTGCCATGGCGTCGTTGCCAGCGCCACCGACCAAGGTGTCGTCCCCGGCAAATCCGAGAATCTGGTCGTGGGCCGCGCCGCCCGTCAAGTGATCGGCCTTGTCGGTGCCCAGGATGTCCTGATCGTCGCGGGTCAGGCTGGTGATGACTTTGTCAGCGCTGGTGTTGCCGAAAATCACCGTGTCGCGGTTCAACTCAGCGCGCAGGTCGCCACTGAAGTAGATCTCGAAACGATTGCCATCGGCGTCGGTTTCCAGCGATTGCAGTGCAGTTTTGTCCCCGGCGGCATTGACTGTGACCTTCATGGTGCCGTCCAGGCCATTGCCGAACCCGGTGAACCCCAAGGTGGACAGATCGACCAGGTCGGCATCGGCCTCGGAAAAGTCGGTAATCAAATCGCGGCCGCGTGCGCCCTGTGCGTCATCGTTCTGGACGCTATCAGCGCGGCTGCTGAACACGAAATCATCGGCCCCTGCCCCACCGGTCAAGGTGTCGCCGCCCGACCCGCCGTCTAGGCGCTGCTGACCTGCGGCGCCCGTGAGGGTGTCGCGGCCGGCATAGCCCATCAGCGTTTCGGAGCCGCTCGCAGTGGTCTGCAAATGGTCATTGAAGCCGGTGCCGGCGGTGAGGGTCTGAAAGTTCGCATCGGTCAACGAACTGCTGTAATCGCCCTTGAACACCAACTCGAAACGCTGGCCGTCGGCGTTAGTGTCAAAGCTCTTGAGATAGGTAAGACCTTGGGCCGCGTTGTAGAGCAGCTTCAGGCTGTCGCCATGGCCGTCGCCAAGCCCGCTGAAGCCCAGTGCCGCGACGTCGATCGTGTCCTGCGTCACATCGAAACTTTCAATCAGGTCTGCGTGGGAGTGCGTGGCATCCCGATAGCTGTCAGTCAGCAGTGAATATCGCAGGGTGTTCTGATGGCTGACCGCGTCGATCTGATCCCGGCCTTCGCCGCCGACAAACACCGTGGTACTGGTGTCGATAATGCCGCCCCTGAGGCTGTCATTGCCCTTGCCTGCGTAGATCAGGTCGTTGCGCCCGTAGAAATCGTCGATGTCGTCGTCTTTGTCTGTGCCGTACCAATCTACTCGGGGGTCGGTGCTCATCGTTTTCTTCCTTTGCATGAAGCCCTGACAGTCAGCCAAAGCGGGGCCATCGGGCGGCAACATTGCCTACCTGTGGAATGCGACTCTCGAATCAGGTGAATCACGCAGGCATCTGGCAATTACCGACCGGCGGCCATCGAAAAAATTTGAACCGCTTTTGCGCACATTCACCTAATGATCAGCCTGTGAATAATTTCATGGGCAATATTGCCAATTAAGGCAGAATCCGAGAGGTGGTTGACGTGGCTAAAGACGACAAGAAAAGCAAAAGTGATGCGCCGAAAGCCAGCAAGGAATTGAAAGACAAAAAATCATCACCCGCCAAGAAATCAGCCGCGGCGTCGGCACTGTCGAAATCTTCCGAGAAGAAAGACAAGAAAAAAGAACCCGAGCTGAAGAAATCCGCGAAAAAAGCGGATAGCAAGCCCGAAAAGGACAAGAAGTCCGAAAAGTCAGACAAGAAAGAAAAGACCGCAAAAAAGAAGTGACCGTTGCTGTCTGCTAGGGCGTTACGCCCTAGCTTCCTGAGCACCGCTTTTTTCTAGAATGCCCTCGACTTACCCATCCGCATCAGTACCCAACGCCACGCACGCCACCGGCCGCTCTGATCGACTCGCCTGTTACCCAATGTGAATCCTCGCAAGCCAAAAACACGGCCAAGGGCGCGATGTCTTCTGGTTCGCCAAAGCGGCCCAGCGGCGTGCCTGCAAGAATCTTCTCGCCCAGTTCACCAGCAAAATGGCCTTGCGTTGCCGGGGTGTTGGTGTGGCCGGGGAGGATGGAATTGACCCGAATGCCCCGCGGCCCCAGCTCCCGCGCCAATGCGAAGGTCAAGGTGTCGACGGCGCCCTTGGTCGCCGAATAGACACTCGATGCCAGGTACGGGTCGGTGCTGAGGATGGAGCTGATATTGATGATACTGCCCTTGGGCCCCAGCAGTTTTACAGCCTCTCGGACCGCCAGAAGGTAGCCAAGCACATTGAGGTTGAATTGTGTGTGGAACGCTTCCTCGGTGAGATCCTCGATCATCTGGAACACCGCAACGCCCGCGTTATTGACCAGCACATCCAGGGTGCCGTGTCTCGTGCGCACCGTATCAAACAAGCGCACCACATCAGCCGCCTGGCTCATGTCTGCCTGTACGGCAAAGGCCGAGCCACCCTGCTCGCTGATGTGCGCGACCACTGCATCGGCATCGGCCTTGCTGGAGGCATAGTTGACTATTACGGTGGCGCCCTGCGCGCCCAGTGCTTTGGCAATCCCGGCGCCTATGCCCTTCGACGCGCCGGTGACAACTGCGATCTTTCCTGCGAGTTTCATAAAAATGACCTTCTGCAATTCAGCGATAAGAGGTCGCGTTGCTGTCGAGCCTTGAACAACGAAGCAACGAACCGCGTGCCACCAGTATTGCGACATCGGTGCGGCGGACGTTTGCCGGTTAATCGCACATCCTTGCCTATTCCTCTCACCTGGCTTGCCATGCCCAGGAATATGGCCCACGGTGGGCAGCATGGAAAACGCCATGGCAGAACTGCGCCGCATCGTGATGCGCGCACAAGACAAGTGGACGCCAACCGGGTTGCCCCGTGTGGCGATGGTCCGGGCTGAGGCCTGTGCGGATCAGGTGTATCAACCGATGCTGCATCTGGTGCTGCAGGGCACCAAAACCCTGTCGATAGGAGAGGATGTTTCGCGCTACACGGCGGGCAGCTATTTTCTGGTGCCTGTGGATGTGCCGGCGACCGGGCAAATTCACGCCAGCGCCGCAGACCTCCCTTACCTCGCGGTCAGCTTGACCCTTGATCCGGAGGCGATCGCGACGTTGCTGATGGACGAGGGCAAACCGCCGAGGGAGCCACAGAGCACGTGCTTCGAGGCCGTGGCCGCGCCACCTGAAATGATCGATGCGTGGCTACGCATGATGCGGCTCATCGACCGTCCGCACGAGTCAGCGGTGTTGGCGCCCATGATCGAACGCGAGATCCTGTTCCGCGCCTTGCAGGGGCCGCTGGGCGGTATTCTGCGTGATGTCGCCCGCCCGGATGGCCGGATGACCCAGATCCGTCGAGCGACGCAGTGGATTCGCGAGCACTTCACCGAGCCGTTCCGCGTCGAACCTCTGGCAGCCATGTCAGACATGAGCGTTGCGGCTTTCTATCGGCATTTCAAATCCGTGACCGCCATGACGCCGATTCAATACCAGAAGCGTTTGCGTTTGCTGCGGGCGCGCTGGTTGCTGCTGTTCGATACCCTGGACGCGACGTCCATCGCCTACAACGTGGGGTATGAAAGCGCCTCGCAATTCAGCCGTGAGTACGCTCGTCTGTTTGGGCTGCCACCCACTCAGGACGCGGCGAGATTCAAAACGCCCTCCCCCCATGGAGAGTGGCAATCCTGAACAGCCTCGGAACGCGCTCTAACCCGCGCCAGTGCCCCCTCGCGTGCTGCGCTCCACCACGCACATCGGCGTCCCCGCCACCGGCTCGCGCAGGATCTGCACCTGCACATCGAACACCTGGCGGACCCGCTCGGCAGTGATCACCGCCTCCGGCGCGCCATCGGCCACCAGCTTGCCGCTGTGCATGATCGCCAGGTGATCGGCGTAACGGCAGGCCTGGTTGATGTCGTGCAGCACGGTGATGACCGTCTTGCCCTGCGCCGCCAATTCACGCATCAAATCCAGCAGCTCGACCTGATGGCTGATGTCCAGATAGGTGGTGGGCTCGTCCAGCAGCACCACGTCGGCATCCTGGGCCAGCACCATCGCCAGCCACACGCGCTGGCGCTGGCCGCCCGACAGATCGGCCAAGGCTCGATCCGCCAGACCGTCCAGTTCCATACGCTGCATCGCCGCGGCGACCTGCGATTGATCAGCACCGCTCAGCCGCCCCCATAACGAGTTGTGCGGGCTGCGCCCGTAAGCCACCAGTTGCCGCACGCTGACGCCTTCGGGGATCGGCAGCACCTGCGGCAGGAAGGCGACCTTGCGCGCCAGATCCCGCGCTGACAGCCCGGCATAGTCCTGGCCGTCGAGGGTCAACTGGCCCTTGGCCGGTTTGAGAATGCGCGCGAAGGTCTTGAGCAACGTCGACTTGCCACAGCCGTTGGGCCCGATCAGTGCGGTCACTTGCCCGGCCGGCGGCGCAAACGAAAGCCCTTGGATGATGGGCGTGGCGCCGTAGCCGATATCAAGCAGTCGTGCCTGGATAATGCTCATGTGATCAACCCTTGAACCTGGCCAGCAACCAGAGAAAATACGGCGCACCAATCACCGCGGTGAGGATGCCAGCGGGAATTTCGCTGGGTGCAATCAGGGTGCGGCCCAGGGTGTCGGCCAGCACCAGCAGCAAGGCGCCGATCAACATCGCGCCCGGCAGCAGAAACTGATGGTGCCCGCCCACCAACCGACGCGCCATGTGCGGCGCGACCAGGCCGATAAAACCGATGGGGCCGATGATGCCAACGCCCAGGCTGGTCAACAGCACCGCGCACACCATCGCTGCCAGGCGCGTAGGGCCCAGCGTGGTACCCAGACTGTGCGCCGACTCATCGCCGAGGGCGATCAGGTTCAGCGGTTTGGCCAGGCACAGGCCGGCCGGTATCAACAGCAGAAACGGCAATGCCAGGGCCACGTGATGCCAGCTGCGGCTCCACAGGCTGCCGGTCAGGGCTAGCAACGCGGTGTTGATGTCCAGCGGATGCGAGAGAATCAAAAACTCGGTCACGCTGGACAGGGTGACGGCGATCGCCACACCGGAGAGCGCAAACCGCGCGCCAGAAAAACTCAGCCCGGTGTTGTAAAGGGCGAGCAGCAGCGCACCCGCGGCGCCGCCCAGGCAGGCGATCCATGGCACGCCGGCCAGCGGCAGTTGCGGCCAGGTGATGATCGCCACGGTCAGCGCCAGCCCCGCGCCTTGCGTCACACCGAGGATTTCCGGCGAGGCCAGCGGGTTGCGGATCACGCCCTGCACGATAGCCCCCGCCAGGCCGAATGCACTGCCTACCAACAGGGCGATCAGGCTGCGCGGTAGTCGGTGGTTCCAGACCTCGAAATCCAGCGCGTCGTGGGCCAGCAGCCGCTGCAGCACTGTACCGGGAGCCAACCAGGACGTTCCGGCACTGAGGCTCAGCCACGTCGCCAGCAGTACCAGCGCCAGTAACAGCACTAATCGAATACGGGGCTGGGTCATAGCGCGCGCCTGGCCAGAAACAGGAAAAACGGCGCACCGATCAAGGCCGTCACCACGCCAGCCGGCGTTTCCACCGGAAAGGCCACGGCACGGCTGATCAGGTCGGCAGCCAGCACGATGACCGCACCGAGGATCGCGCTCAAGGGGACCAACCAGCGATAGTCGTTGCCCAGCCCTTGGCGCGCAATATTCGGTGCGATCAAGCCGACGAAACCAATGGGGCCGACCGCGCAGACACTGGCGCCGATCAGCAACAGGCTGACCACGAACACCTGCAGGCGCAGACGGGTGATGCCCACCCCCAGCGAGCGCGCGGCGTCTTCACCCAGGTTGATGAGGTTGAGTTTTGGCGAGCAGTAAAATGCCCATGCAGCGCCGATCAAGGTGCACGGCCAGAGCAGCTGCAACTGCGCCTGGCCGACGTTGGCCAACGATCCGGCTAGCCAATTGAGCACGCTCTGCGCCTGGGCTTCTACCAGAATGACCGTCAGGCGCGTCAACGCGGCGCACAAGGCCGCCACTGCGACACCCGCGAGCACCAGCCGCCCTTGAGCGTTGGCCGACGACCAGGCACCGCCCAGGCTGAACACCGTCACCCAGGCCAGTGCACCGCCAAGGCAGGTCATGAGCAACGCGCCACCGGCAAACGGCAGTGCCACCAGTCCGGTGGAAAACAATGCCAGCCCCAACGCAGCGCCAGCGGTGACGCCAAACAGTGACGGCGACGCCAGGCGGTTGCGGGTAATGCCCTGCATCAACGCCCCGGCCAGCCCCAGGCAGCCCCCCACCAGCGCCGCGCACAGGGCACGGGGCACGCGCAGTTGCGCGACGATGTAGGCCATGTTGCCGCCCACTTTGCCCTGGTGCACCAGGCCATTCCAGGCGTCTGCGTGACTGATGGGGAACGGCGACCAACTGGAGAGCGACAGCCAGAACAACGCCGCGCCGATCAGCACGGCCAGCGCGGTCCAATACACTCGTCGCATGCTTACTGGCTCTGCACGGCTTTGCCGCCCTTGAGGATCGCCAGGGTGTCTTCCGCGATCTGCTCGGAGGCCATGACGCCACGGTTGCGCGCCCAGGTGTCGCCATCCACTTCAGCGACCTGCTGGTGCTGCACCGCGCTCAAGACCTGCCACAGGGGCTGCTTGCTCCAGCCATCGACGATGCTCGGATGCCGGTAATGCCCCACCAATAGCCAGGCCGGGTTGAGGGCCAGGAGCTGCTCGAGGCTGACGAACTCGGTAGGTGCCGCATTGGCGCGTACTTCTGGGACCTTCAGGCCGATTGCCTGCAGCACACTGCCGGCGTAGGAATGCGGCCCGTGCACCGAGAAGCTGTCTTCCCGTGCAACGCCGAACAGCACCACGGCGCCGCCGGGAATCTGCTGGGCGATTTCCTTGAGATGCGCGCGGTTCTGGGCGATTCGCGCCGCCATCTGCTCTGGCTTGCCCAGCGCTTTACCGATCAACTCGGCAGAGGCAAGACTGCCTGCATAATCCTCGCCCCGAGACGGCAGCAACAGGGTCGGCGCAATGCTCGACAAGTCCTTGTACAGGGCTTGATGGCGGTTCAGGTCGGCGATGATCAGGTCAGGCTTGAGCCGCGCGATCTCTTCAATGCTGGGTTGCGAGCGCAGCCCCACCGAACGCCACTGCCCGATGGCCTCGCGTACCCGCGGCAGCACGCGCTTGGCATCGCCATCGTCGGCCGCCCCCACTGGCGTGACGCCTACTGCGGCCAGGCTGTCGAGAAATGAAAACTCCAGCACCACCACACGCTGTGGCGCCGCCGGCAAATGGACGCTGTGCTGACCGTCATTGATGTCGATGGGTGCAGCGCGCAGAACGGTAGAACACGCGATGAGCAGACAAGCCATCAGGCCCTGAGTGAGACGGGAAATACACATGACATGACCCCAGCGTTGGAAGGCCCGAACTAGCCGGGCGCGCAAAAACGGCGGGTACTATTTCATAGTGTGACTGGATGATCAAAAATCATTCTCGATAAGATCCGGTCGGCATGCGCTATGGCCACCTCGTCTCGAGCCCAATGCAGGTGGAGACAGAGGAAATAGCCCGAGACGAACGGCTCAACCGCTCAGGTTTACGCCGATCGTTCGGAACTCAGTAATCGCCACGCTCGATCCACAGCGTAACGCCCGCTTTACTCCGGGCACTGTAGCGACCGGCATCGCGGCGGCTGAACAGCATCGGCATCGCCAGGCCTGCGCCGGCTATCACGATGCCGTCAGGCTGCACCAGCCAGGAGTTAGCGACAAAGCCCAGGATCGATGTCAGGCAGTGCTGCGGGTCGAGCACTGCACGATCTTTTTCCTGCAGCTCAAACGAACAATTCGCCCCTGCTTGAGATTTGGCCTGCCAGCGCCCGGCCACCTCCGAGGCTCTGGGTAGCACCTGCGAATCCGCCATCGCCACGCCGCTGACCCCAAAAGCCAACAGCATCGCGGCCACAGGCCTAGACAAGAAAATCCCCCTGGTGCGCCTGACCGATGATGCGGATTTCGAAATCGGCAGTGCGATCGCCGTTCAAATCCACCGTCAGGTTGGTGCCATAGCTGGCTTCGCGCAGGCGCATGGCGCCGTCGTCACCGTTGAATGCCCGCACGAAGTGCAAGTGATCATCGGCGCCCAGTGGCAAACCGGACAGGTCGATGCGATCCTGGCCACTGACGAAATCCATCAGGCGATCCGCTGCGCCGACCGTGGAATCACCGGCAGCGAAATACACGAAAGTATCCGCACCCGCCCCGCCCCACAGTTTATCGGCACCGCCGCCGCCGGTGATCAGGTCGTCGCCGGCATTGCCGCGCAGATCATTGATCAGCGCGTTGCCGACGATCAGGTCGGAGCCTGCGCCGCCGATGGCTTTTTCGATATCCACGCCCTGGGCGATGGAAACGTTGCCCACCAGGCCACAGACATCGGAGAAGCTGCCCTGGTTGAGGTTGATGTGTTGCTCGGCGCTGTAGCCCGAGAAGTCCAGGGTATCGTTCCCGCCGGCGTCCCAGATGCTGAAGATCAACGATGTGTGCGCGTCCGTTGCAGTCATTTCTTCGCGGTGGCTGTTGGAATTGAAGCCATAGATGGTGCCGCCGCTACGGGTCGATTCGTTGGCGCCGTAGAGCAGCTGGATGGCGGCGATGTCGTCCATCAAGGGCGCGGAGGCGTAGTTGCCGCCGTCGTATTGATCGGTGTTGAGTTCGCTCCAGTAGCTCATCACGCTGTAGCCGCGTGAGTCCTCGGCGTACACGGCGTTGTCCTGATAACTGGGCACGCCGTTCCAGGCGCTATAGTCGCTGGGGTGCGCCAGGCCCAGGTTGTGGCCGATCTCGTGGACCAGCGTCTGGCGGCCGTAGCTGTTGAGGGACGGGTCGGCGTTTTCGCGATAGGCGTCGCTCACCCAATACCAGGACTGCCCGCCATAGGGGTAATAGGCAAACGCTGCCTCGCCGTGGGAGACCGAATAACTGGCCATCGACAGGTGCCCTTCGGCGGCCTTGCTGGACTCGGTGAAGGTCAGGTTGGCGACGTCGGACCAGGACTGCAACGCCAGACGCGTCTGGGCTTGCTGCTGCGTGTTGAAGGCAATGAAGTCGCCCCATCTGGGGTCGAAGTTCGCAGGCGCGGCCTGGAGGAAGCTGTAGGTCAGCGAGACCTTGCCGTCATGGTTGGTGTCGAGGAAGGCCAGATCGTAGCGATCGATCTGGGCGGCCGCCTCATCGACGGTGTAGGACGGATGGCCGTCGACAGCACCCTCGCCGCGATCGTATAGATGGCGGAAGGCGTCAAGGCGGGTATAGGCGTCGCTGGGTGCGGACAGATCTGTGGCGGTGGCGAGCAGGCTGGACATCTATGAATCCCTCGTGGATACAAATACAGCCTCGACAGGTTCCTGACCGGGGATACATGGCGTGTCGAGGCAAACTCAGCTGTGCCTAGTCTAGAGGGCCGCGCGGGCAACGCGTGATGGCAACCGATGAGTGGGTACTGGCTACCCTCCCAGCGCCCTCAATAGCGGGCAACACATCGCACCCGCCGCTCGTCCACACGTTGCGCAAACCAGGCGGTGGTCAGGTGCCGGGTGATCTTAGGGCTCTCCAACGTGATGCCCGGTAATATCGCCCGCGGCAGCTGCTGGCCGGCCACCTGATCCGCCAGCTCGAACACGCGGCGATAGAGGTCGGTGTCTTCGAAGTCCAGTTGCTCGCCCTTCTTCAACGCCAGATAGATCTGGTTGTTGCTCATGTTCAGCCGCGAGCCCAGCGAGCGCACTGCCAGTTCGGTCTGGCCAGGAGTGGTGGAGTCGTAGTTGACGAGATCGCCATCCAGCGCCAGCCGAGCCTTCACCAGCCGGTTGAGGGCGGCCTGGAAAGCGGCATTGCGACTCGCGTAGTGACCGGCATTGAAATCGGCGAAACGGTACAAGGATTGCGGGTAATGGGTCGGGTAGCCGAGCAGGTGCATGCTGCCGTAATAGACCCCGCCGCGGCGGCTGAACACTTCCTGGCGAATCGTGCCGTCATGGGGGTACGGGTAGCCACTGGCATTCTGCTCAGCAAAGGCGACTGCTACCTGCATCGGGCCGCCGGTGTGCACTGGATTGAAGTTGCCGAACAGCTGCTGGCCCAGCGGCGCCATGCCGATGAAGTCATCGAAGACATCGCTCAACTCGCGCTCGGAGCGCACGCTGTCGATGCGTTGCGCATAGGTCTTGCCGGTGCGTGACTTGAGACCCAGGGCGGCATCGACCACGAAGCCTGGCACGTGCAGGCGCCCGGCGCGGCGGTCGATTTCCTCGCGGGCGATACGGCCCAGGCCCGGCACTTGCGGGTCGGCCTGGAAGTTGGATTCCTGTTCGATGATCGCAATGACCGAGCAGAGGTTTTCGGTGGTAGGCGCCAGCGCCTGGGTTTCGAATGCTGTCTGGATGTCTGCGGCCCAGCCTTGACGGTTGGTGGCCGAGGGCGGCAGCAGCTTCGCAACGTTGGCGCGCACCTGCTCCGGGGTGGGGCCGGATGGCTGCGGTTGGTAACTACAGGCGGCGAGTGTCAGAAGGGCCATCCATAGCGCGATGCGTTTCAGCTCGGTCAATCGGGTGCCTCGGTGAGTGGGTGCGCTTACGGGACGAGGCAAGATCGCTCAGGGATCAGAGCGTGACTGGGGCTTGGCAGTTCCGTTGGCGCGGCGTTGTATTCAGCGTCGGACCAGCCAATCAGATCTGCGCGATACCCCCGTCAACAGCAACCTCGCTGGCAGTCATGAAACTGCTGTCCGACGACGCCAGAAACGCCGCCACCGCGCCGATTTCATCAGGCTCGGCCATGCGCTGCAGCGGGTTCATTGCGGCGAAAACCTTCATGCCCTCCTCCCCTAGCGCTGCCTTTGCAAGGTCGGTCGCCGTCGGGCCTGGGGACAGCACATTGACCCGGATGCCGGTGCCCTTGAGGTCCTCCGCCCAGGAGCGCACCAAATTGCGCACAGCGGCCTTGCTCGCACTGTAGGTGCTGAAGGCAGGAGCGCCCGTGGTGCCGGCGCTCGAGCCGGTGAGGATGATCGAACCGCCCGCGCCCATCAGCGGCAGCGCTTTCTGAACCGTGAAAATGGTGCCCTTGACATTGGTGTCGAAGGTTTCGTCGATGTGCTCGGCGGTGATCTGGCCTAGCGCCAGCGGACCGCCCGCGCCAGCATTGG
This sequence comes from Pseudomonas baltica, assembly GCF_031880315.1. Taxonomy (NCBI): domain Bacteria; kingdom Pseudomonadati; phylum Pseudomonadota; class Gammaproteobacteria; order Pseudomonadales; family Pseudomonadaceae; genus Pseudomonas; species Pseudomonas baltica. The sequence goes on along the minus strand of NZ_CP134771.1, from coordinate 5,573,270 downwards.
CGAAGACGATATCGAGGGTGCCGCGCTCGGTCTTCACTGCCGCAAAGAGTCGGTCGAGGTCGGCCTGATCCGAGACCGAGCCATTCACCGCGCGGGCATTGGCCCCGAGTTCGGCCAGCGCGGCGTCGAGCGCTGCCTGGCGGCGGCCGAAGATGAACACGAACGCGCCTTCCTCGATGAAGCGCTTGGCGGCGGCGAGGCCGATGCCGGTTGCGCCGCCGGTGATCACTGCAGTCTTGCCATTGAGTCTGGTCATGAAGTGCATCCTTCGTTGGGGTCTGTGCAAACAGGGAATTGCTTGCTTGAGGCCCAGCATGCGCTTCTGATAACCTATCGACCAGTATGCACCTTTTGGTAAGTATGAATAAAATGACCGAACCAACTCAAACCTGCGGTACCGGCGGCTTCTCTTGCGGCCTCGACGCCACGCTGCGCATCATCTCGGGCAAGTGGAAACCGCTGGTCCTGTTTTTCCTGCACGACGGCCCGCGCCGCTATGGCGAGCTCAAGCGTTTGATCCCTGGCGTCAGCGACAAGGTGCTGATCCAGGCGTTAAAGGATCTGGAGGCCGATCGCGTGCTGGCGCGCACCGATTACAAAGAGGTGCCGCCGCGCGTCGATTACACCCTGACCCCGCTCGGCCGCAGCCTGGCCGTGGCGATCGTGCCGTTGTGCACCTGGGGAACCGAGCACATGGCCGAAATGACCCGTATCTTTGCCGAGCGCAAGACGTTGTCTTAGTCTGTCGCGACGATCCGCCGTCGGCGCGCCGCGGGCGCTCTGCTCAGGGTGTCTTATCGATTGCACTGATGATTACTATCGAAACGCCCGCCTCTCTGGTTGCCAAAGCTGACTCCTATAATCATCTGCGATTTATCCCCGCTTTCCTCACCTGCCTCAGGCGACAGTCCCCCTTGGAATCCAACACCATGCCAAGCGCAAGCCAGGCCCCCAGCGGCCTTCCCGAACATAATCAACAGAGCGTCAAACAGCAGTGGCTGGCGATTCTCTCGGTCGCCGTAGGTGCCTTCGCCCTGGTGACCAGTGAATTTCTGCCGGTGGGCGTGCTCAACGATGTGGCCAGTGACCTGGGCATCAGTGCAGGCCACGCCGGCTTGATGGTGACCCTGCCAGGCATCATGGCCGCCCTCGCCGCGCCGTTGCTGTCGGTGGGCATCGGCGCCATGGACCGTCGCTATCTGCTGATCGGCCTGACGCTGATCATGATCATCGCCAACACGGTCGTGGCCTACGCCAGCGACTTCAACCTGCTGCTGTTCGGCCGCGTGCTACTGGGCATCAGCATCGGCGGTTTCTGGGCGACGGCCATTGCGCTGAGCAGCCGCCTGGCCCCGAAGGGCGTGGGTGTGGCTCAGGCGACCTCGATCATCATGGTCGGCGTGACCCTGGCCACCGTGCTGGGCGTGCCCGTCGGCACCTGGCTGAGCGGCCTGATGGGCTGGCGCATGACGTTTCTGGTGACCGCACTGGTGGGCATACCGGTACTGGTGGCGCAGATCTTCCTGCTGCCGCGGCTCAACCCCGACAAAGCCATTCGCATCAGCGACCTGCCGGCCTTGTTCATCAATCCGCAAGCGCGGGTGGGCTTGATCGCGGTATTGCTGATCGGCCTGGCGCACTTTGCGGCATACACCTATGTGGCGCCGTTCTTCAAACACAGTGCCGGCTTCGATGGGCCGACGATCAGCTCGCTGCTGCTGCTCTATGGCGTGGCCGGGGTCGCAGGCAATATTTTCGCCGGATTCGCCGCCAATCGCAGCGTGCGTCACACCCTGTTGCTGGTGGCGGCGATGATCGGCGCCAGCACCCTGCTGTTCCCCTACTTCGCCACTGGCATGACCGGCGCGGCGATGCTGATCGCGCTGTGGGGCTTCGCCTTCGGCGCCTTCCCGGCATGCTCCAGTATCTGGATGTTCGTTGTGGCGCCCAAGGATGTCGAACGCGGTATGCCGATGTTCGTCGGCTTGTTTCAGGTGATCATTGCGCTGGGCTCGTTCTTTGGCGGGCAGATCGTCGACCGCCTGGGCACCTCGGTATTGATGAGCCTGGCCACGGCCCTGGTGGGCTGCGGGTTTGTCACGGTGCTGGTGCTGGGGCGCAATGTCAGCAATCGCCTGGTGGCTCAAGCTGGCTAAGCAGCACGATCTGAAAAATTGACCTCAGGCCTGCAACAGGCCGAATGGCGGCGGTCTGACTTCAGGCCGCCTCACCCGCCTAGCCAACTCCCCGCGCACAGATCGATTCACACCTATTGAGGGCGCCCCTCCGTCGGTCTGGCAAATGCACGCTCGGAAAATAAAGATTGAATCCTCACACAAAATGTTATTTAAATAACATAAATAAACGCCGCCGATGCTTCCGTCGGCGCGGGTGAGGTCAAAATAAAAATGAGCAAGATTGCAGTCATCGGCAGCAACATGGTCGACCTGATCACTTACATCGAACGCATGCCTGCCCAGGGCGAAACCCTCGAAGCGCCGCGTTTCGCCATGGGCTGCGGCGGCAAGGGCGCCAACCAGGCGGCCGCAGCGGCGTTGCTGGGCGCCGACGTGCTGATGCTCAGCAAGGTCGGCGACGATGCCTTTGCCGACGCCACGCTGGCCAACTTCCAGCGGTTGGGCATCGACACGCGTTTCGTCGACCGGGTGCCAGGCGTGTCCAGCGGCGTGGCGCCGATCTTCGTTCAGGCGAACTCCCATAACAGCATCCTCATCGTCAAAGGCGCCAATGCGCACCTGTGCCCGGCCGACATCGACCGCGCCCAGGCGCAGCTGCGCGATTGCGCCTTGATCGTGTTGCAACTGGAGATCGAGCTGGCGACCGTCTACCACGCCATCGAGTTCGCTCGCCGGCACGGCATCGCGGTGTTGCTCAACCCGGCACCGGCCTTGGCCGGCCTGAGCCGCGAGCACCTGGCGCAATTGGACTTTCTGATCCCCAACGAGAGCGAGCTGGCCCTCATCAGCGGCCTGCCTGTGACCTCTGCCGAAGAGGCGGCGCAGGCCGCGCGTCAGTTGGTCACGCAGGGCGTGCGCCACGTCATCGTCACGCTCGGCGAGCAAGGTGCGCTGTACGTCGGCAGCGAGGGCGAGTGGCGGGTGCCTGGGGTCAAGGTCCAGGCGCGCGACACCACGGGCGCCGGTGACGCGTTCATTGGCTGCTTCGCTCGGCACTGGAGCCAGGACGGCGATATCCGCCACGCCATGCACCAGGCGGTAGCCTATTCAGCCTGTTCGGTCACCGGCCTGGGCACGCAATCTTCCTACCCCGATGCGCCAACGTTTGCACGATTCCTCGACGCTTCGGCCAGCCGCCACTGACACCTGCTTTTTCGCGGAGAACAATAATGAACAAGCCTGCGCTGCAACACACCCCGGACGGGTTCTACCTGAACCGCACGCCGTGGTTCGCCTTCCTCCTGCTCTGCAGCATATTCGCCCTGTGGGCGGCGGCGGCGAGCATGAACGATGTGCTGATCGCCCACTTCAAGAAGGCCTTCCTGCTCAGCGACTTCCAGACCGCCTTCGTGCAGTCGGCGTTCTATCTGGGCTATTTTTTCGTCGCCATTCCGGCAGCACTGGTGGTGCGGCGCTTCAGCTACAAGACCACCATCCTCATCGGCCTGATGCTTTACCTGTTCGGCTGCGCGTTGTTTTTCCCGGCGGCATCCACTGCCAAATACGGCATGTTCTTGATGGCGCTGTTCGTCATCGCTGCCGGGCTGTCGTTTCTCGAGACGGCGTGTAACACCTATTCGACCCTGATGGGGCCGCGGGAGACCGGCACGCGACGCTTGAATATCTCGCAGACCTTCCACCCGTTCGGCGCGATGACCGGGGTGTACGTCGGCAGCTTCGTGATGTTCAAGGACACCGACGCCACCCGCGAGCAGTTGACCCACATGAGCGCCAGCGATGCGGCGGTGCAGCAATTGCAGATGATCCAATCGACGCTGCTGCCGTACAAATGGATGATCGCGGTGCTCATCCTGATGTTCATTCTGATCGCCCTCACCCGCTTCCCCGCTTGCAAGGGCAACCGCACCGTGAGTGAACCGCGGGCCAGCATCGGCCAGAGCCTCGGCCGCCTGCGACGCAATCCGCGCTTCTGCTTCGGCGTGCTGGCGCAATTCCTGTACGTGGGCGCGCAGGTCGGGGTGTGGAGCTTCACTATTCGCCTGGCCATGCAAATGGGCGGCATGAACGAGCGCAGCGCATCGTGGTTCCTGCTGACCACCTTCGCCGCCTACTTTATCGGCAAGATGATCGCCAACCTGCTGATGCGCAAGATGCATCCCGCCAAAGTGCTCGCCCTGTATGGCGTGCTGTGCATCGTGCTGCTGGCCTACACCATCCTGGTGCCGAACATCACGGCGGTGTACGCGGCCGTGGGGGTCAGTGTGTTCCTGGGGCCGTGCTGGCCGACCATCTATGGCCTGACCATCGACGGCCTCGGCGAAGACACTGGCGTCGGTGGCTCATTGCTGGTGATGAGCATCGTCGGCGGCGGCGTGATGCCGATCTTCCAGGGCCTGCTCAGCGATGCCAACGGCGGCAACATGCAGATCGCCTACAGCGTGCCGTTGCTGTGCTTCGTGGCCATCGTGCTGTACGCCGTGCGCTGCATGCGTCAGCCGCAACCGGTCCTGGCGAGCTCAGCCGCGGCGGTCGCGCAATGAGTGCCAAACCGGTGCGCCTGCCTTTGTACCCGCAGCTCTGGGACCATTCCAGCCGACCGCTGCTCGAGTCAGCGCAGTTCAACGTGCGCGCCTGGACCTACGCCAGCGGGGTCAAGGCGCTGTCGCTGGAAAACAGCCGCGGCAAGCTGGTGATTCTGCCCTGGCAAGGTCAGATGATCTGGTCGGCCGAGTTCGATGGCGTCGATCTGACCATGCACAACATGTTCACCCAGCCCCGGCCCAGTGCCAGCGTGATCGGCACCTACGGTTGTTTCATGTTCCACAGCGGCCTGCTGCGCAACGGTTGCCCGGCGCCCGAGGATGATCACGCGCTGCACGGCGAAATGCCCTGCGCGCCGATGGACGATGCCTGGCTTGAAGTGGGCGAGGACGAGCGCGGCGCTTATCTGCGCCTGGGCGGCAACTACGAATACGTGCAAGGCTTCGGCGACCACTACCGGGCCAGCCCGAGTGTGACTCTGCGCCCGGCCAGCGGCCTGTTCGAGATCGCCATGGCCGTGGTCAACCTGGCCGGCAAGGCCATGGACCTGATGTACATGGCGCACATGAACTATGCCTACGTCGACGGCGGCCGCCTGACCCAGCCGCTGGGTTGCGAGCGCACGCGGGTAAGGGCCAGTGTGCCGGCGCACGTCCGACCCACGCCGGCCTGGAGCACCTACATCGCCGAACTCAGCCAGGACCCGGCCAGCCTCAAGGTGCTCGACTCGCCTGCGCTGTATGACCCGGAGATCGTCTGCTTTTTTGATGACGTGCGCAGCGACGCCCAGGGCCAGGCGCACTTCTTCCTCGAACACCCCGGCGGTGCGGCGTTCTACACCCGCTACCGCCCGGAGCAATTCGATCACGCTGCGCGCTGGATCCTGCACAACCCTGACCAGCAAGTAGCGGCCTTTGTTTTGCCGGCCACCTGCGAACCGGAGGGCTACCGCGCCGAACTCGCCAAGGGCAACGTGCGCAGCCTCGCGCCCGGTGCCAGCGCCCACTTCAACTTGACCACCGGCTACCTCAGCGCGCCTGAACGCAAGGCGCTGCAGCCATGATGCCGTTACAACACCAACTGCGCTCCGCTGGCCTCGATGGCCTCGCGGTAGCTGCGTGGGATCTTCTTGTCGCTGACCACGCAGTGGAAGTCGCTCAAGGCGCCGAAGTGCGCCGTACGCACGGCGTCGAACTTGGAGTGGTCAGCCAGCAGCAAGCACTGCCGGGCCTGGCGCATGACTTTCTGCTTGACCTCCACTTCGTGGAAATTGAAGCAGGTGACACCGCAGTCAAGGCTGACCCCGGCCGCCGAGACAAACGCCCAGGTCAGGCGCACGCCATCGAGGATGCTGGCTTCGGCATGGCTCTCGAAGACCTGGTTCTTGCGGTGGAAGGTGCCGCCACAGAGGACGATGCTGCAGTGGGGTTTTTGCTGCAGCTTGAGCAGCACGTTGAGCGAGTTGCACACCGCGGTGAACTCCAGATCGTCGGGGATGAAGTCGACCACGAAGGGGATCGTCGTGCCACAGTCGAAGAACACCGTGTCGCCCGGCTGGATAAAGGCGGCGGCCAGCTTGCCGATGCGGCGCTTTTCCTCGACGTGCCGCGTGTCCTGCTCGCTGACCCGGTAATCCGCCGGTTCCGGGTCGTCGTGGGCGCGGGTGATGTAGCCGCCCAGCAACCGAAATTGCTCGGGGTGTCGACTCAGGTCGCGGCGCAAGGTCATTTCGGACACTTCAAGCAGCGCTGCCATCTCGCGCAGATGGATAGCTTTCTGATCTTGCAGGGCCTGTTGGATCTGTTTGATTCGGTCGGTTTTCTTGACGTCCACGGGCATTCCGGCAATCCGTTGGTGGTGTCGCTACAGTAACACCAAGTGTTAATTTTATAACTTACGGGTATCAACCCGAGATTTTTTACCGATGACAGGAATCGTTCGATGAATTTGCTAGAACCCGCTGCACTGGCCCAAGCCATCGATCACACGTTGCTGGCGGCGGATGCCAGCCGAGAGCAGATTGCCACACTTTGCGCCGAAGCCCGAGAGCATGGTTTCTACTCGGTGTGCGTGAACTCGGGACAGGTGCCTTTTGCCGCACAACGCCTGGCGGGCTCTGGCGTCAAGGTCTGCGCCGTAGTGGGCTTTCCGCTGGGTGCCGGGCTGAGTGCGAGCAAGGCGTCGGAAGCCGCTCTGACGATCGCCGCCGGCGCGCAGGAAATCGACATGGTGCTGAACATCGGCTGGCTCAAAGATGGCCTGTTCGATGAAGTGCGCGACGACATCGCTGCCGTGCTGCAGGCCTGTGGCAAGGTGCCGCTGAAAGTGATTCTGGAAACCTGCCTGCTCGATGAAGCGCAAAAGGTGCGCGCCTGCGAAATCTGCCGCGACCTGGGCGTGGCGTTCGTCAAGACCTCCACCGGTTTTAGCCGCAGCGGCGCGACGCTTGAGGATGTGGCGCTGATGCGCCGCGTGGTGGGGCCGGACATCGGCGTCAAGGCGTCCGGTGGCGTGCGGGATGTGGCTACGGCAAGAGCGATGATCGAAGCCGGTGCGACGCGGCTGGGGACCAGTTCGGGGATTGCAATCGTGACGGGGGCAGGTACAGGGGCGGGCTACTGACTGCGCCTGTCAGATTGATCGCCTGCGCAGCCTTTCGCGGGCCTTCAGGTTTGATTGGCTGTTATCAGTCAGGAGCAGCTCCAGCCGGAACACCTGCAGATAATCAAGCCAACCAAAAATGTCCAACTCTGCGATGAACCACATCACTTTCTGTACGTTGAAAGATGAGCGTGGTCCCCGCATTGAAGCACCCGCCGACACTGCTCCAGCGGGGATTACTCTTTAGTCAGATCAACCAACGGCGTCTGCCGCACCTCCGTTGCCCGCCCACCCTGAATCTCGCTCACCTGCTTCAGGGCCTTGTCCACCGCCACTTTGTCAGCCAACAAGCTGTAAATGATGTGAAACTGCTTGTGCTCCTTAGGGCCAATGGTCGGTACCAGGTTCAGAGGCCGCTGATAACGACGGTTGTAGGAAAAACTCGTGCCCGGCTCCAGCCCCGTGACATAGCCCTGGCCTTGGGTATCGGTGTTTTTCCATAGGGAGAACACGGGCAGTGTCTGAGTATTGAAACCCAGCGATACACCCAGGCTGCCGGCCTTGTTGTGCAACACGGTTAACGTATCGCCCTTGGCGTCGGCATACGGCACCACGTTGTAAACCGTTTCGTCGTAGTCCTTGGTGGGTGCGCGGTAGGTTTGCCAGTCGGGCAGATCGCCCTTGGCCTTGTCGTTGAACGGCGACACCTGTTTCACCGGCGCGGCGAAACGAGCGCCCTGCTCCAGGAACGGGGTGCTGAAGTTGCTGTGATACAGCGCCTGGTATTCCTTCGGATAGTCGCCGTTGTTGGTCAGGGTGTCGTTGAGGGCGAACGCTACGCTGCCGGGTTCGGTGACCAGTTCGGTGGCGACGGAGAAGTCGACCTTCTTGAACGCCTGCTCTTTGAGCTCGCCGCGCAGGGTGATGGCGTAGGGTGGTTTTTCATCGATATGCAGGGTCACTTTGCTCGCAGGAATGTTGGCGGCCCGGCCGTGCAGGGTCAGCAGTTCGCCATTGTCGATGCCCGGGTGGCCGACCCATTCGTAGCCGCAGCGCGCGACCAGCTCATTGAAGCCTTCCAGCCAGCCCAGACCGCCGCGGCCATTGAGTTCGATGAAGGACGGATTGACCACGTCCTTGACCGGCGAATCCCAGCCCATGCGCACATTACCAACCGAGGCCTGCAAGACGTTCATTCCGCGAGTCGGCACAACCGAAAGTTTCATCATGCCGTTATCGATGTCGACGATGCTGACCCCCTCCTGCCGACCGCCGTGCAAGGTGCGCAGGGTGACGCTGAAGGGTTTGGCGGTTTTTGCGCCGAGTTGCTGACTGGTGATCTGCCAGTTCTGGGCGGCTTTGTCAGTGTCGAGCAGAACATAATCCCAGGCCATGGCGTGGGAAGCAGCGGACAGCGCGCTGAGGGCAACAACGAGTTTGAGCGGGGTCATGATTGCAGCCTTTCTTGGAGTTGTGCCCTTTTTATAGACTCGAAGAAACGTTTCAGCAAGCATAACGAGCGGTCCCACCCGCAAATACCCAACGACGATCGTGTCAAGAAACGCCCCGGGCTGTTATGCGCGCAGGGGCGCTGGGCTTAGACGATTTCTCCACTCACGCCTGCTCCCGATCCTCCGCCACCCCCTGGTCCTCACCCAGAAACCCGCCGCTCTGATGCTGCCATAGCCGCGCATAAATGCCGTTCTTTCCGAGCAACTCGGCGTGAGTCCCCTGTTCGACAATCCGCCCGTCATCCATCACTACGAGCCGGTCCATGGCCGCGATCGTGGACAGCCGATGCGCGATGGCGATCACGGTCTTGCCCTGCATCATTTCATCGAGGCTTTCCTGGATAGCCACTTCGACTTCCGAATCCAGTGCGCTGGTGGCCTCGTCGAGGAGCAGGATCGGGGCATTCTTGAGCATCACCCGGGCGATCGCGACGCGTTGACGCTGGCCGCCCGACAGCTTGATGCCGCGCTCGCCCACCAGGGTGTCGTAGCCGGTATGGCCCTGCCGGTCGCTGAGTTGACTGATGAAGCCATCGGCCTGGGCGTTGATTGCAGCGGTGCGGATCTGCGCGTCGGTGGCGTCGGGGCGGCCGTAGGCGATGTTGTCGCGGATCGAGCGGTGCAGCAGGGAGGTGTCCTGAGTGACCATGCCGATGGCGCTGCGCAGGCTGTCCTGGGTCACGTGCGCAATGTCTTGCCCGTCGATGTGAATCTTCCCGCTGTCGACGTCGTAGAAGCGCAGCAGCAGGTTGATCAGCGTGGATTTGCCTGCGCCGGAGCGGCCGACCAGACCGATCTTTTCACCCGGGCGGATGCTCAGGCTCAGGCCATCGAGTACCTGGCGTTCGCCGTTGTAGTTGAAGCCCACGTTGTCGAACGTAACGGCGCCGCCAGCGGTCACCAGCTCGCTCGCGTCTGGCGCGTCCTGCACTTTGGCGCCGCGAGTCAGGGTTTGCATGCCGTCCTGCACGGTACCGACGTTCTCGAACAGCGAGGTCATCTGCCACATGATCCAGTGCGACATGCCATTGATCCGCAGCGCCATCGCGGTGATCGCGGCCACGGCACCCGTGCCGATTTCGCCCAGGTGCCATAGCCACAGGGCATAGCCTCCGGCGGCCATGAGCAACGCGACGACCAACGCCTGATTGACGATCTCGAACTGACTCACCAGGCGCATCTGGCGGAAGCCGGTTTGCTTGAAATCTTCCATCGCCGCGCGCGCAAAATGCGCTTCACGGTTGGAGTGGGAGAACAGCTTTACCGTGGTGATATTGGTGTACGCATCGGAGATGCGCCCGGTCATCGACGACCGCGCGTTCGCTTGTTCCTGCCCGACCTCGCCCAGGCGGGGCACGAAGTAGCGCATGGCGAGCCCGAACAAGACGATCCAGGCAATGAACGGCAGCATCAGCTTGAGCGCGAAGCCGCCGGCCAGGGCGATGATCGCGACGAAATACACGCCGATCCCGGGGATGATTTCGATCAGGGTGAACAGGATGTCGCGCACGGCCAGCGCCGTCTGCATCACCTTGGTGGTGACCCGGCCGGAAAATTCATCGGAAAAGAACGACAGGCTTTGCCGCAGCATCAGCCGGTGGAAGTCCCAGCGCAGCCGCAACGGCAGGTTGATCGCCAATATTTGATGCTGGACCATGGTGCGCAACGTTACCAGCCCGACGCTGGCGACCATGACGATGGCCATGCCCCACAGCACGTGACTCTCCCGCCCTGCCCCATCGCCGCCTGCCTGCCAGGTCGTGAGCAGGTCGACGACCTGCCCCAGGAAGGAAAACAGCCAGGCTTCGTAAATCGACACCGCGGCACTGAGCAGCGCCAGCGCGAGGATATAGCCGCGGGCGCCCCGCGAGCAGGCCCACAGGAAGCGTGCCAAACCGTCGGGTGGCGGGGGTACCTCGTCAGGCGGAAAAGGGTCGAGCCTTCGTTCAAATGCGCGAAGCATAAGGGTCTCCAAAACGATCAAGTCGGGAGATTCTGCCACTTAACAGTGGCTTTGAGGGGATTCACCCACGCGCGCATTGCCAACAGTGGATCAGCCCGAGCCTTTCAGGCGACTACCCGCAAATTACCAAATTTAACCCGCTCGACCTTGGAATCAGGCAACGTGCCCTCATAACTGTGGCTATATTCAACGTCCCTGAAGGGAAGGACAGACCATGACCAGCCAAACCGAAACCGCCATCCTTGCAGGCGGCTGCTTCTGGGGCATGCAGGACCTGATACGGCGCTATCCCGGCGTGCTGACCACGCGGGTCGGCTACACCGGCGGCGACGTGCCGAATGCCACGTATCGCAATCACGGCACCCATGCGGAAGCCATCGAGATCGTCTTCGATCCTGCCGTCATCAGCTACCGGCAGATCCTCGAGTTCTTCTTCCAGATCCACGACCCGAGCACACCCAACCGCCAGGGCAACGACATGGGCCCCAGCTATCGCTCGGCGATCTACTACCTTAGCGAAGCGCAACGAGACATCGCCGAAGACACGGCTGCCGACGTCGACGCCTCGAAACTGTGGCCAGGCCGCGTAGTGACCGAAATCGAACCGGCCGGGCCGTTCTGGGAAGCGGAACCTGAGCACCAGGATTACCTGGAGCGCCTGCCTAACGGCTACACCTGCCACTTCATCCGGCCGAACTGGAAGTTGCCCAAGCGCGCGTAACTCGCGGCACTCTCTGCATCGTTGCGTGACGCGGCTTTCGCCGCGTTGCGCATGGCGGGGTTCTCAAAAAATCCGAGCAACATCACTCGCAACATCCCGTCGATTTTTCCCTGCCGAATTCATCCAATGTCACTACGCTCGAGCCTTCCACCTGCCGCATAATCCGCGCCCCACGCTTGGCCATATGCCTAGTGCCGCCGTGATTTGCACACAGGAATTGGAATGTTCAGAATTGCACCTCGAAGGGCCCTGCCCATCCTCATCGCCCTGCCCTTTTTACTGCTGGCAGGCTGCTCCAGCGTATCGGGCTCCAAATGCTACGCGAAGGCACTCCCCACCAGCGGCGAAGGGAGCCTGGCCTGGGACAACGATTTGACCACCGCGCGTGTGAAATCCGTGGCGGACTGCAGACGCTATGCCGCTCGCTCCGGGGGTTCGCCTGAAACGTGCAAGGTCATTGTGGCGAAGTGTAAATAACCTCCGGCGTGTAAGTACCACCGGACCCGTGGTCATCTGAACCATCGGTGGCCACCGCCACAGTCGCCACTACCAGCAACAGCCTTCTTTATCTGTCCAGCGGACCTCGCAATGCTCACCCCAGAGCCTTTACGGTATGCTGGCGGGGATTTGTAATATCTTGTTACAGACCCCTATAAAGATAAGGAGTACCCCCGGTGGATGTATCCGCTGTCGCCTGGGTGTCCCATGACACCCGCTTGATTGTCTGTTGCCTGGCTGCCATCGCGGCGATCATCGTGCTGATCAGCGCGACCAAGCTGCCGCCCTTCCTGTCCATTCTGATCGGCACCTTCATCGCAGGCGTCGGCGCAGGGCTGCCCCCCGAGGATGTGGCCAAGGCCTTCGGCAAAGGCGCGGGGGCGATCCTGGGGGAGGCCGGGATCATCATCGCCCTGGGCTCGATGCTTGGCGCCTTGATGGCCGAATCTGGCGCCGCCGACCGCATCGCCTCGACATTGCTGGGCCTGGGCAAGGGCAAGTCGCTGCCCTGGGTGATGGCGCTGGTGGCGATGGTCATCGGCCTGCCGCTGTTCTTCGAGGTCGGGCTGGTGATGATGGTGCCGATCATTTTCGTCATGGCGCGGCGCTCCAATCTGCCGCTGCTCAAGATCGCCATACCAGCGCTGGCTGGCATGACCACCCTGCACGCCCTGATGCCCCCGCATCCAGGGCCGCTGATCGCCGTCAGCGCGCTGCACGCCGACCTGGGCCTGACCATGCTGCTGGGCGTGTGCATCGCCGTGCCGGCGGTGATCCTCGCCGGTCCTTTGTACGGTAACTGGCTGTCGAAACGCCTGCACATCGAACCACCGGCCGAAATGGACGCCCTGTTCAATCAACGCGACGAACATGCCCGGCAACCCGGCTTCGGCATCTCGTTGCTGATTATTCTGCTGCCGGTGATATTGATGCTCGGCAGCACCCTGGCGAAGGTCAGCATGGCGCCCGAGAGCGGCGTGGCGCAAACCCTGAAATTTCTTGGCGAACCCTTGATTGCCCTGGGCCTGGCGGTCATCGCCGCTGTGGTGTTTCTGGGCTGGGGCAACGGCATGGCCCGCGATCAGGTCGGCGGCGTGTTGCGCAAGGCCATCGCGCCGGTCGCGGTACTGCTGCTGACCATCGGCGCCGGTGGCGGCCTCAAGCAGACACTGCTCGACGCGGGCGTCAGCCATACCATCAGCAAGGCTGCAGAAGGCGCGCATCTGCCTTACATTCTGCTGGCCTGGCTGATTGCCGTGGCGTTGCGCCAGGCCACCGGTTCAGCCACCGTGGCGACCACGACCACAGCGGGTATTCTGGCGCCAATGATGGCAGGCCTCGCCGCCACGCAGAGCTCGCTGGTGGCACTGGCCATCGGTGCCGGGTCGGTGTTTTTCTGCCACGTCAATGATGCGGGTTTCTGGATGGTGCGCGAATATTTCGGCCTGCAACTCAAGGAAACGATCTGGGTGTGGTCGGTGCTGCAGACCATCGTTTCGGTGGTGGGCCTGGCAGGCACTTTGCTGTTGTGGCACTTTTTGACCTGACCCACTATCGGGTGCACTACGCCTTGCCCCGTCCCCCCAGCTGTATCCACGTCGGCGCATGGTCGCTGGCGTGGTCCTCATTGCGTACCCAGGCATCGACGCCAGCGTTCTTGAGGAACCGCGACGCTGCGGGGTTGAGCAGCAGGTGATCGATGCGCAAGCCGGAATTCTTCTGCCAGTGCTGGCGAAAGTAATCCCAGAAGGTAAACACCTGCTCATCCGGATATAGATGACGCAGGGCATCGGTCCAGCCTTGGGTCAGCAAGCGAGCGAAACACTCGCGGCTCTCGGGCTGCAGCAAGGCATCCTTTTGCCACGAGCGCGGGCTGTAGATATCGAAATCCGTGGGCACCACATTGAAGTCCCCCGCCAGCACTACCGGATGCTCACTGTCGTGCAGCGTGTGCGCGTGCCTGATCAGGGCCTCGAACCAGGCCAGTTTGTAGTCGAACTTGGGGCCGGGCTGCGGATTGCCATTGGGCAGATAGAGGCAAGCGACCACGGTACCCTGCACCGCCGCCTCCAGGTAGCGCGCCTGGGGGTCTGCCTCCATGCCCGGCAGGCCCTTGCGAATGGCCAGCGGCTCGCTGTCGCGGGCCAATATCGCCACACCGTTCCATGACGCCTGGCCCAGGTGCAGGCAACCATATCCGGCGGCCTCCAGCTCGGCAGCCGGGAAGGCACTGTCGGGCGCCTTGAGTTCCTGCAGGCACACCACGTCGGGGCGTTCACGCTCCAGCCACACCAGCAGGTTGGGGAGCCGGGCACGAATGCCGTTGATGTTGAAGGTGGCGATCTTGAGGCGTTTCATCGGGGCGATCCTGCCTGGATTTGCCGGTGCGAACACTCAGCGGGGACAAACCATGGGACTGGGGGATATCGGCAGGGTTTCATTGTTTGCAGGGCAACCCAGGCCGGCGCATCGCACCAAACGGCAAGCGACCGGTCCTAGCAGGTGACGATCCCGTCCCCGGAGACCTGCCGACATGAAAATCAACCTGCGTCTATGCGCGGCCACTGCGTTGTTGTCACTGGCTGCGGCCACGAGTGCTCAGGCCGCGTCGCTGTCGATCGCCTCGACGTCCCTCGCCGATGGCAAGCCGATACCATTGACTTTTATCGGCGCCGAGGCCAACTGCGGCAGTGGCAAGGCCAGCACCCCGCAAGTCAGCTGGACCAATGTGCCCACGGGCACCCGCTCGATCGCAGCGCTGCTGTTCGATCCGGACGGCGCCAAGGGTTTGGGCGTTGCCCACTGGGTGGTCTACAACGTCGACCCTGCGCGGGGGCAGATTCGCCAAGGCGAAGCCGCCAGCAGCCTCGATGGCATCACCGTGGGCAACAACGTCGCCGGCGCAGCGGCCTACAAGGGGCTTTGCCCACCGGCCGGTGACAACCCTCATCACTACGTGCTCACGGTCATTGCCACCGATCTCGCGCCGGGCGCGTTGCCTGCCGGTCTCAGCCGCGAAGAGTTGCTGCTGCGGCTCAAGGGACATGGTTTGGCGGGCCAGAGCATCGTCGGGACTTACGGGCACTGATTGACTCAGCGCGCAAGGTGGGCTGCCGATTCGCCGGGTAAGCAGGCGCGCGCCCTATCTTGCTGACTCGTAATAACGGTTACCTGGATCGCCCTGAAGCACTTGCATCGAGTTTTCAAATCTGCGCCGCTTTTGCATTTCGGCGCGACAGATCTCACGGCAAGGGTTCCCCGGGTCGACACGGCAGTGTTAGTTTGCAAAACGTTTCTGATCAAAAGGTCAGTTACTTTCTCAAACCGCCCTGCAAAGGAATGCCTTTCACAATGGACTTTTCATTCAAGCACCTGGCCGCGACGACTCTGGTGCTCGCCAGCCTGTCGAGCTTTACTACTGCTGCTCAAGCCAACATCACGGCACAACAAAGTCAGGAAATCCTGAAGACGTTTACCGACGTACCGGTCACGGATTTCAGGCAATTTCTGGATCGACTGGCAAAAAGCGCAGCAATCAGTGCCTTTCTCGATAAAAAGACGCTGTCCGCCGAACAGCAAAACGAAATCGATCGCTTGCTGGGCATCTATACGCGGATCAAATACGCCAGCGCGGCGACCGAAACCCTGCGTGAACTGGTGGCCATCCCAACCTTCCGTGTCGATGGCGTCGCCCAGCATGAAAACCCCGAGTTCATCAAGTTCGCCGACAAGATCAAGAGCCTCGCCCAGAGCTTCAATCTCGACTTTCGCAACATCGACAACCGGGTCTATGAAATATCCCTCCAAGGCGCCGGTAATGAAGTGGTGGGCATTCACGCCCATGCCGATGTAGTGCCAGTAACGCCTGAAAACTGGGTACTTGAAGACGGCACTCGGCTGGACCCGTTCAAGGTCACGCAGATCGGCGACCGCATGTATGGCCGCGGCACCGAAGACGACAAGAACGGCATCGTGGTTGCCCTCTACGCCATGAAAACAATCAAGGAAGAGAAACTGCCGCTGGCCAGGAACTTCAAGTTGTTGATAGACACCACCGAAGAAACCACCGGCGACGCCATCCCTTACTACTTCGCGCGCAACCCCACCCCGCAATACAACCTGGCGCTGGATGGCGGTTACCCGGTGGTGATCGCCGAAAAAGGCTATGGCACCGTCATGGCCACGTTCGCGCGGCGTGACGCCGAGGGCAAGGGCGCGGAAATTACGGCTGTCACGGGTGGTCGAGCCACCAATCAGATCCCATCGAAATCGGTCGCCACGCTGCTGACGGACAAGCCGGCTGAACTGGCGGCCAGCCTGCAAAAGGCCGGCACCGCTTATGCGAAGCACAATGGTGGCAACTTCGAAGTAACTGCCGAGGTGGTCGGCAAGGACGTCAAACTGACGGTCACCGGTGTTTCCGCTCACTCCTCCGAGCCCCAGGCTGGGGTCAACCCGGTGGCGAGGATGCTGGATTTCATCAACAGCCTGCAGGGCAATATCGCGCTCAAGCACAATGAAATCACCGACGCCGCACGCTACGCCGCCGACAACTGGGGCTTGGACTATCTCGGTGGAAAGTTGGGCGTTGGTTTTTCAGATGCGTTCATGGGCCCGCTCACTGCTTCGCTGACCTATGTCGCCCAGGACGATAAATCTTTCAAACTTGCGGTCAACCTGCGTATTCCAAAGGGCAAGTCTCCAGAAGTACTGAAATCGCAAATCGCTGACAAGTTGGCGGCCTGGAGCAAGAAAACCCACATTGCACCCGCCTTCGACTATTCCGTTGCCGAGCCGATGTATCGCAACCCTGAAGGTGAATGGGTCAAGGCCTTGTTGGCCGTGGCCACTGAAAACCTGGGCATGGCGCATAAGTTCGGGACTTCAGCCGGCGTCACATCAGTGCATGAACTGCCCAATGGCGTGCAGTTCGGCCTCGCCAGACCTGAAGTCAAATACACCGGCCACACCGACAACGAGTTCAAGACGACAGAGCAGTTCCTGCTGGACTTGCAGATCGTGACCGAAATGATGGGGCGCATCGGGCAGTTGCCCAAGCTTTGAGCTTTGATCCTAGCCTGCACCTGCAGTGCAGGCTAGGCTGCCCAGGGCTCAGAGATCAGTCACCGTCGTCCCCGCGATGCTCTGCGCAAATCCACCCCCGAACACCCGCGCCGGGGTCGCAAAACCGAGCTGCCGCTCTCCCGCCAGTACGCGGCGCGCGGCTTCGATAGCGGCCAGTGGCGTGTAGGAATAACCATTCACTGTTTCGATCACCGATCGGGCGACCGTGCCTTGCGCCCCAGTGACTTCGACCACTGCGCGCGCCCGGTGCGTGTCCCTTTCTTGCGCCGTAGGACCATCAGGTAGCTGCGATAGATCGCCTTGAGGAAATGCATCACCGGCGATATGCACGAACATCGCAATGTTGGGGATCCCGGTCGAATGCCAGGCGGTCACCAGATCGCCGAATGACAGCGGTACGCACAGCACCGGCCCTTCGCCGAAATCAAAGTGCCGAGGCGCCGCATCAGGGGTCGCAATCAGTTCGCCCTGCACCCTGGCGAGCACCCCTGCGCCGATGATTTCGCTGACGCTTTTGGCCGACCCTCGGGACATGGAACCAGGGACCTGAAGCGCGATCTGCAACGCCACCGGATGGTCCACCCGCTGCGCTACATGCACTGCCAGGCTGTCGGTCGGCACCACGTCCCAGCCGACGCCCGGCAAGAGCATCACACCGGACTCAGCCGCTTGCGCACCCAATCGCTCGGCCAGGCGGTACATGTTGATCTCGGCGGTAATGTCCAGATAATCGACACCCGCCTTGATACAAGCGCACATCAACGCGTCTGCCGTTTGCGCGAATGGCCCGGCGAAGTTCAGCAACACCGAGATGCCCGATAGCGATGCTGACGCCTGCAAATCGGTAGCGAACACCCGAAAAGGAACGCCCAGTACCTCGGCGAATGCGGCCAAGCTCGGGCGATCACGCCCAGCGATTTCGAAGTCGAGCCCTAGTGCCTTGGCGTGTTGTGCGGCCATACGCCCTGTATAACCGGTGGCGCCGTAAATCAGCAGTGTGCTCATGGGATGTGGTGCTCCGTGGTGGTTGAAACAGGCCCCCACAGTACTCGCCGGCCTGCACGCAAACGCAGCCGTTCCTGCGTCATACCTGCCCGTTTCTGCTTTTCGCTTGCGCGATGCCTCCTCCTGCCATCAACATCCACCTTCTGATGACCCGTCGTCTCAACAAATGACCAGCCGAGCACCAACGCCATGAATCGCCAAAAAAAGTTAAAGCAGTTGTTCAAGGCCAAGGCCAAAAAGGCCAGCGCCAAACTGGCACCGGCGAACAAGAATACCTACATCAGCAAGGCGGATCGGCTGAAGCTGGCTGCCGAGGCTGATCAAGCACCCGTCGCGCCCCCCGAGAGCTGATCGGTGCCGCCCCAAGCCCGGACGCCCTTCTGCGCGCAATCCGAAACGCTGGGCTTGATCGGGCGCACCGGCCCGCCGCGCTTCAGCCGCACAAAGACGCAATGCAGGGCGACACAAACAAGTTGCCTCGATAGGCACCCTTGGCCGTTTTAGCGGCGACCACCGCCCACATCGCTGCCAACATCACGACGAAAATCACCCCAAGGACATCAAACAACGCCAGGTGCAGCATGGCCCCCAGCTTGAGCGTGGTCACTGCGTACACTCCTAGCGGGAAGGTAAAGCCCCACCACCCCAGGTTGAACGGAATACCGGCTTTGGCATATCGCGCGGTGATCAGCGCGGCCAGCAGCATCCACCACAGGCCCAGGCCCCAGAACAGGATGCCGGCGATCATCCCGATGCCGGCCGCGACCTCACCGATACCGGCCATGCCGTGCGCGGCGAAAATCGTCGGTGCATCGTGACCCAAGAGCAACATGCCCAAGGCGCCCGTGCCGATCGGCCCCAGCGACAACCAGCTCGACGCTGCCATGTTGGCAGGCGGCAATTTATGCAAGGCCAGACGCAGCACGAGGATCACCAGAATGCTCAGCGCCACTGGCACCGAATACGCCCACAACACGTAGCTGGTAATCAGCATATTGAATTGCGCACTAGCGTCACTCAGATGCGGCGCAATGACGCCACCACTCGCGGCGGCCACTTCCGCCGCCACGACCGGCAACAGCCACACCGCAGTCATCTGGTCGATGCTGTGCTCCTGACGCGTGAACATCATGAACGGGATCAGCACGCCGCACGCCAGCGCCAGGGCCACATCCAGCCACCAAAGCGCGTGTGCCCAGGCGATGACGGGCAGCCCCCACTGTGGCAGACCATACTGCACCAGGCCGTTGACAAGGGTTGCCAGGCCCATCGGAATGGTGCCGAAAAACATCGAAACGGTGGAATGCCCGAAAATCTGCTTGGCCTCGTTGAAAAACAGGATCCAGCGGGCGGTGTACAGCGCGGCAAAGACCACGAACAGCACGATATTGAATAACCAAAGGGCCTTGCCGAGCTGCGTCAACGCCTCGAACTGCCCGGGCAACTGACCCAGCGCCAGTGCCAGGATGCCCGTGCCCATGGTGGCCGCGAACCAATTGGGCGTAAATTGCCTGATGGCCTCTTTCGGATTCGAAAGTGCCGCCAGCGGTTGGCCGCCGTGCATGCTCCTGGCCAAGCTTGGGTCGCGCATAGTGCCTCCTGGATCGGTCCGATGGTTCGGTGGTCGCAGCATAGGCACGGGTTATTAATAGGTAAAACGGGTAGTATTTCTATCGCTTATCCATTTAGCAGATATAGCTCGACGGCAATCGCCCGAATACCGCGACAACTCGACAGACACCCGATGTCGCCAACGCCGTTCGCCCGCAATCACCGCCAGGTTGGAATGATGGACAGCACCAGCAGCGCCGCCATGGACAGGTTGAACCAGCGCCAATGGCGCGGAGTGCGGAGCATGCGCGCAAGCAAAACGCCCAGCGCACACCACAGGGTCAACGATACCGAGGCGGCGATGCCGAACGACAACCCCAGCAGCACCGCCAGCGCACCTGGCTACCGGCCAAAGGGGTGAAGGCTGCGGCAGCGCTGACCGCCATGGCCCAGCTTTTGGGATTCAACAGCAGCAGCGGTATGGCCCTGAACAGCCCTAGCGGCTGGCCCAATTGCGCGCCCGAAGCCGGCGCGCCGCTTCGCGCGATACGCCAGGCCAGCCACAGTAGATAGCCAGACCCGAGCGACTTGACCACAACCTGCAGACTTGGCCGCTGCGCAATCAGATTGCCGAGCCCCAATGCAGCGATCCCCGCAACGAATGCCAGGCTCACGGCGATGCCGAAGATCAACGGCAAGGATCGACCCAAGCCAAATCTCGCGCCCGACGCCGTGGCCAGAGAGGTTGCGCCTCCGGGTGAAAAGGTCGAGGCGACCACAAACATAAACAGCGGTAGAAATATCATCGGCGCTCTATCCAGGCAGGCAATACCGGGCAAAGTACCGATGGTCTCTGGATTAGAAAATCGAATATATTTAATCCTTGGCATTACATACCCTAATTCGAACATGAACCGAAACCTCGATCTCGGCCTCATCCGCACCTTCGTGGCCGTCGCCGACCACGGCAGCATGACAGCCGCTGCCAACCTGCTTTTCATGACGCAGGGCGCCGTGAGCCAGCAGATAAAGCGACTCGAGGACGTTCTTGGGTGGCAGCTGCTCATTCGCAAACCACGCCAGCTGGAGTTATCCCAGCAAGGCGAAGTGTTTCTGGTCAAGGCACGTCAGCTGCTGGAGCTCAACGACGAAATTTGGGCGGATACCGTTGATGGGCCGGTACGCGGACACTTGCGGCTCGGCGCGCCTCCCGACCTGATCACCTCGCTGGCACCGGCCATGAAGGCCTTCTGTGAGGCCTATCCTCAGGTCGAACTGTCGCTGAGCTGCGCGCCGTCTCCGGAACTTGACGAAGCTGTCGACCAAGGTCATTTGGATGTCGCGCTCATCGAGTACCTGGCCAGTAACGCGCGCGGGACCGTCATCCGGATCGACCCCTTGGTCTGGGTGGGCAGCCCCACCAGCGATGTATGGAAAACCCGGCCGCTCCCGCTGTCGCTGGTAGATGAGCGCTGCGCTTTTCGCCCATTGGTGCTGGGGGCTTTAGCGAAAGAAGGGATTGCGTGGCGAACGGTGTTCGAGAATGGCAGTTTCGACGCCACCGCCTCGACCGTTCGGGTTGGGCTCGCGGTCACCGCCTGGCTGGCGTCGACTGTGCCCGATGACCTGGAAATGCTCTCGGCCCGGGCGGGGCTTCCTGCGCTCCCGACCTTTGCCATCTGCCTGCGATTACCCGCCACCGTGCAGCCCGTAGTCGAGGCATTTACTCAGTATTTGCTGCAGACAATGGCCCCTGATACGGCGGTGTCGATCAACGCGTAAAGCGGGTGATATCGCTCACCGCAAGAACATGATGCAGCATCACCCCCCGCTCAAACGAGGTAGCCGCCCGCCACTTCGATGCTCTGCCCATTGATCCAGGCGCCCTCTTGCGACAGCAGCATGGCGATGACCCGCGCCACGTCCTCTGGCTCACCGACTCGGCCCAGTGCGGTCTGCCCCGCCAGCATTGCCTCGAACTCGTCGTTGAGGCCCCCGCCCAACTCGGTCCGAATCGCGCCCGGAGACACCGCATTGGCGCGAATACGCCGCTCACCAAACTCCTTGGCCATGTAGCGTGTGAGCACTTCCAGGCCGCCCTTGAATGCCGCGTAAGGCGCCACTCCGGCGGTGGCCACTCGGGTAGTGGCGCTGGTCAGGTTGACGATACTGGCGTTTTCACTCAGCAGTGGCAGCAGTGTTTGAGTGAGGAAGAACGGCCCCTTGAGGTGCACCCCGAACAGCCCGTCGAACTGCGCCTCGCTGACCGACGCCAAGGGCTCGAACAATCCGTAGCCCGCATTGTTGACCAGCCCGGCGAGATGGCTGACGCCCCAGGTTTGCTGCAGGGTCGATACCACCGATTCGCGAAAGGCGGCAAAGCTGCCGACGTCGGCGACATCGAGTTTGAGCGCCACCGCCCTGCCGCCCGCTTGCTCGATGCGCTCTACCACGGTGGCGGCGGCGTCTGGCTGCGCCTTGTAAGTCAGGATGACGCCCATGCCGCGCCGGGCAATATGCTCCGCTGCGCTTGCGCCGATGCCTCGGCTGCCGCCAGTAATAACGATAACGCCCATAACCAGACTCCACTGTCGATCGAATGAGTGTCCACAGTAGTCATCCGCACCACCAGGGGCGCAGCCATTACTGCTGCAAATCTGCCCGTTTCTGCTTTTCGCTTGCATTGCACCTGATGGCGCCGCCAGGATGCTTGCCATGAACGATCAACTGAACGAACTGCGCACCCTGGCCGCCAAGGCCGAAAACCGCCGCACCGAGACGGGGATCCCGCGCGTCGCCATGGTCCAGGGCAAGATTCCCGCGCACCTGCTGGCGGCAGTCTACGAGCCGATGATCAACCTGATCCTGCAGGGCAGCAAAACCATGACCGTGGGCGATCGCACGCTGCGGTACGATCCGGCGACCTATTTCGTCATGTCCATCGAGCTGCCGGCGGTGGGCACCGTGCACCCGGCGGCGACCGGCGAGCCGTATCTGGCCGTCAGCCTGACGCTCGATCCCACCGTGCTGACCACCTTGCTGGCGGACCTGCCCAAACCTGCCGGGCGGTACGACAACGACCCCGGCTTTTCGGTCGCTGCGGTCACACCCGAGTTGATGGATGCCTGGGTGCGCATGCTGCGCTTGATGAACGATCCCCAAGCCATCACCGCCCTCGCGCCGGTGTACGAGCGCGAGATCCTCTATCGCGTGCTGCAAGGCCCGCATGGCTGGATGCTGCGCGAAATCGCCGCGCCGGATACCACCATGGCGCGGGTCAACCTGGCCATTCAGTGGATCCGCCGCGACTTTGCCGAAACCTTGCGCGTCGAGGCGCTGGCGCAGCGGGCGGCGATGAGCGTCTCGGCATTTCATCGTCACTTCAAAGCGGTGACCACGCTGAGCCCGCTGCAGTATCAGAAGCGCGTGCGCTTGCTCCAGGCGCGGACACTGATGGTGGCCAGCGCCAAGAGCGTCACGGCGGCGGCGTTCGAGGTGGGCTATGAAAGCGCTACCCAATTCAGCCGCGATTACGCGAGGGTATTCGGGCTGCCGCCGTCAAAGGATGCCGGAAGAATCCTCGGCGAAATGACTGCGCCCAGAACCCGCTGATCGCCCCCGACATTTGCCACCCACTGCCTGAGCAGGCAACATTACTCGCCAGTACTTTTCGTATTTCCCGTATCGACAGCAACGGCAACAAGGCTCAGGTAACCCCATGCAAAAACAACAACAAGAATCCATCCAACCGATGACCAAGGGTGAAAAGAC
Organism: Pseudomonas baltica; assembly: GCF_031880315.1. NCBI lineage: Bacteria > Pseudomonadati > Pseudomonadota > Gammaproteobacteria > Pseudomonadales > Pseudomonadaceae > Pseudomonas > Pseudomonas baltica. The sequence continues at coordinate 5,549,864 of NZ_CP134771.1, read as the reverse complement.
CCACCTGCGCCTGCGCGCCATCGCTGCGTCGGAGTTTGCCCAGCGGGGGTTTCACAACACCAAGGTCAGCGACATCGTGTTCGCCAGCGGGCTCAGCCAGCCGACCTTCTACAACTACTTCGAGAGCAAGGAAGCAGCCTACGAAGAACTGGTGGGCGAGTTTCGCAGGCGCCTCGAAGCCCTGACCAAAACGCTGCTGATCGAAACCTCCATGAGCCAGCAGGACCTGCTGGAAAGCGTCGGTGCCAGCTTTCTGAAGTTTCTGGATTTCCTCGCCGAGGACGCCGACCTGACTCAGATCGGCTTCTTCCAACCGCCGGGCTGCACCGCGACCAAAGCCGGGCTGGCGTCCTGGATCGCCCGCAATATCGCCAAGGAGCAAGCCATCGGGCTGTTTCGCGCGGACATCTCCTCCACCCAGATCGGCAAGTGTTTCGTCGGCATGATCGACCAGATGGCGAGGGATCCAATGACGCCACAAGAGCGTGCAGCCGTCGCCCGAGGCTGCGCCCTGCTGCTCTGCGATGGCCTGTGGCTGCGTGCTTGAGCGGTTTGCGACGCTTGAAATCTGAGTTAAAAGCCATTTGAAAACTGGGTTACTGACGAGTACCCTGACAGCAATAACTTACTCGTCAATAGGTTTTAGGATGAAATCACAACTGCTCGCCCTGTCGGCGGGAGCCTTTGCCATCGGCGTCACCGAGTTCGCGCCCATGGGCCTGCTGCCCTCGATCGCCCAAGGCGTGGACGCGTCCATTCCGGCCACCGGCATGCTGATCAGCGCTTACGCGCTCGGTGTCATGATTGGCGCACCTTTGATTACCCTGCTGCTCAGTTCCGCACGCCGACGCTCGGCACTGGTGGGGCTGATGGTGTTGTTTACCGTGGGCAACTTGCTGTCGGCCATCGCGCCGGGCTATTACACCTTGCTGGCCGCCCGGGTGGTCACCAGCCTGTCCCACGGCGCCTTCTTCGGCCTCGGCGCCATCGTCGCCGCGAGCCTGGTACCGAAGGAAAAACGCGCCTCCGCCGTGTCGATCATGTTCATGGGGCTCACCGTGGCCAATATCGGCGGCGTACCAGCGGCCACCTGGCTGGGCCATGCCATCGGTTGGCGGATGGCGTTCGTGGCGATTTCGGTGCTGGGCCTGATCGCCGGGCTTTCGCTGTTCCTGACCCTGCCCCGTGGCGAGTCCCATCCGCGCCCGCACGTGGGCAACGAGCTGCGCGTGCTGGTCAAGCCAGCGGTGCTTAACGCCTTGATGACCACGGCATTCGCTGCAGGCTCGATGTTCACCCTGTACACCTACGTCGCCGCGGTGCTGCAAAACATCACCCACGCCACCCCCGCCTTCGTCACCGCGATGCTGGTGACCATCGGCATCGGCTTTACCCTGGGCAACGCCATCAGCGGCAAGCTGGCGGACCGCTCGCTCAAGGGCACGCTGATTGGTTTCCTCAGCCTGCTGGCCGTGATCAGCTTTATCTTTCCGCTGGTCGCCACCACCGGCCCAGGCGCGACCATCGCTCTGTTGCTATGGGGCGCTGCCACTTTCGGCGTGTCGGCGCCGGTGCAGACGCGGGTCATGCAAGAAGCCCACGACGCACCGGCACTGGCCTCGTCGGTCAATATCGGCGCGTTCAACCTGGGCAATGCCCTGGGCGCGGCGGCAGGCGGTGCGGCCCTCAGCCTGGGCCTGGGCTACACCGCGATCGCGCCGGTCGGTGGCGTCATGGCGTTGCTGGCTTTGGCGCTGGTGCTGATGTCCAAACGTTCAGCGTCGAGCGAAGCGGTACAACTGGCGAGCTGACCCAGCACGTTCACCCGGCCCACCGGTGATATCCCTGCTCGGCAAGGCGCGAGCGGGGTTCTCTATCTGACCAATGGCTGATCGCCATGAATCGTTTCCGTAGAGATGTCCCTCCCTACCTGAGATGATGCGGCCTGTTTTTTCGCGATAGGTCGGATGCTGGCGATGGTTCTGTCATGAGTACAAGCGTAGATCTGCCCGTGGGCGGCGGCGTGATGGGTCACAAGATCCGTCACGCCGATTGGTCCGAGACCTCTCTAGGCCCGCGCGCAGCGTGGCCGTTGACGCTCAAGACGACACTTGGCTTGCTTCTCAATTCGCCAGAGCCGATGTACCTGGTGTGGGGCGCTGATCAGCTGTTTTTCTGTAACGACGCCTACCGCGCCTTGTTTGCGGCCATCGCTGATACGGGTCTGGGGCAGCCGATGTCCTCGGTCTGGGGGGCGGTCTGGAGCGAGCTTTCCGGCTGGGTCGAAAAAGCCCTTCAGGGCGAAGGCAGTCGCGTCGAACGCCATCCCGTACGCCTGCTTCGCGAAGGCGTGATGACCCCCACCTTCTGGACATTCTCCCTCTCACCGATACACGGCGAGAGTGGCCACGTGGATGGCATTGTCTGCCAGGTCAAAGAAACCACGCAGGAAATCCTGACCCTCAAGCGCCTGGATGATAACGAGGCGTTCACCGACCGCGTCCTGGCCAGCATCAATGACTGCATCAAGGTGCTGGATCTTGACGGTCGACTGACCTTCATGAGCGAGGGTGGCCAGCGGATCATGGAAGTCAGTGACTTCAACGCGATCAAAGGCTGCCCTTGGCCGGACTTTTGGCAGGACGAAGGCCATCACGAGGCCAAGGCTGCGGTGCAGCAGGCCTTGGCGGGCGGCCACGCCAGCTTCATGGGTAGTGCACACACCCTGGCCGGCAACCTCAAATGGTGGCATGTGCAGGTCAGCCCTATTCTGGGCCGCGACGGCAAGCCTGAAAAACTGCTGAGCGTCTCCCGCGACATGACCCAGCTGCGCGACGCGGAGGACGCACTGCGTGAGATCAACGAGGCGCTCGAACGTGACGTGATCGAACGCACCAAAGACCGAGATCGGATCTGGCGACTGTCGGCGGATCTCATGCTTGTCGCGCGAATTGACGGCACCATCTCGGCAGTGAACCCCGCTTGGGGGCCAGTGCTGGGGCTGAACGAAGAAGAGCTTCTGGGCGAAGGGCTGCTGTCGCTCGTCCACCCGGATGATATTGCAGAGACGGCCCGCGCCATCGCCGAGCTGAGCAAGGGCCATAGTGTTCCTTCGTTCAAGAATCGCTTCCGACATACCGACGGTCACTACAAGCTGATCTCCTGGACCGCTGTGCCGGATGAGGAATTCATTCATGCGGTCGGGCGCGACATGCAATCTGAAGAGGAAGCCAATGCGGCGCTCAGAGCTTCAGAGGAAGCTCTTCGCCAATCGCAGAAACTCGAAGCCATCGGCCAACTCACCGGCGGCGTTGCCCACGACTTCAACAACCTGCTGACTGTCATCAAGTCGTGCGCTGACCTGCTCAAGACCTCTTCCTTGCCTGACGCTCGGCGCAGCAAATATGTAGCGGCGATTTCAGACACGGTAGATCGCGCCGCCAAGCTCACCAATCAGTTGCTGGCATTCGCCCGCCGCCAATCGCTGAAGCCAGAAGTGTTCGACGTGGGCAAAAGTGTCGCCCGAGTCGGCGAAATGCTCGATGCCTTGACCGGCTCCCGTATCCAGGTAGACATCGATGCCCCCATGGATGCGTGCTTCATCAACGCCGACGAGAGCCAGTTCGACACCGCGATCGTGAACCTGGTGGTCAATGCACGTGATGCCATGAACGGCGTTGGCAATTTGGCGATACAGGTGAGCCGCACCTCATCCATACCCTCTGTCCGCGCCCATGCTCAGCGTACGGGTGACTTCGTGGTCGTCTCCATCACTGATTCCGGCAGCGGCATCAGTCCAGAGGATCTGGGCCGAATCTTTGAACCCTTCTACACCACCAAAGGCATTGGCAAGGGCACAGGGCTGGGGCTGTCGCAGGTTTTCGGCTTTGCCAAGCAATCTGGCGGTGAGGTCTTGGTCCAAAGCACGCTGGGGAGCGGGTCGAGCTTCAGTATCTACCTCCCTGAAACGCAACGTCACGAGCAGGTCGCGGAGCATGACGACGAAGCGGCTCACGCGCTAGGCCATGGCCTTTGCGTCCTGGTGGTGGAGGATCACGAGGAAATCGGGCGGTTCACGGAACAGACCCTCAAAGACTTCGGTTATGAGGTGCTTTGGGTTTCGAATGCCGAGGAGGCACTCGGCGTGCTCGCGACCAACCCTGCGAATTTCCACGTGGTGTTTTCGGACATCTCCATGCCGGGCATGAGTGGAATCGCCTTGTATGGAACAATCGAAAAGCTCTACCCGTGGTTGCCGGTCGTGCTCACCACCGGCTATAGCCAGGAGTTTGCCGACCTGTCGCAGACGACTGCCGGGCAATTCGACCTGTTGCAGAAACCCTACTCCATCGATGCGCTTTCAAGACTGCTTCAGAAAGTCGCTACTCGACACTTGCAATGACCGCGGTTGGTGTTCAGGGCGTCACATCGTGTGCTGCTCTTTTCACAACGCCTCCCTGAGTTCCCATGACCCGCTCGTTTGAAATAGAAATAGCGCAAAACACGGACATCCCCGAGCTGCTCGACTTCGTGTTCAACGCTCGGCAAAAGATGTTCCCCAAACTTCATGGCACTGGCTGTATTTTAATCACAAACTTCCCAGTCTGGCGTTGATACCCGCCCGGCGGGCTAGTTCAATCCTATCCCGTATCGGGCCAGCTAACGTTCATATCGTTGTTTGATCCAGTTCACGCGCCGCTACTTCCCGAGTTGAAGCTGCATGATGACCGTGCGCTCGGCGCCATGAAATTCATCGCGTATTGCCACGAAGCCTAACGAGGCATAAAAGTCTTGCGCGGTGATCGATGACGGTACACGCAAGACGTCCACACCTGCACTTGCAGCACTCGATTGAATAACCGCCATGAGCTGGCGGCCAATACCGATTCGCTGATGCTTTGGTTCCACGAAGACGCTACGTACAACATCGTCATCCAAACTGGCCGTTGCGATAACGCTGAGGCCCACAGTCCCTACATAGACCTGGCGTTGGGTCATCAACGAACGAATGGCTTGCACGGTAAAACCGCGCTCGACTGCGGCGATCACATCGGCGGGGTAATCCTTTGAGTTGGATTCACGCAAAGCAGCGATAATGACACGATTGATAGCTACGGCGTCCTCGTCTGTTGCGAGGCGAATCTGGCACTGCATAGAGCGTCCTCAACCTGATGGTCCAATTACAATAGACGACAGGACATCCGCTGAAGCCCAACTGCCGTGCTCCCTGTTTGACGGTCAATCCCAGCCCCACCCCACGTGGGATTCAGAAAACGCTGATGCAGCCGTTACAGAGAAGCGTCTCAACAACGCTGCATTCTCCTATCGAATCAACCGCGCTATACCAGACCATGATCGATCTACTAGGTGCTCTCCTCGAATTTTTAGGCCTTCTGGACTCCGCCGCTCAAAAAGACGGACCACCGACCTGGGTGCGGCGTCATCGCAAGCTTATCCGGATGGTGTACAACGTTGCCCTGTTCGCGGTGTGCCTGATGGGCTTTTTGGCGTTGCTCTATTGGATCAGCGGGCTAGGCACCTGAACGAGCCCCATGAAAGACAGGACACCGTTCCCCCCTTAAGATAAGGGATAGGCAAACGGGTATGTATATGACTAACAGCAACGATAAGGGTGGCGAGTTGCTCGGCCAGGAACGCCGGCGCCGCTGGAGTACCGAGCAGAAGTTGGCCATGGTTCGCGAGAGCCTTGAACCCGGACAAAGTGTGTCCGTGGTGGCTCGACGCAACGGCATCAACGCCAACCAGCTGTTCCTGTGGCGCAAGCTGTATCAGGACGGAAGCTTGTCGGCGGTCAGTGCTGGCGAGGCCGTTGTACCTGCGTCGGAACTGACCGACGCGCTCAAGCAGATCCGCGAATTACAACGGATGCTGGGCAAGAAGACGATGGAAGCCGAAGTCCTCAAAGAGGCCGTGGAGATCGCCCGGTCGCGAAAATGGATTGCGCACTCACCCTTGTTGCCGGGGGACGACCAGTGAAACTGGTCAGCGAATGTCTCGGTGTGTCGCGCTCGCAATTAACGGTTCGGATCAAGCAATCGGTATCGCCCAAAGTACGGCGACGTCGGCTCGTGAACGATACGGAGTTGGTCGCTGAGGTTAAGCGGCAAGTCAGCGAGTTGCCGAGCTATGGCTACCGTCGTGTTTGGGGGTTGCTGCGCCGCGAGCGTGAAGCCCAGTCACTGGCCCCGATCAATGTGAAGCGGGTTTACCGCGTCATGCGCGATCACAATCTGCTGCTGGAACGCCGCATCAAACAGCCAGGCGTGCAGCGCCGGCATGAAGGCAGGATTGCCGTTACGACCAGCGATACGCGCTGGTGCTCGGACGGCTTCGAGTTTCGCTGCGACGACGGTGCGAAGTTGAGCGTGACTTTTGCCCTGGACTGCTGTGACCGCGAAGCCATCAGCTGGGTCGCCAGCCCGACGGGCTACAGCGGTGACGACATCCGAGACTTGATGCTGGAAAGCGTGGAGAAGCGATTTGGCGATCAACTACCGAGCACGTCCGTCCAATGGTTGAGCGATAACGGTTCGGCCTATATCGCCGAGCAGACGCGTCTGTTTGCTCGCCAGATCGGCTTGCAGCCGGTGACCACACCGGTACGCAGCCCGCAAAGTAACGGCATGGCAGAGAGCTTCGTGAAGACGATCAAGCGTGATTACGTGGCGCACATGCCCAAGCCGGATCGAGAAACAGCGCTGCGCAATCTGACGATTGCCTTCGAGCATTACAACGAGCAGCATCCGCACAGCGCTTTGAAATATCGGTCGCCGCGAGAATTTAGGCGTTTGGCAGCAGCATCAATTTAACGGGGAGTTGGTGTCCGGTCTGGTAGGGGCAAGTCCAGCACCACAGGCCGTTGGGTGGTAATTGCGATAGTGGGTATACAACTGGCCGGTTTGTTCGCGCTTTTGAGCCAAAGGGGTAAGGGGTAAGGGGTAAGGGGTAAGGGCGTGTATCACGATCGTGCGCTCGGCGCCAAGAAGCGTTTCATTGTTTGATACTCTTCGATACTGATCCCCCCCTCCCGGTAATCACTGCACCGACGACGAAGCGCGTGCACGACATCAAATCAAGGAGCCCCCACCCATGACCAAGGCAAGTGTTCGAATCATCGAGCAACATCTGCTTTCGGATAACTGGTACGTGCTGAAAAAGATCGAATTCGAGCAGCAGCGCAAGGACGGTACTTGGCAGACACAAACCCGTGAAGTGTACGACCGGGGCAATGGCGCCACGATCGGGCTCTACAACCTGGCGAAGCGCACCGTCATTCTTACCCGGCAGTTTCGCCTCCCCGCCTTCGTCAACGACCACGACGGTTACTTGATCGAAACCGCAGCCGGGTTGCTCGACAACGCCAGCCCCGAAGAGCGAATCCGGCTCGAGGCCGAGGAAGAAACCGGCTATCGAGTCAAATCCGTGCGCAAGGTGTATGAGGCGTTCATGAGCCCCGGCTCGGTCACTGAGCGCCTGCATTTTTTTATCGGGGAATACCATCCCGAAGACCGTATCAGCGCGGGCGGTGGCCTGGCCGAAGAAGGCGAGGACATCGAGGTGCTGGAGTTGCCCTTCGAGCAAGCGCTGGCGATGATCGATGACGGGCGGATCATGGACGGCAAAACCATCATCCTCCTGCAACATCTCAAACTACTCATGCCACCCTCGCGTCCTCTGATAATCCTGGTGGCCGGCCCCTGCCCCTTTCACCCCGGTGATGATCCCGCTGCAATGGCCGTCAATCTGCAGGCCATGCAACGCTGCGCCCAAGCCCTCTTGCAGGCGGGCCACCTGCCGGTCGTTGCCCAGTGGCTGGCATTACCCTCGGAGCAACTGGCGGGGTCCCGTGAGGTAGGCGATGAGGTGTATCAGGCGCATTTTCAGGAGTACGCGAAAATGCTTTTACAGCGTTGCGACGGAGTATTGCGTGTGGAGGGCCCGTCCGAGGACGCGGACTCGATAGTAGAACTGGCCCGGCAGCGGGGGGTGGCAGTCTATCGCGATCTGAACGAGATTCCCGCTGTTCACGAGCGCCAATAGGGATGATCGCCAATAGCAGCAATCTCAAGATAACGATGGCAATGCATTCGACGCTCTACAGCCATTGGTCGAAGTACACTAGCCTTTTTGCCAGCGAGGCCCCTTCCCCATGGACCTGCAGTTCCTAGGTACTTCATCCGGCGTCCCCACCAGGGCCCGCAACGTCAGTGCCACAGCAGTCATCGAAGCGTCCGGCAAGGTCTGGTACCTGGTGGATTGCGGCGAAGGCACGCAACATCAGCTACTGCGTACCTCACTTTCGGTACGCGACCTGCGCGCGATTTTCATTACTCATGTCCACGGCGACCACTGTTTCGGACTGCCCGGTTTGTTAGCCAGTGCCGGCATGTCCGGGCGCAGCGAGCCGCTGGACCTGATCATGCCGATCGCCCTGCACGCCTGGGTGCAGCAGAGCCTGGCGGTGAGCGAGAGCTACCTGCCCTTCGAATTGCGCCTGCATGCGCTGGAAACCCTCGACACGTGGAGCAGCGGTACGGTCGAAGTCAGCACCGTCGAGTTGTCGCACCGGGTGCCCAGCTACGGCTACGTGTTCGCCGAAATCAACCCCGATCCACGGCTGGATCTGGAGCGTCTTCAGGCCGATGGCATCGCACGCGGACCGCTATGGGGCGAGCTGGCACAGGGGCGCAACGTGGAGCACGGCGGCCGCCTGATCAACGCGAAGGACTACCTTCGCCCCTCGCGTCCGGGGCGCCGCGTGATCGTCTGCGGCGACAATGATCGTCCGCAGTTGTTGGCCGCCGTGGCGCAAGGCGCGGATGTACTGGTGCATGAAGCCACCTTCACCGAACCGGTGCTTGAGCGCGCCTCGACTAACTATGGCCACAGCACCGCTGCGGCAGTGGCACAGTTCGCCGAAGCCGCCGGGATACCGAATCTGGTGCTGACCCACTTCAGCGCCCGCTATCAAAACAATCCGCAGCGAAGCCCTTCCATCGACGATGTCCGCGCAGAGGCGGCGACGTATTACAGCGGTCGACTGACATTAGCGGCAGACCTTCAGCGTTATCACCTTGGCCGGGACGGTGATCTGCAGCCGGTGGACAGTTTGCGTGTGTAACGAGCTTCGTGGCCAGGATCGGCGGTGTCGGTTCTGCGCGGCCCCTTGGAAACAGATCCGCAGTTTCAGCGAGCACGCCATAGCATTTGCGCCTATTCTCCTGTGATCCAGAAGTGGGCAACCACTCGATTTGTTGAGTGTTTTTTATGGGTCATTTGACCAAGCCAATTCGCTACACCCGCAAAGGATTGCGCCTGTACTGCGCAGCATGGTTCGTCACGCTGGCGGGGCCGGCCTGCGCCGGGGGCCTTCCAGCCGTCGATCTGTACCTCTCCCAGTCGCCCCCCCTGACAGTACTCGAACCCGCCGATCAGGATGGCAATAACGGCATCACGGGCATCGTCGGCGAGGTGACCGTCAAGGCGGCTACCCTGGCCGGCTACGATTTGCGCCCGCAGGCATTGCCCTGGGCCCGCTCGCAGCGCATCGTCCAGTCAGGCAGAAACCAACTGATCATCCCGTTGAGCCGCACGCCGGCCCGAGAAAACCAATACACCTGGATAGCACCGGTGATGACCATGGACCGAGCGTTTTTCAGTCTCGACAAACAGGTTGAGACCTTCGAGCAGGCGCGCCAGACCTATGAGCGAGTCGCCGTCGGCATGGGCAGCGCCCAAGAGCAGATGTTGCGCGATGAGGGTTTCAGCAATGCGCAGATCTACTCGCTGAAAATCGGTGAAAACCCGGCCCAGATGTTGCTGCTCGGTCGCGTCGATGCCTGGTTCAACGGCGTTCCGGAAACCCGTTATTTCTGGCCGCAAGTCTCGGATCGGCCGTTGCGGATGAGCCCTGCACTGATGAAGTCGGACCTGTACCTGGCCTGCTCGAAAATCTGCGACCCGACAATGGTCGATGATCTGAGAAAGGCCATCGAAACACTGCGCAGCGACGGTACGATCAAGCGCATCACCGATGCCTACCTTGCCAAGACCGCAGCGCAGGTCTCAAAGTCACTGCAATCCGCCCCCCAGCAGTCAGCTCCCAAGGACTCCCATCATCAGCCAGCCCCCCGACAACCTGCAGATCTACCGCGTACTCACCGGCCCTGACGACGCAGCCTTTTGCCAGCGTGTCAGTGCTGCCCTGAACATGGGCTACGCACTGCACGGTTCGCCGGCACTGACCTTCAATGGGCAGCAGGTGATCGTTGCCCAGGCGGTCATCTGGGCGGGTCAGGTCAAGGCGTATTGATCGGCCTTATGCCCCATTCCCACAATGAGTTTCCCTGCGGCGCCTCGATGCTGCATCGTCGGCGGCCGCTTTCGCCAGCGCATCAAGCGACGCGGGTATCAGCTGCAACGTGATTGCCGCCTGTTACCACGACCCTATATTCGTCAGTCGCGAGGATGCCGATCGTGCCATGCGAGTGCTTTGGAACCTGTCGGACAACGGCGCATAGCGCGGCACCAGGCCCCACGCCTATCCGCGGTCAACAGGTTTGCTGGAGCTTGGGCGATAGGAAAACGTTCCTTGCAGTGAATTATTTTGCGCACTCATATCTCTGATGCACGAGAGCTCGGAGCAGTGCGCCACTGGCACGCACCGAGCGACGGATGCTCGCCCCCTCCCGGGCATGGGGCAAGCGGCGGTCTATCAAGGTCCTGAGTGAACGGCATGAAACTTGGAAAAAAACGCGCAAAACCCTTCGGCTTGAAGGACATCACCATTGTCGACGACGCCAAGATGCGCAAGGCGATCACCGCCGCCGCGCTGGGCAACGCCATGGAGTGGTTCGACTTTGGCGTCTATGGTTTCGTCGCCTATGTGCTGGGCAAGGTGTTCTTCCCCAGTGCCGACCCCAGCGTGCAGATGATCGCCGCACTGGCGACGTTCTCGGTGCCCTTCCTGATTCGTCCGCTGGGTGGGCTGTTCTTCGGTGCACTGGGCGACCGCTACGGGCGACAGAAAGTGTTGGCGGCGACCATCGTCATCATGTCGTTGAGCACCTTCGCCATCGGCCTGATCCCCTCCTACGCCTCGATTGGTATCTGGGCGCCGGTACTGCTGTTGCTGGCCAAGATGGCCCAGGGCTTTTCGGTAGGCGGTGAATACACCGGCGCCTCGATCTTCGTTGCCGAATACGCTCCAGACCGCAAACGCGGCTTTCTCGGCAGCTGGCTGGATTTCGGCTCGATCGCCGGCTTCGTCTTCGGCGCGGGTCTGGTGGTGGCGATCTCCGCCGTGCTGGGCGAAGACAAATTCCAGGAATGGGGCTGGCGTCTGCCGTTCTTCCTCGCCCTGCCGCTCGGCTTGCTGGGGCTGTATCTGCGTAACGCGCTGGAAGAGACTCCGGCCTTCCAGCAGCACGTCGAGAAGCTTGAGCAAGGCGATCGCGAAGGCTTGGCGAGCGGCCCTCAGGTGTCGTTCAAGGAAGTGGTCACCAAACACTGGCGCAGCCTGATGACGTGCGTCGGCGTGGTCGTCGCCACCAACGTCACCTACTACATGCTGCTCACCTACATGCCGAGCTACCTGTCGCATAACTTGCATTACAGCGAGAACCGCGGCGTATTGATCATCATCGCGATCATGGTCGGCATGCTGTTCGTGCAACCCCTGATCGGGCGCTTGAGCGACAGGTTCGGGCGTCGACCATTCATCATCTGCGGCAGCATCGGCTTGTTCTGCCTGGCCATTCCAGCCTTCATGCTGATCATCAGTGGCAAGGTCGGGTTGATCTTCACCGGTTTGCTGATACTGGCGGTGGTGCTCAACTTCTTTATCGGTGTCATGGCCTCGACGTTGCCGGCCATGTTCCCCACGCACATCCGTTACAGCGCCCTGGCCAGTGCGTTCAATATCTCGGTCTTGATCGCTGGCGTGACCCCGACCCTGGCCGCGTGGCTGGTCGAAACCACCCAGAACCTGTACATGCCGGCCTACTACCTGATGGTGGTGGCGGTCATCGGCCTGGCCACCGGGTTGACGATGAAGGAGACCGCCAACAAGCCGTTGCGCGGTGCGGCGCCGACCGCCTCCGATCTGGATGAGGCGAAGGAACTGCTGCAGGAGCATCACGACCACATCGAAGATAAAATCGAAGACATCGACGCGAAAATCGCCGAGTTGCAGGCCAAGCGTGAGGAGTTGGTGCAGCAGCATCCGCGCATTGACTGACGCGCTCAGGCCCCGGCCTCGATCATTTGCGCTTGACTACATGCCGGCGATGGCCTCCAGCGTCCGCGCCACTCACACCATGGCCAGGCACCGTGACCAGCGGCGCGGGGCTGGGGTGCGCTTGGACGTAGCGACATGCAGCGAGTAGCCCTCGGCACGCAATTCGCTCAATGCCTGTTCGATGCCGGCATGGGGATGAAAGCATGGCCAAGCTGGCGTATCGCGTGGGTCAAGCTCTGGATGATGCCGGGGGCAGAGTGCAGGACAGTACCATCAAGATCAAAGATCGCGGTTTTCAAGGTGTCTTCACGTACTGCGATGATCGCCGCAAATAGTATCCGATCAAGGCAATCGCACCCGTCATCTCAGTCAGCCCGCCAATAAGTGCCTTATGCCTTCCGGTCAGCGTCACAGACGATCTGTGATCGCCAACACTGCACTTTAGTCGCAAAGCTGCGATCCAGAGCCGTTTCTTCACCTTGGTGTCTGAACTTTCCTGCTTCCTGGGTTTCAGTTCATCCTGAGATGTTTCGGCCTTGGCATGAAAATGCCAGCAGTGACCGTGACAGACGTCGAGACACAACAATGAACCAATACCCCCGACAGAGAACAGGACCGTGGCCATGACGGATAACACCGTTGCAGCATCCTTAGAACAAAACCAACCACCCATTGCCAACGTCCAGCGACTGAGCCTGTTCGTTTTCGCGCTGTTTTTCATTTTTGGCGGCATCACCAGCCTCAATGACATCCTGATCCCCAAACTCAAAAGCCTGTTCAGCCTCAGCTATGCCGAGGCGATGCTGGTGCAGTCGGCGTTCTTCCTTGCCTATGCGCTGGCGTCCATCCCCGCCAGCCTGCTGATCAGCCGCATCGGCTACATGCGGGCGGCGGCTATCGGCCTGGTGACCATGGCCGTGGGTTGCGCGTTGTTCATTCCTGCCGCGCTGGTGGGGCTGTTCGGCGCCTTTTTGATCGCGCTGTTCGTGCTGGCGATCGGCGTCACCGTGGTGCAGGTGGTTTCCAACCCGCTGATCTCGCTGCTGGGCCCGCAACAGACCTCCCACAGCCGCGTGACCTTCGCCCAGGCGTTCAACTCGCTGGGCACCACCGTCGCGCCGTACCTGGGCGCCATGCTGATCCTAGGCTCGCTGAGCCAGGTCGACCCAGCTACCTTGAGCGGCTCCGCCCTGGCGACTTACTTGGCCGAAGAAGCCAAGGTCATCAGTAACACCTACGCGGGCCTTGCGGTGGCGCTGATCGTGGTGGCTTTGCTGGTCTGGCAACAACGCAAGCATCTGCCCTCCTCGCTCACCAGTGGCAACGCCAACCCGCTCTCGGCCTTGAGCCTGCTCAAGCAACCGCGCTTCGCCTTCGGTGCGGCCTGCATTTTTTGCTACGTCGGGGCGGAAGTGTCCATCGGCAGCCTGCTGACCAACTTCCTGATGCAGGACTCGACTTTCGGCTTCAACGCCGAAGTGGCCGGCAAGCACGTGGCCTACTACTGGGGCGGCGCGATGATCGGCCGCTTCATCGGTGCCGGCCTGCTGCGCGCGTTCGCACCGGGCAAGGTGCTGGCCTGTGCCGCCGTGGTCGCCATCGCGCTGATCGCCAGCGCCGCCACCAACCACGGTGCCGTGGCCGGCTGGTCGATCCTGGCCATCGGCTTGTTCAACTCGGTGATGTTCCCGACCATCTTCGCCCTGGCGTGTGAAGGGCTGGGCAAACGCGCCGCCGAGGGCTCGGGGCTGATCTGCTGCGCCATCGTCGGCGGCGCCATCGTGCCGCCACTCACCGGCCTGGCCGCCGACCTCAGCACCCTGGGCCTGTCGCTGGCGGTGCCGGCAGTGTGCTACGCGGTGATCGCGTCGTATGGCTGGTATGCGCGCCGTTCCGCGCTGGCCTGATAGCTGCCCGGACCGCGTCTGTCACCAGCAGGCGCGACTCCCCTCACCCCCAAAGCCGCCGAACAGCGGCTTTTTTTTCGCCCCAAGTCGCCTAATGCTAACGCTGTCACTCTTGTCAGAGCGGACCGCCCCACCTGCGCTACGCTGGTACCTGCCTCCATCTGCCGCCGTTCAACGCAAGGATTGATCCATGAGCACCTCTGCATCGCCTGCCAAGGTATCCGCCCTCACCCAGCACAAAAGCCCTTTCGGCACCCTTACCGACGGCACGCCCATCGACAAATACACCCTGAGCAATAGCGCCGGCATGCAGGTCAGCGTGATCACCTACGGGGCGATATTGCAGGCAGTGATCGTACCCGACCGCCATGGCCACAGCGACGACGTACTGCTCGGTTTCGATGATGCCCAGAGCTACCAGACCCACGCCGATCCGCATTTCGGCGCCACCATCGGCCGCTATGGCAATCGCATCGCCGACGGCCAGTTTGTGCTTGATGGCGTCAGCTACCGCATCCCGCTCAACGACGCGACGAACGCCATTCACGGCGGTCCGAAGGGCTTCGACAGCCACGTCTGGCAAGCCGAACCCATCCAGGAAGACGGCTCGGTGGGCGTCACACTCAGCTACACCAGTGCGGATGGCGAGATGGGCTTTCCCGGCGAGCTGCAAACTCAGGTCACCTACCGCCTCAACGAGCGTAACGAATTGCGCATTCAGTACCATGCCACCACCAGCAAACCCACGGTGGTCAATCTGACCAACCACGGTTATTACAACCTGGCCGGCGCTGGCAACGGCACCATCCTCGATCACCTCGCCACCCTGCATGCCAGCCACTACACCCCGGTGTCGGCGAAGCTGATCCCGACCGGCGAGATTGCCCCCGTTGCCGGCACGCCGATGGACTTCCTCTCCCCCACGGCCTTCGGCGCGCACATTCAAGACGACCACCCACAACTCAAATTCGTCGAGCCCAAGCAGGGCGGCTTCGACTTCAACTACGTGCTGGATACCGGTGGTGACCTGAGCAGGCCGGCCGTTGAAGTGCATGACCCAAAGTCGGGGCGTCGCCTGCAACTGTTCACCACCCAACCGGCGGTGCAGCTGTACACCTCGAACCTGCTCGACGGCACGATCACCGGCAAAGGTGGCAGGGTTTATCTGCACTGGGGCGCCTTTGCCCTGGAAGCCGAGCATTACCCCGACTCACCCAATCAGCCGACCTTTCCCAGTACCCGCCTGGAGCCTGGGGCGGTGTATGCGCACACCACAGTGCTGAAATTCAGCCACGACTGAGGCTTCAGGCGGCAGCCACTAGCTTTGGCGGCTTTCGGTGGCCGAAGGCCCAACATCGCAGCGGCGGCCCTAGCGCCGTGATCAAGCTGAGCGCCTTAATCAGGCTGGCAAGGGTCCCCAGGCCCGATAGGTGTCTATCAGCGTGTCGAACAAGGCGATGTCCGCGCGGCTTCTGGCCATGAGCTGAGCGCCGACCACGGCGGAAAAGATCGCCCTTGCCCGCATGCCGCTTTGCGCAGGCGCACACACCTCGGCAGCCACCAGCAGCTGGCTGAGCCAGGCGATATTGACCTCGGCGAACCGTTGGATTTCCTGGGTCATTTCAGCGGGCAAGTTGTCGGTCTCGGCGCCCACGAAGCTGGCCAGGCACAGACGATTATCGGCTTCGAGCGAGCGCCGGAATATCTCGGGGAAACGCCGCAAGGCTTCCAGCGGTTTCGGGCTCTGCGCGCTGATATCCTCGAGCGCGGCCGCCCCGTCCTGCCAGTAGCGCTGGGCCACCGCGACGCCGAGGTCGGCCTTGCTCGGGAAGTGGTAGTAGATGCTGGCCGCCTTGATACCGACCGCTGCGGCCAGATCGCGAAAATTCAGGCCGTTGTAGCCTTGGGACTGAGCGATGTTTCTGGCAGCCAGGAGGATCGCTTCGCGGGCATTGATGGTCATGGGGGGTGCCTGTCACCCGATGGGCGATCGCTGGAAAAAAGTGCCGCTATGCTAAATCAAAAGCCTGCCTTTTGTTAGGTAGAGCCGCCTTGGGCTCATGCCTGCGTCGACGGGCAATGCCATGTCAATCTCGATGGCTTGCGTCGAGCCCGCCACGTCATGGCGGTCCCGACGATGATGCACTCACCATTCAACTTCAAGCGGCAGGCGAGTCCAGTTCAGGGATGCCGCTGCTGCGATCGGCGTAGGCCGCCTGGAAACCTGGGCGTGCCTGCCAGCGTTTCCAGTAATAGTCGAGAAACTCGAAACGCTCGTCCAGCGGCGTGGCGTTGACCGGAAATTTGGAGAACGCGATCGCGGTTGCCAGGGTGATATCGGCAAAGGTCGGCTCCGCGCCACCCAGCAGCCAGTCGCGGCCGTCGGCCAAATGACCATTGACCAGTGCCGCGTGGCTCAGCGCTTCCTTGCGACAGTGCTCGCCCCAGGCCTCGTTCTTGGTCAGTTCGAGCTTGAAACCCAGCCCGGTGTGCAGCACGTGGAACGCCGTGACGATGCGATACAGGATGTGCACCCACACGCGGTTGTCCCACATGTTGTCGAGACCTTGTTCCAGCGGCGTTTCGCCCATGATCTTGCGGCCGGGGTATGACTGGTCGAGGTAGCGAACGATGGCCGGCGTCTCGGAAATAAAACTGCCGTCTGCCAGCTGGAGGGTAGGCGTTTCGCCCCACGGGTTCATGTTGAGATGGCGCCAGCCGCGCTGTTCGCCGCCGGGGGCCATGTCGTAGACGGTCTCGTCGAACTGATCGGCGATGCCTTTTTCATGCATGAACAGGCGCAGGCGCTGGGGATTGGGAAATGCCGAGGGGGAAGTGAACAGCTGCAGTTTAGTGGTCATTGTCGGGTCCATAGAGGGGTGGGATCAGCCACCTAACAATCGTTAGGTAGGCTTACCGTAAACCCCCAAAGAGCGCACGTCAACCCCTACCTAACATTTGTTAGGCTAATCACCCATCCCGCGCCCTTGGCTGGGCTGCGACTTTATAAACCTAACTCGGCAATCACCTCCGCCCGCGTGGTGACCTGGCGAAAGTGATGCGTCCACAGCTCGATCCCCAACTTGCCGGACCTGTCCAGAGACGAGCCCACCGTCAGGTCGGTGACCAACGTCGGGCTCAGCCCGGCATCGAACAGCGCAAAGCCGGCGGCGAGCACGCAGGTTTCGGTCTGCATGCCACACACCAGCACTCGCTCGACGCCGAGTTGCTTGATGTAGGCGATGGTTTCGACGGTGGGGCCGTAGCCGTGCTTGATAAACACCTTGTCGGCCTCGACCAGGCTCTCGTCCTCGGCCGCCGGATGCCAGCCGAGCTGTTTGTCGAACGGCGTGACCTGCTCGTCATGCAGCTCGACGGAGGCGACGGTCGGAATCATCGCCGAGAACGCCCGTGCGCCATCGACCAGCCATTCGGGTGGGCTGAACGTGGATTGAATATCGACTATGAGCAACACCTGGCGCATGGGCTTGTCCGAAAGGCAACTGGAGGGCGCGGAGTATACCGGGCCCGCTAATGGCTGCGGCCGCCGGGCCGTCATCAGGCACGCAGAGGCCTGGCTCTGGTCGCAAAAATTTGAAATGCACCGCATAGCTCGCCAGAATCGCGGTCCGATCCGGCCTCGTGGTCGGGTGTGTGAAGCAAACAGGGGTTAGCGTTGAACGAACACACATTGTCCATGCGCCTGGAGCGCGTGGCGGCGCAAGTGCCCGCTGGCGCTCGGCTGGCCGATATCGGCTCGGACCACGGCTATCTGCCCGTGGCATTGATGCACCGCGGCACCATCGTCGCCGCCGTAGCTGGCGAGGTAGCACTGACGCCGTTCCATGCCGCTCAACGTACCGTGCGCGACAATGGCCTGGAACCCCACATCACCGTGCGCCAGGCCAACGGCCTGGCGGCGATCGAAGCGCAAGACGCCATCACCGCGATCAGCCTGTGCGGCATGGGTGGCGAGACCATCCGCGACATCCTCGACAGCGGCAAAGCTCGCCTTCACGGCCTCGAGCGCCTGATCTTGCAACCCAATGGCGGCGAGCAACCGCTGCGCCAGTGGCTGATGGAAAACGGCTATCGGATTGTTTACGAAGAAGTGCTGCGAGAAAACCGTTTCGACTACGAAATCATCGTCGCCGAGCGCAATGGCCCGCGGCAGTATTCTCCCGAGGAGCTGTATTTCGGTCCGCTGCTGCTGAAGACGCGCAGCCCGGCGTTTCTAGCCAAGTGGCAGCGCCGATTGCGCGAAAGGCAGCGCACCATGAGCCAGCTCTCGCGAGCGCAGCAGGCGTTGACCCAGGAGAAGTTGCAAGATATCGCCCGGCAGATTTGCTGGATTACCGAGATGCTGGACAGTACCGAGCGCTCATAACCGATCTATCGGACAGCGAATTCATGGAACGAAGCAAGCACCCGACGCCCCCCGACTGGGTCATCCACAACTCGCCACCCGGCCAGATCGAGCGTATCGAAGCCTGGTTCGGCGGCCATGGCTACGACCCGCACCGCCACGACACCTACTCCATCGGCCGCACGCTGTCAGGCGTACAGAGCTTCCACTACAAAGGCAGCCTGCGCCATGGCATGCCCGGCAATACGCTGGTGCTGCATCCCGATGAAGTACACGATGGCATGGCCGGCACCGAGTCGGGCTTTCGCTATCGCATGGCCTATATCGATCCGGCCTTGATTCAGCAAGTGCTCGGCGGCGAGCCATTACCGTTCATTGGCGCCGGGCTTTCGAGCGATCGGCGTTTATACTGGGCCAGCGAGCCCTTCGTGCAGGCCATGGATCACCCGCTCGATGCCCTCGAAGAACAGGACGCTGTGTTTGATCTGGCCATGGCATTGCGCGCCGTCGCCGGCAAACCGCGCGGGCGCAAGCGCCTGGATTATCGCGCCACCGAGCGAGCGCGAGAATTCATCCTCGCGCACCTGCACACGACCATCACCCTGGAGATGCTCGAGCACGCCAGCGGCCGTGAGCGCTGGAGCCTGTCGCGGGATTTTCGGGTGCTGTACGGCACCAGCCCTTATCGGTTCGTGACCCTGCGCCGCCTCGACCAATTGCGCCGGCTGCTGCTCGATGGCTTCTCGCTGGTGGACGCCGCGCTGGCGGCCGGCTTTCATGACCAGAGCCACATGACCCGACACTTCACCCGTTGTTATGGCGTGCCGCCGTCGCGCTGGCTGGAGCGGCTGTTGGCGCAGCGCACACTTGCAGGATTGTACAAGAGCCGTCCGCCCACCCTCCGTTAGGCTCACGCTTCCATTGAGAGAGGAAGCGTCATGAACGAACTGAGCCTGCACCCCGTCAATTTGCTGCACAAAGCGTCGAGCATCGACACACAATGGAGCCCGCGCATCGTCGCCGAGATGAACGACTACCAATTCAAGGTCGTGCGTATAGAAGGTGAATT
This sequence comes from Pseudomonas baltica, assembly GCF_031880315.1. NCBI lineage: Bacteria > Pseudomonadati > Pseudomonadota > Gammaproteobacteria > Pseudomonadales > Pseudomonadaceae > Pseudomonas > Pseudomonas baltica. Next base: position 5,530,263 of record NZ_CP134771.1, on the reverse strand, counting down.
CATCTGGCACTCCCACCCCGAAACGGACGAAGCCTTCCTGGTATTGGCGGGGGAACTGCGTATCGACCTGCCCCACGGCCAGGTGTTCGTCAGGCCCGGTGAATTGTATGTAGTGCCACGGGGCATCAAGCACCGGACCGCATCGGCAAGTGAAGCCAAACTGATGATGATCGAGCCCCGGGGGATATTGAATACGGGACATGAAGGAGGTGAGCGCACGGCGCAAAACGACCTGTGGATCTAGATAGCAGCGCTACCGTGTCGCACAGACCGACACGGCCCAAACTACCTGCACACCCAATATCTTTGAACTAACAGTCCGCCAGCATGATCGTTTTCTATGCGCAGTGAGCGCGGCCCGGGCAGGCCGGTGTATCCACACCGAGCCCAACGCCCGGGTCGCTGAACGACATAAGGAGCCGCCATGACCGCCACCACCCTCCCCGACTACCGCTACCGGCCTGGGCCGCTGCACGCGATCCTGCTGGCCGGCAGCGTGCCGCTGTTTCTGGGCGCCCTGCTCAGTGACCTCGCCTACTACCTGACCTACCAACCGCAGTGGAGCAACTTCGCCGCCTGGCTGTTGTTCGGTGCAGCGCTGTTTAGCGGTTTGGCACTGCTGTTCGCGTTGGTCAACCTGATCCGCGCCAGGCCAAAGGCCGGACGCCCGACGCGGTACTTCCTGTTGTTGCTGATCAGCTGGGCGCTTGCGGTACTCAACTCCTTCGAGCATGGCAAGGATGCGTTTGCGGTCATGCCCTCGGGCCTGGTGCTGTCGGTCGTCGCCGCGCCGTTGATCCTGATCGCCGCCTGGATCGGGCTGAGCAACCTGCGCGCTGACTACGTGCCTGTAGTCAGAGCCTCCTCCCGCGAAACTGGAGGTGTTGTATGAAACATTCGAGTGCACTGACTGCGCTGAGCATTGCCCTGCTGCTCAGCGGCTGCAATGGCGCGGGTGACGCCACCGAAACCCATGGCGCCGACCCGAAACTGCCGACGCAAGAGCGCGGCCTGCTACCGACCATGAAGATCGCCGAGCCGACAGCGTGGGGCGATCAAAAGCCCAGGGTGCCCGAGGGCTACAGCATCACGGCGATTGCCAATGACCTGAAGATCCCGCGCCAGACCCTGGTGCTGCCCAACGGCGATATCCTCGTGTCCGAAGGCAAAGGCGGCACCGAGGCGCAGCTCAAGCCCAAGGACGTCATCGCCGCCCTGGTCAAGGCGCGCGGTACCACGCCGGTCAAAGGTGGCAACCGCCTGACCTTGCTGCGCGATGCGGACGGCGATGGCGTATATGAACTGAAAACGGTGTTCGCCGAAAACCTCAACGCGCCCTATGGCCTGGCCTTCGCCAACGGCAAGATCTACGTCGCCAACCAGGATGCGCTGGTGAGTTTCGACTACACCGACGGTCAGACCAAAGCCAGCGGCGCGCCCACCACGATCACCGACCTGCCCGCGCGGATCAACCACCACTGGACCAAATCGCTGGCGGCCAGCCCCGATGGCAAGTGGCTGTATGTGGGCATCGGTTCGAACAGCAACATCACCGAACGCGGCATGGAGGTCGAGCAGAACCGCGCGCGGGTCTGGCAGATCGACGCCACCACCGGTGCCCACCGCCCCTACGCCACCGGCATTCGCAACCCGACGTCATTGACGATCCAGCCGGGCACCGGGCAATTGTGGGCAGTGGCCAACGAGCGTGACGAGCTGGGCCCGGACCTGGTCCCGGATTACCTGACGTCGGTGCGCGATGGCGCCTTCTACGGCTGGCCCTACAGCTATTGGGGACAGAACGTCGACACCCGCGCACAGCCGCAAAATCCGGAGCGCGTCGCCGCGGCGATCAAACCGGATTACGCCTTGGGCTCCCACGTTGCGGCCCTGGGCGTGACCTTTTCGATTGCGGCGCTGGGCGACAAATTCGCCGACGGTGCCTTCGTCGGCGAGCACGGCAGCTGGAACCGCGAGAATCCGGTGGGCTACAAGGTGGTCTTCGTGCCGTTCAGCAACGGCAAGCCCAGTGGCGAGCCGATCGACTTCGCCACCGGCTTCCGTGGCGAAGACGGCAAGACCCGTGGTCGCCCAGTGGGTGTGACCGTCGACCCGAAAGGCGCGCTGATCATTGCCGACGACCTGTCGAACACCGTTTGGAGGGTGACGCGCAATCGTTGAGCCATTAATCCCGGGTGGCCCGCACGATCGGGCCGCTCGTTTTTCCCCGCTGCAAACCCTTCTCCATACCCTGCCTGCCCCCCCTCCAGACGTATCAGGCCTGACACTGAAAAAAATGTGAAATACGAATCAATATTTGGTTACTATTCGCTCCGATTCGTATCTGAGTGTGTTTCTCATTTGCAATCGCACCCAATATTGACGTAAATCCATCAACATCAGGAATCACCTCTTGAATCGTCGCCTCTCCGCCAGCTTGCTGCTGGTCAGCGCCTGCAGCGCCCTGCCCCTCGCCCACGCCGCCGATGAGGTGGTGCTGCCATCCACGCAGATTGAGGACAGCGCCGTTCGCGGCGACGAACCCAGTGTGGGCTATCAGGGCAAGCCGGCGTCCAGTACCACCAAGCTGGGGCTGACGGACAAGGAAACGCCGCAGGCGATTACTACCATCACCCGCAAGCAGATGGATGATTTCCACATGAACGGCATCAAGGATGCGCTGCGTTCAGCGCCCTCGGTGACCGTAGAGCAAAGCGAAACCGACCGTACCGAGTTCACCTCGCGGGGGTTCGAGATCGGCTCCTTCGAGTACGACGGCATGGGCATGCCGTTCGCGCAGACCACCCTGATCGGCGATCAGGACATGGCCGAATTCGAGCAGATCGACGTGCTGCATGGCGCTAATGGCCTGATGAGCGGCACCGGAAACCCGTCGGCGACGGTCAACTTCGTGCGCAAGCGGCCTACCGACACCTTCCAGGCGCAGATAGGCACCAGCGTGGGCTCGTGGGACAGCCGCCGCGTCGACGTCGATGTGTCCGGGCCGCTGACCCCCACCGGCAATGTGCGCGGACGCTTCATCTATGCGCACGACAAGGGCAACTCGTGGATGGATCGTTACAGCCACGAAAAAAACGTCGCCGCCGGCCTGTTGGCATTCGACGTGTCCGACGCTGACACCCTGACCGTAGGATTCACGCAGCACAACAGCGACTCCAATGGCAGTACCTGGGGCAACCTGCCGCTGATCGATGGAAATGGCAATCGTATCCACTACAGCAGCCGCAGCGCCAACGTCGGCCAGCCGTGGACCTACTGGAACATGCACACTCAGCGCGCCTTCGCCGAGCTCAAGCATGATTTCGGCAATGGCTGGAACGCCACGGTGACTGCCACGGCGATCAACGAGAAACAAGACACCAACATGTTCTACGTCGACAGTGTCACTGACGGTACGGCGAGAGCCTTTACTGCCCATACCACCAGCGAAGCCCACGAGATGATCGGCGAAGCAAAAGCCTCGGGGCCGTTCAGCCTGTTCGGGCGCGAGCATCAACTGACGGTGGGGACTACCTACGGCCGCACTCATCAGAAGGCCCGCGAATGGGATCCCGAGCCCGGCGGCTACTACGAACTGCCATTTGCCGGCGTGCTGCCTGGCGCAGTCGCAGAGCCGGACTTCACGCAAACCAGCGACGGCAATACACAAAACTTCGTCGACCGACAAAAAAGCCTTTTCGCCGGCGCCCGCTTCAGCCTGGCGGACGACCTGCACTGGATCGCCGGCGCGCGCATGATGAGCATGGACAGCTCGGGTGCCAGCTATGGCTCCGATCACTCCCAGCGCGAGCACGGCAAGGTCACGCCCTACACCGGCCTGGTCTACGACCTGACCCCGCAGTGGAGCGTCTACACCAGCTGGACCAAAATCTACAACCCGCAGTACGGCTACAACGGCCTCGACGGTAAACCTCTGGCACCGCTGGAGGGCAAGAGCCTGGAGGCCGGCCTCAAAGGCAGCGTACTGGACAACCGCCTGGACCTCACCGCTGCCGTGTTCAAGACCCAGCAAAGCAACGCCATGGGCAGCTACATTCAGTCTGGCTCCCAGTACCTGTATCAAACCACCGACTACAAAAGCCATGGCATCGAGCTGCAAGCCTCAGGCGAAGCCCTGCCCGGCCTGGACCTGATGGGTGGCTACACCTACGTGCGCATCGACGATGAAGATGGCGACAAGACCCGCCGGTACGTACCGACCCACAGCTTCCATGGCATGGCCAGCTATCGCCTGCCGGGCATGCCCAAAGCCACCGTCGGCACCCGTGTGAGTTGGCAGAGCGGCATCCAGAGCGATGCCACCAGTGTGGTTCGCCAGAACGCCTATGGCCTGGTCGATTTGATGGCCAGCTATGACATCGATAGCCACTGGAACACGGCGCTGAACTTCAACAACATCACCGACCGCAAATACCTGCTATCGATGTACAGCCAGACCGCGTCGAGCTACGGCGCCCCACGCAACCTCACCGCCTCGGTCACCTGGAAGTACTGATCCCACCACTGTCACTCACCGTGAGCCCTGCAGAGCGCTCACGGCGAGTGCCCCAGAGGGCCGATTGCAAGTGGACGCAAGGGCCTGGGCACTCGCTTGCGGGCGACCAAACAGATACCCCTGCGCGAAATGGCAGCCGTTGCGCGCCAGCCATTCCGGCAGATGGGGCAGATGAAATTCCTCGATCCCTTCCGCAGTGACCTGCATGTTCAAGCTACGGGCCATGCCCAATATGGCCTCGACCATCGGCAGATGATTGATCGCGCCGGGCTCGAAGAACGAGCGGTCGATCTTGATCTTGTCGATGGCCAGCCGGGTCAGGTGATAGAGCCCCGAGTAACCGGTGCCGAAATCATCCAGCGATACGGTGATCCCATGGGCTTGCAGCTTGCTCAGGTTGCGCCGGGCAGCATCCAGGTTGCCGACCAGGGCCTCCTCGGTGATTTCCAGCTCCAGTCGACTGCACGGAAAATCCAGCTGTTGCAACTGCGCCAACAGGGCATTCGGAAAGCACTCGTCGATGATCATCGCCGCGCTGATATTGAGCGACAGGCGATAGTCGCCCCGCCACTGCCGCGAGGCGGCGCAAGCCTGGGCGAGCAACGACCGAGTGACGGCCGCCAGCAGGCCCAGATCCTCAAGCACCGGTATGAAATCCCCGGGCATGACCACACTGCCGTCGGCCTTGATCCAGCGCGCGAGAATCTCGAAGCCCACCACTTGTTTACCCGGCAGCGCCACGATCGGCTGGTAGAACGGCACGATCTCTTGCCGTTCGACGGCCAGCGTCAGCGCGAACTGCAGATCGGACAACGCCCGCCGCTCAAGCTCGTACTGCGGATCATAGAAGTTGTAGGTGGAGCGACCGCTCTGCTTGCCGCGGTACATGGCCGTGTCGGCAAAATGCAGCAAGGTCGAGGCATCGGTGGCGTCGACCGTCGAACGGGAAATGCCCACCGTGGCACCCAGACCCGAGGGTTTGACGATTTCGGGCATCGGCGCGCTCAGATTGGCGATGACGGTTTCGGCGATCTGCGCCAGCATCGACACCTCGTGATCCGCCTGCAACAGCAGGCAAAACTCGTCGCCGCCCAAGCGGGCCGCTATCGCGCCATATTCCAGGGCGATGTCCTCAAGACGACTCGCCACCTCGCAAATGACGCTGTCGCCGACCGAATGGCCGTGGTTGTCGTTGACCGGCTTGAAGTGATCCAGATCGATCAAGAAGATCACCACCGGCTGGGACGCCGCCAGCCACTCGGTGAGCAGATCCATGAACTTGCGCCGGTTGATCAGGCCGCTGAGCGAGTCGTAATAGGCCAGGGTCTGCGTTTGCGAATGGGCCCATTGCATACGCCGATAGCTCTGGCGCGTATTGCTGACCAAGCGCTTGAGCACCAGAATGGGCAAGATCAACGACATGAAAGAGAACGCCGTCGAGGTCAAAACGAAACGCCAACGCTCGGCATTTTCGAAATCGCTCTCGTAGGGCAGGCCAAACAAGTGCATGGTCCATGCTTCCAGCCGAAACTCCCAGAGAATCGATATGCCACCCATCGTCAGGACCGCCAGCAACACAATCAGGGTCAAGCGCAGGGGGCTGTATTGGTAGAGGTCGGACATGGGCAGTACCGCGAAGGAAAAGGCGCATAGATATCATATAGCCATCACTGCCCCGCGTGTACAACCGTCGGTCTTGATGCGCGCGTTACAGTCATCCTGTAAAGCACGGTTTTAAAGGCGATACGCCGCTGTAGAGCCTGTCCCAGGCATGGCCACGTGGGGACAATTGATCCGTTCAGTGCACATCTGTACACTCAGTTATCTTCTTGATCGCTGGGCCTTCCCATGCTTTATCTTCTGCGCATGCTGCTACTGGCCATCCACTTCCTCTCGGTGGGCCTCATCGGGTTGATCATCGGCGTGCTTCGTCCCTTTGATATCAACAACACCCGCCTGTTCGCGAACCTCTACGGCCTGGCTGCCGAAAGCATCCTCGGGATGCGCATCGAGGCGCAGATCGAGACTCTGTTCGCCCAGCCGCCGGGCTTCGTGATCATTGCCAATCACCAATCCAACTTCGATCTATTCGTCATGGGCCGTTTCCTTGCTCCGCGCACCGTTAGCGTCGGCAAGAAGAGCCTCAAGTGGCTGCCGCTGTTCGGCCAGCTATTCTGGTTGGGCGGCAACGTGTTGATCGATCGCGGCAACCCGTACCAAGCGCGCCGCTCGCTAGAGGCGACATCCCGGGCATTGCGCGACGAGCAGACGTCGATCTGGGTGTTTCCCGAAGGCACACGCAATCCGCAGCCGACCCTGCGCCCGTTCAAGAAAGGCGCGTTCCAGATGGCAGTGGATGCCGGCGTGCCCATAGTGCCGGTGTGCATCAGCCGTTATGCCGGCCGCCTGCGCCTGGGCCAATGGCGCAGTGCGCGGATCGTGATCAGGGCGCTGCCGGCGATCGGCACCCATGGACTGACACGCAAGGACATTGGTGATCTGGCGCTTGAATGCCAGGCGCTCATGCAGGGCTGCCTCGACCAAATAGCTATCGAGGGGGGCGATGATGATGCTCCTGTCAACCATCGTAACAACAAGCAACAAACTGCCACAAAACTGAAATAACAGCTTGTCATGCTCTGCGCTTGTTTCAGTACGCCAAGGACGGCGGCCCCTTCTCGTCGCGCGAGCCTCCATGAATCAAAGCATTGTGCATAACCAACAGGACTCCGACCTTTTCGGCCTGCTCTATGGCTTCCGCTTTCGCCCAGGGGAGCGCGGCCAGGAAATCGATTCGGTGGCGGCACTGGGCTGTTTGAACGGCCCCGAGGTGCCGGAAGAGTTCGTCTGGCTGCATCTGAGCCTGGCCCACGCCTCGTGCGAGCGCTGGATGAAAGCCAACCTGGACATGCCTGAAGAGTTTTTCGAGGCCCTGCACGAGGGCTCGCGCTCGACCCGCATCGAACACATCGACTCGGCGTTGCTGGCCGTGGTCAACGATGTGGTGTTCGATTTCAATATGCTTTCCACCGATATCTCCACCCTGGTGGTGTGCGCCCGCGGCCACCTGTTGATCACCGCGCGCGTGCAACCCTTGCGCTCGGTGGACAAACTGCGCTCGTCGGTCAAACGCGGCGAACTGTTCCGCTCGCCGCTGGAATTGCTGGTGCATCTGTTGCGCGATCAGGGCGAGGTGCTGACCCAGTTTTTGCGCCAGACCAGCATCAGCGTCGACCATATCGAAGACCAGTTGCTGTCCCAACGGCTGAGCAGCAATCGGGCCGAGTTGGGCGCCATGCGCCGCGTGCTGGTGCGCCTGCAACGTTTGCTGGCCCTGGAACCGGGCTCGTTGATGCGCCTGCTGCACAAGCCGCCGACCTGGTTGCTGGAAGAAGACGTGCAGGAGCTGCGCCAGTCCACCGAAGAATCCGCGCTGGTGATCAGCGATCTGACGGCCCTGGTCGAACGCATCAAGCTGTTGCAGGAAGAAATCGCGGCCAACCTCAACGAACAGAGCAACCGCACCCTGTACACCTTGACCGTGGTGACGGTGCTGGCGCTGCCCATCAACATCGTCGCCGGTTTTTTCGGCATGAACGTCGGTGGCATTCCCTTGGCCGCCAACGAGCACGGCTTCTGGGTGCTGGTGGCGGTGGTGGCCACCTTCACCTTGATCACCGCGCGCTGGGCGTTTCGCAAGCGCTCGGACTGATCCCGCCTATTCGCCGGCCCGCGCTGCTGCCATCTGGTCGTTGAACTGCTTGAAGAAGCCGGCGTAGTTGCCGTTCGCTTCGGCGAAGCGCAACGGCTTGACGCGCTCGACGAGGATTTCTTCGGCCTCTGGCGAATGCTCGAAAATCCCCATCACCTCGGCAATGAATTCCTTGAGCGGCATGGCGTGCGGGTCATTGGCCTGGCGCTCGCCCATCAGCCCGGTCTGCACATAGGGCGGCGCCAGTTCGTGGACTTTCACCGCCGTGTCCTTGAGTTGGTAGCGCAACGACTGGCTGTAGGAATGCACCGCCGCCTTGGTTGCGCAGTAGCTGGGCGTCAGGGCCAGCGGCAGGAAGGCCAGGCCGGACGACACCGTGACGATGGCCGCATGGGGCTGCTGGAGAAAGTGCGGGAGCAACGCGCGATCCAGACGCAGCGGGCCCAGCAGATTGGTGGCCACGGTGTCATCGAGCGCCGAGTCGCCGGCCAGCAGGTTCTCGCTGCGCATGATGCCCGCGCTGTGGACTACCGCATTGAGGCGCGGGTAGCGGGCAATCAGCTCGGCAGCAACGCGCTGGACGTCTGCCGCATCGGCGATATCCAGTACCACGTAGTGCAAGCCCGGGTTGGCTGCAGTGACCTGCTTGAGCACCGACTCGCGGCGCCCGGCGATGATCACTTCGTTGCCCAAAGCGAGGAAGGCTTCGGCCAGCGCGCGGCCGATACCGCTGCCGCCGCCAGTGACCAAAAGGGTGTTGGCTGTGCTGTGCATAGTGAACTCCAAGGGTGCGGTGCCCCGTGCGGGGCGACCTGAGCTACGATAGGAGCATACGGCGCGATCGGGAAGTAGGCGCCGCAAAGTGCATTACTTACCCAAAGGAAACCATGGCGATGAATCACCCTCTGCAACCTGCCACCCTCCCCCCGCAGTGGCCCCATGGCGAGGACGCCAATGACCCCGCGCTCGACGCGCTGGTACGGGAAATCATCGGCCGGGTCGCCGACAAATGGACCATGCTGGTGATCGAGGCGTTGGCCGAGCACGGTTGCCTGCGCTTCACCCAACTGGCGGCGCAGGTGGGTGATGTCAGCCAGAAGATGCTGACCAAGACGGTACGGCAGATGGAAGCCGATGGCCTGTTGATCAGGACGGTGTACCCGGTAGTGCCGCCCAAGGTCGAATACCAGTTGACACAGATGGGCATGGGGCTGGGCGCGGCGTTTTGTGGCGTGTGGCTGTGGGCGCAGGAACACCGCGAAACCATCGAGGCCTCGCGCCGCGACTATCAGGCGCGCAACGAGGCCAGTGAGGAGCGGAATGCCAGCTGAAAGGCATCCCGCAGGGTCTTGATCGCAGTCACTCCAGCGGCACGGTCAGCCGATCGATCACCGGACGCGTCTGCGGGCGCACGCCCCGCCACCACTCGAAAGCTTCGGCCGCTTGTTCCACCAGCATGCCGACACCGTCGGCAATCCGCGGGACGCCAGCATCCTGGGCCAGACGCAGGAATGGCGTGAGGCCCTTGCCGTAGGCCAGCTCATAGGCCAGCAGCGCTTGCGTGAACACCGCCACACCGATGGGCGGCAGCTCGCCAGTGAGGCTGGCCGAAGTAGCGTTGATGACCAGATCGAAGTGCTGGCCGGCAAGGTCCTCATAGGCGCTGACCCACAGCCGCTCATGATTGACTTCCTTGGCCAGCGTGCGCGCCTTGTTCAGGTCGCGATTGGCGATCACCAACCGCGCCGGCCCCGCTGCCAGAAACGGCAGCAGCGCACCGCGTACCGCCCCGCCGGCACCGAGCACCAGCACCTGGAGGCCGGCCAACGGCGTCTGCAAGTTGTGCTCGATGTCGCGCAGCAGGCCGATACCGTCGAAGTTCTCGGCGTAGATCTTGCCGTTTTCGAACTTCAGCGCATTGGACGCCTTGGCCAGGCTGGCCCGCTCGCTGCGCGCATCGGCCAGCTCGAAGGCCTGCAGCTTGAAGGGCGCGGTGATGTTCATGCCACGCCCGCCCTCATCACGAAAGCCGCGAACCTGAGCGGCAAAGCCGTCCAGCGAGCCTTCGATGGAGCCGTAGGTCAGGTCCTGATCGGTGACCTCGGCGAACAGGCCATGGATCAACGGCGATTTGGTGTGGCTGATCGGCCGGCCGATCACGCTGTAACGGTCTGTCATCACACACCTCCGTGGGCAAACAGGACGCCATCGGCTTGCATCGCGGCGATCTCGTCGGCGCTGAAGCCCAGCTCGGAGGCCACCTGGGCGTTGTGCTCGCCCAGGTCCGGCGCTACCTGATGGACAGTGGTATCGCAATCGGAAAAACGGAACGGCAGATTGGGCATGCGCAAGGTGCCGTAACGCGGGTGCTCTTGCTCGACGATCATGTTGCGCGCCTTGATCTGCGGGTCGTTGATGACCTCATCGATGCGCTGCACCTTGGCGCTCGGCACGTCGATCTCGTCCAGCAGTGAGAGGACGCGCGCTACCGGATTGGCCGCGACCCAGCGCTTGACCACGTCGAGAATTTCCACGCGATGAGTGTTGCGCCCTTTGAGACTATGGAAACGGCTGTCGGTCCCAAAGCCGGCAGGGCCGCCGTTGGCTTGCAACATCACTGCGAAGCGCTTCCAGGCATCGTCCACTTGCGCGGCGATCACCAGGTCGCCGTCGGCGGCGCGGAACACGCCGTAGAGGGTTGAGGTGGGCATGTCGTGACCGGTCTGCTCGGGCACCACTTCGCCGTTGGACAGGGTGTAGCACTGCACCGCGTATTCGTGCATCGACACCAGGGTGTCGTAGAGCGCCATATCGATGTGCTGACCGCGACCGCTGTTGACCCGGCCGAGCAGCGCCGCGTTGATCGCCGCCACCGCGTGGATGCCGGTGTACATGTCGCCTAGCGAGATACGCAACAGCGGCGGCGCTTCGCCGGGGTTGCCGACCATCTGCATGATGCCGCTCTTGGCCTCGGCGATCAGGCCGAAACCGGCGCGATGGGCATCGGGGCCGGTGTGGCCGTACGCCGAGATCGAGCAGTACACCAGCTTGGGGTTGCGCGCCGCCAGCTCGGCGTAACCGAGGCCGAGCTTGTCCAGCGCACCGGGGCGGTAGTTTTCAATGAACACGTCCGCCGAATCGCAGAGCTTCTGCATGAAGGCCTTGCCGCGCGGGTCCTTCATGTTGACGCTGACGCCGCGCTTGCCCATGTTCAGTTGCAGGAAGTAGCCGCTTTGCTGCTCGTCGAGAGTAAAGGCATGCTGGCGTCCGGCATCACCGCTGCCGGGGCGCTCGACCTTGATCACTTCAGCGCCCAGGGCGGCGAGACAGCGGCCCACATAGGGACCCGCCAGGAAGTGGCTGTAGTCGATGACGCGGATGCCTTTGAGTGGCAGTGGCTGGCTCATGCTTGTGGTCTCCGCGGGATCATCAGACGATGTTCGCCGCGCTGGACCACCTCGCCATGCTGGTTGATCAGTTCCGATGGCAGCACGACGATGCCCCAACCCGGTTTGCTCTTGCTGGCGCGCATGCTGCCCACGCGAAATTTGACGTGGAGCACGTCGTTGACCTTGATCGGCAACGCGAAGTCCCAGGTCCAGCCCAGCGACATGCCCGGCAGGAAGCGGTAGTCGCTTTGGGTCTTGAGGCCGTCGGCGATGCTCAACCCGAACAGGCCGTGGGCCACCAGGCAGCCGAAGTGGCTGGCGTTGGCATACGCCTCGTCGACATGCACCGGGGTGTGGTCACCGGTGAGGTCGGCGTAGGCGAGAATGCGTTCCTTGGTGACGGTGTACGCAGGGCTGATGCATTCATCGCCCTCTTGTGCATCGTCCCAGTATTTTTCCTGGACAGTCTGAATAGTCATAAGGCAGCTCACACGCGAGGGTTGATGGCCAGGATCTGCGCCACGCTGGCGGCAGGCGAGGCTTGAATGAACTCGACGGCCAGGCCATCGGGCAGGCGCAGCCAGTTGCGGCCTTGAGGCATTTGCGTGACGTCGAACGTCCAGGCGGCGGCGAGTGCCGCCTCCATGTCCTCGCACATCACGCCCAGGTGCCCGAGGCGGCCTTCGGGGCCGGCGAAATCGGGCGCGCTCATGAACTGCATGCCGCCCAGGTTCCAGTACTGGATGGGCTCCTCGACCGTGCCCTGGACTTCGCGCAGGGTCATGCCGAACACCTCGTGGAAGAAACGGATATGCCAGTGGATGTCTTTGACCCACACGGCGACATGCTCGACGTAGGCTTTAGGGATGCTCACGATTTGGCTTCCTCTTGTTGGTTGACGGCGGGATGGTTACCGGCAGATTGGCGATCGGCCTGGAGCTGATCGGCCTCTTGATGGTCGGCCATGGCTCGCTCGATGCCTTTCATGCAGGCGACCAGGGTGGCGTTGACCGGGGTGGGTACGCCGTGGCGCAGGCCCCAGCGCACGACGGAACCGTTGATGAAATCGACCTCGGTGATCGAGCCCTTCTCGAGGCTCTGCAACATAGAAGTCTTGAAGGATGCCGGCAGCCCCTCGCTGGCCAGGTTCCAGGCGGCGCCGGGTTTGGTCAGGCTCAACTGCACCCCCGCGGCGGTGGCCACGGCAATCGCCTCGGCCACCGCGTCCAGGGCCGTGGCCTTGAGCAGCGGCTCGCTGTAGAGCTGGCCGTAGGTGAGCATGGTGATGCCGGTGAGTGCACCGGTGGCGACGTTGATCAGCAGTTTGTCCCACATGGTGCCGACGATGTTGTCGCTCACCGTGGTGGCCAGGCCGGCGCCTTTGAAGGCCTCGGCGATGGCTTGCACGCGGGGGGTGATCTTGCCGTCGAGTTCGCCGATGTAGGTGTGCTTGCCGACCACGCCGGCGCGGATGCTGCCCGGCGCCAACATCACGCCGCCGACGTAGGTCTTGCCGGCCAATACCTGAGAGCGCCCTACGGCCTCGGCGAGGATGTCCTCGTGCCCCAGGCCGTTCTGCAGCGACAGCACCAAGGTGTGCGCACCCACCAATGCCAAGGCACCGGCGATCGCTTCGGCGGTGTGGAAGGATTTGACCAGCACCACCACCAGATCGACCGGGCCGATATCGGCGGCCGAGGTGCTGGCGTTGATCCTGACCGCGCGTTCACCGCGCTCGTCGATTACCTTGAGCCCGTCACGGTTGATGGCCTGGACGTGCTCGGCATTGCGGTTCAGCAGCCAGGTGTCGTGCCCGGCTTCACTGAGCGTTGCGCCGATGGCGCACCCAAGGGCGCCAGCGCCAAGAATGCATATCTTCAAGTTGTGGCCCTCTCTTTTTGTCAGGCCACAATAGATAGACGCTGCACGTTGAGCTATACAATGAACGCAATACCACTATTTAAAATTTTAATAATGAAAAACTCCGACGGCTTGCCCGAACCCAAATTGCTGCAACTCTTCGACGTGCTCTACGACACCCGCAGCGTCACGCGCTGCGCCGAGCAGCTGGGCCAGAGCCAGCCGACCATCAGCATCTGGCTGGCCCGCCTGCGCGAGCAACTGCACGATCCGCTTTTCGTGCGCACGCCCGTCGGCATGGCGCCGACGCCCCGCGCCGATGCCCTGATCGGCCCCTGCCGGGAGGTGCTCGAGTCCTTGCGGCGGCTGACCACCCACGAGCCGGATTTCGACCCCGCCACCGCGCTGCGACGTTTTCGTTTGTGCGTCAGCGACGCCAGCCACATCACCCTGCTGCCACAGGTGCTCGAACACTTGCGCAAGGTGGCGCCGGGCATTCGCCTGGAGGCAGCGCGCATCGATGGCAACACCGAGCGCGCGCTGGAATCCGGCGAAGCCGATCTAGCGGTAGGATTTGTGCCATGGCTGGGCGGCGGCATGTACCAGCAGGTGCTGTTTGCTCAGGACTGGGTGTGCCTGAGCAGCCTCGACCACCCGCGGATCGCCGGCCCGTTGAGCCTGGAACGCTACTGTACCGAGGGGCATGTGCTGATCACCGCCGGCACAGGGCAGAAGCTCCTGGAAGCGGCCATGACCCGCCAGGCCATCGAGCGCCGAATCATCCTTGAACTGCCAGGGTTTCTAGGCCTGGGCGCCATCATCGGCACCACCGACCTGATCGCCACCCTGCCCCGCCATATCGGCGAAACCCTGGCCCGCATGCATCAGTTGACCGTGCACGACTGCCCGGTGCCGATCGAGGCGTTTTCAGTGAAGCAGCATTGGCATGCGCGCTATCACCTGGACAGCGGCAATCGCTGGTTGCGCGGGGTGATCCTTGAACTCTTCAAGCGCGATGGTTGAAGCGCGCTCTATCACCGTTGCCAGCGCCTTGCCTAGGAGCTCCAGGCCGAGGCCGATCTCCTCCGGGCGGACCGTCAACGGCGGGGCATTTCGGGACACGCCGCCCATGTCCGGCAGTTGCACGATATTCATAGTCTGGCCCAGATCCACGTGCTTTCGATGAAACTGCAGAGTTGCACCCTCTGTCGAAAGGGTTCGGGGCAGATAAGCGTGCGCCTGTGACCCGCCAAGGGAGTGAATTCATGAGTGATACCTTTGATCTGCATCGTTTCGTCGAGGCCCAACTGCCGGTGTTCGACCGCGCTCTGCACGAGCTGCGGGCAGGCCGCAAGACCACTCACTGGATCTGGTTCGTGTTCCCGCAACTGCGCGGGCTGGGGCGCAGCGAGATGGCCGAACGCTTTGGGCTGTCGGGTGCCGCTGAAGCGCAGGGCTATCTACAGCACCCGGTGTTGGGGCCGCGGCTGCTGGAAAGCGTCACGACCTTGCTGCAGCACCGCGACAAGAGCGCCTTGGACATTCTCGGGCATCCTGATGATCTGAAGCTGCGTTCTTGTCTGACGTTGTTTGCTGCTATCGCGCCGGACGATGCGGTGTTCCAAGAGGCGCTCGAGTGGTTCTTCGGCGGGGAGGCGGATGCCAGGACGGTGTTGTTGTTGGGGGAGTGAGACGCGGGCTCGAAGCAGCTCTTCATGTACGGCCGCGGCAAGTGGCCGTACATCACTGCCGGGGGACTGATCCCTCAATTTATCGCTTGCGTCCATATCATCCATGTGCGCTCTGCCGATCTCGAGCTATCCAAAATAGGGACCAATAGCCATGCGCCATGATGCGCAACTTCTTGCCACCTAAAATCCCGAAAAGCACTCTAAATCCTCTACAAACCCCGTAGTCCGGGACCTCGCGCCACATGGCAACTTCTTGCACAGTGGTGTGCAAGAAGTTGCGCACTTTCCAGAATCAATAGATCAAAAAATCACCAATAATTCCAATATAGATATTCAAACCATTGATTTAAATGGCCAAATATTAGTTGGCACGACAATTGATTGCTCGAACGCACCTGGACAACCCCGTCCAGCCCAGGCATTGACTGTACTGGCTAGATGAGCACTTTTCAGCCTATGACAACCCCGCTAAAGTGCGGGTCCCATTTGATCATCGCCCCCCTTGCTCTGCTGGCTGACGCCGGGATCATCAAAGGTACGCACCTGCTCGAGATGGGCCAACTTACGGCCACAGCACCTTTCGAAAGCCAGCCTCAGATCATGGCCATATTGCACACCACGAACGACGCCTTGATCAACGTAGAGCAACTGCTGAAATGGACGCTGCTCACGGTCGATAACAAGAAAACAACACTATGAATGGAAGCACCATGGAAACTGCCAAAGCGCCTGCCACCAGCACTGACCTCCCAGCGAATGTCCTTTCGTTAGGGCCGGGCAAAGACCTTTCCGAAACCTGTACCGTTTCTTTCGAGCCAAAGGCGCCGCCCTGCTCCCAGACCTACGAAACCGTCATCTACGCCACGGAAGAACAGGAGTTCTGGTTGCTGCCCAGGCGGGCGGCAGAATCCATGAACGAAGCCATCTACATCTTGGAAAAACAGATCGCGCCCAGCAAGTCCCAGGACGAAAGACTGAAAGGGCTGGATGACAGCGGCCTGCTGGAGTATTTCCTCGAGCCCAAGCTCAGTAACTTCCTCGAAGGTACGAACAAGGCCCGAATGCAAGAGATCGAGGCCGAGGTGCCTGATATCGCTCTGGGTACGCCGGCCGTCTTGACCGCCAAGTACGCCAAGGCCGAGGCTGAGAAAGAAGCGCTTCCCAAAGCCACAGCCGAAGCCAAGACAGGAAAAGAACTGTCTATCGAGCGGATGAAGCAATACAGCCAAGAACAGGACCTGCGCGAGGATCAGCGTAACCAGACGATCTCGATGAACGCGATCTACAACGAGTGGAAAGCACTCAAGGACATCGCGGTCGCCAAAGCCAGGACCGAAGGCTATACCTACGAGAACGGCAGCCTGTTTACGCCCCAAGCCATGGAAGCACGCAAGCGCGTCCAGACCTATCTCGAAAAGCGCAAACCACTGCTCAAGAGCGGCAAAACCTATAGCGCTGACGAAATCGCGTCCCTGTTGGCCGAAGACAAAAAGCGCTACGAAGACCTGCGCAACTGCATGTCGACTTGTAACGCGGCCATGTCCAACTACGGAGCGTGGAAGGCTGAACAGGCTGGCAAATTCAACTACGCTGCCTATACAGATGCCATCATCAAGGTCGCCGAGTACGGCATTGCTGTGCCGGAGTACGCACTGATCGACGGCGATCTGGCCAGCGGTATCCAACAGTTCAATAGCTACCTGGCCACTGAAAAATCCCAGTTGGAGGTCAACGAGCGCTTGCGCGCCAAGTACAAAAGCTGGATCGAGGCCAGCGGCCAGAATGCCCAGGCGCCCGCCGGACTGGTTGCGGCAGAACGCGCCGAATGGGAGCGCCTGCAAGCCATCAAGCAGGCACTCAAGGAAAAAGCCGAACAGAACATCGCCGCCGCGCCGGTACGTCGTCACCTGTTGTGGGACCCCGAACAGTTTCAGCCACAACCCGCCGACCGCTTGGTCAAGGCCGGCTTCCCGCTGCGCGAAGTCAGCACCTTGGGCGCCAAGAAAAAAACGCTTAGCTGGTTGAGCATTCTCAACCTGCGAGACGCCAAGAGCATCATCGCCAGCGACTTGAAAAAAGCCGGCAAAAAAGTCCCCGAAGCCTTCAAGACCCTGCCCACCAATGGCGATGGTGGCGCCTCCAAGGACGCCGCACTCAGCGTCTTTGGCCAATGGCTCACCAGCCACGGCGCCATGCGCATCGACGACCAGGCCGGCGACTGGTTCGATCATGACGGGTGGTTCGACATCGAGAAATTCCACACCTTCCTGCAGAGCAAGGGCTGCAAGGTGGTCAAACTGCAGAGCGCCAGTGACCGCCTCGAATGGGGCGAGCGCTTGAAGCAGGTCGTGTTCAAGGAAAGCATCCGCAGCGACGTGCGGCTATTCGATAAAAGCCCCCAGGCACAGTTCGTACGGTGCCTCACGCCGCCTCAAGACAGCATCCATCACGAGTTCAAAGGCAAAGGTCCTTCGTTTTCCGTCTCCGACGGCCTCGCGATGTCCGGCAATGTGGCGCTGAGCATCGATCTGGCTCGTGGCGAGGTCGAGTTGTTGAAAGTCGATCTGCCAGACCGCAACAAGGCCAAGGACGTAAGCATCACCTATTACGTGGGCGACGCACGGACGCCAAAAACAATGAGTTTGGGCCGGTTCTCCATGCACTTTGGCGCACGTGCCTGGGGTTACGCCGGCGCCTCGCTGATGTTGGCGGGCAGCATCGGGATCGGCCGCGACAACGTCAAGTACGGGGTCAACCTGGACCCGATCAAACCGGCCCAACGCGAAGATGACGCCGCCAAGCAGGAACGCAGCGCTTATGAGGCCGAGGAGAAAAGCAAAAAGGAGGCTGGCCCTACCCTTCCCAGCGATCCCCTGAAGCACGAATCGAAAGCCGCCACGGCGGTGTCCAACAATACCTCTGAAACAAAGCTCAAAGGCTACGCCGCCAATGTCCAGATCGATCAAGGCGCCAAGGCCAGCTTCAACTTGTTCGCTGGCATGCAGGCGGGTATCGAACTGACCGGCGCCATGAACTGGGCTCCGCCCAAGGACCTGGCGGCCTTGAAGGCCGCTCCAACCCTCGGCATCAGCAACAGTGCGGAGGCCAAAAGCGAGAGCCCTTGGTTGACCCTGGCCAAACTGAGCGGCAGCATAGGCGGCGCTTTCGGCGCGGGGATAAAAGCGGATGCGCAAGTATCCGTGGACAAGGGCAAGTTCATCCTCAACATGAAAGCTGCGGTAGTGCTCGGGCCTGGGGCCACGGGCAGCTTTGCGTTTGAGGTGGGTTATGAGGCGGTGGTGGACCTCATCAACCTGTTCCGGCGGGAGTTGCACAAGAATGAGGGGCAGCGGGTTACTTGGATGTCGGAGGAAGCGGCGGATCTGGCGTCCAGGTTGAACTTGCTGGGGGCTGTCGGGTTGGATGTGGATATGATGTATTTGATGGGTGTTGATGCGGTGATGAGTTTGTATGAGGCGTTGACGAGTGGCGGGCGTGGGGGGGCGATTGCCCATACGATTATGACGTATAACAAGCCGGCGGAGCTGGAGGAATGGTTTGTTAATGCAACGCCTGCAGCACTTGGCCCGATGTTTATGACCCTAACATCTGAACCGAAGGCATTTGAGGTTTCCGAACCTCGCGATGGTATAGACGCAACAATCGCGCCCAAAATTACCAGTTACTCGAAGGCGGAAGCCTACCTACTACAACAACAGTCAATAGAATTAATCATCCGCTGGATCATGAACAATGCAAGAAGAACAGGCGGTTTACCTGAAGCACAGCGGCAATTCGAAGATGCTTGTAAACGCATGAATACATTTGGAACGCTACCTGAGGGATCGGGACAAGCATACTGTCAATCGCGCTATAAAATGGACAGCTTTATGAAGGAAGCAGTTTTAAGACTAAACAGCATAAACAACGACAGCATGAGAAGAGAGTATTTTAAAAACTCAAAAGTACTGGGCGGAAATCTAGACACCCACTGCTCGACCATAAAATCATACGATACATTCTACCGAGGCACCTTGACTACTTACAAAGAATAGCCTATCAGGAAATATACAAATGCAAATTACGAAAGTAGTATCCTTAGCCATCCTACTAACTTCCAGCGGGAATATCTTCGCAAATCTCACAAGTGATCAAGCCGCAGCAAAAGACAAAGGCATAGAGTTATACAACCAATACAAAGTAGCCGAGCCGGAGCTACGAATTGCAGCAACTGCTGGCGACAGCGAGGCACAATACTACCTTGCGAACGAAATCAAAAACAGCAAGCAGTACATAACCCCCGAAGCCTACGAATGGTATGAGAAGTCTGCAAACCAAGGAAATTTTTATGCCATGTTCCAACTAGCACGAGGTGATAATCTTTGTAAAGCAATGACGAAATGTGAAAGTGGTAGCAAAACACCTAGAGACTGGTTGAATAAACTAATTAGTACAGCAACTCCGTTTGCTTTGCAGGGCAACGGGGAGGCAATGGAAATGCTGTACTACGCGACGGGAAAGCTGGAGTGGCTTGAAAAGGCAGCCGCAGTAAACTACGCCCCCGCCCAGAGGATTCTAGCTAATTATTACGAGGACGGTAACGGCTACTTCATCATACCCGGCAGCCGAAAAAAAACTATCAACGCACTGCTAAAGTCTTCTGCCGAAAATGGCAATCCTAAGGCTATGATGAGCTATTTCGCCGAACTGAGGGCTCAGAACTCATTAGTAGAAGCAGGACATTGGCTAGAAAAAGCTGCAGAAACTGGCTATGAAGAAGCCGTATTCAATTATGGATACTTCTTAGCAGTTGAGCCGAAGACAGTCGGGATCGACAAAGACATAGTAAAAGGATACGCACTTATATCCCTATTAAAGGAGCTTAATGGTGGAGGAGATGTTCAGACTTATGTCGACAGAACTCTACCAGAAATTTTATCTCAAATGACAGAAGACCAAATAGTCAAAGGTGACGAAATGGCGAAAAACTGGAAATCATCCCACCCTCCACTGTCTTTTTTTCCTGAAAAACTAGGGTACTGAATTATTATGGGGAAGCCGAAGCGCGTCAGAGATGCGCCGATTAACTTGTCGCGCGGCGATGGCAAACCGTGATTAGCGAAGCGCACGGCGCTATTCCCTAAAAACGCCCTAATGCAGTCTCCGGCGGGAGCGTTTTTCGCCCGGTTCTCGTGTTAGGCGCGACTCACCCATACCCATCAGTCGTTTTCGAGCCATCCACAGGTTCGACAGGGCGAATAGATTGGTTCGATCATGACGGGTGGTTCGACATCGAGAAATTCCACACCTTCCTGCAGAGCAAGGGCTGCAAGGTGGTCAAACTGCAGAGCGCCAGTGACCGCCTCGAATGGGGCGAGCGCTTGAAGCAGGTCGTGTTCAAGGAAAGCATCCGCGGCGACGTGCGGCTATTCGATAAAAGCCCCCAGGCACAGTTCGTGCGTTGCCTCACGCCGCCTCAAGACAGCATCCATCACGAGTTCAAAGGCGCAGGTCCTTCGTTTTCCGTCTCCGGCGGCCTGGCGAGTTGCACAAGAATGAGGGGCAGCGGGTTACTTGGATGTCGGAGGAAGCGGCGGATCTGGCGTCCAGATTGAACTTGCTGGGGGCTGTCGGGTAGGATGTGAATATGATGTATTTGATGGGTGTTGATGCCATTATGAACTTGTATGAGGCGTTGACAAGTGCCGGGCGTGGGGGGCTATTGCGCATACTATTATGACGTATAGCAAACCGGCGGAACTTGAGGAATGGTTCGTGAATGCTACTCCAGCGGCACTCGGACCGATATTTATGACATTAATTTCTGAACCAGAATCATTTGAAATTTCAGAGACCAGGGAATTGTCCGGAGAAACGAAATCTTCCAAAGCCAAATACACCAAAGATAAAGCACACTTGCTACAGCAACAAGCCCTAGAGATAGTCCTCCGTTGGATTGTGAGCAATGCAAAAAAAAATGGGTGACTTCAGAATGCGCGACAACAGTTTGAGGACGCTTGCAAACGCATGCACAAATTTGGTTCCATGCCACAGAATTCTGGACAAGCATACTGCGAGAGCAGATACAAACTAGATAGTTTTATGGCAGAAGCGGTACTAAGGCTATTCGACGCCAGAAGTGACTCAGGACGAAACTCCTACAAAAACAATTCCAAACTACTCGGCGCAAACCTTGATTAACACTGCCAAGCATTTAAGTCATATGACACATTTTATCGCAACACAACAATAAGCTATAAAGAATAATATGGAATTCAAAAGAGAAAAAACATTGAAAATTAGAAGGCTTGCAGTTTCGGTAATCTCGACATTTTTTTTATTTGCCTCAATGCCATCTATAGCTCAGCTAACAGCGGATCAGGAGAAAGCAAAAACAGAAGGGATAACACTCTACAATCAATACAAGCCTGCAGAGTCTCAGTTATCAGTCGCAGCGGAAGCTGGAGACAGAGAGGCCCAATTCTATCTAGCCAGCGCAATTAAAAATGATAAACAATATATGACCTCTGAAGCTTTCAAGTGGTACGAGGCTTCAGCAGAACAGGGCGACTATTACGCAATGCTACAACTTTCACAATCAGATGAAGATCTATGCACTGTCATGAAAAACTGCAAAGCAGGCGCTACATCTTCGGATGAATGGTTCACAAAGTTGATAAATACCGCGAAACCAAACGCAGAAAATGGCGACGCTGAAGCTATGGCTGTATTATACGAAGCGACAGGAAAGATAGAGTGGCTAGAGAAAGCTAGCAATGCTGGCTATCCACAAGCACAATATAAACTTGCGAATCTCTATCGTGATGGCGCAGGTATTTTTATTATTCCAGGCAGCAGACACAAAGCAGTCCTGCAACTACTGAAGTCTGCTGCGGAAAGTGGATATCCAAAAGCAATGATGTACTATTTTGGAGAGCTTCGAGGAAAAAACTCCCTCGTAGAAGCACGCCATTGGCTGGAAGTCGCGGCCGACACTGGATATGAGCCTGCGGTTTATAATTATGGATACTTCCTCGCCATTGATCCAGGCGCAATAGGTCTACGAGAAGATCTGATCAAAGGACATGCTCTAATATCCACACTCAAAATATTAGATGGCGGCGGAGACGTCCAGAACTATGTCAATGATGCTCTACCACAGATTGAAGCCAAAATGACAAAAGACCAGCTAGATCAGGCCTTAAAGTTTGCAGTGAAATGGAAATCGTCACATCCACCCCTTTCATTTCTCCCAGATAAAATTGGTGACTAAAAACTTAGTGATTGAGAATAATATTCTGCCTATGCACTCCAGCTCAGAGGCAAAGGCCCTTCGTTCTCTTTCTCCGACGGCCTCGCGATGTCTGGCAGCGTGGCACCTAGCATCGACTTGGCCCGCGGCGAGCTCAGTTGTTGAAAGTCGATCTGCCAGACCGTAACAAGGCCAAGGACGTAAGCATCACCTATTACGTGGGCGACGCACGTACGCCAAAAACCAAGAGTTTGGGCCGTTTCTCCATGCACTTTGGCGCACGCGCCTGGGCTACGCCGGCGCCTCGCTGAGGTTGGCGGGCAGCATCGGGATCCGCCGCGACAACGTCCAGTACGGGGGCCAACCTGTACCCGATCAAACCCGCGCAGCGCGAAGATGACGCCGCCAAGCAGGAGCGCAGCGCCTATGAGGCCGAGCTCCGTCGACGCGCTTAGTTTAGAGGGGTAAATGCAAAAATATCCTGCCAGATACAGCAAGCCCGTGAGGCAAGCACCTCACAGGGACGACAAACGTTATCTGTGAGGAGTCATACCCACTAGACCGGTGATCCCATCGCCTGCGCCACATCATCCATCAACGCCTTGGCCATCTCGTTCAGGTACAGAGCAGACAACGCCGCATGGCCTGTAGGGTCACCGAACGCCGGTTCAGTCATCAATTTGTTCGCGCAGTCTTGCAGGATGGAGGCGTGTTCGAGGGCATCGACGGCGGGGATATCGGGGTTGACGGCAAATAACGAGTGGCCGTCGAGGCTGCGGCCCCAGAGAGTGGTGCCAGCGGTGTTCAGATCGAAGTGAGTCATGAGGTAGGAATCCATACAGAAGTCAGGATCACCACCTTCCTGCCGCCAAGCAGAATGGGTGGCGAATTACGCAAGGTTGGCGGACCGGCACCTCACCCGGCACCTCCGAAGAGGTCCCTGCGCAATTCGCCATAGCACCGCATTGCAGGCGAAGAAATCCGCCTGCAATGCGGTGAAGAGCGCTATTGCGAGAAGTGCCAGGGCCGCCAAGCCCACGTCGCTGATATGCAGCGAGGGCGAGAGGTTAACGTGCCGACAGCTCGATCACAAGCAACGGAAACACTTCTCTGCATGGCGACGAGAAAGCCCAATACACCCGCTCATACATCGCCCCTGGGCACCGGACGCGGAACCGTTTCAGCGCGCCGAAGGTCAACCCTCCATACCCTGCATCACTGTGCCACTACCACGAGCGCAGTCTGCACTGTTGATCGATGACCCAAGGATTCCCCCATGACTTCAGCCTACTCCGACTCGGGCACCAGCCTCAAACCCCAGACGTACATGGCCATGGTCGCCACCGTCGCGGCCATCGCCGGCGGCCTGTACGGCTACGACACCGGCATCATTTCCGGTGCCTTGCCGCAGATTGCAAACGAGTTTCAGCTCGGCTATCGCGCTCAGGAACTGGTCACCGCCGCTATCCTGCTTGGCGCGGTAATCGGTGCTATCAGTGCCACGCGGCTGTCGGCCAGCCGCGGTCGACGTACCACCATCATGATCGTCGCCGCCATCTACTGCGTGGGCGTGGTGGCCGCGGCGCTGTCACCGAATGTCTGGTGTCTCGCCGTCGCGCGGCTGGTGCTGGGCTTCGCCGTCGGCGGCTCGACGCAGATCGTCCCGACCTATATCGCCGAACTGGCACCCGCCGACAAACGCGGGCGCCTGGTGACCTACTTCAACGTTTCGATCGGTGTGGGCATCCTGCTGGCGGCGATCGTCGGCGTGGCCGGGCAGAACCTGTTCGACTGGCGCTGGATGATCGGCGTCGCGCTGGTGCCTTCGCTGGTGCTGTTGCTGGGCATGAGCAAGCTGCCGGGCAGCCCGCGCTGGCTGGTCGAGAACGACCGCCCCAAGGACGCCGCCGAGGCACTGTCGCTGGTGCGCGAAACCCGCCGCGAAGTGAGAGAAGAGATCGCCGATATTCAGGAAGTGGTCGAGCAACGCGACCAACTGCCGAACGTGGGCTGGGCCGCGATGAAGGAGTCCTGGGTGCGCCCGGCACTGGTCGCCGGCCTCGGCATCGCCGCCTTCACCCAGTTGAGCGGCATCGAGATGATGATCTACTACACGCCCACCTTTCTGAAGAACGCCGGTTTCGGTGCCTCGGCGGCGCTGTGGTCGGCGCTGGGCGTGGCCATCACTTACCTGGTGATGACCTTCGTGGGCAAGATGATCGTCGATCGCACCGGCCGACGCACGCTGAGCCTGGCAATGATTCCCGGCGCTGTGGTGAGCCTGCTGGTGCTAGGTGCGGTGCTGCACTTCAACCTGGCCGGCGACAGTCAGGCGTGGTGGATCGTCGCCTGTTTGATCGTGTTCATGATCTTCAACTCCGGCGGCATCCAGATCATCGGCTGGCTGACCGGCGCGGAAATCTACCCGATCGCCATTCGCGACCAGGCCATCGGCTTGCACGCCGCCATGCTGTGGGGCTCCAACCTCCTGCTGACCGGCACGGCGCTGACCATGACCCACTGGCTGGGCGTGGGCGGTGCCATGTGGGTGTATGCCGGTTTGAACGCAGCCGCGTGGGTGTTCATTTATTTCCTCGTGCCGGAAACCGGCGGGCGCAGCCTGGAAGACATTGAGCGCAGTTTGCGCGAGGGTAGCTTTTTGCCGAAGTAACCAGGTGGCGCCGTTCAGGGCGCCATCAATTCCTGCACCTTGGCCGCCAGCGTGTCGATCGCGAAAGGCTTGGTCAGCACCTGCATCCCCGGCGCCAGGTGGCCATTGCCGATCACCGCATTTTCGGCATAGCCGGTGATGAACAGCGTCCTGAGCCCTGGCCGAACCTCACGCCCGGCATCGGCCATCTGCCGGCCGTTCATGCCGCCGGGCAGCCCGACGTCGGTGATCAGCAAATCGATATGCACATCGGACTGCAGTACCTTGAGCCCGGCCAGGCTGTCGGCCGCTTCAATCAGGGTGTAGCCCAGTTCGCCCAGCACCTCGGTCAGCAGCATGCGCACGGTTGGCTCGTCATCGACGATCAGGATGGTTTCGCCGGTCTGCACCACGGTCGCCGGCGTCGCCAGTGAATCGCTCTCGTCCAGGGGGGCGCTGCCGTAATAACGCGGCAGGTAAATGCGTACGGTGCTGCCCAGCCCCACCTCCGAATAAATCCGCACCTGTCCACCCGACTGCTTGGCGAACCCGTAGATCATCGACAGCCCGAGCCCGGTGCCCTCGCCGATCGGCTTGGTGGTGAAGAACGGGTCGAAGGCCTTGGCGATGACATCGGCAGGCATGCCCATGCCGGTATCGCTGACCGACAGCGACAGGTATTGGCCCTCGGGCAGCTCGTGGGCGCGGGCGGCTTCGCGATCCATCCAGCGGTTGGCCGTTTCGATGGTGATGCGACCGCCGTCGGGCATGGCATCGCGGGCATTGAGGCACAAATTGAGCAACGCGTTCTCGAGCTGACTGGGGTCGACCAGCGCCGCCCACAACCCGGTGGCACCCACCGTTTCGACCAGAATGCTGGGGCCTACGGTGCGCTGGATCAGTTCCCTCATGCCTTCCATGAGCGCGTTGACGTCGGTGGGGCGCGGATCGAGGGTCTGGCGTCGGGAGAACGCCAGCAGCCGATGGGTCAGTGCCGCGGCACGCTTGGCCGCGCCCTGAGCGGTGACGATGTACTTGTCGACGTCCTTCCAGCGGCCCTGCTCGATCCGCATGCCCATCAGCTCCAGGGCGCCGGAGATACCGGCCAGCAGGTTATTGAAGTCGTGCGCCAGGCCACCGGTCAACTGGCCGACGGCTTCCATCTTCTGCGACTGGCGCAGTTTTTCTTCGGCCTGCATCAGCTCGGCCGTGCGCGCGTTGACGCGTTGTTCGAGGGTGTCGTTCAAGGCCCGCAAGGCGGCGGTGGCGCGGTCGCGTTCGGCTTCGACGGAGCGGCGTTCTTCGACGTCGATGATCACTCCGGGGAAGCTCAGTGGCGTGCCGTCTTCGCCATGGTCGACGCGGCCATTCGCTTCAATCCAGTAGTAGTTGCCATCGGCACGACGAACTCGATATTGATGGGCATAGGCGCCGCCTTTGGCGATGGCGTGATTGATTGAAGCGGTCAGCGCCTCACGGTCCTCGGGGTGCACTGTGGCAGCCACTTGCTCCAGGCTGAGCCCTTGGTAGCCGAGCGCCGGATCAAGGCCGAAAGCGCGGGCGAAGGCTTCATCGACGGTGAAACGATCGGTCGGCAGATCCCAGTGCCAGGTGCCGATGATGGCGCCTGCGGCGAGAGCGAGTTGCACGCGCTCGACGTTTGCACGGGCAACGGCCTCGCTGACGAGCAAGCGTTCCTGAGCGTTTCGCCGTTCAGTGACATCGCTGAAGATAATCGCAATCTGGCGGTCGTCGCGATCGCCGACGCTCACCGCGCGCACGTCGAACCAACGCTTGAAGGCCTCGGCATAATTTTCGAAGGTGGCTGGCTCACCGGTCTTGGCGACGTGGCCGTAGGTATCGAACCAGAACTGCTCCAGATCCGGAGCGAATTCGGTGACCCACTTGCCGCGCAGATTGACCCCCGCCTGGCGCTCGAATGCCGGGTTGGCCTCGACGAAGCGATAGTCGATGGGGCGGTCGTCGGCATCGAACTTGACCTGGACGATGGCGAACGCCGACTCGATCGTCTCCAGAATCGTGCGAAAGCGCTCCTCGCTTTGGCGCAGGGCGGTTTCCGCCGTGCGCATGCGGGTCAGGTCGAGCATGGCGCCGATCATCCGTACCACCTGGCCCTGGTCATCGCGGATGACCTGGCCGCGGTCGAGCACCTCGGCGTAGCTGCCGTTGCGGCGTCGGAACCGATATTCACCGGTCCAGCCCTCTTCCTGGCCTTCGAGGACCGCGACAATCGATTCCTCGATGCGCGCCCGATCAGCGGGATGAATCTGCGCCATCCACCATTCGCTGGTGGTATCGACGCTTGCCAGCGGGTGGCCGTATGCCTGCTCCAGCGCTTCGTTCCACTGCACATGGTTGGCGTTGACGTCCCAGTCCCAAACGGCATCGTTGGTGGCCTTTACCGCCAGACGATAGCGCTCCTGGGTTTGCTTGAGGGCGAGGCCGGCGAGGTGTTCATCGGTACGGTCCCGCAGAATTTTGACGAAGCCGAGGTGGGCATCGCGGTCGTCATACAGCGGTATCATTTCGCCCGACGCCCAGAACAACTGGCCGTCCTGACGCAGGTGCCAGCGTTCGTCGGACGCCCGGCCGTCCTTTAGTGCGCGTTGCATCTCGTGCTCGACTCGGCCACTGGCACGATCCGGCGGCGTGAAGAACCGATTGGCGTGGTGGCCGCGCATGTCCTCGGCCGTCCAGCCCATGACGTTAGTGGCGCCACTGTTCCATTCGGTAATGATGCCGGCCGGGTCGAAGATGATCATGGCGAAATCGACCGCACTCTCGAAGATCGCCCGTTGGCGCGCTTCACTGGTCGCCAAGGCCGCCTGACTGGCCTGCAGTTGCGTATCGACTGCGGCATCCGCCAGCGCCTCGCGCAGTCGCGTGACCTCGGCGATCAGTTGCTCGCGGGTCAAGTCTTTCAGATCGCCTTCCACTCATGCACCACTGTTACGTAGGGACCGTTTTTTCGCCGCCATGCCCTGACTCGACGTTCAGTCGTGAGCAAACTGCGGGGGACTTTTGATACCGGAATCGAGGGTGAAGGTCTGCGGGTAGACGATCTGCACCTTAGGCAATGACCTCGGCGCTGCGTGCAAGTTTCACCCGGTGCCATCATGGCCAGCCAGTTCGATGGCGGCGCCCCTGAAACGGCCAGGCAGATGACCCATCAGGCCTATATCAGCGATCACAGTTTTGCGCGCAGCGGACCTACAACGCTGCGGCCTGGGGGCGATTTCGGGGGAGTTCAAACAGGGCATAGCGCTCTCAATGCCGCTACCAACGCCTCGATATCCGCCACGCGGGTATTCAACCCCGGCGTGACACGAATGCACGGCCCACACGCAGCCCCCTCACGGGCGACGGTGAAGATATTGAATTCGCTCAGTAGCCGTTGTGCCATTGCTTGTTGATCCTCGGCATCGCGAAAGCGGAACGAGGTGAGGCCGCAATACAAACGGGGATCGTCCGGCGTCAGTACTTCGATGCCGGCGAGTTTGCGCGCTTCGCTCACCCACAGGTCGCGCAGGTAACTCAGGCGCGCGCCCTTTACCGCCCAACCGCCGATCGCCTGGTGCTCGGCAAACACCGCGGGCAAGGCCATCAGCGCTGGCACGTTCGGCGTGCCGTAGGGGGACAGGCAACGGATGTCGTCAGCCGGGTAGCTGGGGTTGGCCATGTCCGGGTCGAAGTCCTTGAGACGGTCGCGGCGAACGTGGATCACCCCCAGGCTCAGGGGCGCGCCGATCCATTTCTGCAAGTTGAAGCCGGCGAGTTCAATGCCTAGATCCGTGAGGTCAACGTCCAGCTGGCCGAGGGAATGGGCGCCGTCGAGGATCACGTCGATGCCATGGGCCTTGGCCGCCTGAGCGATCGCCTTGACCGGCATCACCAGCCCGGTGCGGTGGGTGACATGGGTCAGGGCCATCAGCTTGAGCCGCGGGTGTGCCGCGAAAGCCTCGGTGTAGGTGCGCAGCAAGCCGTCATAGGTGGCGGGATGAACGTGCGTCAACTCGACGATTTCCACACCGCGCGCCTTGCACAGCCAGCGGAAGGCGCCCTGCACTGAGCCGTAATCCAGGTCGGTGATCAGCACCTGATCACCGGGTTGCAGGCGGTTGTAGTTGCGGATCAATGAATCGAGCGCTTCCGATGCACTGCGGGCGAAGGCCAGTTCTTCGGCCGGCAGGCCCATGAGGTTAGCCAGATGCTGGCGGATTTCCAGGCCTTGATGGCGATCGAATTGCTGACGCACATGCACTGCGTTGCTGCGGTTGATCAGGCGAATCGCTTGCTCGTAGGCATTGACCACGTCATGGCTCATTCGCCCGAAATAGCCGTTGTCGAGGTTGATCGGGCCGTCATCGCGTTCGTAGCGGGCAGCGATTTCGCTCCAGAAGGCTTCATCGCGGGCCAGTTCGAATGGGCTCGGTGGTACGGAAGGCATTGACGGCTCCTTGTCGGCGGGAAAGGCAGAGCATCGCTGTGGGGGTGGGTCCGGCGCAAGGGGTAAACGACGTCGTCGCTAACTTTTAGCGGCGGCCACAAAAAACCGCTCGATGATTAGCGTCACGGCCTCGGCGGTGGATATCAAGGCGGTGTCCAACGTAAATGGCGTGTCATCCCACGCTTCGTATTCATGGCTCGATACCGACTGCCAAGTGGGCGGTACAAGGCCATTGATATCGCTCACTCTGGTTTCTACCCGTCTGCGATGTTCGAGGATATCGGAGCAAATCACCTGGATATTGACGAGTTGCACATTGGCCCGCCTGGCGACATCGCTCCATGACTCGCGGCTTTCACCTACAGGATTGACGCAGTCGACGATGACCCGGTTGCCCACCTCAAGATTGCTCAGGGCCAGTTGATTGGCGAGCTGGTAACCCCTGCTGCCGATATCTTCCTCGAACGCCGCGCTGTTGCGTATCGCCTGCTCGATGGTATCGATACGTAGATAGACCGCTTGTGTTTGCGCAACGAGACCGCGTGCAAGGGTGGTCTTGCCGGTACCGGGAAGACCGCTGAAAACGATGAGCATGTCTGCGTCCTACGATGTGTGGGTGAAGAGCGTGCGGTGTCCAGCCCAGGTGCAAAGCTCATTTAAAAAAATGACTGGGCGTCTTGCCGAACTGTTTCTTGAACATCGTGGCGAACGCGCTGGGGCTGTCGTAGCCCAGCGCGCCGGCCACATCGATGATTTTCTCGCCGATGGCGATGCGTTCCAGCGCCAATAGCAGCCGCGATTGCTGGCGCCACTGGCCGAAGGTCATGCCGGTGTCTTTGTTGAACAGACGCTGGATGGTTTTCTCATCCAACGACAGCCGCTCACTCCACTGCGCCAGGGTCGAGCTGTCTGCCGGATCGTTTTGCAGCGCCGAGCAGATGGTCTTGAGTCGCGCGTCGCGAGGCTGTGGCAGGTGCAGCGGCAGGGTCGGCAAGAGCGCCAGCTCGTCGACGATCAGGCGCATCACCCTGCCCTCGCGTGAATCCGGCTCGCAGGGCGCGGGGATGCCGACAGACGTCTTGATCAACTCGCTCAACAGCGGCGAAATACTGACCGCGCGCGTTTGCGTCGGCAAGTCCGGCAGATGATCCGGGCGCACGAACACGCTGCGCATCTTCACCGCGCCGATGCAGCGCACGGCATGCACGTGACCGCAGGGCATCCAGATGCCGCGGCTGGGTGGCACAGTCCATTGACCCTGATCGGAGTGCACCACCATGACGCCTTCGATTGCATAGATCAGTTGATGCTTGGCGTGGCAATGGGGCTCGATGAACCAGTTGTCCGGGTAATCGGTGGCGCTGCTGGTCACGGTCGAGGCGAGCGTATTGATGTGCAGCAGAAACGCGTCCAGTGATCTGATCATGATGCCATTTTTACGATAGCTGGCGCCCGGATGACGTGAGACAGGCGATTTTTCGGTCTTTAGGATAGCGCCAAGCCCGAGGATCCGACAGGTGATCCTTGGCTTGGCACCCCTCTTCCACTGCCCGGATGATCTGCAATGTCCACCTCCACCGCCCCATCGGCCAGCGCCTCGGTCGCCAGCCAAGCCAGCCCTTTGGTCATGCGCGTGATCGGCGCCTGCGCGCTGGCGCACCTGATCAACGACCTGATCCAATCGGTGCTGCCCTCGATCTACCCCATGCTCAAGGCCAACTATGGCTTGAGCTTTACCCAGGTCGGCCTGATTACCCTGACCTTTCAGCTCACGGCTTCGCTGCTGCAGCCGTGGATCGGCTATCACACCGATCGCCACCCCAAGCCATGGCTGCTGCCCGCCGGTATGGTCTGCACCCTGATCGGTATCGTGATGCTGGCCTGCGTCGGCACCTTTGCGGCAATCCTGATCGCGTCGGCACTGGTAGGGGTCGGTTCTTCGACCTTTCACCCGGAGACTTCCCGCGTCGCGCGCCTGGCCTCGGGCGGGCGTTATGGCCTGGCGCAGTCGAGCTTTCAGGTCGGGGGTAACGCCGGCAGCGCCTTCGGTCCGCTGCTGGCAGCGGCCATCATCATTCCCTATGGCCAGGGCAATGTCGCCTGGTTCGGGCTGTTCGCCGTCTTCGCCATCGGTGTGCTTTACGGCCTGAGCCGCTGGTACCGCCAGCACCTGAACCTGTTCAAGCTCAAGCAAGGCGCCAAGGCCACCCACGGCCTGTCGAAAAACCGCGTGACCGCGACCCTGGTGGTGTTGGCGCTGCTGGTGTTTTCCAAGTACTTCTACATGGCCAGTTTTACTAGCTACTTCACCTTCTACCTGATCGAGAAGTTCGACCTGTCGGTGACAGGTTCGCAGTTGTATCTGTTCCTGTTCCTCGGCTCGGTGGCGCTGGGCACCTTCTTCGGCGGCCCGATCGGTGATCGTATCGGACGCAAGAAGGTGATCTGGTTTTCGATCCTCGGCGTGGCGCCGTTCACCCTGGCGTTGCCCTATGTCGACCTGTTCTGGACCGGCGTGTTGAGCATGGTGATCGGCTTTGTGCTGGCGTCGGCGTTCTCGGCCATCGTGGTCTTCGCCCAGGAACTGGTGCCTGGCAATATCGGCATGATTGCGGGGGTGTTCTTCGGGTTGATGTTCGGCTTCAGTGGCATCGGTGCTGCGCTGCTGGGCTATCTGGCGGACAGTCACGGCATCGAGTACGTGTACAGGCTGTGTTCTTATTTGCCCCTGCTGGGGGTGTTGACGGTGCTGTTGCCGTCGACCGACAAATAATCCCCCACGCTCACACCGGGTATTCGCTTGATTCAGACCGTGCGCTGGGTGCGCAACAGATAACGCCCACCATCGGCGATCAACACTGCCACCGCCGCCCAGATGGGCAAGTAGGTCAGCCACTGCGCCGGCTTGATCTGCTCGCCCAGCGCCACGGCCACACCCACCAGCAACACCGGCTCGACATAGCCCAGCAAGCCGAACAGGCTGAAGGGCAGCAGCCGCCCGGCGACGATATAAGACATGAACGCCGCCGCGCTGATAACCCCAAGCCCCAGCAGCAAGGCATACAGATGTGGCGCCTGACGGAACGGCTCAACGCCCTGCCCCATGGCAAACCAGACGGCGACCGGCAGGGTCAGCAAGGTATCGAACCACAGCCCGCCCAGATGCGCGGTCGCCAGCTTGCGCCGCAGAATGAAATACAGCGGCAGTCCGCCCGCGACCAGCAGCGTCGCCCAGGAAATCCGGCCCACCTGGTACAACTCGTTCGCCACCCCGACGGCAGCGCACAATGCCGCGATTTTTTTCAATGAAGTGAGGCGATCGCCATACAGCCACCGGCCCACCAGCAGCATGGTCAACGGCAGCAGAAAATACCCCAGCGACACATCCAGCCCGTGACCGTTGAGCGGCGCCCACATGAACAGCCATTGCTGAGCGCCGAGCAAAGCGCTGCTCAGGCACAGCAGGCCGAGCAGACGCGGTGTCTCGCGGATCCGCGCGCAAATGGCCAGGACCTGATGCCATTCACCGCACGCGAGCATGAACAGGGTCACCAACGGCAGCATCAGCACCATGCGCCAGCCGAAAATCGCATCGCCGCCCAATGGGCTGAGCAAGGTGGTGTAGAAGTACAACGAGGCAAACAGGCAGGACGAAGCAACCGATAAAACGACACCTTTGTACAAGAGGACTCCATTGGGCAGGGATTGAACGGCACCGGCCAGCCGAGTGCGACCTCTGAGGGTGCTTCAAGGCTGGAAGGTGTGGGGATTATCCTTGTTGCAAGAGGGGGCCGGAAGACAAATATCGATTCAAACCGGTGAATCGCACTGGAGCACTGGCACCGGTGAAACCGCACCTGGCGTTTGCCCCGGCCCTTTTTGGAAAGTTTCAATACCCCAGGTTGATAAAATAATCCGCCAGCCCCTCGATAATAATGGCCGCCGAACTGGGCGTCAGGGCTGCATCGTAAACACCGATCACTATTGCTTGCGTCGTCCTCACGACAACGCATCCGTTCTGATCATTGATGGCCTTGCCATAAAGACTTCTCTCACTGACATCGAATGCCTTGTAGCCGGCACCCGATATAAAGAAATCCTGATGGAGCAATGACGTAAAATCCACGTCAGGTGCCAGCACCGATTGCTCATTAGCGCCCAGGGAAAAATCCGGGGAAGCGGCCCATAGCGAACCATCAGCGCCCAAGATAGCGCCCGCCAAAAAGCCCTTTTCCATGATGGAACTGTCTACATATGCTTGCCATGTCATTTCGCCTGAACTCCTGTACTCATAGAGTCGAGGATTGTCTGCGTTGAGCGATGACCGGTAAAGACAGGACAGGCTTCCACCTCAAAACGGGGACAGGCATGTTCTTGAGATCGGAAGTGGCTAAATGACGATGTAATCATTGCCCTGCACCACGCCGTCATGGTCACCCTCTACCAGATGAATATAACGCCCGCTGACTTCATCGATCGGCAGGCAATCATCGACATCGAACAGCGCATCGGTGTGGGGCTGGCTCCAGTGGCGCGGCATCTGGCGCTTGCCTTTGGCTTTGGCTTCGGCCTTGTGGCGGGCCACCACCAGCAAGTAATGATGGGCTTCGCCAAAGGCGCGAGCTTCGTAGCCGCCCAGATTGATGAAATACAGCCGGGGTGAATCGGGCGATGGCGCGAGGGGGCTCAGTTCGACTTTCCAGTTCTCGACGCCATCGACTTTCATCCATGAATCGATATGCACGCCTTTGGGGCTGCCGAACCAGCTTTCACGCAATTGCGGATAGGCGGCTTCCAGGGTGTCGGCGACCACAAACGCGACATCGTGGACTTCGATCTTGGCTCTGGGGTGTTTGCCTCCGAGCATGACGACGAACAGCATTGAAAATTCCTGATCTCACCGGGCAGCCATTGAGCGAGTGCCCATCACAGCGGCATGGTAACCGAACACCGTCATTCATTGACGCTTCAGCTACGCGTAGCCATGCGAATATCGGCTAATGACTCATTCGGCGCCGGGACTGCAAACCTATACCCAGTCGGCGTTTGCCAGAAATCGGTAATACCATTGCGATATCCTGGTCAGTTGCCTGTCCCCGCACAGTGCCAAGCCGTTCAATAAAGTTCGCGCCTGCCGCTTTCCATCCGCTCATTGCGTACCAGGCTTCTAGCACCGGGCTACACCATAAGATCCCGAGCTCAATCGGGCTATTGGCTATGTAATGAGTGGCGGCCGCCACCACTTTCTGACCTACACCGCAGTGGCGTCGATCTGGCATTGTCCACACACCGCGCAACCCATAGACGCTGCTGAGAGTGCTATGGCCGCTCAGTGGGTAGCGGTAGATTTCGGCATAACCGAGGACGTTATCTTCTTCAGTCAACACGACTTCAACAATATGATCATTCTCACACTGAGTCGTATGAAGTGCAGACCATCGCTGAACCAGGCCAGAGAACAGCTGATACTGCATATCCAACGGAAGACGGTTGGCCGGGCAAATAGTGATTTTCATCGATCCGTACCTTTGGCCAGCTTCGGCAGGCTCTGCGACGCAGTGAAGCCCGGAAAATCATCAAGGCCAAAAGAGGGTAAACCCTATTCAAATGGGCTAGTACTCACAGATCTGCGAGTTGACTCGGGGTGCTGGTGCAGCCGGCATCGCAGGCTCTTGTCGACGGGCAGCGCCGCTCCACAGGCCGACGTCACCTTCTGACGGGCCGCCTTTCATGCAACTGAACCCTTCCTCAAACAAGCAAAAACACCCGGCACGACAATTACTTATCGTCCGCAGGCTAAATGTTTTGAACCGTCCGCATAACCGGCCGCTCAATCCATTAGCGGCGAACTCATTCGCCCAACGAATTACACATTCACCAAAGGGCTACAACTCATGATAAGAGATAACGAAACCACTCAGGTGTACTACCCCGACGCGCCAACAGCGACCGCTCCGTTGCTCAAGCGGATTTCCTGGAGTGCGATCTTTGCCGGTGTGGTGCTGGCGATGGTGGTGTCGCTGATCTTGAATCTGGTCGGTACCGCGATCGGCTCGGCTTCAATCGACCCCCTGCAGGAAGGCAACCCGCTGGACGGGATCGGCAAAGGCGCAGCCATCTGGGTTGTAGCCAGCGGCGTGATCTCGCTGCTGGTGGGTGGTTGGATCGCTGGCCGCCTGGCCCAGCGTGAAGGCGCGTTGCACGGCTTGCTGGTGTGGGCCACCGTGTCGCTGGTAACGGTTTATCTGGTGTCCAGCGCCGTGACCGGTGTGGTCCGTGGCGGCATGAACCTGGCTGGCAGCGGCCTTTCCGCGGCTGCCAGCGGTATCGCCCAGGTGGCGCCGCAGATCGGCAGTACCGTTCAGGATCAACTACGCCAGCAGGGCATCGACTTCAACCTCAACGATATTCAGGGTGAACTCGAAACGGCAATGCGTCAGACCGGCAAGCCGGAGCTGAACCCCGACAATGTCAAACAAGAGGCGCAGGCCGCGGGCGATGATGCCAAGAATACCGCGCAAAACAGCGCCCAGAACCCGCAGCAGGCCGATCAGCAGCTCAGTGGCTTGCTTGACCGCATCAAAGCCAAGGGTGACAAGGCCTGGGATGCCGCCGACCGTCAGGCAATGGTCAATCTGATCAAGGCGCGAACCGGTAAAACCGATGCTGAAGCCAATCAAATGGTTGATCAGGCGCAACAGGCCTATCAGCAAGCCTATGCGAAGTACCAGCAGCTCAAGGCCGATGCCGAGCGCAAGGCGCGTGAAGCCGCCGATGTCGCGGCCAAGCGAGTCTCGCAGGCGAGCTGGTTACTGGTGATTACCTTGATCATCTCCGGTATCGTCTCGGCCGTTGCGGGCATGATGGGCCGCAGAACTCAACCGCTGCCAAAAGTGGTAACGACGGTTTAAAAAGCCATCGGGCCCGAACATTCAGCAGCTTTGGATGTTCGGGCCCACAGATGCCCGCTCTGAGCAGGGGCAGTCAACGGCGCCCCTCAAACTGCACGGCGCCGCTCAGCGACGCTGAAAAGGCACAAGGCACAACTTGTGCATGATCACACCACATAGGGAGATCAGCCATTCTTGGCAGCAGGATGAATATCCCGGCTCGCCAGCTCTTTCATCACCATCGCCCCGGCCGATCCTGCTCCGGGCATATGGGCTTGCCATGCCCCAGCCGTTGCCCAAAGCGCAACAGGCGTGGCGCTTCTGGAGGCTCAATTGAACTTCACCGCCTTTCGCTACTTCAACGAAGTCGCGCAATCCAAGGCGATCCGCCGCGCCGCAGACCGACTGCACGTCACCCCTTCCGCCGTCAGCCGGCAAATCTCCATGCTCGAGCATCAACTCGGTGCGCCCCTGCTGGAACGCACCAATAGTGGCGTCGAACTGACGGCCGCAGGCGTCATGCTCGAGCGCTACACCCGCACGCTGTTCAGGGATCTGGAGCGAGTGCGCGAAGGGATCGCCGCGTTTCGCTCGCTGGACCAGGGCGAGGTCAAGATCCACGCCATGGAAGGTGTGCTGTCGAACCTGCTGCCAGAGATGATCTCGGCCTTTCTGGCCCAGCACCAGCGCATCGATTTTCAGGTCACTACCTGCTCCAGCGACCTGATCGTGGAAGCCTTGATCCGCGATGAAACCGACATCGGCATCATCTACAACCCCGAGCTGCGCTTTGAAATCGAGGTGGTGGCCGAGCGCAAGGAGCCGGTGGTGTGCCTGGTCTGCCCGCATGACGAGCTCGCCCGGGAGCCGCTGGTGACCCTGCAGCAGCTGTGCAAAAAGCCCTTGGCCCTGCCCCGCCCCAGCTTCGGTTTGCGCCAGCTGTTCGACCGTACCGCCGAGGCGCGCCTGTACAAACCGCGCATCGTCGTCGAGGCCAACAACCTCGACATCCTGCGCGCCACGGCAGTACTGGGCACCTGCGTGACCATCGGCCCGGAGATCAGCGCGCGGCGCGAAATCGATGCCGGGCTGTTGATCGCCATCCCGATCGATCAAGAGTCGTTCAGCAACGTGCGCTCCGCCGTGTGCGTGCATCAGGAGCGCGTGCCCAGCTACGCCGCCAACGCCTTCGTGAAGTTTCTCAAGAGCCGTTTTCCTGTGGGCGCCGCGCGCTGAGGGTGTTGCGTTGTGGTCAACACGGCATGCAGCAATCGCGGTTACAGGCAAGCCGATGCCCCATGCATTAATAAGGCATCCGCACATGTCACGCCGCTGACATGCAGGCCGACACCGAACAGAGGAAGCGAGATGCCGAGCATCGTCACCAATGGGATCAACACCCATTACGAGATTTACGGAAGTGGGCCGGCGCTGCTGCTGGTGTCCGGCCTGGGCGGCACGGCGGCTTACTGGGCACCGCAGATCGAAGCGTTCGCGGCGCACTTCACCGTGGTCACCTACGACCAGCGCGGTGCCGGCACCACAGACCATCCTGACGAGCCCTACAGCATCGCTCAGCTCGCCGATGACCTGCAGGCGCTGATCGCCGGCCTGCAACTTGAGCGGCCACTGCTGATCGGCCACTCCACCGGCGGCGCCATCGGCCAGGTGCTGGCTGCCCGCGAACCGCAGTTGCTGGCCGGCATGGTGCAGTACGCCAGCTGGTCGAAATCCGATGCGCACTTCAACTGGTGCTTTCGCATGCGCCGTGCCCTGCTCGAAGGCAGCCCGCTGGAAGAATACGTGCACGGCAGCGCGCTGTTCCTGTATCCGCCCGAGCATGTGCGCGATCACGCCGAGGCGCTGTCACCGGCGCTGCTGGCCTCGGTGGCGCGGTTCCCGGCGCGGCAGACCATCTTGCGGCGCATCGACGCGATCATGGCCCACGACGCCAGCGCCCAGCTGTGGAAAATCCAGATCCCCACCCTGGTGCTCTGCGCCCAGGACGACATCCTCACACCGCCTTACCAATCGCGGCTGCTGGCGGATGCGATCCACGGCAGCGAGCTGAAAATCGTGGCCCGTGGCGGGCACAGTTTTTCGGAGACAGAGCCCCAGGCTTTCAATCGCATCGCGCTCGATTTTTTGGCGGGCTGCACGCTCGCCGCCATCGACGCCTCAATCAATTGAGCAAGGAGTTGATCATGCCCAGCAACGACAGCAAAAACGTCGAGTTCGGGGTTTTCCTGCCGGTCGGCCACGGCGGCTGGATCACCTCCACCACCAGCCCGCAACTGCCGGCCACCTACGATTACAACAAGCAAGTGGCCATTCTGGCGGAAGACCTGGGCTTCGATTTCGCCCTCTCCATGGCCAAATGGCGCGGTTACGGCGGCCCGTCCCAGCACTGGGACGTGACCCTCGAAAGCCTGACCACCATGGCTGGCATCGCTGAAGCCACGAGCCGCATCGGCGTCTGGGGCACCGTGCACACCATGGTCTTTCACCCGGCTGTGGTAGCGAAGATGTCGGCGGTGCTCGACCAGATCTCCAAAGGCCGTTTCGGCCTCAATATCGTGTCCGGCTCCAACCCGACCGATCAGGGGCAAATGGGCCTGTGGGTCGACCTCGATCACACCGAGCGCTATGAACTGGCCGAAGAATGGCTGACTGTGCTCAAGCGCCTGTGGACCGAAGACCGCGTCGACCACAAGGGCAAGCACTACGAACTCATCGACTGCATGTCCAACCCCAAGCCCGTCACGCCGCCGCCGATCATCTGCGCCGGCGCCTCGGATCGCGGCTTTTTGTTCACCATGCAGCACTGCACGGGCAGCTTCATGCTCGGCTCCGATCACGATGACTTCATCAAGACCGGCCTGCGCGCCAAGGAGCTGGCCGCCCAACAAGGCAAGCCTGACTTCAAGACCTACGGCCTGTTCACCATCGTCCCCGGCGCCACCGACGCCGAGGCCCGCGAGCGCGTGGCGTTGTATGACGCCGGCGTCGACAGCATCGCCCTCGACAACCAGACCCGCGAGTACTCCGGGGACAAGAGCTTCAAGCAGAACACCATGGCCCAGCGCTTCGTGTCCCAGGGCGAGCAACGCAATTCGATGACCCGCGCCGCGCTGGTGGGCTCGCCGGAAACCATCGGCAACAAGCTGGCGGAAATCATCAAGTGCGCCCAGCTCGATGGCGTCACGGTGATCGTCCCCGACTTCATCGACGACCTGCGCACCGTCGGCACCGAGGTGCTGGAAGTGCTCGAACACCACGGCGTGCAGACCCACGCCCGTGCTCACCAAAAGGCGACTCGCTGATGAAACAAGGTCCTTTCAACCCCGCCGGCCTGAAACAGCAGAGCTACTACAACCATGGCGTGTTGCGTGTCGGCCAGCCGGTGTTCCTCACCGGTCAGGTGGCTTGGGACGCCGAGGGCGAGGTGGTCGGCAAAGGCGATATCGACGCCCAGGCACGCAAGATCTGGGAAAACATCGGCCTCGCGCTGGCGGCCTTGGGTGTCGGCCCCGAAGCGGTGGTCAAGCTCAACACCTACGCCCTGTCGCGCGAAACCATCCCGGCATTGCACAGAGCCCGCGAAGCCTTCTTCGCCGGGCACGACCTGCCCGCCAGCACCTTCGTGGTGGTCGCCGGGCTGGCGGATCCGGCGCTGCTGGCCGAGATCGAC
This sequence comes from Pseudomonas baltica, assembly GCF_031880315.1. Taxonomy (NCBI): domain Bacteria; kingdom Pseudomonadati; phylum Pseudomonadota; class Gammaproteobacteria; order Pseudomonadales; family Pseudomonadaceae; genus Pseudomonas; species Pseudomonas baltica. The sequence continues at coordinate 5,490,144 of NZ_CP134771.1, read as the reverse complement.
GTGACCTTGATTCTGCCGCTGGACTGAATACCCCCTCAAGCCTCCCCTGCGTCTCTATCAGGAATTTCGACATGAACATTCAAACGATGTTGGCAATCGCGGCGACCGCAACCCTCGGCTACGGCACCCTCGCTCAGGCGGCAGACGCCCCGCGCGCCGCCGCGCTGTTCACCCAGACCGTCACCCAGGGCACCTGGGACGCCGCCGGTTATGCGGGTTTCAAGGCCATGGCCGACCAGCAGGGGTTGAAGTCCAGCTACCTGGAACACACCTCCTACGAAGCCGCACCCGCCGCCCTGCGCCAACTGGCCTCCGACGGCGTCAAACTGATCATCGCGCATTCGTCGGGCTACTCGGCGGCGATCAAGGAAGTGGCGCCGTCGTTCCCCAACACGCAGTTCGTGCTGTACTCCTATGAAGGCTCGACCGCCAACCTGGCCAACTATTCCGCCTGGTCGGTGGACTGGGACGAATACGGTTTCGTCCTCGGCGCCCTCGCAGCGGCGGCCAGCAAGAGCGGGCACATCGCGGTGATCAGCGGCGAGCCGATTCCCTCCGCCGAGCGCACTGTGCAGTTCATCAAAAAGGGCGCGGCGTTCATCAATCCCAAGGTGCAGGTCGATAGCGCCTACGTCGGCTCGTTCGTCGACGTGGCCCGTGCCAAAGAGATCGCCACCGGGGTCATCGCCCGCGGTGCCGACTTCGTGATCCCGGCCGCCGACACCGCCGACGCCGGCATCCAGCAAGCTGCCGATGAAGAAGGCGTGCTGACTATCGGCTCCTATGGCGACGAGTCCAAGGCTTACCCGAACGCGGTGATGACCTCTACGATCATGAACTTCGGCAAGTCCTACGCCGACATCGGCAAGGCGTACGCGGCCGGCAAACTGGGCAACCGTATCGTCACGGAAAACCTGGCTTCCAACGGCTGGTCGCTGATGATGCCCTTCGCCCATGTCGATGCCAGCGTGCAGGCCAAGGTGCAACAGGTCATGGATGATCTCAAGGCCGGCAAGATCAAGATCGAAGGTTGATCGCCATGGCCGCCTCGATCATCGCCCTCGATCACGTATCCAAGCGCTATCCCAACGGTTTTCTCGCTCTGGACCAGGTCTCGCTGGCTTTTCAGGCCGGCGAGATCCACGCCTTGCTGGGCGAGAATGGCGCGGGCAAGTCGACGCTGATGAACATTCTGTACGGCGTGCACGAGCCCAGCGCGGGCGGCGTGCTGATGCAGGGGCGGCAGGTGGTGCATCGCCGCCCGGCCGATGCGATCGCCAACGGCATCGGCATGGTGCATCAGCATTTCAAGCTGGTGATGCCTTTCACCGTGACCGAAAACCTGGCGCTGGTGGCCAAGGGTGCGCAACAAAAACTGTTCCGCCGCCACAGCGATGTACGGGCGTTCATGGAGCGTTATGGCATCGATCTCGACCCGGCGGCCGTCGTCGGGCAATTGCCGCTGGCGCTGCAGCAGCGGGTGGAAATTCTCAAGGCGCTGGTCAATGACAGCCGGGTGCTGTTGCTCGATGAGCCATCGACCATCCTGACGCCGGTAGAAATCGACAACCTCTACGTCACCCTGCGCCGCATTGCTTCGCGCGGCACGGCGGTGGCGGTGGTGACCCACAACGTCGATGAGGTACTGGCCAACGTCGATCGCTACACCGTGCTCAAGCGCGGGCGCACCAACGGTACCGGCTTGATTGCCGACACCACGGCGGCAGAACTGGTCGAGCGCATTGTCGGCCATGCCGTGGCCAATGCTGCGCGCATCGGTCGCCCGCGCCAGGGCGGCGCCGAACGCATGCGCCTGGCCGGCGCGACGTTGCGCCCGAGCAGCGGTTCGCCGGGATTGCACGCCATCGACCTGGTCTTGCGTGCCGGTGAAGTGGTCGGTGTGGCCGGCGTTGAAGGCAATGGCCAGACCGAGCTGTTCGAGTTGCTCGCCGGGCAACGCATTCCAGAGTCAGGGCAGGTGCAGCGCAGCGGCCCTGACATCAGCGTCGCACTGGTGCCTCAGGACCGTCATCACGAGGGCCTGTCGCTGGACTTGTCGGTGGCGCAGAACCTGCTCTACCCGCGGATCATGACCGGGCAGTATCGCCGCTTCGGCCTGCTCGACCATCGCGCGATCGGCGACCGGGCCAGGGCCATGATCGCCGCGTCGGATATTCGTACGCACTCTCACTCAAGCCCTGCGCGGTCGCTGTCCGGGGGCAACCAGCAGAAAATCGTGGTGGCGCGCGCCATGGACCAGCACGCCGCGATCATCGTCGTCTACCAACCCACTCGCGGCCTGGATGTAGCCGCCGCCGAAGCGGTGCTGACGCGCCTGGCGGCGGCTGCCGATGAAGGGACCTGCGTGGTGATCATCTCGTCGAACATCGATGAATTGATTCGTGTCTCGGACCGCATCCTGGTGGTCAACAGCGGGCGCATCACCGGTGAAGTCGCAGGCGCGGCCATGTCGGTCACGGCCATCGGGCCATTGATGACCCAAAGCCGCCCTACTCATTCAAGCATTGCGGAGGCTGTCGATGCCTGAACCAAAAAATCCGATCGTGGCGTTGCGCGGGCTGTTGGCCAGGCTCAGCGTGCCGTTGTCGCTGCGGGTCACCCTGAGTGCGTTTATCGGCTCGCTGCTGCTGGGGCTGGCGTTGATCGCTTGCCTGGGTTTCCCGCTGATGGCGGCAATACGGGTGGCGGTCGAGGGTTCGTTCGGCGACGCCCGGGCGATCTCCGACACCCTGGTGTTCATGACCCCACGGCTGCTGGTGGCGCTCGGCGCGCTGGTGGCCATTCGCGGCGGCATGTTCAACCTCGGTGGCGAGGGCCAACTGCAAATGGGCGCGATGGGCGCCATGCTCCCCTACCTGGCGTTCGGTGATATCGGCCCGGCGCTGCTGCCGCTGTCGATCGTAGGCGGCGCACTGTGCGGGGCCCTCTGGGGGGCGATCCCGGCAGTGCTGAAACTGTGGCGCGGCGCCGACGAGATCATCGTTACGCTGCTGATGAACTTCATTGCCATCTACTGGGTGAAGTACCTGGTGCAAGGGCCGATGCGCCCGGCCGGCTCGACCTTCAACATGTCGGCGCAGCTGCCGGCCGACGGCGTGTTTTTGCCCTTGATCGCCGGGACCCGCTTGCACCTCGGGGTGATCCTCGCGGTGCTGATTGCGCTCGCGCTGTGGGTGCTGCTACAGCACACCGCCTTCGGCCTCAAGCTGCGCGCCAGCGGTCAGAGCCCCGGCTTCGTGCGCCTGCAGGGGCAATCGGCGGGGCAGATGATCCTGTCGAGCATGGCGCTGTCCGGGGCCATCGGTGGCCTGGCCGGCGCCTTCGAAGTGCTCGGTGTGCAGTATCGGCTGATCGATGGCTTCTCCTCCGGGCTCGGCTTCGAAGGGCTCGCAGTGTCGTTCCTTGCCGGACTCGAACCCTTCGGTGCCGTGCTCGTGTCGTTGTACTTCGGGGCTATCAACAACGCTGCCCTCGCCTTGCAGACCTCGCTGTCGATCCCGGCGGCGCTGGCTGACGTGCTCAGTGGCCTGCCCATTCTGCTGCTGGCCGTGATCAGCGGCGTCATGCTCACCAAAGGGAGACCTGTATGGACATCAACTCGGTAACCATCGCGCTGTTCCTGGCCGGCGGTGTGCGGCTGTGCGTGCCGGTACTGCTGGCGGCCCTGGGTGAAGTGGTTTCGGAGCGCGCCGGGGTTTTCACCATCGGCCTGGAGGGCTTGATGCTGTTCGGCGCCGTGGCTTCGGCGGTAGGCCTGGCATCGACGGGCTCGCCGGTGGCAGCGCTGGCGATCGGCATGCTCGGCGGCCTGGTCGCCGCTGCCATCCTGGCGCTGGGCACGGTGCTGGCGCGGGCCAATCAGATCGTCATGGGCATTGGCTTCAACCTGTTCGCCATCGGCGTGACCTCGCTGATCCGCCAGGTCGTGCTCAGCGATGCGCCACCGGCAGGCTCGCTGCGGGCAGTGACCCTGATGAAACTGCCGTGGCTGGCGGACCTGCCAGTGGTGGGCCGGGCGTTGTTCTCGCAGAGCCCGGTGTTCTATTTCGCGGTGCTGCTGGCCATGGCGCTGTGGCTGACGCTGCGTTTCACCCGCCTTGGCCTGTTGCTGCGCGCGGCGGGCGAGAACGCGGCAGCGCTGGATGCGGCCGGCCATCCGGTACTCGGGCTGCGCCTGGGCGCGACGCTGTTCACGGGCCTGCTGGCGGGCCTGGGCGGCGCCTATCTGTGCGTGGTGGCCTCGGGCGGCGTGTTTATCGACAACATGACCTCCGGGCGCGGTTATCTGGCCATCGCCATCGCTATCTTCGCGCGCTGGATGCCGTTGCGGGTATTGCTGGTCGCCATGGCCCTGGGGCTGCTCGAGGCGCTGCAGTTTCAGGGCCAGTACCTGGGCATCGACATTCCCGCGCCGCTGCTGATGGCCACCCCGTTCGCCGTGGCGCTGCTGGCCTGGATCGTCATGGGCCGCGCCAGCGCCGCTCCGGCGGACCTGGGCCGGCCGTTTTTACGCGGTGCCGGGCACTGATCGTTCATCACCCACAGGGCCCATGCCCTCTCGTTAACCAGGAGCAGCACATGAATCAGGCAATCAACCCCGCAGGCTGGATCATCGGCAAGACCGCCACCGGGCTCAACCACCTCAACTGGGGCATCAAGGCCGGCAATCAGGTGTTCGTCGCGGGCATGCTCTCTACCGATCCTGTCGATGGCAGCCTGGTCGGCATCGGTGACATAGAGGTGCAGACCCGCCGCGTGCTGGACAGCATCAAGGTGGTGCTCGAAGCCGCTGGCAGCAGCATGGACCACGTCACCATGAACCAGATTTTCTTGCGCAACCTCGAGGACTATCACGCGTTCAACGAGATCTACGTGAGCTATTTCCCGAACCTGCTGCCGGCGCGTTTCTGCGTGAAGCTGGAGATGGTCAAGCCTGAGTTTCTGGTCGAGATCGCTACCACTGCGGTCATTCCAGCCTGATGGGCACGCGGGGTGCCCATCGCGGCGCCCTGCTCTACGAGGACAGTCGATATGCAGTACAAGTACCTGGGCCGCAGTGGGCTCAACGTTTCCGAAATCTGCCTGGGCACCATGATGTTCGGCGGCGCCACCGACACGGCGACGTCCGAGCGGATCATCGCCAGCGCGCGGGACAGCGGGGTCAATTTCATCGACACTGCCGATCTGTACAACCAGGGGGAATCGGAGCGCGTGGTCGGCCGTGCCATCGCCGCCGAGCGCGACGCTTGGGTGCTGGCGACCAAGGTTGGCAACCCGATGGGCACCGGGCCCAACCAGCGCGGGATGTCGCGCAAGTGGATACGCGAGGCCGTGCATGGCTCGTTGCAACGGCTGGGCACCGACTACATCGACATTCTTTACATGCACAAGGCGGATTTCGAGGCGCCGCTCGAAGAGATGGTGCTGGCTTTCGCCGACCTGATCCGCGAGGGCAAGATCGGCTACTTTGCGGTATCGAACTTCAAGGCCTGGCGCCTGGCCGAAACCGTGCGCCTGGCGCGTGAAGCCGGCATCAGTGCGCCGATAGCGACGCAACCGCTGTACAACCTGGTCAACCGTGAAGCCGAGGTCGAGATCCTCCCGGCCGCGCACCACTATGGCGTCGGCACGGTGTGCTACAGCCCGTTGGCCCGCGGCATCCTCACCGGCAAATACCGCGCCGGCGCGGCGCCCGAGGCCGGCAGCCGCATCGCCCGCGCCGACCCGCGCATGCTTGAAGCCGAGTGGCGCCCCGAGTCGCTGGCGGTGGCCGCGCAACTGGTCGACTACGCCGAGCGCACCGGCCGCCAACCGGCGCACCTGGCGCAGGCCTGGGTCATGCGTAACACCCAGGTCACCAGCACCCTGGTCGGCCCGCGCACCTTCGAACAATGGCAAGACGGCGTCGCGGCCCTCGCCTGCCCCTGGAGCGCCGAGGACGAGCGCTTTTGCGATGCGCTGGTGTCACCCGGCAAGAGTTCGAGCCTGGGCCCGGTCGACCCCCATCACCCGATCGAAGGCCGTGTGCCGCGGTTTTGAACGTTAGAGGAATAGCCATGCCACACCTCGATAACCACAGCCCGGCGGATGCCTATCGCGCCGGCATGCGCCGACTCGCGGCGGGCGTCTGCCTGATCACCAGCCACCGCGGCGACGTGTTCGGCGGCATGATCGCCACCGCCGTGACGTCAGTGAGCAGCGATCCGCCGACCTTGCTCATCTGCGTCAACCGCAATGCCTCGTTGTTCGAGATGATCCAGGAAACCGGCCGCTTTTGCGTCAATGTGCTGGCCGCCTCGGCAGTGCCCATCGTCGAGCAGTTCAGCAGCTCCGCGCGGCGTGGCGAGCGTTTCACCACGGACGAGTGGACTACGCTTGCCAGCGGCTCGCCGATGTCCGCCCACGCGCTGGTGGCGTTCGACTGCCAGGTGGCGAAGGTGGTGGACTGGCAGACCCACGGGATCTTCCTCGGCGAAGTGTGCGAGGTACTATGCCCGGATAGTGTGGCCGCGCCGTTGCTGTATATGGATCAGCGGTTTCACCAGTTGGGGGAACTGCCCATTCTCTGATCGGCGTTCATTGGGCGCTTTACCTAACCTTTACGAACCCTAGACCTCCCCTGACACGGATTCGTTGTTTCATAGATCCATGGCGAACCCACACACGACGCCAGAGGAGACACCTATGATTTCGAAGCTGACTCAAGCCCTGATCCTGTCCGGTTGCCTGGTGGCTGCAGGCGCGGCCTCTGCTGACCAGCGCGATGTAATAGTGCCCGTCATCGCCGGGGCGGCAGTGGGAGCGGTATTGGCCACCGTGATCAGCGGATCGGGCCACGACAACCACCACTACCGCCAGGAATACCGCGGTTATGGTCCGCAGTATCAACCAGTGGCGTACGTGCCGGTGCAGCCGCGGTATGAGTACCGCCGCTACGCACCACCACCGCCACCGCGCTACTACGGCGGTGGCCATGACCGGGGCTACGATCGTGGTTATGATCGCGGCTTCGACCACGGTCGGGGTGATGGTCGCTGGTAAGGCTGTCGCTCGCCAACAAAAGCCGCTGTCGTTGCTGACAGCGGCTTTTTCGTTCATGGCGGTGAACGCAGGGCTGAACTATGATCGCTGCCTGACTGCCGCCACGGACCACCCCGCCGATGCCATCGCCTCTGACCCGCTCGACTCCCGCCCCCCTGCTCAAGCCCGGCGAGACCGTGGTGTTGTTCGATGGCGTCTGCAAGCTGTGCAATGGCTGGGCGAGGTTCCTGATCCGTCACGACCGCCAACAGCGCGTGCGCCTGGCCAGCGTGCAATCGCCCGAAGGCCAGGCGCTGCTGGCCTGGGCCGGGTTGCCACTGGACCAGTTCGATACCATGGCGGTGATTCGCGATAACCACTACTGGGTGCAGTCGGATGCTTTCTTCGAGGTGGTTGCGCAACTGCCCGGCAAATGGCGCCCCTTGCTGCTGTTACGCGGCTGCCCGCGGGCGCTGCGGGACTGGGCCTATGATCGTATTGCGTTCAATCGCTACCGGCTTTTTGGCAAATATGATCAGTGTTTGCTGCCCTCGGCTGATCATGCACGGCGGTTCTTGAAAGCCGCCACAGTTATCCCTGAGACGTGAGCGCGCCATTTGCCCGACGCTTGCGAAACTCCGCGACCTTATGCCGGTTGCCGCACAAGGCCATGCTGCACCAGCGGCGTTTGTGCGACTTGGTGCGGTCGTAGAACATCAGTGAGCAGTCCGCACTCTCGCATTTGCGCAACAGTTGCACATCGCCCTCGGCGAGCAATTGGGCGGCGGCGAAGGCGATCTGACTAAGCCTTCGCACGACGCCATCCGCTTGCTGAAAACGCTCGAGCACCGGCGGCCCTGCGCCGTCCCACGACAGTTGCGGCACGGCCGGTCGCAGGAAGGCGTTGAGCGCCGATGGATCAGCCGGGAGGTTATCGCGACGCGCGGCCACGAGGCTGTCGATGCTATCGCGCAACAAACGCAGTTGCGCAACCAGGCGGCCGTCTTCAAGCCCGGTCAGCTCATCGGCGGGGCCCAGCCCGACTTGCTCGAGCCAACGAGCAGCGTCCTTGTCATCGGCCAGCAGGTCGCGTTTTCGCCCTTCCACCATCATCTGCGTATTCAGCAAATCCAAGGCCAGGTGGTCGCCCAACAACAGCGGATTCAGGGAGCCTTCGAGGGAGGTCATGGTGGTCATCCAAAGTACGATTCGGCAATTGTAACCCATAAAAACAATTTGACCAGTTACCAAATCCATGAAAGATTGAGTCTGTAACCACTAAAACCATATTTGAGAGTTACAGGAGCCTGTCCCATGACCCACCACACCCCGATTGCGTACAAATATGCCGACGCCGACGGCCTTCGCGTGTTCTACCGCGAAGCCGGCTCGGCCGATGCCCCCGTGCTGTTGCTGCTGCACGGCTTCCCCAGTTCGTCCCATCAATTTCGCGAGCTGATTCCGCTGCTGGCGCACAAGTACCGGATCATCGCGCCGGACTTGCCCGGTTTCGGCTTCACCGAGGTGCCGACCGCACGCGACTACGTCTACACCTTCGACGCCCTCGGCAAGACCCTCGAGGCCTTCGTCGACGCCTTGGGGCTGACACGCTACGCCCTTTACGTCTTCGATTACGGCGCACCCGCCGGCCTGCGCCTGGCGCTGGCGCACCCCGAGCGGGTCAGTGCGCTGATCTCGCAAAACGGCAATGCGTATCTGGAGGGGTTGGGAGATGCCTGGGCACCGATTCGCCAGTACTGGGCCGAGCCGACTGCGCAAAATCGCCAGGTCATCAATGATGCCGTGCTCACCCTTGAAGGCATTCGCTACCAGTATGTGGAGGGGGTCGCCGACCCGCTGGCCATCGCGCCCGAGGCCTATTACCTCGACACGCTGCTGATGGAGAGCCGGGGTAATCGGGATATCCAGCTGGACCTGTTTTACGACTACCGCAACAACCTGACGCTGTATCCGGCGTTCCAGCAGTTTTTCCGTGATACCCGGCTGCCGACGCTAGTCATCTGGGGCAAGGGCGACCCGTTCTTCATTGCGCCGGGCGCCGAAGCCTATGCGCGGGACAATCCCAACGCGGTGGTCGAGCTGCTGGACACGGGCCACTTTGCGCTGGAAACCCATGTGGGGCACATTGCCGAGCGGATCGTCACGGTGCTGGGTGATGCCATCGATTGAGCCCACCCAACCCGATTGCCGCCACCGTCAGCGCGTCACTGCCGCTGCGGTGGGCAGGTGATGGCTGTGGCCTCGCACCGCCAGAATCACCACTACCATGCCTACACCGCACACGGCGGCAGAGATAACGAACGCCACGTTATAGCCGCCGCCGAACTGCACCACCATGCCGGTCAGTGCCGGGGCGATGATCCCGGCCAGGTTCGCCAGCAGATGGACGAAGCCGCCAGTGCCGCCGACGCGATTTTTCGGCACGATGTCCTGGATCAACGACCAGCAGATCTGCGGGGTCACGAACAGGAACACGCTGGACACGGTGATGCACGCCACCGCCATGCCCAGCGAGGCCACTTGCGTGGTGATCAGCACACAAGCGGCCGCCACGCCGAGCCCGACAGTGAGCATGATCTTGCGCGCGAGGATCACATTGCCGAGTTTCTTGCCGAGCAGGTCGGTGAGAAACCCGCCGCCCAAAAAGCCCACCGCTGCGCCCAACCAAGGGATCACGCCGATGATGCTCATGCTTTTGATATCCAGATGCTGGTAGTCCATGAAGTAGCTGGGCAACCAGGTCAGGAAGAAATACAGCACGTAGTTGAAGCAGAAAAATGCCGTCGCCACCGCCAGTACAGGCGCCGAGAAGATATAGCTGAACAGGCTGCGGCCTTCCTTGACGTTGTCGACCAGCACTTCTTCGCGGCTGGCACGGATCAGCTGGCGCTCGGCCTCGGACACCTTCGGATGCTGCTCGGGGGTGTCCTTGAAGATCATCAACCAGGCCAGCAACCACAACGCCCCCAGCACGGCGATCACCACAAAGGAGATGCGCCAGCCAAAGTTATAGGCCACCAACCCGACCACCGGGCCGGCCAGCGCTGCGCCCAGAGGCTGCCCGCAGTTGGTGAAACCCAGCGCTCGCCCGGCCTCTTCACGAGGGAACCAGTTGGTAATCGCCTTGTTGGTGGTGGTGCCCATCGGGCCTTCGCCCATGCCGAACAACACGCGGAACACCAGCAATTGGACGTAACCGGTGATCGCGGCGGTCAGCCCGCAGAATATCGACCAGGTGCCCGCCGCCCAGGCAAATACCTTCTTTGGCCCGTACTTGTCGGCCGCCCAGCCGCCGATGAAACACAGCGCGCAATAGCCAATGAAGAAGCTGCTGAAGATAAAGCCCATTTGCGCGTCATCAATATGCAACTCGCTCTTGAGCAGAGGGGCGACCACCGACAGCGCCGCACGGTCGAGGTAGTTGAGCATGCCGGCGAAGAACAGCAAGCCGGCGATGTACCAGCGGTAATTGCCTTTCATTTTTCTATGGCCTTTATTGTTGTTGATGACACAACTGAACGGTTTTAGAGGAGCACCACGCGCTCGACGCAGTAGTCTTCGATCACCTGCAGATCAGGCGCAAAGCCGAGCCCTGCAGCGGTTGGCAACTCCATGCGCGGCGTGAACGCCAGGGCCGGGAACAACAGGCGCTCGAACTCGATGAACGGCACCTCCACGGCGACATCGGCAGGCAGCAAGGTGCACAGGTGCGCCACGGCCAACAGGCCAGGGCCGAAATAGAAGCAATGGGGGACGACCTTCACGCCATGCTGCTGCGCCAGATCGAACACCTGGAGCATGGCGCTGATGCCACCGATCTTGGCCACACTGGGTTGCACCACATCGATCGCCTGCTGTTCGAGCAGCGCCTTGATGCCTTGCACCCCGGCCGCGTTCTCGCCAGCCGACAACGGCACGCCCTGGCGCCGCACCTCGGCCAGGCCGGCGATATCATCAGGTGGCCAAACGGGCTCTTCGAGCCAGGTCAACTCCAGGCTGCGCAAGCGCTGGGCGACATCGCTGGCCTGGGCGACCGACCACGGGCAATTGACGTCGACCATCAACTCGCCCGCCGCCACCGGCAATGCCTCGCGGGCTGCGGCAATGGCGTCGACCTCGGTCTCATGCAGTTTGATCTTGCGAAAGCCCAGCGCGCGAGCGCGGCTGACCTGGCGGCGCACTTCGTCAGGATCGTTGCCGTAACTGACCAGGCTGGCATACAACTCCAGGGGGCGCGCAACGCCGCCGAGCAGCTGATACAGCGGCACGTCGGCGACCTGCGCGGCGAGGTCCCACAAGGCAATGTCGATGCCCGAGAGCGCGTAGACCATTGCCCCGGTCGAGCCAAAACCATGCACAGCACGGCGCGCCTTCTCCAGCGTCTGCTCGCGGTCCTCGAGCCGAGTGCCGATGAACATCGGCCCGACGACATCGGACAACGCTTTGAACGTCACCGGGTTGGAACCGTGTCCGAACGCTTCGCCCCAGCCCACTCGCCCGGTGTCGGTGGTGATCTTGAGCATCAGGCTTTCCATACGCCGATGACGCGGCGAGGCGGCGTTGAAGGCGTCATCGTCCTTGGCCTCGCCCAGATTGCGTCGCGATTCGGTGCCCGCGGTGAACGGCATACTGATGCGGATGACTTCGATGCTGCGAATGATCACAGGTCGGTTTCCCCAGCTTTTATTGAAATTGTAGACCTGCAAAAAACACAGGTACGTTATCGTACAAGATCAGGGGAAATGGTGAAACACTTTGTGACATATGGGCTGTCGGCGGCGCACCTGCCGGCAAGAGTGGAAGACAGCGACGCGGACCCATCCGTCACTCCGGCGCTGGCGACGCACCTTCCGACAGCATGTGCAACAAGCGTGCGCGCCGATCTTCAAGTTCGGCGATCTGCTGTTCTATGGATTGCAGACGCTGTCGCTGCGCGGCAGACGTTTCAGGGCAGGCACTGGCGCCTTCGATCATGCGCATGCAGTCGGGGAAACCACGGATTTCGGCCAAGCTGAAGCCCGTGGCGATCAGGCGCTGGATTTGCCTGACCTGGGTGACAGCCGCCGCCGTAAAGGATCGGTAGCCGTTTGCACTGCGAGTGGACCCTAGCAGCCCCTGCTCATCGTAATGGCGAATAGAACGCACACTGGCACCTGTCTGGCGGGCCAGTTCGCCAATGCTCATCGCACGGTGCAGGGTCGGTTGGGTCATGGCGACGGGACCTGATGGGAGATCTGAGGAACAGCGCCACACAGTAGCATCTTTGCCTTGACCCTCACACCGGAGTGAGGGTTGAGACTGATCCTCTCTACCCGATCTGGAGTCACCCCATGCCTACCCCTGCCCTGTTCAAAAATCTGTCTACCTTGGTGTTGTGCGGCGCCTTGGCGGCCACCGCAAGCGTCGCCCATGCCGAGCGCATCAGCTACAACGTCACAACGCCGGATGGGGTGACATTGGCCGTCCAGGAGTCCGGAAATCCCAGCGGACCTGCCATCGTCTTCATTCATGGTCTGCTGGGCAGTCACCTGAGTTGGGACAACCAGGTGAACGCCCCCGAGTTGCAACGCTATCGCATGATCACCTACGACCTGCGCGGTCACGGACTGTCCGGCAAACCGGTAAATGCCCAGGCCTACGCCGAAGGGCGCCGCTGGGCCGATGACCTGGCTGTCGTCATGCAGGCGGCAAAGGTGACCAGGCCGATGCTTGTGGGATGGTCTCTGGGCGGTGCAGTGATATCCAACTATCTGGCCAGATACGGTGACGGCCAGATTGGCGGTGCCGTGTATGTCGATGGGGTGATCGAACTCAAGCCGGAGCAGATCGTGGCCCATCCACAGGTGTATCAGGATCTCAACGCCCCAGACCTGAAGTCTCACCTCGATACCGTCCGAGAATTTCTCGGCCTGTGCTTTCACACCCAGCCTGATCGCAGTACCTTCGAACGGCTGTTCGCCAATGCAGCGATGGCCTCCTGGGATATGCAGCGGGCGGTACAGTCGATGGATGTCGATGCGGTCAAAGCGCTTGGCGGTGCCACGGTCCCGGTGCTATTGCTCTATGGCGCGCAGGATGCGCTGGTACAAACAAAGCCCGCGATCGCACGCGCCAAACAGCTCAATCCTCGGGCCACGAGCATTGTATATGCGAACTCAGGGCATGCGCCCTTCCTCGAGGAGGCCGCGCGCTTCAACCGCGACCTCGCAGGTTTTGTCGATTCCAGCGCGATCCATTGATGGAGACGACCATGGCTGACGCTATCCCCGAACTGTTCCCCGGCTTTGCGCCATTGCAGGTCAATACCAGCGATGTGGCCTTCAAGGGCGTGATCGGCGGTGCCGGGCCGCCACTGCTGTTGCTGCATGGCTATCCGCAAACTCACGTCACGTGGCGCTATATCGCCCCACGGCTCGCCCGCTATTTCACCGTTATCGCCCCGGATCTGCCGGGTTATGGCGCCAGCCGCACCGTGGCCGATCAGCCGCGCTGGAGCAAACGGCGCGTCGCGCAAGCGCTGGTCGAGATGATGGAACAGCTCGGCCACTCACGCTTCGCGGTCGTGGGCCACGACCGTGGTGCTCGCGCGGGCTACCGGATGGCGCTGGATCACCCGCAGCGAGTCACGCGCTATGCCTCGCTGACCGTGATGCCGACCCTGGATGTCTGGGAGGCAATGGACAAGCCGTTTGCGCTGGCCAATTTCCATTGGTTCTTTCTGGCTCAGCCCTTCGACCTGCCGGAGCGCCTGCTGGCCGTCGACCCGGAGGCTTTTATCAAGAACGCCTTGAGCAAGATGGCCGGGGACCTGGCTAACATCGATCCGCAGGCATTGGACGCCTATGTCACAGCGTTTCGCCAGCCCTCGGTCCGGCATGCCATGTGTGAAGATTATCGAGCAGCGGCCAACGAAGACACGGAACATGACGCCGCCGACCGCGCTGCCGGCCGCCAACTGCCATGCCCGGTGCTGGTGTTATGGCCGAAGACTTACGCGGGCGCGCACTCCCCGTTGGCCATCTGGGGCAAATGGGCGCGGGATGTGCGGGGCGAGGCGATAAAGGGCGGGCATCTTCAACCTGAAGAATCGCCAGATGAAGTCATGAAGGCGCTGTTGCCGTTTTTGCTCGACTGGTCCTCGCCGCCGGGTTTATCCGGCGAGGAGCGGCCAGCATGAATCAAAACGAAAACATCAGCTCGTTATCGAAGTAGCGGGCCGCCAGTTTGTGGCCTGGACCACTGATGTCGAATGGCTCGCACATGGCACCGGTGGTGATGATGTCACCGGCCCTCAGCGTTTCGCCGCGTTGCGCGGCATGTTCGTACAACGCTGCCAGGGAATTGAGCGGATCGGTCGCGGTGTCGTCGAACAGGCCTTTGGCCCGGGGTTCGCCATTGAGATAGACGACCACGTTTTCCGCCAACTGGCGCATGACTTCTGGATCAAGGCCCTGACACAGGGTTTGACCGACCACCAGGGCCTCGAAGCCGACGTTGTCGGCGATAAAGCTTGGCCAGCCCACGGTCTTGCGGTCGACGAAACGCGAGCGCACGACCTCGAAGGTCACACAGGTGCTGCGAATATCGGCGGCGTCGATTTTTCGTCCGGGCAGCGGCGGCAAGTCGCGATCGAGCACGAAGGCGATTTCGCATTCAATGGTTACCGGGGTATAGGCCGGCAGGCTCAGCTGCACGCCACTGCTGTGCAGCCGTGCGCGCTCGAGCTGCCCGACCAGCGGCCGCGACAGGTTGGCCCCGCGCATGGCCGCCGGGCTGCCGACGCCAAGCTTCCAACCCGCGCGGGTGCCGCCGGCCAGTTGGAACAGATGGTCCTGAGCGGCATAGCCCTGCTCCAGGGTCTCGGGTTTGTTGCCGGCCGCCAGTGCGGTCAACAAGTCGCCACTGCTCCAGGCCTGTGCGAGGATCGAGGCGGTGGCGCTCGGGTCGAAATCAGCGTCTTGCATGTCAGCTCCTGTGGTCGGGCGGGCCGGGGCGGCGCTCATGCACTGCCCTGTAGTCATTGAGCCACTTTGTATCATGACGCCCGCGCCGATGTCCCCTGGCGTACCTAAAGTCCCTGCCCTTGCTGCCGATAAACGGTGTGTACGCGTGGGCGCTGTCCTGCTGATAAAACGCGACGCTGCCTAGCTGACTTGCCTTTCTGCCGATCCCGATACGTCCAAATACCTGCGGAAGAAGTCATGAATATCAAACACAAGCTGACCTGGGCTTTCGCGGCCGTCGCGTGCCTGCCGGTTATCCTGGTGGCGGTGCTCGTCGTGCTGAACCTGCGCGATGCGGCGCAAGCCGATTTTCTCGACAGCAGTGGCCGGGAGATCCGGCAGATCGACAACGGCATGAAGCAGTTCTTCGACGGCATCAGCCAGAACGTCGAATACCTTGCCAAGGACCCGCGCATCGCGGGCATCAAGGATCTGAAAAACTACAGCGGCGCCGATGCCGCGCAAATCCCCATGACCGATAGCGGCAAGCAACTGCTGCAGCTGTTTGGCGACTTTGCCAAGAGCCATCCGAGCACCGCTTACCTGTCCGTGGGTCTCAAGGACGGCGGCTATGTCAGCTGGCCCGACGACGCCAAACTGACCAATTACGACCCGCGCGTTCGCCCCTGGTACAAAACTGCCCTTACCGCACCGGGCAAAGGTCTGCGCACCTCGGCCTACTACTGGGCGCCGGACGACGTAGTGCTGCTTGGCAACGTGCACACCATCGACGACGCCAACGGCAATACCTTGGGCGTGGTGGGGCTGGACGTGTCGCTCAAGCAACTGACCGAACTGGTCAAGCACATCAAGCTCGGCGACAGCGGCTACCTGATGCTGGTCGAAGCCAACGGCAACGTGCTGGTCGACCCCAGCGATGCCAAACACAACTTCAAGTCCCTCGCCGACCTGGGCCCCAACTACGCCGCCCTCGCCAACAGCGGTAACGGTGTGACCAAAATCGACATCGACGGCGTGCCGTACATGGTCAACATTTACACCTCCGAGAGCCTGGGCTGGCGCTTCATCGGCCTGATCAAGCAAGACGAAGTGATGGCCAAGGCCTCGCACCTGACCTGGCTGATCGCAGGCATCGCCGCGGTGCTGGCGATCATCTTCGCCATCGTCGGCGCCAGTTTCGCCGGAATGATCGTGCGGCCGATCCGCAGTGTCGCCGGCGGCCTGCAGGAAATTGCCCAGGGCGAAGGCGACCTGACCCGCAGCCTCACCGTGCAAGGCAAGGACGAAACCGCCACCCTGGCCAGCTGGTTCAACCAGTTTTTGAGCATGATCGCCCAACTGGTGCGGCGTATCGGCAGCGCCTCGTCCGACCTGCAACAGGCCGCTGCCGGCAGTAGCCAGGTCGCCCACAACATGAACGACGCCGCCGGGCGTCAGCGCGAGGCCGTCGAGCTGGTCAGCACCGCCTTCAACGAGATGGTCGCCACCGCCAACGAAGTGGCCCGCTCCGCCAGCCAGGCTGCGTCCAGCGCTGATGCGGGCTACCGCGACGTGCACGATGGCCAGCAGCACATCGGCGAAGCCACCGGCAGCGTCATGCAACTGAGCGACAACCTGCAGCAATCGACCCAGACCATGCAGGCGCTCGAGCAGGACAGCAAGAACATCAACACCATCCTCGACACCATTCGTTCGATCGCCGAGCAAACCAACCTGCTGGCGCTCAACGCCGCCATCGAGGCCGCCCGCGCGGGTGATCAGGGCCGCGGTTTCGCCGTGGTCGCCGACGAAGTCCGGGCCCTGGCGCGGCGCACCGCCGACTCCACCGGCGAGATCGACAGCCTGCTCGGCAACCTGGCACGGCGCACCCAGGAAGTGACCAGGCAGATGCAAGGCAGCGTGCAGATGTCGCAGACCAGCGTCGAGCGCATCCAGCTGGCCCGCGACAGCTTCGACAAGATCCGCCATTCGGTGGATTCGATTCGCGATCAGAACACACAGATCGCCACGGCGGCCGAGGAGCAGCATCAGGTGGCCGAAGACATCAACCGCCATATCGCGCAGATTCATGCCGATGCGCAGTTGGTGGAAGAGCTGGCGCATTCGGCGCAGAGCGATTCGGATCGGTTGACGGGGATTAGCGGGGAGTTGAATGAGTTGGTAGGGCGGTTCAAGTATTGATTGGCGGCACGAGATGCGGTGCTGCTACCGGCCGCTTGGCGAGCAAGCTTTGCCCCCACAGTGCAAGCAGGTCCGGCCTCTTGCACTGTGGGAGCAAGGTGCGCGTTCGCCGTGGTCGGGCTGGCCCAGCCTGTGCTAACGTCACACTCAACCGCACGCTAGAAGCCCCCGCCCATGTCCATCGCCGACAACCTCCTCGCCTTCACCTTCGCCGCCACCGTGTTGACCCTCACGCCCGGCCTTGATACTGCCCTGATCCTGCGAACCGCCACGGTAGAAGGCAAACAGCAGGCCCTGCGCGCAGTGTTGGGCATCAACGTGGGCTGCCTGTTGTGGGGCGCTGCCGTGGCCTTCGGCCTGGGTGCCCTGATTGCCGTCTCCGAGTTGGCGTTCAACGTCCTGAAGTATTGCGGCGCGGCCTACCTGTGCTGGCTCGGATTGAATATGCTGATGCGCCCACGCACCTCGCTGTCTGCCTTGGAAACGCAGGCCAGGCCGCGCTCCAATTGGTTTATCCGAGGCATGACCGGCAACCTGCTGAACCCCAAGATAGGCATTTTTTACGTGTCGTTTCTGCCGCAATTCATTCCGGCCGGTCAGTCGCCGGTGATCTGGACGTTTGGCCTGGTGGGGATTCATCTGCTGATCGGATTGATCTGGTCGTCGATATTGATCGGCGCCACCCAGCCGCTGGCCGGCGTGCTGCGGCGCGAAAAGGTGGTCACCTGGATGGATCGCACGACGGGGATGATTTTCGTGATGTTTGCGGCGAGATTGGCGTTGAGCAAGCGTTGAGGTTTGCGGGTACTGCGGTTTTTTTGCGAAAGGATGGGCTATGGACGACTTGGAGGCTATCGCCGCGCTGCCATGTCGCTCAGCAATCTGGCGATGGACTATGCGCGTGTGGTGGGGGTGGAAGACATACTGAACAGTCTTTAGCGGGACCTCCAGAGCCGTCTGCCCTAGGTTTGCTTGCGCCCCACACGATACCGTACGCCCTCCTCCCCGAACACTTCCGAATGCGGCTCATCTCGCTGCAGATGGAAAACGTCACCCACGGCATAGGTCCGCTCGCCCGTGGCAGTACGGATACGCAGACTGCCGTGCAGCACCAACGCCTTGGCTTCGAACGGATGCGCATGCTCGTCAAGCGTGCCCAGGGGCTCACGCTCGACCACCACGGGGGTGCCGAAGCCCTCGTCGGCGAGCAATTGGAGAAAGTCGTGTTCTTGCATAGGCGTCATCTCGTTCAGATGCAGGGGTGCCGTGTTTACAGAAGACCATTCTGAGTGGGCAATGATTCCTCATCATTGCCAGGGCACTTCCAGGAGCATCCCACTGTCGACTTAATTCGCGCCCTGCCGAACCGCTGCTACAGTCGACAGCTCATCTACCTGGAGCCTCGCCCATGCCGGACCGTCAAATCATCATCCCCGAGGCCATGACGTCGTTGGTCGAGCGCGCCGGTTATGCCCCGGCCGTGCGAGTCGGCGCGACATTGTTTTGTGCCGGCCAAGTGGGGCGCACGGCCGATCTGGAAGTCATCATCGATCCGGAGCAGCAGTTTGTCGCCGCCTGGGCAAACCTGCTCAGCGTACTCGACGCCGGCGGCTGCCGTTTCGAGGACGTGGTCGACATGACCACTTATCACATCGACATGGCGCGCCACATGCCGCTGTTTCGCGAGGTCAAAAACCGGACGTTCCCCCGCGGCTTGTGCGCCTGGACTTGCATTGGCGTGGCCGAACTGGCGCATCCGGGCCTGCTGGTCGAGATCAAGTGCATCGCGGTGCAGCGCAACCCTCTTAGCTGATCAACAAGGAGAACCACGTGAACTACAAATCCCTTGGCAACACCGGCCTCAAGGTCTCCCCCGTAGCGCTGGGCTGCATGACTTACGGCATCCCCGATCGTGGCAACCATCCCTGGACCCTCGACGAGGAAAAGAGTCGCCCGCTGATCAAGCAGGCCGTCGAGTTGGGCATCAACTTTTTCGACACCGCCAACAGCTATTCGGATGGTACTTCGGAAGAAATCGTCGGCAGGGCCCTGCGTGATTTCGCCCGTCGCGACGAGATCGTGATCGCCACCAAAGTGTTCTTCCCGTTGCGCCAGGCGCCGAATATCGGCGGCCTGTCGCGCAAGGCGATCCTGAGCGAGATCGACAACAGCCTGCGGCGCCTCGGCACCGATTATGTCGACCTCTATCAGATCCACCGCTGGGACTATCACACCCCCATCGAAGAAACCCTCGAAGCCCTGCACGATGTGGTCAAGGCCGGCAAGGCGCTGCATATCGGCGCTTCATCGATGTATGCCTGGCAATTCGCCAAGGCCCTGCACACCTCCAAGGCCAATGGCTGGACGCCATTCGTGTCGATGCAGAATCACCTCAATCTGCTCAACCGCGAGGAAGAACGCGAGATGCTGCCGCTGTGTCGCGATCAGGGCATTGCAGTGCTGCCCTGGAGCCCGCTGGCACGCGGGCGGCTGACGCGGGATTGGGATGAGAGCAGCAGCCGTGCCGACACCGATGCGTTCGGCAAGACGCTGTATCTGGCGCGTACCGCCGACGCCGATCGGCAAGTGGTCGCGGCGGTCGCCAGTGTAGCCAAGGCGCGCGGCGTGCCAAGGGCGCAGGTCGCGTTAGCCTGGGTGGCGCAATCAGCCGGGGTGACCGCGCCGCTGGTGGGTGCGAGCAAACCGCAGCACCTGGAAGATGCCGTAGCAGCGATGTCGCTGAAGTTGACGAGTGAAGAGATCGACCAGCTTGAGGCATCCTACGTGCCGCATGAGGTCGCGGGGTTTAGCTGAGTCCCCTGTCGCACAGCGCCTGGATTGGTTGAAACGGCCCGCTGGGGCCGTTCCAACTCGCGCTCATTGCAGCGGCAACGACTGCTCCACCAACGCCGTCCACACCGCAACACCCGGTTCTATCACCGCATCATTGAAGTCGTAATACGGGTTGTGCAACGCCGCCGACGGCGTCTCGCCATCCACGCCCAGCCACACGTACGCCCCCCGCCGTGCCTGGAGCATGAAGGCGAAATCCTCCGATGCCATCGACGGATTGCAGCCCCATTGCACCTTGTCCTCACCCACCGCCGCGATCGCTGCCCGGCGCATGACCGCCGCCGCGTCAGGGTCGTTTTCGGTGACCGGGTAGCCCACGGTGTAATCCAGCGCACCGGTCACGCCGAAGGCCTGCGGCAATTGAGCGACGAATTCTTCGATCAACTGCTGGACCTTGGCCCGCACCGGGGTTTGCAGGCAGCGCACCGTACCGCGCAGCACGGCGGTTTCAGGGATGACGTTGATCGCTTCGCCGGCGTTGAACTGGGTCACGCTGACCACCGCTGAATCCAGCGGCGACAGACGCCGCGAGGTAATGGTCTGCAAGCCCAACACCAACTCGGCGGCGGCGACGATCGGGTCGGCGCCCTTTTCGGGCATCGCTGCGTGGCAGCCCTTGCCGGTCAGGGTTATCTCGAAGGTGTCCAGCGAGGCCATCATCGGCCCCGGGTTGATGACCACGTGCCCGGCCGTTACGCCTGGCCAGTTGTGCAGACCGTAGATCGCCTCCATCGGGAAGCGCTCGAACAGTCCGTCGTCGATCATGGCCTGCGCGCCAGCGAGGTTCTCCTCGGCGGGCTGGAAGATGAAATGCACCGTGCCGCTGAAGCGCCGCGTCTCGCTCAAATGCCGCGCCGTGGCCAGCAGGATGGTGGTGTGGCCGTCGTGCCCGCAGGCGTGCATGCAGCCTTTGTGGGTGGATTTGTGCGCGGCGTTGCCCAGCTCCTGGATCGGCAGGGCGTCCATGTCGGCGCGGATGCCGATGCTCGGGCCCTCGCCATTGCGCAGAGTACCGACCACACCTGTGCCGCCCAGGCCGCGGACCACTTCGATGCCGAAACTCTCGAGCAATTGGGCGACACGATCGGAGGTCTGCAGCTCCTGGTAACCGAGCTCGGGCGTCGAGTGGAAGTGCCGTCGCCAGAGCACGGCGTCGTCGATCAAGTTCTTGAGGACAGTCATGGCATTACTCCAGGCTGGCGCCGTAGCCAAAGGATGCGGCAGGCGTGGCGGCGGTTTCGACCCACACGCTTTTCACTTCGCTGTACTCACGCAGCGCGTCGAGGCCGGAGGAACGGCCGTAGCCGCTCTCACCGTAGCCACCGAACGGCGAGCTGACGTGAATGGTCTTGTAGCCGTTGACCCAGAAGGTGCCGGCACGTACTTGCCTGGCAACCCGATGAGCGCGCCCGACATCGCGGGTCCATACCCCGCCCGCGAGGCCGAAACGGCTGTCGTTGGCGATGCGGATGGCGTCGGCTTCGTCCTTGAACGGAATCGCTACCACCACTGGACCGAAGATCTCTTCCTGGGCGCAGTACAGATCGTTAGTCCCTTTGAGCACCGTAGGGTTCACGTAATAACCGGGCGTGGCGGGGATCGGCTCGGCATCGGCGCCCACCAGCGTGGCGCCCTCTTCCAGCGCGCGTTCGAGCATGGTTTTGATGTGCCGATATTGCTTGGCGTTGTTGATCGGGCCGATCTGCGTTTGCGGATCGCTGGGGTCACCGACCTTGAACTGCCTGGCGGCCACGGCGAGGGCCTGGGTGAATTTCTCGAAGATCGACTCTTGCACCAGCAGGCGCGAACCGGACACGCAGCTTTGCCCGGCACCGGAAAAAATCGCCGCTTGCGCGCCACGCAGGGCCACATCGAGGTCGGCATCGGCGAAGACGATATTGGCCGACTTGCCGCCCAGCTCCAGCACGGCGGGGATACAACGCTGCGCAGCGGCGACGGCGATGTGCCGGCCGGTAGCCGGCGAGCCGACGAATACCACTTTGCGGATATCGGCCTTGGCGATAAAAGCCTGGCCGATGCTGTGACCGAACCCGGCGATCACGTTGACCAGGCCCTTGGGCACGCCCGCGCGCTCGATCAGCACGGCGACCATCAAGGACGACAGCGGGGTCAGCTCGGACGGTTTGAGGATCACCGCGTTACCGGCGGCCAGGGCCGGCGCCAACTGCCAGCCGCAGGTGAAGATCGGCGCGTTCCAGGGGGTGATCTGCAACACCGTGCCCAGCGGTTCGTAGGTCACGTAGTTGAGGTGGCTGGTGGGCACCGGAATCACTTCACCGTGCAGCTTGTCGGCCCAACCGGCGTAGTACTCGAACATCTCGGCGACTTTCTGCACCTCGACGCTGGCATCGCGGATCGGCTTGTTGGCGGTGAGGGATTCTATTTGCGCAAGGCTCTCGGCCTGCTCGCGAATCAGCGCGCCTACCTGGTAAAGCGCGCGGCCACGGGCTTGAGCGGTCAGCGCCCACCACTGCTGCTGGGCGGCCTTGGTGGCTCGATCGGCGATGGCGACCAGTGACTCGTCGGCATCGGCGAAGCTCAACAGCAGGCTGTCATCGTGGGCGTTGCGTACTTCCACTGGCGCGCCGTGACCGTCGATGAACTCACCGCCAACGTAACTGCCGATAGTGCTGCGGTCGCCCCAGAACGGGCGCATCAATTCAAGGATCTTTTGCGTGCTCATTGGTTATTCTCCACGGCCAAACAGGGGGGCATCGGTGCGTTCAACGATGCAGCAGAAGTCATCGGCGTCCGGCAGCGTGGCGCTGCTCGCTTGCCATAGATCGGCGACGGCGCGCGACAGCGGCAGGTCGAGGTCGAGGCTGGCGCTGAGGTCGCGGGCCAGGCCTACGTCCTTGCGCATCAGGCCCATGGTGAAGCCCGAGTCGTAAGCCTTGTTCATGACCCAAGTGGGGAACATGGCTTGCGTGGCACTGCTGCGCCCGGAGCCGGCGTTCAAGCCTTCGAGCAGTTTTGCCGGGTCGACACCGGCCTTGGCGGCCATGCTCAGTGCTTCGGCGGTGCTGATCAGGTGGCAGGCAGTGAGCATGTTGTTGGCGATCTTGGCGACGTTGCCGGCGCCGGTCTGGCCGATGTGCACGCGGGTGCCGCTCATGCCCTCGAGTATCGGCATCACGCGCGCCAGATCGTCGTCCTCGGCGCCGATCACCATCGACATGGTGCCGGTAGCCGCGCCTTTGGGGCCGCCGGACACCGGGGCGTCGATAAAGGCGATGCCTTTGACCTTAAGGGCGGCGGCAACCTTACGGCTCGCCTCGGGGGTGGAGGTGGTGGTATCGACGACGATCAACCCCGGCTTGCCCAGCGCGAGGATGCCGTTGGCGCCCAGGCACACGGCTTCGACGTGTTCGGCCTTGGGCAACGAAAGGATCAGCACCTCGACGCTGGCAATCAGTTGTTCGCGCTCGGCAACGGGCTTGACGCCCTTGGCCTGGGCCTTTTCCAGCGCGGTGTGGGCAAGGTCGAAACCGCTGACGTCGAAACCTTTGCTCGCCAGCGTCGCGGCCATGCCACCGCCCATGTTGCCTAGCCCGATAACGCCGATTTTCAAGCTCATTGAAGGTCTCTCGCTCAAGTTTTGAGGGCCCTGCCTGGGGCATGAGACGAGTATGGACAGCGGTCGGTGATCACAGCAATAATCGCTAGTTCGCATTTTTGTTGCGTTTAAGGCAACACAGGATTTTTATGAGCATCGTCCAAGATCGTCGCATCCTGTATTTCTTCGAGGCCGTGCGCGCAGGCAGCGTGAGGGCCGCCGCCGACATCCTCAACGTCGCGCCCTCGGCGGTCAGTCGGCAGATCGCTCAGTTGGAGCAGGAGCTCGGAGCACCGCTGCTGGAGCGCCACCGTCGTGGCGTGAAGCCGACCGAAGCCGGTGACAAGGTGCTGACCTACTATCGTCAACGGCTGACGCAGCAAGAAGTACTGCTGGACTCGATCCAGGCGTTGCGCGGTCTGCAGAGTGGTTCGGTGACGCTGGCGGTGGGCGAGGGCTTCCTCGACAGTCTGTCGCAACCGCTGACGCATTTCTCGACGCTGTACCCCAAGGTCGAGCTGATCGTGAATGTCTGCGGCAGCAACGAGCTGATCCGCCAGGTGGTTGAAGACGAAGC
Organism: Pseudomonas baltica; assembly: GCF_031880315.1. Taxonomy (NCBI): domain Bacteria; kingdom Pseudomonadati; phylum Pseudomonadota; class Gammaproteobacteria; order Pseudomonadales; family Pseudomonadaceae; genus Pseudomonas; species Pseudomonas baltica. The sequence continues at coordinate 5,465,930 of NZ_CP134771.1, read as the reverse complement.
GCATATCGGCCTGGTGTTCAATCCGGCGGCAGACAACAAGCTGCGCTCCCACGCACAGCACAGCCATCCGGTGTGCGCGGTGGTCAACCCCGAGCATGTACTGGTAGACAGCAAGGAGCCGATCGCTCTGCTGGGGCTGGACCACTATCGCCTGGCGCTGCCCGGTGTGGCCTACGGTATCCGGCAGATCCTGCTGGCGGCGGAACATCAGGAGGGTGTCAGCCTGCTGCCGACCCTGACGTGCAGCACCTTCGCCCTGCTCAAGCGCTTCGCCATGCAGGGTGGGGTGACGCTGTTGCCGACTTTTGTGGTGGAAGAGGAAATCAGGGCCGGGGCGTTGGTCGCCCTGCCCCTGCAAAACCCGGTATTCAGTAGCCCCCAGACGCACCTGGTGAGCCGCTTGGGGCGCCAGTTGAGCGTGGCGTCGAGCCGGATGTTGCAGATGCTGTTGCAGGAGTTGCCGGCGTTCAAATCCAACAGCCGCGGCTGACTTTCCTTTCCCTGACAGGTTTGCTCCTCACCATGCGCATCGATCCCCTTCCCCCGCTGCAAAACCTTATCGCCTTCGAGGCCGCTGTGCGTCATGGCAGCTTCACCCGTGCGGCGGCCGAGTTGCACTTGACGCAAAGCGCCATCAGCCGCCAGGTCGCACAGCTGGAAGAGTTCCTCGGGCGGGCGCTGTTTCGCCGCGAGCACAAGCGCATTCACCTGACCGTCGCCGGCCAGCTGTATGCCGAGGAGGTGCATCGGTTGCTGACCCAATGCGCCGAAGCCACGGCCAAGGTCATCACCCACAACGGCGAGCAGCAATTGACCCTGGCGTGCTCCAGTGGCGTCGCAGCGCTGTGGCTGGGGCCGCTACTGGGCCGCTACGTGGATGAGTTTCCGGCGGTGGATGCGCGTTTACGGGTGGTCGACGGCCTTGATTCGCTGGTGCGCGCCGAATTCGACCTGGCGGTGTACTTTCTGGGCGCCACCTCGCCGTCGGGGCTGGACAGTCAGTTGCTGTTTCCCGAGTCAGTGGGTGCCTATTGTTCGCCCGACTATCTGCAAGGACGCACTCTGACGGCCGCCGAGTTGCTTGATCATCGGCTGTTGATGCTCGAAGACGGTCAACGCCAGTGGCTGTCCTGGGGCAACTGGTTCGCGCGCCAAGGCGTCGACGCCTCGATCATCCGCAAGCGGCTGACGGTCAACCATTACCCAGTGCTGGTGGACATGGCGATCGCCGGCCACGGCATCGTATTGGGCTGGCGACCAATGATCGACGCGCACCTGCGCAGTGGCGCCTTGGTCCCCGCCTGCGTCGAGAGGGTCGGCGCCGTGGGCGGTTATTACCTGTTGACGCCGACTGCATCGCTGCCGAGTCGCGCCGCCCGGGCGTTCGAAAAGTGGCTGACGGGGCAAATTCCCGCGTAGGCCTTGCATGCGCTGCACGCATGCAAATCTGCGCAATAAGCGTTTTCGCCTTCCTCGCACCGCCCGTATTCTCGGGTCACACAAGGGCATCAGACCCTGACACAGCGTCAATTTGCCCGGTTCTGCCCTCATTCTTCGCGGGATATTTCCTGAACCACAGGAGGCCTGCGAATGCAGCATGCAGGAGCTTCATGTGAACGCGAGCGCCCATACCCCCTCTCAGATCCATTCGAAGCAGGCGCGCCGCGCCGTCGTCGCCACCGTGATCGGTAACGGCCTGGAATGGTTCGACTTCACGGTCTACAGCTTCTTTTCGGTGATCATCGCCAAGGTGTTCTTCCCCACCGGCAGCGAACTGAGTTCGTACCTCCTGGCGTTGGCCACTTTCGGGGTCGGGTTTTTCATGCGTCCGGTGGGCGGCATCGTACTGGGTATCTATAGCGACAAGCACGGTCGCAAAGCGGCGCTGTCACTGACCATCCTGTTGATGGCGCTGGGCACCTTCATCATCGCGGTGACGCCCGGTTTTGCCCAGATCGGCTTTATCGCACCGGTGCTTATCGTGCTTGCGCGGCTGCTGCAGGGCTTCTCCGCCGGGGGTGAAATGGGCAGCGCCACGGCGTTCCTCACCGAGCATGCACCAGCTGGGCGCAAGGCGTTCTACTCCAGCTGGATCCAGGCCAGTATCGGCGTCGCGGTGCTGCTCGGCTCTGGATTGGGCGCGCTGCTGTCGACCTACCTGACTCAGGCACAACTGGAAAACTGGGGCTGGCGCGTGCCCTTTCTGATCGGCACGCTGATCGGCCCGATCGGCTTCTATATCCGCAGCCGCATCGACGAAACCCCGGCCTACAGTGAAGCGCAAACCAGTGAATCGCCGTTGCGCGAAGTGCTGCGCAGCTATCCGCGCCAGACCCTGATCAGCTTCTCGCTAGTGGTGCTCTGGACCGTGTGCACCTATGCCATTCTGTTCTACATCCCCTCCTACGCGACCCGCGTTCTGAGCCTGCCGTCGTGGATGGGCTTCTGCGCCAGCATGGTGGGTGGCGGTGTGTTGATCGTCGCCACGCCCATCGTCGGCGCCCTGGCCGACAGGCAGGGCCGTCGCCCATGGCTGCTGTGCTCGGCCGCAGCCATCTTCATCGCCGCCTACCCGATGTTCTACTACATCAACCACGTGCCCGGGCTGGCCTCGCTGCTGGTGTTCGAGTTGGTGCTGGGCTTGATGATCGCCGGCTATATCGGCTCGATCCTCGCCGCTTTCGGTGAACTGCTGCCGACCCACGTGCTGTCCACCGGGCTGTCGGTGGCCTACAACTTCGCGGTAACCATTTTCGGTGGTTTCGCCACCTTTACCATCACTGCCTTGATCGCCCAGACCGGCAGCAATCTCGCCCCGGCCTTCTACATCATGTTCGCGGCAGCCGTGAGCGGCATCGGCGCCCTGCTTTTCCGCGATCAGCCACGCGACAAGCCCAAGGCACATATCACTTTGACAGGAGCTGTCCAATGACCACCCCTACTCGCCTGATCCTGCGCAACGGCCGCCTGCTGGACCCCGTCGCCGGCCAGTTGCTGACGGGCCAGGAAGTACTGATCGAGGGTGAACGCATCGTCGCCGTGCGCGCCCAGGGCGAACCGGCCGAAGCGGGCGCCGAGGTGATCGACCTCGGCGGGCGCACGCTGATGCCCGGTCTGATCGACTGCCACGTGCACGTACTGGCCTCCAATGCCAACCTCGGCCTCAACGCCTTGCAACCCAACGCGATCACCATGTATCGCGCCCTGCCGATCCTCGACGCCATGCTCAAGCGCGGGTTCACCACGGTACGCGACGCTGGTGGTGCCGACTGGGCGCTGGCCCGTTCGATTGCGATCGGGCTGATCCCCGGCCCGCGTATTTTCGCGTCAGGCAAGGCGCTGTCGCAGACCGGGGGCCATGGCGACATGCGCGCCCGTGGCGAATTGCTGCTCAGCGAACCGTGCTCGTGCTGCTTTCGCGCGGGTGCAATCGCGCGAGTGGTGGATGGCGTCGACAACGTGCGCCTGGCCGTGCGTGAAGAGCTGCAACAGGGCGCCAGCCAGATCAAGATCATGGCTTCGGGCGGCGTCTCCTCGCCCACCGATCCGATCGCCAACACTCAATACAGCGAGGCCGAAATCCGCGCCATCGTCGACGAAGCCGAGGCCGCCAACACCTACGTCATGGCCCACGCTTATACCGCTCGCGCCATCCGCCGCGCCATCGAATGCGGCGTACGCACCATCGAGCACGGCAACCTGGTGGATGCCGATACCGCGCGGTTGATGGCTGAGAAAGGCGCCTTTGCGGTCCCCACCCAGGTGACCTACGAAATGCTCGCCGAACATGGCGCCCGCGCCGGCCTGCCGCCCGAGTCGGTGGCCAAGATCGAAGACGTGCGCCAGGCCGGGCGCAATGCCTTGAAACTGTTTGCCGAAGCCGGCGTGCCCATGGGCTACGGCTCCGATCTGCTGGGCGAGATGCACGAATACCAGAGCTACGAACTGAAGATCCGCGCCGAGGTACTGGGTAATCTGGCGGCCATCCGCAGTGCCACCAGCGTCGCCGCGCAGATACTCCAACGCGAAGGCGAGCTGGGTTGCATCGCCCCGGGTGCCTTGGCCGACCTGCTGGTGGTAGACGGCGATCCGCTGACCGATATCAGCTGCCTGGTAGGCCAGGGCGAGCACCTGGCCATGATCGTGCAGGGCGGCAGCATCAAGAAAAACCTGCTGGTGTGACGGCGGGTGAAGAAGGCGTCGAGAGAGTCGGCGCTTTCTTCCTCGAATTCGCTCGACAACGACTGATTGGGGGGAATGATTTCCCTCTGATCAGTGAAGAGTTTCCCCTCCACAATCGGCGAATGATCACTAAACCTCCCCTCGCGTACCGCCATCAGCCTCCAATGCATCCTTGCGTCTGTAGAGAGACAAAGCTTATATTTGCATCTACAGACACAAGGCATGAGGTCACGGGCATGGTCGCCGCACTGCAAACCCCAACATTCAGCAAAGAGCAATGCGCCGCAGGCCTGCGTGTCGCCGTGGGCATCCTGGAAAAATGGCGGGCCAGCGGCGAACAATCCTGCAACGTGTTGCGCATCTCGCGAAGCACCCTGGCCCGCGCCAAACAGAGCGATCCGAGCTGGTCCTTGAACCTGGACACAGACCAGATGCAGCGCGTCAGCTTGGTGCTCAACATCCACGCGGCGCTGCGCCTGGTGTTCGACAACCCTGAAAACGTCTACGGCTTTGTGCAAATGGCCAACCACAATGAATTCTTCAGCGGACGCACGCCGCTCGACGTCATGGCGCAGGGCGACATGATCTCGTTGTATGAAACTTTCAGGCGCATCGATGCCTTGCGCGGAGCACAATGGTAATGCTCGATCAACTGGCACGGATGCCGGGCGAACAGGTGCACGCCTGCCGCTTGGTCAATTCCAGATTCCCGCCCATCGCACTGTTCGACGACGTGGCCAGTGCCGACGAGTTCGAGGTGCTGTACCAGTTGCAGGCGCTGACCAATCCGCGCCTGCAGAATGAAATCGGGCGGCTGGAACTGATCCCTCGCGCGCAAATCCCATTTGGCATCCCCGGCTGCGCCTATGCGACGGCGCCCTTTACCCATGTCAATCCGGCAGGCTCGCGATTCAGCGATGGCAGCTTCGGCGCCCTGTACCTGGCGGACACCATGGAAACCGCGCTGGCCGAGGTGCGCCATCACCAGGACAGTTACTGGGCGAAGGTTCAAGGCTTGAACTACGAGCGCTTCGTGTTTCGCGGGCTGACCTGCGTGTTCACCGACAAGGACATGTTCGATGCCCTGGTCCTGCCGATCACTCACCCGATCCATGCGCCGGACGACTACAGTCAGTCCCGGCAACTGGGCAGAGCCATCAAGAACGCGGGCAGCCCCGGGCTGCGTTACCGTTCGGTGCGTCTGCCGGGCAATACCTGCTGGGCACTGATGACGCCACGCCCGGTAACGTCCATCGTACAGAGCGCCCACTACGAGATGATCTGGAATGGGCGAATCACCGCAGTGAACACCGTCAGCGCCGCCGGATGAAGCCTCTCATGAAACCCTGATCGGCCGGGAACCCGCGAGCCAGACACCACTCAGAACCTTACACACTTGATTGGACGATCGTGATGAGTGAGGTACCCGCAACACCCGTCGACCGCTCGACGGATGACCGCGCACGGACCCTCGTGGCGCAGATGACCGAGGACGAGAAGTTCGCCTGGCTGTCCGGTCCCATGGCCATTCCACTGGCCGGCGAAGACAAACCGGAGGGCGCCTTGGGGTCTGCCGCTTTTTACCCCGGTATCGAACGCCTGGGCATCCCGGCCATGCAGCAATCGGACGCGAGCCTCGGTGTCGGCAACCTCGGCAATGTCCGCCCAGGTGACCATGCCACCGCGCTGCCCAGTTCGCTGCTGCTCGGCGCCACGTTCAACCCCAGCCTCGCCTTCGAGTCGGGCGCGCTGGTGGGTCGAGAGGCGCGGCAAAAAGGCTTCAACGTGCAATTGGCGGGTGGCGCCAATCTGGTCCGAGAGCCCCGCGGTGGTCGCAATTTCGAGTACATCAGCGAGGATCCTCTGCTGACCGGCGTATTGGCAGGCCAGTCGGTGGCCGGCATTCAATCCGAGAAGGTGGTGTCGACGGTCAAGCATTTCGTCGCCAATGCTCAGGAGACCGGACGCGTGATGGTCAGCTCGAACCTCAGCGAGGCGGCGTTGCGCGAGTCCGATCTGCTGGCCTTCCAGCTGGCGATAGAGATCGGTCGACCCGGTGCGGTGATGCCCGGCTATAACCTGATCAACGGCGATTACGCGTCCGAGAACGCCTTCCTGTTGAATACCGTGCTCAAGGGGGAATGGGAGTACCCAGGCTGGGTGATGTCCGACTGGGGCGCCACGCATTCCAGCGTCAAGGCCGCGCTGGCGGGGCTGGACGTACAGTCGGGCGCCAATCTGGACGACGCCCATCACTTCGGCGCGGCGCTGCGCCAGGCGGTCAAGGCTGGCGAAGTCCCGCAGAGCCGCATCGACGACATGGTCACGCGCATCCTGCGCAGCCTGATCGAGGTGGGGGCACTGGACCCGGTGCCGGCGCTGCCCATCGATTACAGCCAACATCGGCTCATCGCCCAACGCCAGGCCGAGGAAGGCATCGTGCTGCTCAAGAATGCTCAGGGCACACTTCCCCTGGCACAACGGGCAAAACGATTGTTGGTCATCGGTGCCCACGCCGATCACGGCGTGCTGTGTGGCGGAGGCTCCTCTTGCGTGACCCCGATCGGCAGCCTGTCGCTGCCGGGCATCGACATGATGGGCATGCAGGTCGCCAAGGTTTACCAACCGTCCTCCCTGGTGCAGGCGATCAAGGAAGAAAGCGCGGCGCAGCAGGTGGATTTTCTCGACGGCACGGATGTGACCTTGGCCGTTGCGCAGGCGGCGATCGCCGATGCGGTGATCGTCTTCGCTCAGGAATGGCGCTCGGAAGCGCTGGACGCCAAGGGACTAGGCCTCGACGGCAATCAGGATGCCTTGATCGAGGCCGTCGCCGCAGCCAACCGCAACACCATCGTCGTCTTGCAGACCGGCGGCCCGGTGCTGTTGCCTTGGCTCGATAACGTCGCCGCTGTGCTGGCCGCCTGGTATCCCGGTTCAGGGGGTGCCCCGGCGGTGGCTGGCGTGCTGTTCGGCAGAGTGAATCCGTCCGGACGCTTGCCGATCACCTTTCCCGCCAGCGAGTCGCAACTGCCGCGCCCCGAGCAGATCGACCCTGCCACCACCACCTCCAACCCCGGCATGCCGCGTAAAGGCGAGATCATCCCGATCAACTACGATATCGAAGGCTCGGATGTCGGTTATCGCTGGTATGCACGGCAGCGTCTCAAGCCGCTGCTGCCGTTCGGCTTCGGGTTGTCCTACAGCACATTCGAATTCAGCGACCTGCGCGTCAACGAGCCCGGCAAGGTATCAGTGCGGGTGAACAATACCGGGCCGCGCGCTGGCGCTACGACGTTGCAGCTTTATATCGCAAAAACGGGCGAAGACGGCTTTGCCAAACGCCTCGCCGGATTTGAAAAAGTCTTTCTGGCAGCGGGCGAGCAAGCCGATGTCGAGGTCCAGCTGGAACCACGCATCCTTGCTCGTTTCGAGGAGGGAGGCTTTGTTATCGGGCCAGGCAATTACCGTGTCTGGGCGGCAGATGATGCAGAGGATGAACGACTCGGAGTAACGGTGACGCTGCATGCCCCATGACGTCACAGGGGAGCGGCCAGTGCCGCTCCCCTGTGTTCTTCAAGAGCGTGCTGCGGTGCGATGCTTGCTTTCCCACTCGATCGGTATTGGTCGATTCTCCCGCACCGACTGGTAAATCGCTTCCATCAGCAAGTGATCCTGCAACCCCTCTTCGCCAGGGGTGCGGGGCGCCTCACCGGTCTGCAGGCACTGAGCGAAGTGGTCGATCTCCTGGCTGAACTGGTTACCCGCCCCTACTCGCAGCTCTTCGACGGATTCGAGGCTGTCCTTGCGTCGAGCCACCCGCAAACGCTGGCCTTTGTAGGCAAAGGCGTTCTCGATTTCGATCCAGCCTTTTTCCAGGCGCAGGCGCATGTCCTTGGTTTCGTGAGCGCCGTAGCTGGTGGCGCAGTTGGCGATGGCGCCAGAGGGAAAACGCAGCATGAAGCTCATGGTTTCCTCGACCTGGGCATAACGCGGATCACCTTGAGGATTGACCACTTGCGCATAGACCTCGATCGGTTCTTCACCGAGCATGGTGCGCACGCCGTTGAGGCAATACAGGCCGATGTCCGGCAGCGCGCCGCCGCCAGCCAAGGCGGCGTCAAGTCGCCACTGACCATCGGGGCCCTGGGCCTGGGCGTTGGTTGCCTCGATCAGCCGCACGCGCCCCAACTCACCCGACTGCACCAGTTGCGCAGCGGCGCTATTGAAATCCTCGTACTGGCAGCGGTAAGCGATCATCAACCGCACCCCGGCCGCGTCGCAGGCCTTGATCATCTGCCGCGCCTGCTCGGAAGTACTGGCCATGGGCTTCTCGCACAACACATGCTTGCCCGCGCGCGCTGCCGCTTGCACCTGTTCAAGATGCAGCCCGTTGGGGGTGACGATGTACACGGCCTGGACCTCAGGATTGTCGGCCAGCGCTTCGATCTGGTCGTAGCCATACACGGCCTCTTGCCGGATGCCATATTGCGCGGCGACCGCTTTGGCTTTGTCTGGGCTGCCAGACACCAACGCGACCGGCTTGGCGTGCAACGATTGGGCAAACGCCGGCAGGATCTGCCCCAGCGCCAGGCGACCCAGGCCGACGATGGCGAACCCGACTCTTTCTGCGGGTGGCAGGGGCGCGGGCGGTGCGGGTTCCGGCCGGTCCGCTTCGCCACGCCAGTTGATGAATTCGACCTTGCCGTCTTTTACCCCGCCGCGGTCGATTTCGGTTGCCGGCCTCGCAGGGCCTGAGGCCGGCAGACGTTTGCCATCGGCGGTGCCGGGGCCTTGAGCGGCGAACGGATAGAGCTTCGAGTCGGACATGGGGATATTCTCCAGATGATTGGCAACCACAGATCAGGATTCTTGCGGGCGGCCATTGGGCTGAACCAGCCACGCGGTGAGTGCGCCGAGGGCGGCCAGAGCAGCCAGCAGCAACAGGGTCGCGGCGCCGAGACGGCCGTCGACCAGCGTCCCAAGCAGCGCACCGATCAACAGGCACAGCCAGCGCGAGAAGGCATCCGCCGCCCCGCCAAACTTGCCTGCCGCCAGGCAACGCCCCAGCTTTACCAGCAGGCCAGTGACGAAGGTGACGCCCGGCTCGTCGGCACGGACTTGATTGAGGGTGCCCATGGCGGCGGCAATGACCATGACGGTAGCCAGGGAGTATTTCTCCGTCGCTTGCGCGGCCAAGGGGGCAGCGATTGCCAGCAACACCCCCACGAACAGCAGCAGTACGCCGCTACGCACTCGACCGATGCGATCACCCATCCACGCTGCAACAGTGGTGGCGAACACGAAAGTACCGATGACACTGGCGATTTCGCCAACCTTGAACCATGCGCCCTGCGCCAGAAAATCGCCCAGCTTGGTGGAATTGCCGGTCATGTAAACCGCGAGCAATTCCTTGCTGTGCAGGATCATCAAGGCGTCGGTGGCGCCGGCCAAGGCCAGCAAGGGCAATACCGACCAGGCGATGGCGGTGCCGGGCAACTCAAGCTTGTGCAAATTCCATCCCTCGCGGTTCGTGGCCAGAGCGTATGGAAAGTCGACAGACGCTCTGGCGCAAGGGTTCGATCGGATTTTGCGATTGCAGGATGAAGGGTAATATCAGCTCGACCCGGGTGGGATACCGTCCTTGTTGAAATCCTTCAACCGTTCTCGCTCTTGCGGCGTGGAGTGGGCTGGGGTGTCATCCTTGGGCGGTTCTGGCTTTTCGTCGGCCATGATGGATCCTCTTAGTGATATCTGTGGGGCAGGACACGGGCTCGACCGTCATCTGGCGCTGTCGGTCGGGTCCTTGATGGCTTCACCTATCAGCTCATCCACTGCCGATGCTGCACGCAGCCGGTACTCTGCCGGCAGCTCGAACAGGTCCGGACTGCCGAAAATACGCAGCTTGGCGCCCTCGGCGACGGCAACCAGGTCCACCCCTTGGGTCGACAATTGCTGGATAATGGCGAGCATGGCCAGTTTTTGTTGTTCAACCGTTGCTATCAGCATGCCAGCCTCTCTGAGGGCCTGATAAATCGGGGGTTTCAGAGAGTTGGTCATGTCGAGCGGAAGGCGGTTCAGAAAATTTATCTACCGCTTATCTGTCTGGAGCGCGGTCGCGGGATCTTTCGGGGGAGCATATTGCGTCTCGCCATTGCCAAATGACCAATCCTCTCGCTTCGTGTCGATCAGGCTGATCTAGACATCCCACCTGTGCTGTTGTGGATGCCCTCGGTGATGGCTTTGTAGAACGCTTTTTAACCTCGATGGTCCGTCCGGGATTCCAGGTCGCTTGGGGGTTAGTCGCAGTATTGTCGAGTAGGCTGAGGGCGATGTGCCCGTTGATGGGGCTGTGCTTGGCCTTGGCGACTTGCGCAGGCCGAATGGCGAAGCCGCAGGGTTGTGGAGCGCATTGGAAAAGATGCGGAACCGACTGGCCGTTTCCGCTTTGCCACGACCAAACTCTAGAAACGAAAAAGCCCCGCATTTGCGGGGCTTTTTCGATGATGTTGGCGGGAAACCAGGGATTCGAACCCTGGAGACGCTATTAACGTCCGCCGGTTTTCAAGACCGGTGCATTCAACCACTCTGCCAATTTCCCGAGTGTTGCGATGACACTTGCAGGCTGCCTGGGAAGCCTCTCGGCCACGGCCCCAGCTGCGTTGCGGGCGCCATAATACCGTAATGAAACAACCTGTCAAACTCTCAATGTGGCCTATTGGCGCCGCTCTGTTATGATCTTTGCATCCGAACATTTCAGACACAGGTTTCGGCCCGGCGCTACGGCGTCGATCTCGTTCCAACCTTTAAGGAGCTCGCCATGCGCGAACAGGATTATGCCGTTAATAACAGCTCGCAGGTTCAGCAGCTAGAAGTTAGCCGCGTCCTGCGCAACACCTACGGGCTGCTGGCCCTGACCCTCGCCTTCAGCGGCGTGATGGCCTACGTTGCACAGCAGATGCATGTGGGTCGTCCTAATATCTTCATCGTCTTGATCGGCTTCTACGGTCTGTTCTTCCTGACCAACAAGCTGCGCGATTCGGCGTGGGGCCTGGTCTCGGCATTCGCCCTGACCGGCTTCATGGGCTACATCCTCGGCCCAGTGCTGAACGTCTATCTGGGTATGCGCGGCGGCGCGGAAGTCGTCAGCTCGGCTTTCGCCATGACCGCCCTGGTGTTTGGTGGTCTGTCGGCCTATGTGCTGATCAGCCGCAAGGACATGAGCTTCCTCAGCGGTTTCATCACCGCCGGTTTCTTCGTGTTGCTGGGCGCGACCGTTGCGGGCATGTTCTTCCAGATCAGCGGCCTGCAATTGGCCATCAGCGCCGGCTTCGTGCTGTTCTCGTCGGTCTGCATTCTGTTCCAGACCAGCGCGATCATCCACGGCGGCGAACGCAACTACATCATGGCGACTATCAGCCTGTATGTTTCGATCTACAACCTGTTCATCAGCCTGTTGCAGATCTTCGGCATCATGGGTCGTGATGACTAAAGGATCTCGCCAAGGCTTCGGCCACGGCAGCTGATCACCAGAAAGCCCGCTTCGGCGGGCTTTTTCGTGGATGAGGCTTTATCATTCCCTCAGATTTGCTGATCGAGTGACCGATGAAATTTGCCATTGCCGTGTTCGCCCCCGCCCATGCGCCCTCCTCGCGCCGCGCCCTGCTGTTCGCCCAAGCGGCACTGGCGGGAGGGCATGAGATTACCCGGCTGTTTTTTTATCAGGACGGTGTGCACAGCGCCTCCAGCAACGTCGTCACACCTCAGGATGAACTGGATGTACCAGCGCTGTGGCGGCAGTTCGTGACCGACAATGGCCTTGATGCGGTGGTGTGCATCGCCGCCGCGCTGCGTCGCGGCGTGCTGAATACCGAAGAAGCCCAGCGCTACGGTCGCACTGCAGTCAATTTGCCCGCGCCGTGGGAGCTTTCGGGCCTGGGGCAGTTGCACGAGGCCGCACAGCTTGCCGACCGGCTCGTCAGCTTTGGAGGACAATGATATGGCCAAGTCGATGTTGATCATCAGCCGCCAGGCGCCTTGGTCCGGGCCTGGACCTCGTGAAGCGCTGGATATCGCCCTGGCTGGCGGCGCGTTCGACCTGCCGTTGGCAATGTTGTTTCTCGACGATGGCGCCTTGCAACTGCTGCCCGCACAGCAACCGGCCGCCGTGCAGCAAAAAAATCTAGGGGCCAACTTGCAAGCGCTGCCAATGTTCGGTGTCGACGAGTTGTTCGTCTGCGCCAGCAGCCTGGCGGAGCGCGGCCTGAGTGATACAGCGCTGGCGCTGGATGCACAGATGCTGGATGACGCTGGCATCAAAGCCCTTATTGACCGCTTCGACATAGTGGTGACGATCTAATGGCGACCTTGCATGTAGTTTCCCACTCCTCTTTCACCGATGGCCGGTTGAAGAGCTGCCTCAAGGTATTAGGGGCGACCGATGGCCTGTTGCTCTGTGGCGACGCCGTGCACGCCCTGCAAACTGGCAGTACCGCATGGCTGCCGCTGCTGGAAGTGGCGCAAAGCGGGCGCCTGTATGCACTGGATGAAGATGTGAGTGCCAGGGCCATCTACGCCAGCGAGCAGGTACAGCGCCTTGATTACGCCGGCTTCGTGCAACTCTCTATCGATTTCGACAAGGTCAATAACTGGCTATGAATACGCTGCTGATTGGCGATAAACATATCGCCCTCGACAAGGACGGCTACCTGATAGATCTGAACGATTGGTCCACGACCGTGGCCGAAGCGCTGGCGGTGCAGGCCGGCTTGAATCTGACCCCGGCGCACTGGGAGATCCTCGAGCTGTTACGCCAGTTCTATACCGAATTCGAGCTATCCCCTGCCACTCGTCCCCTGATCAAGTACACCGCTGCCAAGCTGGGCCCGGAAAAGGGCAACTCCCTGCACCTCAATCTGCTGTTCAACGGTACTCCCGCCAAACTCGCCGCCAAGCTGGCGGGCCTGCCCAAGCCGACCAATTGCATATGACTACGCCCATCGCTCTCGTCACCGAAACCCCGGCCGAACACCCGTTCGCGCAATTCGTGCGCATCCTCGGCAAGGGCAAGCGCGGTGCGCGCAGCCTGACCCGCGAGGAAGCCCGGCAAGCCATGGGCATGCTGCTCGATGAAAAGGTCGAAGAAGCGCAGCTCGGCGCCTTCTTGATGCTGTTACGGCACAAGGAAGAGAGCCCGGAGGAGCTCGCGGGCTTCACTGAAGCCCTGCGTGAACGCCTGCACGCGCCGGCGCTGCAAGTGGACATCGACTGGCCCACCTATGCCGGCAAGAAGCGTCATCTGCCCTGGTACCTGCTGGCAGCCAAATGCCTGGCCAATAACGGCATACGGATTTTCATGCACGGCGGCGGCGCCCACACGGCTGGGCGCTTGTACACCGAGCAACTGCTGGGGCTGCTGGACATCCCGCTTTGCCGTGACTGGCAGGCCACCGGTGCCGCGCTGGACGCCAAGGGCTTGGCGTTCATGCCGTTGGTAGACTGGGCACCGCAACTACAGCGCATGATCGACCTGCGCAACACCTTGGGGCTGCGCTCGCCGATTCACTCGCTGGCGCGGATTCTCAACCCGCTGAGTGCAAGCTGCGGGTTGCAGAGCATTTTTCACCCTGGGTATCAGGTGGTGCACCGCGATGCCAGCGGGCTGCTGGGCGACAGGGCCATCGTGATCAAGGGCGATGGTGGCGAGATCGAAGTGAATCCCGATAGCCCAAGCCACTTGTATGGCACTGACGGCGGGCAAAGCTGGGATGAAGAGTGGCCGATGCTGTCGGCGCAACGACATGTCAAGCCCGCGACGCTGGAGCCACAACATTTGCTGGCGTTCTGGCGGGGTGAAAGCCAGGACAGCTATGGCCAGATGGCGTTGATTTCGACCATGGCATTGGCGCTGCGGGGGCTGGGTGAAGACCGTGATAGCGCATTCGCCAAAGCTCAAACCTTCTGGGCTAATCGTTCTCTTTAGCGAGGCGACTGGCCCGATGGCCCATCGATCAATCGGGGGCGAGCCCCTCACTAAAGGATTCGCATCGAAGATACCGATAATGGCAGGTCATCATTTGCGCCTTTCTATCGAACCATTACCTTTAGACTGGTCTCCAACGCGAACATACCAAGTTGAAGGAGACGGTGATGGGCTTGCTGATCGAGGGGCGCTGGCACGACCAGTGGTACGAAAGCAGCAAGGACGGCGCTTTTCAGCGCGAGGCCGCACAGCGGCGCAACTGGGTGACCCGCGACGGGCGTCCGGGTCCCACCGGTGAAGGCGGCTTTGCGGCCGAAGCCGGTCGCTATCACCTATATGTCTCGCTGGCCTGCCCTTGGGCTCACCGAACGCTGATCATGCGGACACTCAAAGGCCTCGATTCGCTGGTCGATGTCTCGGTGGTCAGCTGGTTCATGGGCGAAAACGGCTGGACCTTCGATACCGACAACGGTTCTACAGGCGATGCCCTGGATAGCCTGACGTTCATGTATCAGCGTTACACCTCGGAGACTCCAGGCTACACCGGCCGCGTCACGGTGCCGGTGCTATGGGACAAGCAGCTCAAACGCATCGTCAGTAACGAATCGGCGGAGATCATCCGCATGTTCAATAGCGCATTCGATGACCTGACGGGCAATCGCCTGGATTTTTACCCCGAGCCGCATCGACCAACCATCGATGCCCTTAACGAGCGTATCTACCCCGCCGTGAACAACGGCGTCTATCGTGCCGGCTTCGCGACGTCCCAGGGGGCATATGAAAAGGCTTTCGACGAGCTGTTTGCCGAGCTGGACCAGCTGGAAACGCTGTTGGGCGAAAGGCGCTACCTGGTTGGCGAATACCTGACGGAAGCGGATATCCGCCTGTTCACCACAATGATTCGCTTCGATGCCGTCTACTATGGGCACTTCAAATGCAATTTGCGGCGAATTGCCGATTACCCGAATCTGTCGAATTGGCTGAGGGAGCTGTATCAATGGTCTGGGATTGCGCAGACGGTGGATATCTACCATATCCAGCATCATTACTACGGCAGCCACAAGACCATCAACCCCACCGGGATCGTGCCCAAGGGGCCGCTACAGGATTTCACCGTGGAGCATGATCGCCAGCGATTGACGGGCCGCGGTGTGTGGCACAAGGCCGGGGTTTGAATCTGGAGATTTGGCGGCCTGGGATGGCCGCTTTGCGGGCAGGCCTCGCTCCCACAGATCCACGATTTCAGATCACTGTAGGAGCAAGGCTGCGCGTTCGGCGGCGAAGACAGTAGATCAAACGCCACAGATACTCGCCTAGACGCTAGCCTGCGCGCCCTCAAACCACTTCAGCTTGTCCCGCAACATCACCACCTCACCCACGATCACCAATGTCGGCGCATGAACTTCATGCTCCGCCACCAGGCGCGGCAAGTCCGCCAAGGTCCCGGTGAACACCCGCTGACTGACCGTCGTGCCCTGCTGAATCAACGCCGCCGGGGTATCGGCACTGCGCCCGTGCTTGATCATCTGCTCGCAAATGATAGGCAAGCCGATCAGGCCCATGTAGAACACCACCGTTTGCGCGGGCGCGACCAGATCCGGCCAAGGCAGGTCGCTGGTATTGTTCTTCAAGTGGCCGGTCACGAAGCGCACCGACTGGGCATAATCGCGGTGGGTCAGCGGAATCCCGGCATAGGCCGAGCAACCACTGGCCGCCGTGATACCCGGCACCACCTGAAAGGGAATGCCATGGGCCGCCAGTTCTTCGATCTCCTCACCGCCGCGCCCGAAAATGAAGGGGTCCCCGCCCTTCAAGCGCAGCACGCGCTTACCTTGTTTGGCCAGGTCCACCAACTGTTTGTTGATCTGCTCCTGTGGCAAGGCATGATCGGCGCGGCGCTTGCCGACATAGATCCGCTCGGCGTCGCGGCGACACAGGTCTAGAATCGCCGGAGCGACCAACCGATCGTAAAGCACCACATCAGCCTGTTGCATCAAGCGCAGTGCCTTGAAGGTCAGCAGGTCCGGATCACCCGGGCCTGCACCCACCAGATACACTTCCCCCGGCGCATGGGGCGGTGCACCGTTGACCTTGGCCTCCAACAGGCGTTCGGCCTCGGCGCCTTGCCCAGCCAGCTGGCGATCGGCAATCGGGCCCTGGAAGACCTCCTCCCAGAACGCCCGACGCTGGGTCACATCCGGATAGAGCTGCTTGACCCGGCTGCGAAAGCGCGCGGCCAGGCCGGCCAGTTCACCGTAGGTGGAAGGAATCCAGGTCTCCAGCTTGGCGCGGATCAGCCGCGCCAGGACCGGCGCATCGCCGCCACTGGACACCGCGACCACCAAGGGCGAACGATCGACGATGGCCGGGAAGATCACACTGCAAAGCGCTGGCGCGTCGACCACATTGACCGGCACGCAGCGGCGCTTGGCATCGGCTGACACTTGAGCGTTAAGCGCCTGATCGTCAGTCGCGGCGATAACCAGCTGGCAACCGTCAAGATCCGCCTCGGCATAACCACGGCGCCGTACCTCGCCACCGCTACCGTCGACCATTGCCTGCAATTGATGTTCGACCTCTGGCGCGACCACACGGATCAGCGCCCCCGCATCCACCAGCAACCGCGATTTGCGCAAGGCGATCTCGCCGCCGCCGACCACCAGTACATGGCTGCCTTGCAGCTTGTGAAACAGCGGCAGAAACTCCATTTAGCCGATGACCTCAAGGCCTGCCATATAAGGCTTGAGCACTTGCGGAATGCGGATGGTGCCGTCGGCCTGCTGATAGTTTTCCAGCACCGCGACCAACGTGCGCCCTACTGCCAGCCCCGAACCGTTGAGAGTGTGCACCAGTTCCGGCTTGCCCGTTTCGGGATTGCGCCAGCGCGCCTGCATGCGCCGCGCCTGGAAGTCACCGGTGTTGGAGCACGAGGAAATCTCGCGGTACTTGTCCTGGCTCGGTACCCAGACTTCGAGGTCATAGGTTTTCACCGCACTGAAGCCCATGTCGCCGGTGCACAGCGCCAGTACGCGATACGGCAGTTCCAGCGCCTGCAGGATACGCTCGGCGTTGGCGGTCAGGCTTTCGAGGGCTTCCATGGATTTCGACGGTTCGACCACCTGGACCATCTCGACCTTGTCGAACTGGTGCTGGCGGATCAGGCCGCGCGTGTCACGCCCCGAAGCACCCGCTTCGCTGCGAAAACACGGCGTGTGCGCGACGAGCTTGAGCGGTAGCTGGCTGGCATCGAGAATCTCGCCGGCCACAATGTTGGTCAGCGACACTTCAGCCGTCGGGATCAGGTACAGATCGGCTTCGCCTTCGCGGCTGATCTTGAACAGGTCCTCTTCGAACTTCGGCAGTTGGCCCGTGCCCTGCAACGCAGGCGCCTGCACCAGATACGGGGTATAAGCCTCTTCGTAGCCGTGTTCGGCGACGTGCAGGTTGATCATGAACTGCGCCAGCGCGCGATGCAGACGCGCGATCGGCCCGCGCAACAGGGCGAAACGGGCACCGGACAGCTTGGCGGCGGTTTCGAAATCCAGCCAGCCGAATTTCTCGCCCAGAGCGACGTGATCCTGAATCGGGAAGTCGAACACGGTCGGCGAACCCCAGCGACGCACTTCGACGTTGCCATCTTCGTCGGCACCCACAGGTACGGACTCGTGCGGCAAGTTGGGCAGACCCAGCAAGATATCGTCCAGCTCGACCTGCAGGCCATCGAGTTCAAGCTTGGCGCTGGTCAGCTCGCTGCCCATGCGCTCGACATCGGCCATCAGCGGCGCGATGTCTTCACCGCGGGCCTTGGCCTGGCCGATGGACTTGGAACGGGCATTACGCTCGGCCTGCAATTGTTCGGTGCGGGTCTGCACCACCTTGCGCTGGTTTTCCAGGGCTTCGAGGCGGGCCACATCCAGGGTGTAGCCACGGGAAGCCAGGCGGTCCGCTACGTCCTGAAGTTGGCTACGTAACAGTTTGGAATCGAGCATGTCGTTCTCTCGTTTATCAGTATTGGTTCAGATTTTGGTCAGGGCCAGGCCAGCCCAGGTCGCAAACAGGCCGCCGAATACGCTGATGGCGCAGTAGCCGATGGCGGTCAGGGCCTGGCCGCCCTCGAGCAGGCGTACGGTGTCCAGGGAAAATGACGAAAACGTGGTCAGCCCGCCGATGAAGCCGACGATCAAGCCCGAGCGCACTTCCACCGGGATCTCCGGGCGAATCAGGAACAGGCCATACAGGTAGCCGATCAACAGGCACCCGACGATATTGACCGCCAGCGTACCGGCATAGAAGTAACGCGGCCAGTGTGCACTGACAATCGTGCCGGTGGCGAAGCGCAACAGTGTGCCAACGATACCGCCAAAAGTAACCGCTATGATCGTTGGAATCACTCTTTTCTTCGCCTCCGAGGGCTGTTCTGGTCGAGTTGGGCCAGATGCCGTAGTTTTTCCCCGATCTTGAGCTCAAGACCGCGGGGCACTGGCTGGTAATAGGGACGCGGCTGCAAGGCGTCGGGGAAGTAGTCTTCGCCGGCCGCATAGGCGTCAGGTTCATCATGCGCGTAACGATATTCCTCGCCATAGCCGAGTTGTTTCATCAGCTTGGTCGGTGCGTTGCGCAGGTGCAGTGGCACTTCCAGCGAACCGAATTCGGCCGCCTCGCGCATGGCGGTCTTGAAGCCCATGTACACCGCGTTGCTCTTCGGCGCGCTGGCCAGGTAGATGATCGCCTGAGCCACGGCCAACTCGCCTTCCGGGCTGCCGAGGCGCTCCTGCACATCCCACGCCGCCAAGCACAGCGGCAAGGCACGCGGGTCGGCGTTGCCGATGTCTTCGCTGGCCATGCGCACCACGCGCCGAGCGATGTACAACGGGTCGCAGCCGCCGTCGATCATGCGTGCGAACCAGTACAGCGCGCCGTCCGGATTGGAGCCGCGCACAGATTTGTGCAGCGCCGAGATCTGGTCGTAAAACGCCTCGCCACCCTTGTCGAAGCGTCGCCGTGTGTCGCCCAGCAGACTTTGCAACAGCTCGACGCCGATTTCGCTGTCGTCATCGGCAAGGTCCGAGGCGTTTTCGAGCAGATTGAGCAGGCGCCGGCCATCACCGTCGGCCGCCGCCATGAGGATACGAAAGGCCTCGTCGCCCAGGGTGAAATGATGCTTGCCCAGGCCGCGCTCCTCGGTGAGCGCGCGGTCGACCAGCTTGCGCATGGCGGCTTCGTCGAGACTTTTGAGCACATACACCCGCGCCCGCGAGAGCAAGGCGTTATTGAGCTCGAACGAGGGGTTTTCGGTGGTGGCGCCGATAAAGATGAGCGTGCCGTCCTCGACATAAGGCAGGAAGGCGTCTTGTTGCGACTTGTTGAAACGGTGTACTTCGTCGACGAACAGGATAGTGCGCTTGCCGTATTGACCGGCCTGCTGCTTGGCCACCTCGACGGCCTGGCGGATTTCCTTGACCCCGGCCAGCACTGCCGAGACGGTTTCGAAATGTGCATCCGAAACCTTGGCCAGTAGCCGCGCCAAGGTGGTTTTACCGACCCCCGGCGGGCCCCAGAAGATCATCGAATGCAGAGCGCCCTGCTCCAGCGCCTCGCGCAGGGGCTTGCCGCGCGCCAACACGTGTTCCTGCCCGACGTACTCGTCGAGGTTGCTGGCGCGCAGGCGTGCGGCCAGTGGCTGGGCGATGGGATCGCTGCGAAACAGGTCCATGGGCGAACCACTTACTCCTGAATGACGTCGGTACCCTTGGGCGGGACAAAGGTGAACTTGCTTGCATCCACCTTCTCGTTGGCCTTGACCCCGGTGAAGAGGATGTTGGTGCGCTGACCGACGCTGTCGATCAGCTGCATGTCGTTGATCAAGCCGCTACGAAAGGACAGCCGCAGGGAGTCGAACAGGGTGTCCTTGGTCTTCGGCTTGAGGGTGAAATCAATAATGTTGCCGGACTCCTTGGAGGTGATATCGAAGCTCTGGTTGATCTTGGAGATATCGCCGGAGAGCAGCAAGGCCGGGGTCTGGGTCAGGCGCTGATCGAGGGTCTTGATGGTGACCTGCTGCAGGTCAGGGTCATACAGAGAGACCTTCTTGCCATCGGAGACCATCGTTTGCTCGTTAGGAGCATTGGTGTGCCAATAGAACAGGCCCGGACGCTGCAGCACCATCTGCCCGGCAGTCTCTTGCAACTGCGTGCCGCCGCCGTCCAGCGTCAACTGCGAGAAGTTTGCTTGCAGGGTCTGGGACGTTTCGAGCAACTTCGTCAAGCTTGCCACGTCCTTGTCACCGGCATGGGCCGGCAAGGTGGACAGGGCCAGTGCAGAAACCAACAGCATGCGAATCAGGCGCATGGGAATCCTCGTTAGACATGACACTAAAAAAATCAAAGCCGACGCGCCGCCTGGCACATCGGCGACTACCTAATCAATCGCGCATCGGCCCTGGGGCAATGACTTCGCGCGAGCCGTTGGTGTTCATCGGCGTGACCACCCCGGCGTTTTCCATGGTTTCAATCATGCGCGCGGCGCGGTTGTAACCGATCTTGAGCTTGCGCTGCACGGCGGAGATAGAAGCGCGACGGCTCTCAAGCACGAAGTTCACGGCCTCGTCATAGAGCGCGTCATTCTCTTCGTCGCCATCGCCCCCGCCACTGCTGCCACCGTCGAAACCGCTGCCGGGCTCTTCGACGCCAGCGAGGATGTCCTCGTTGTAGTCCGGGACGCCGCGCAGTTTCCAGGCCTCGACGACACGGTGTACCTCTTCGTCGGAGACAAACGCGCCGTGGACGCGGATCGGCAGGCTGGTGCCGGGCGGCATGTAGAGCATGTCACCGTGGCCCAGCAGTTGTTCGGCGCCGCCTTGGTCGATGATGGTCCGCGAGTCGATCTTGCTCGACACCTGGAACGCCATGCGCGTCGGAATGTTGGCCTTGATCAAACCGGTGATCACGTCCACCGACGGCCGCTGAGTGGCGAGGATCAGGTGGATACCGGCGGCCCGGGCCTTTTGCGCGATACGGGCGATGAGTTCTTCGACCTTTTTGCCGACGATCATCATCATGTCGGCGAATTCGTCGACCACCACCACGATGGTCGGGAGGGTTTTCAGCAGCGGTGCCACATCTTCCATGCTTTCGCGCTTGTACAACGGATCGGACAGCGGTGTGCCTTCTTCCTCGGCATCCTTGACCTTGCGGTTGAAGCCCGCGAGGTTGCGCACGCCC
Source organism: Pseudomonas baltica (assembly GCF_031880315.1). Taxonomy (NCBI): domain Bacteria; kingdom Pseudomonadati; phylum Pseudomonadota; class Gammaproteobacteria; order Pseudomonadales; family Pseudomonadaceae; genus Pseudomonas; species Pseudomonas baltica. The sequence continues at coordinate 5,444,549 of NZ_CP134771.1, read as the reverse complement.
ATGGCCGCCATCAGCTTGTAGCGGCGTTCCATCTCGGCAACGCTCCAGCGCAATGCGTTGGCCGCGTCCTTCATGTCCGTGACCACTGGACACAGCAGGTGCGGAATGCCCTCGTAGATCGACAGTTCGAGCATTTTCGGGTCGATCATGATCAGCTTGGCGTCTTCCGGGCCGGATTTGAACAGGATCGACAGGATCATGGCGTTGACCCCCACCGACTTACCGGAACCGGTGGTACCCGCCACCAACAGGTGCGGCATCTTGGCCAGGTCGACGATCACCGGCTTGCCGCCGATATCGTGACCCAGGGCCATGGTGACAGGGGATTTGGCTTCGTCGTATTCCGGCGAAGACAATACTTCCGAAAACCGCACGATCTGCCGGTCTTCATTGGGGATCTCGATACCGACGGTAGTCTTGCCGGGGATCACCTCGACCACACGCACGCTCATCACTGCCAGCGAGCGCGCCAGGTCCTTGGCCAGGTTGGCGATACGGCTGACCTTGACGCCAGCAGCCGGCTGGATTTCGTAACGGGTGATGACCGGACCCGGATGGATCGAATCAACCGTGACCTCGACCCCGAATTCCTTGAGCTTGAGCTCCAGCAGCTGGCCGACGCCTGCGAGCGACTCGGCGGAATAGTTGACCTTCTTCTTCTCGGCCGGGTCGAGGATCGAAATCGGCGGCAAGGTACCGGCGACAGCGCTGTCGACGAACAGCGGCACCTGCTTTTCCTTCTGCACGCGCTTGCTTTGCTCCGCGGGCCGGGCCATCGCCTCGGATGGCATGATCACCGGCGCGTTGTGGTTGTTCTCGCTGAGCGGGCGAATCGGCACGGCCGGGCGCACCACGCGTTCGGCAACGATCGGCTCTTGCACTTCGACCGGCGCGGACTTGAAGCGCGGGGCCTTGGGCACGGCGACAGGGCGCGATTCCATGCGTGGTTCAGCATTGCGCGGTGCGACGCTGGGAGCGGGAGCGTCGACTTCGCGCAGCTTGGCCACCAGTTGCTTGCGCTCGCTGCGTGCCGCCCACCAGCGGCTGGCGGCGCCGCTGAACAGTTCGAACAGGTCCAGGGTGATCTTGCCGGTGACGTCCATCACCTTGAACCACGACAGGTCGGTGAACACCGTCAGGCCGAACAGGAACAGCGCGATGAACAACAGCGTGCTGCCCTGGATATTCAGGGCGTTGCGGGCCAGGTCACCGAGGCTTTCACCCAACGCGCCGCCGGCTGACCCCGCCAGGCTTGGCGCCATATGGAAATGGATATGCGCCAGCGCCGCGCCGGACAGCACCAGGAACACCAGGCCGATCAACCGCCAGGAAAACAGCCAGCCGCTCCACTGCCACGGCTGGTGGCGCTCGCGGAATATCTGCCAGGTCTTGACCGCCAGCAGCAGGGGGAAAATGTAGGCAAAGTAGCCCAGCACCATGAACAGGATGTCGGCGGCGTAGGCGCCAGCGCGGCCGGCGGCATTGGCCACCTGCGAGACATTGCTGGTGTGGGTCCAGCCTGGATCGTCCTTGTCGTAGGTAAGCAAGGCCATCCACAGGTACAGGCACAACGCGCCCATGGCGATCAATGCACCCTCCTTGAGCCGGTAGTGGATCTGCTGGCGCCAGAGGGGAACGGGATTGGGAGTAGCGGTGGATTTCTTCAAAACGCGTCTTTTCCTGCGCGATGGGCGCGCCCAACGATAGATGACTTGACGAAACCGGCTGAGCCAGCCGGTCGAAAAAAGGTGACGCCTGCTCAGTGTACTGCCTGCAAAGGCCATATTGTACGGGTTTGGCGTCCCGTTGCCACGCCAATGGAGGGCGGGCGACGGTCGTCGGCGATGACTGTGCCGACGAATTCAATTTGAGCATGCATTCCCTTACATGACAAAGGCTTATGCAAGGGTTTCATGAAAGGGCATCAGACCAGACCTTTCCTACAAATTCCCGGGCAAATGCCCCACACCATAAACGGCGCAGCCGTAGGACCCTGTCACCCCCATGGAAGTTCTCGACGCCCACCAACCTTGCTAGGATACTGGTCGCCACTCATCGGTGCAGACACCGGCACCGCCCTCCCCTCTTCACGTTGTAGACGGCATGCTGACCTGGCTCAAACGCGACGAACTGATCTTCCCACCCCTGGACAAAGCCCTGCGCGAACCCAACGGCCTGCTCGCGGCCGGCGGCGACCTGAGCGCCGACAGGCTGATCCAGGCCTACCGGCATGGCTGTTTTCCCTGGTATCAGGATGGCCAGCCCATTCTCTGGTGGTCGCCCGATCCGCGCACGGTGCTCTTCCCTGCCGAACTCCACGTATCACGCAGCCTGCGCAAGCTGATGCGCCAAGGCCGCTACCAGGTCACCTTCGATCGGGATTTCGCCGCCGTCATTCACGCCTGCGCCGGCCCCCGCGCCTATGCCGACGGCACCTGGATCACCGACAACATGCAGGCGGCCTATCTGGAGCTGCACCGTCGCGGCTTCGCCCATTCCGTGGAGGTCTGGGACCAGGGCAGCCTGGTAGGCGGCCTGTACGGCCTCGCCATGGGCCAGCTGTTTTTTGGCGAGTCGATGTTCAGCCGGGCCGACAACGCCTCCAAGATAGGCTTTGCCAGCCTCGTAGAGCGCCTGCAGGCCGGAGGCGTGGTACTGATCGACTGCCAGATGCCGACCGATCACCTGATGAGCCTGGGCGCCCGCTCCATAGCGCGCCAGGAATTCGCGGCGTTTCTGAGCCGACATCTTGACCAGCCTGATACCACCGATTGGCAGTCTTGAGGCCAGCTTTGCTAGGCGAGTTGTTCGACGCTGGCTTACACTTGTGAAAAGGTTTTACTCCGAGGGTTGATCATGACCGAGCTGGCGCGCTTGAAGTTCTATGCCACTCAGCCCCACTCCTGCAGCTACCTGCCCGATGAACAGGCCACCACGCTGTTCCTCGACCCCAGCCAGCCGATGGACGTCAACGTGTACGCCGACCTCTCGGAGATGGGTTTCCGGCGCAGCGGCGATCACCTGTACCGCCCTCATTGCCAACGCTGCAACGCCTGCGTGCCGGCACGCATCCCGGCGGTGGGCTTTGTGCCCAATCGTCAGCAAAAACGCATTCTCAAACGCAATGCCGATATCGAGGTGTTCAGCACCACGCCGCGCTATACCGAGGAATATTTCGACCTCTACCAACGCTACATCGAACAACGCCACGCCGATGGCGACATGTACCCGCCCAGCCGCGATCAGTTCTCCACCTTCCTGGTGCGCGATCTGCCCTTCTTGCGCTTTTACGAATTCCGCCTTGAGGGTCGCCTGCTGGCGATTGCGGTGACCGACTTGCTACCTAACGGCCTGTCGGCGGTGTACACCTTCTACGATCCCGACGAAGAGCGCCGCAGCCTAGGTCGATACGCCATCCTCTGGCAGATCGGCGAAGCATTGCGTCAGGAACTGGACGCCGTGTACTTGGGTTACTGGATCAAGAACTGCAAAAAGATGAACTACAAGACCCAGTATCGCCCTATCGAATTGCTGATCAATCAGCGCTGGGTTGCGCTCAACTAGCCATTTAAAATAAGCCCCTTTGCTTGCCGACCCTTTTTCGGGCACAATGCACGCCGCTTTTGCCTGGCGCAGTTGCACCGGGCCATTAACTGGACACCGAGGGCTTTACTGCATGTCGAAAGAAGACAGCTTCGAAATGGAAGGCACTGTCGTCGACACCCTGCCCAACACCATGTTTCGCGTGGAGTTGGAAAATGGGCACGTCGTAACTGCGCACATCTCCGGAAAGATGCGCAAGAACTACATCCGAATCCTCACTGGCGACAAGGTTCGCGTCGAACTGACGCCTTATGACCTGAGCAAGGGGCGTATCACTTACCGCGCTCGCTAAGTGACCCCAACGAAAACGCCCGGCTGATGCCGGGCGTTTTTGTGTGGGCGCTGTTTGGAATTTACGACTATTCCCTGTGGAAGCAGGCTCTACCCGCGAAGCTTTTCAGGGCTTCGCGGGCAGGGCCCGCGACCTTGGGGATGCCGGTCAGGCCAGTTCGGCAGTGGTCTCGTAGTCGAACGTGATTTCGCCGTCCTTCACGTCGATATGCACCACCCCGCCGTGATCGGCCAATTCGCCAAACAGGATTTCCTCGGCCAGCGGACGCTTGATCTTGTCCTGGATCAAACGCGCCATCGGCCGCGCACCCATCTGTACGTCGTAGCCTCCGGACGCCAACCAGCCACGGGCGGCTTCCGTCACCTCCAGCAGTACACGCTTGTCTTCCAGTTGCGCCTGCAGCTCCGTAAGGAACTTGTCCACCACGCTCTTGATGACTTCGTGGCTGAGGCGACCGAACTGGATGATCGTGTCCAGGCGGTTGCGGAACTCCGGCGTGAAGCTCTTCTTGATCACTTCCATGGCATCGCTGGAGTGGTCCTGATGGGTAAACCCGATCGAGGCCCGAGCTGCGGTTTCAGCACCGGCGTTGGTGGTCATGATCAGAATCACGTTGCGGAAATCCGCCTTGCGGCCGTTGTTGTCGGTCAGGGTCCCGTGATCCATCACCTGCAACAGCAGGTTGAAGACTTCCGGATGGGCCTTCTCGATCTCATCGAGCAGCAATACGCAGTGAGGTTGCTTGGTGATGGCTTCGGTGAGCAGACCGCCCTGATCGAAACCGACATAGCCCGGCGGCGCACCGATCAGACGCGACACGGTGTGACGCTCCATGTACTCGGACATGTCGAACCGCACCAGCTCGATACCCATGGCCTTGGCCAACTGACGAGCAGCTTCGGTCTTGCCGACACCGGTGGGGCCTGCGAACAGGAACGAACCCACTGGCTTGTCGGGCGACTTGAGGCCGGCACGGGACAACTTGATGGCCGTCGACAGCGAATCGATCGCCGCGTCCTGACCAAACACCGTGAGCTTGAGATCGCGTTCCAGATTGCGCAGCAGCTCCTTGTCGGAACTGGTGACGTGCTTTGGCGGAATCCGCGCAATTTTCGCGACGATGTCTTCCACTTGCGGCACTTCGATGCGCTTGACCCGATTTTCGACAGGCTGCAGACGCTGATAGGCGCCCGCTTCATCGATTACATCGATGGCCTTGTCTGGCATGTGCCGATCGTTGATATAGCGAGACGCCAGTTCAGCGGCGGCGCGCAACGCTTCGTCGCTGTACTCGATACTGTGGTGAGCCTCGAAACGCCCTTTGAGGCCGCGCAGAATGCCGATGGTGTCTTCCACCGAAGGCTCGCTGACATCGACTTTCTGGAAACGCCGCGCCAAGGCGCGGTCTTTTTCGAAAATCCCGCGAAATTCCTGGAAGGTGGTCGAGCCGATGCAACGAATATCACCGGACGACAGCAACGGCTTGAGCAGGTTGGACGCATCCATGACCCCACCCGACGCTGCGCCCGCACCGATGATGGTGTGGATTTCGTCGATGAACAGGATCGCCTGGGGACGTTTTTTCAGCTCGCCAAGCAGCGCCTTGAAGCGCTTCTCGAAATCGCCGCGGTACTTGGTGCCGGCCAGCAGTGCCCCGAGGTCCAGGGAATAGACCACGCTGTTGGCAAGCAGATCAGGGACCTGATTGTCGACGATGCGCTTGGCCAGTCCCTCGGCGATGGCGGTCTTGCCGACACCGGCCTCACCGACCAGCAGCGGGTTGTTCTTGCGCCGACGAGCGAGAATCTGCGCAACGCGCTCGACTTCATTCTCGCGTCCGACCAACGGATCGATACGACCCTGGCGAGCAAGTTCGTTGAGGTTGCTGGCGTAGGCATCCAGCGGATTGCTGGATGCGGAAGACTCACCACCCTCTTCGTCTTGCATCTCTTGCTCCGAATCACTGTTGTCGCCGTGGCCCGGAACCTTGGAGATACCATGGGCAATGTAGTTGACCACATCGATACGGGCCACGCTTTGCTGCTTGAGCAGAAAGACGGCCTGGCTTTCCTGTTCGCTGAAAATCGCCACCAGCACGTTGGCGCCGGTGACTTCACGCTTGCCCGAGCTCTGCACGTGGAATACCGCGCGCTGCAATACGCGCTGGAATCCCAGGGTCGGCTGCGTTTCGCGGTCTTCGTCGTGAACGGGAATCAGAGGAGTAGTGGAATCGATGAACTCCTGCAGATCATGCTTGAGTTTGTCGAGGTTCGCGCCACAGGCGCGCAATACAGTGGAGGCTGCCTCGTTATCCAACAACGCCAGCAGGAGATGCTCGACGGTCATGAACTCATGACGCTTCGAGCGCGCCTCCTTGAAGGCTAGATTGAGGGTGACTTCGAGCTCGCGGTTTAACATAGCTTCACCTCATACCCAAGTGGTCGGCGATTAACCGTCCTTCTCGATTTCACAGAGTAGCGGATGCTGGCTTTCCCTGGCGTACTGATTCACCTGCGTTGCCTTGGTTTCGGCGATGTCGCGGGTGAAAAGACCACAGACGGCACGTCCCTCTGTATGGACCGCCAGCATGACCTTGGTTGCCAACTCACGATTCAGGTTGAAAAACACCTCTAGCACTTCGACCACGAAATCCATCGGAGTGTAATCATCATTGAACAAAACCACCTTGTACATCGGTGGGGCCTGCAGTGCAGGCTTGGAATCCTGTACAGCCACGCCCGAAGCGTCGTCCTCCTGCGTGGACGGGCGGTCCTGATTGAAGGTTAGTCGAATCTGGTTGACTGAATGCATGGAATGAAGGTTCATCATCGTTGTGCGAATAGGGTTGTGGGGTTGACGTTGTGTCCGATCGGATACTCGGCTGTCGCATGACCTTGACTATCGGCAAAACGGTGTTACAACCAATAGAACCCACATTGGGGAATAAAGGTCCGCACAGTCAATTAAAATTTTTTCGACGGTGCGGTGAACGGGGATGATACTCCAGACCTGGGGTCCTTTGCAGAGGGATATGAGCATGGCAAGTGGTAAAGTCAAGTGGTTCAACAATGCCAAGGGCTACGGCTTCATCAATGAAGACGGCAAGACGGAAGACCTCTTCGCCCATTATTCGGCCATCACGATGGATGGCTACAAGACACTCAAGGCAGGGCAGCCGGTAAAATTTGAGATCATTCAGGGGCCTAAAGGCTTGCACGCGGTGGCAATCGCCAGTGTGACGCAAGACGTGGCTGCTCCAGTGACTGCTTTGGCTCAACCTGCCGTTTCCGCTTGATCCGCTAGCTTTCCGGACCAACGGTCGACCGCTCGTCGGCAGCTCAATTGTGATGATTGAGCTGCCGACGAGCTTTCGTTCGCCCCTCGATAAGTGCTCGGGCAGTGACAATAGCGGCGGTAAAAGTTTAGACGAAAGGACTGCAAGCAAGCTTCGCATTTCTGCCACTGACCAGTGGTATAATGCCGCAGTGACCAGCGAGTCACCAAGGTCGTGGGCCATCGAAGCTGCCTTCACAAGCAAGCCTCCAGGCCCCACCAGGCCGGGCTGTCAAACTCAGCTCGACCGCTTGACGCTCAACTGATGCAAAAAACATCAACGCGATGAATCCTCGACTTTCGGCTCATTGTTGCCCGTGGACCGAAAGCGCCTACCCTGCGCATCTCGAGGTTCTGTGCATGCTCAGCAAAGAAGAGAGTTAATCCGAATATGCCCACCCGTTCGAAGATCATCTACACCTTCACCGACGAAGCTCCCGCACTCGCCACCTATTCCCTGCTGCCGATCATCGAGGCCTACACTGCGTTCGCTGACATCGCCGTCGAGACCCGGGATATTTCCCTTGCCGGCCGCATCCTCTCCAACTTCCCGGAAAAACTGACCGCCGAACAGCGCGTTGGTGACCATCTCGCCGAACTGGGCGAACTGGCCAACACCCCGGAAGCCAACATCATCAAGCTGCCGAACATCAGCGCTTCGGTCCCCCAACTCAAGGGCGCGATCAAAGAGCTGCAGGATCAGGGCTTCGACATCCCCGACTATCCCGAGGTGCCGGCCACCGACGCCGACAAGGAAGCCAAGCTGCGCTACGACAAGATCAAGGGCAGCGCCGTGAACCCGGTACTGCGCGAAGGCAACTCCGATCGTCGTGCGCCGCTGTCGGTCAAGAACTACGCGCGCAAGCACCCGCACAAGATGGGCGCCTGGAGCAGCGATTCGAAGTCCCATGTCGCACACATGAGCGAAGGTGACTTCTACGGCAGCGAAAAATCGGTCCTGATCAAGGAAGCCGGTAGCGTCAAGATCGAACTGGTCGCTCAGGACGGCACGACCACCGTGCTGAAGGAAAAGACCGCGGTCAAGGCCGGCGAAATCATCGACAGCTCGACGATCAGCAAAAAGGCATTGCGTGCATTCGTCGCCGCCGAGATCGAAGACGCCAAGAAGCTTGGCGTGCTGCTGTCGATCCATCTGAAGGCGACCATGATGAAGGTCTCCGACCCGATTCTGTTCGGTCAGATCGTCGCGGAATACTACAAGGACGCCCTCGCCAAGCACGAAGCCGTGCTCAAGCAGATCGGCTTCAACCTGAATAACGGCATCGGTGACCTGTACTCGCGCATCAAGGCGCTGCCGCAAGCCCAGCAGGACGAGATCGAAGCCGACATCAAGGCCGTCTACGCTACACGCCCTGCCCTGGCCATGGTCAACTCAGACAAAGGCATCACCAACCTGCACGTGCCGAGCGACGTTATCGTCGACGCCTCGATGCCGGCCATGATTCGTGATTCCGGCAAGATGTGGAACACCGAAGGCCAGCTGCAGGACACCAAGGCACTGATCCCGGATCGTTGCTACGCGACTATCTATCAAGCCGTCCTCGAAGACTGCAAAAAGCACGGCGCCTTCGACCCCACCACCATGGGCACCGTACCGAACGTCGGCCTGATGGCGCAAAAAGCTGAAGAGTACGGCTCTCACGACAAGACCTTCCAGGTCGAATCCACCGGCACCGTTCGCGTGACCGACACCTCCGGCACCGTGCTGATGGAACAAAAGGTCGAAGCGGGCGACATCTGGCGCATGTGCCAGGTCAAGGACGCGCCGATCCAGGACTGGGTCAAGCTGGCCGTCAACCGCGCTCGCGCCTCCAACACCCCGGCGGTGTTCTGGCTCGACCCGGCTCGCGCTCACGATGCGCAGGTCATCAAGAAAGTCGAAACCTACCTCAAGGACCACGACACTTCCGGCCTGGACATCCGCATCCTCGCGCCGGTCGATGCCATGGCCCTGTCGCTGGAGCGCATCCGTGCCGGCAAGGACACCATTTCGGTGACCGGCAACGTGCTGCGCGACTACCTGACCGACCTGTTCCCGATCATGGAACTGGGCACTTCGGCCAAAATGCTGTCGATCGTACCGCTGATGAACGGCGGTGGTCTGTTCGAAACCGGCGCGGGCGGCTCGGCACCCAAGCACGTACAGCAACTGGTCGAAGAAAACTTCCTGCGCTGGGATTCGCTGGGTGAGTTCCTCGCCCTGGCAGCCTCCCTGGAACACTTGGGCACGACCTACAACAACAGCAAGGCGCTGGTATTGGCCAAGACTCTGGACCAGGCGACTGGCCAGTTCCTCGACAACAACAAGTCGCCATCGCGCAAGGTCGGCAACATCGACAATCGCGGCAGCCACTTCTACCTGGCGCTGTACTGGGCACAAGCCCTGGCAGCCCAGACCGACGACGCCGAACTGCAAAAGCAATTCAGCGTCGTGGCCAAGACCCTGTCCGACAACGAGGCGAAAATCGTCACCGAATTGAACAGCGTGCAAGGCAAACCAGTGGACATTCAAGGCTACTACCGCACCAACCCCGAGCTGACTCGCCAGGCCATGCGCCCGAGCGCTACGCTCAACGCCGCGATCGATTCGCTGGCGTCGTAATGCTTTAAAGCAATATCCAGAACCCCGGCCAGCGTGCCGGGGTTTTGTGTTCTGGCTGTCCCTCTTCTCGGCCAGTAGCAACAGCACAAATCCCCCACATTTTTGGCCATGCGGCCCTCACCCTGCTAGAATCGCCCCCTTTTCGCAGACACACAGCTCATACCTATGCGCGACTCAGCCCCAGCAACCCAGCGCGTGATCGTCGGCATGTCCGGCGGCGTCGACTCTTCCGTTTCTGCCGTTCTGCTCATGGAGCAGGGCTATCAGGTCGAGGGCCTGTTCATGAAGAACTGGGAAGAAGACGACGGCACCGAATACTGCACCGCCCGCGAAGACCTCGCCGACGCGCAGGCCGTGTGCGATCGTATCGGCATCAAGCTGCACACGGCCAACTTCGCTGCCGAGTATTGGGACCACGTCTTCGAACACTTCCTGGAAGAGTACAAGGCCGGCCGCACCCCCAATCCGGACATCCTCTGCAACCGCGAAATCAAGTTCAAGGCGTTTCTCGACTACGCCCTGACCTTGGGTGCCGACCTGATCGCCACCGGCCATTACGTGCGCCGCCGCGACCTCGACGGCCGCACCGAGCTGCTCAAGGGCCTGGACCCGAACAAGGACCAGAGCTATTTCCTGCATGCCGTCGGCGGCGAGCAGATTGCCCGCACCCTATTCCCGGTCGGCGAGCTGGAAAAGCCTGAAGTACGGGCCATTGCCGAGAAGCACGGGCTGGCCACCGCGAAGAAAAAGGACTCCACCGGCATCTGCTTTATCGGCGAGCGCCGCTTTACCGACTTCCTCAAGCAGTACCTGCCCGCGCAACCGGGTGAAATAAAGACCACCCGCGGCGAAGTGATCGGCCGCCATGCAGGCCTGATGTACCACACCATCGGCCAGCGTCAGGGCCTGGGCATCGGCGGCCTTAAAGATGCCGGCGACGATCCGTGGTACGTGCTGGTCAAGGACCTGGAGCACAACGAACTGATCGTCGGTCAGGGCAATGAACACCCGTGGCTGTTCTCGCGTGCCCTGCTGGCGTCGGAAATCTTCTGGGTCAACCCGATCGACCTGGCCCAGCCGCGGCGCCTGACCGCCAAGGTCCGCTATCGCCAGGGTGACCAGGCCTGCACGCTGGAACAGACCAGCCAAGGCTATCGCGCGGTGTTCGACGAACCGCAACGCGCCGTCACCCCAGGTCAGTCCGTGGTGTTCTACGACGGTGAAGTGTGCCTGGGCGGGGGCGTGATCGAAGTGGCAGAACCTTGGTATGCCCGCGACAGCCATGTCCGAGAAAATCAGACCGGGGAAGCCCGTTCATGACCCAGGCCCAGGAACAACTCACTGCCTTGGGCGCCGTGTTCCAGGCCGCCGTGCTGGTCGATCGTATCGCCAAGACCGGTCAGATCGGCGAAGGCGACCTGCGCTGCATGCTCGGTAGCCTGATGGTGATCGACCCCAAGGACACCCTGGATGTGTTCGGCGGCAACGACCTGTACCTGCGCGACGGCTATCGCGCGCTGGCCAGCGCTCTGGAGCGCGACCCCAACAGCCTGCAGCGCGAACCGCTGCGCTATGCCCTGTCGATGCTCGGCCTGGAACGCCAACTGGGCAAACGCGACGACATGCTGGCCGTCATCGGCAAACGCCTGCCACAGATTCAGAATCAGGTAGAGCATTTCGGCCTGGTCCACGAGAATGTCATCGCTGCCAGTGGCGCGCTGTATCAGGACACGCTCAGCACCCTGCGCCAGCGCATTCAGGTGCAGGGCGATATGCGCCACTTGCAGCAGCCGAGTAACGCCTCGAAAATCCGCGCCTTGCTGCTGGCCGGCATCCGCTGTGCACGCCTGTGGCGACAGCTCGGCGGCCACCGCTGGCAACTGGTGATCAGCCGGCGCAAGCTGTTGCGCGAGCTGTACCCGATGTTGCGTGGTTGAAGGCTCGCCGCTCCGGCAGAGACTCCACTAGTCAGCAAACACGCGCAGGCGGCATAGCACAGCCGACCTCCTATGCTTTTTTCATGTATAATTCGCGCCCCATTTCGTGCCCGACTGTCCGAGAACGCCCCATGCTGCTTTCATCGCTCACTGCGGTTTCCCCTGTAGACGGCCGCTACGCTGGCAAGACTCAAGCACTGCGCCCAATTTTCAGCGAATACGGCCTTATCCGTTTTCGCGCCCTGGTCGAAGTCCGCTGGCTCCAGCGCCTCGCCGCTCACCCGCAAATCGCTGAAGTGCCGGCGTTCTCCGCCGAAGCCAACGCCTTGCTCGACGCCCTGGCCAGCGACTTCGCCCTCGAACACGCCGAGCGCGTCAAGGAGATCGAACGCACCACCAACCACGACGTCAAGGCCATCGAGTACCTGCTGAAGGAACAAGCGGCCAAGCTGCCGGAACTGGCCAAGGTCAGCGAATTCATCCACTTCGCCTGCACCAGCGAGGACATCAACAACCTGTCCCACGCCCTGATGCTGCGCGAAGGCCGCGACACCGTGCTGCTGCCGCTGATGCGTCAGATCGCCGAATCGATCCGCGAGCTCGCCCATCGCTTCGCCGACGTGCCGATGCTGTCGCGCACTCACGGCCAGCCTGCTTCGCCGACCACCTTGGGTAAAGAGCTGGCCAACGTCGTCTACCGCCTCGAGCGGCAGATCGCGCAAGTCGCCGCCGTGCCGCTGCTGGGCAAGATCAACGGCGCCGTGGGCAATTACAATGCCCACCTCTCGGCTTATCCTGCCATCGACTGGGAAGCCAACGCCCGCGCCTTCATCGAAGACGAGCTGGGTCTGGGCTTCAACCCGTACACCACGCAGATCGAACCGCACGACTATATCGCCGAGCTGTTCGATGCCATTGCTCGCTACAACACCATCCTGATCGATTTCGATCGTGATATCTGGGGCTACATCTCCCTGGGCTATTTCAAGCAGCGCACCATCGCGGGCGAAATCGGCTCGTCGACCATGCCGCACAAGGTCAACCCGATCGACTTCGAAAACTCCGAAGGCAACCTTGGCATCGCCAACGCGCTGTTCCAGCACCTGGCCAGCAAACTGCCGGTTTCCCGCTGGCAGCGCGACCTGACCGACTCCACCGTGCTGCGCAACCTCGGTGTCGGCTTCGCCCACAGCGTGATTGCCTACGAAGCCAGCCTCAAGGGCATCAGCAAGCTGGAAATCAACGAAGTCAAGATCGCCGCCGACCTGGACGCCTGCTGGGAAGTCCTGGCCGAGCCGATCCAGACGGTCATGCGCCGCTTCGACATCGAAAACCCGTACGAGAAGCTCAAAGAGCTGACCCGCGGCAAGGGCATCGGTCCCGAGGCGCTGCAAACTTTCATCGACGGGCTCGACATGCCCGCCGACGCCAAGGCCGAGCTAAAAAAACTCACCCCGGCCAATTACATCGGTAACGCTGCAGCCCAGGCCAAGCGCGTCTGACACCCGAGCCCCTGGTCGACACGCCCGGCAGTGCCGGGCGTTTTTATTGGCGCCATAAAAAAGCTTATTTTCAATAGGTTACACATGAAATCCGATATTCCACTGCAACTCCTGGGCGGCCTCACGGCACAAGAATTCCTGCGTGACTACTGGCAGAAAAAACCGCTGCTGATCCGTCAGGCCTTCACCGACTTCGAAAACCCGATCAGCCCTGACGAACTGGCAGGCTTGAGCCTGGAAGAAGAAGTCGAATCGCGTATCGTCATCGAAAACGGCGAGCGCCCCTGGGAAATGCGTCGCGGGCCCTTTGCCGAAGATACCTATGGCGACCTGCCGGAAACGGAATGGACGCTGCTGGTGCAAGCAGTCGATCAATTCGTGCCGGAAGTCGCGGCATTGCTCGAGCCATTCCGCTTCCTGCCGAGCTGGCGCATCGATGACGTGATGATCAGCTATGCCACCCCAGGCGGCGGCGTCGGCCCGCACTTCGACAACTATGACGTGTTCCTGCTGCAGGGCCACGGCAAGCGCAACTGGAAAATCGGCCAGATGTGCAACGCCGACAGCCCGCTGATCGAGCACAGCGACCTGCGCATCCTCGCCGACTTCGAACAAGCCGAAGAGTGGGTACTGGAGCCGGGCGACATGCTTTACCTGCCGCCGCGCGTCGCCCACTGCGGTGTGGCCGTGGACGAGTGCATGACCTACTCGGTCGGCTTCCGGGCGCCAAGCGCGGCCGAAGTCCTGACTCACTTCACCGACTTCCTCAGCCAGTTCCTGCCCGACGAAGACCGCTACAGCGACGCCGATGCCACACCGGTCAGCGACCCGCATCAGATCCAGCACGACGCCCTCGACCGCCTCAAAGGCCTGCTGGCCGAACACATGAGCGACGAGCGCCTGCTGCTGACGTGGTTCGGCCAGTTCATGACCGAGCCGCGCTACCCTGAACTGGTCGCTGGCAGTGAAGTCGAAGAAGAAGACCTGCTGGGCGGCCTTGAAGATGGCGCCGTGCTGATACGCAATCCAAGTGCGCGCCTGGCCTGGTCGGAAGTCGACGACGACCTGCTATTGTTCGCCAGCGGCCAGAGCCGTCTGCTGCCAGGCCATCTGCGCGATCTGCTGAAGCTGATCTGCGCGGCCGATGCCTTGCACATCGACAATCTTGGGCCATGGTTGCAGGATGAAAACGGCCGCATGCTGGTCTGCGAGCTGATCAAACAAGGAAGTCTGGGATTTGCCGATGAATAAAATCGAAGTCAGAGTCGCCGATTGGCACAGAGACAACGCCGATCTGCGGCGAATTCGCGAAGCGGTGTTTATCGCTGAACAAGCCGTTACCCCTGAGCTTGAATGGGACAACGACGACGCCGACGCCGTGCATTTTCTGGCCGAGGAAGGTGATTTCGCGATCGGCACCGCACGCCTGCTGCCCGATGGCCATATCGGCCGGGTAGCGGTGCTCAAGGACTGGCGCGGCATGAAGGTCGGCGACGCCCTGATGCACGCCGCCATCGCCGAAGCCGAGCGCCGCGGCATCATGCAGCAGGCGCTGAGCGCCCAGGTGCATGCAACGGCGTTCTATGAGCGGCTGGGTTTCAAGGTGGTCAGCGAGGAGTTTCTGGAAGCCGGCATTCCCCATGTCGATATGGTGCGCGAGGGGTGACTCCAGTACCGAGGAGCCTCGCCCCACCTATCAGTTTTGCTAGCTATTCATGATTGAGGGGTACAGCCCCAGGATGAAGCCTCACACACCACAGAGGCTTCATCATGCCAAGCGAACCCGGCTTCAATCTTTCCCCAGAGCGTGTCAAAGCAGGCGATGAAATCAAGGTCACCGGAAACATCGGTGCCGTGAGCACCATTATGATCGGAACCTTCCAATTGCCTACGGCTCAGGTACCGGCGCCGCCGCCAAGGTAACCGCCGATGTCAAACAGGGCGGCTGGCCGGTGTATGTGGCGCCCCCTGGCGCCCAGCAAACAGACTGGATCAAGGTTGGTGCTGTTATCGTCGATTAACGCGACCGGGGCGTCAGGATCTGCGCGACGCGAACAGCCAGCCAGATGGCGGCCGCCCCACCCTACCCCAGAATGCGCCATAATCAATATCCCCTTTGCGGAGATATCGGACATGTCGCTTCGTCCCTTGCTGTCCTGCCTGCTGCTCACCCTCAGCGCCTCGGCCGTCGCCGACACTCAGGTGCTGCAACTCAACAACCGCACCAGCAATGAGCTGCTGCCCGTGGCGCGTAATTTTCTTGGCCAGGATGGCAAGGTGAGTGCCTATGGCAATCAACTGATCGTCAATGCCGCCCCCGACAAGATCGACGCCCTGCGTGACCTGCTCGGGCAGCTGGATGTTGCCGCCAAACGCCTGCTGATCAGCGTTGATACCTCTGACAGCAACAACGCTGACAGCAACGGCTATAGCGTCAACGGCCAGGGTCAAGGCCGGGTAATCAATTACGGCACAGCCAACCGCACCGGCGGCGTGCAGCAGGTACAGGCCAGCGAAGGCGTGCCGGCGCTGATCCAGACTGGCGAAAGCGTGCCGCTGACCACCACCCAGCCGGACGCCTATGGGCGCCCGCAAATGCAAACTCAATACCGCAACGTCACCCAGGGTTTCTATGTGACCGCCAGTGTGACCGGGGACATCGTGCACCTGAGCATCAGCACCAACAACGATCGCATGAGCGAGCGCAGCCCTGATGTAGTGAAAATTCAGAGCACCGACACACAGGTCAGTGGCCGGCTTGGAGAATGGATCACCTTAGGTGGCATCAACGAGCAAAGCCAGCTCAATAGGCAGGGATATACCCGTAATTACGCCACACAAGGCAGAAATGACATGACATTACGCGTCAAGGTGGACTCCCTCGACTGACCATACAGTCATTTCGCGCCCTAAAGGTCGCCACCCGGGCGCCTTTTAATGACCGACAAGTCGCAAAAAGACATTATGTAGTGCTACTAAAGAATCACTACATTTTTCTTGACGGGCAAAAAATCCGAGGACATGATGGCCTCGCTCCCGCCGTTCCGGCCCCTGCAAGGGCTTCGTCTTTGCGTCGCAGGCCACCCATTGCGGGTACGACCATACGTGCCCAGGCGGCCAAGGCACGGCATCGAGCACGGATTTTTTCACCCAGACCTATGCGACGAGGTTTCCCCCATGGCACAGACACGCGAACAACAAATAGCGGCTATCGAGAAAGACTGGGCGCAAAACCCACGCTGGAAAGGCGTGACCCGCACCTACAGCGCTGCTGACGTCGTCCGCCTGCGCGGCTCAATCCAGCCAGAGCACACCTTGGCCCGTCTGGGCGCCGACAAACTGTGGAATCTGGTGACCCAGGGCGCCAAGCCGTCCTTCCGCCCTGACAAGGACTTCGTCAACTGCATGGGTGCGCTCACCGGTGGCCAGGCGGTACAGCAAGTCAAGGCTGGCATCCAGGCCATCTACCTCTCCGGCTGGCAGGTCGCGGCGGACAACAACTCGGCGGAGTCCATGTACCCCGACCAGTCGCTGTACCCGGTCGACTCGGTACCGACCGTGGTAAAACGCATCAACAACTCGTTCCGCCGCGCCGACCAGATCCAGTGGAAAGCCGGCAAGAACCCTGGCGATGATGGCTATATCGATTACTTCGCGCCCATCGTCGCCGACGCAGAAGCCGGCTTCGGTGGCGTCCTCAATGCCTACGAACTGATGAAGAGCATGATCGAAGCCGGCGCCGCTGGTGTGCACTTCGAAGACCAACTGGCCTCGGTGAAAAAATGCGGCCATATGGGCGGCAAGGTGCTGGTACCGACCCAGGAAGCCGTGCAAAAACTTACTGCCGCGCGCTTGGCCGCTGACGTCGCCGGCGTACCGACCATCATCCTCGCCCGCACCGACGCCAACGCCGCCGACTTGCTGACCTCGGACTGCGATCCGTACGACCAGCCGTTCGTGACCGGGCAACGTACGCCCGAAGGCTTCTATAAAGTGCGCGCCGGCCTCGATCAGGCCATCGCACGCGGCCTGGCCTATGCACCCTATGCCGACCTGATCTGGTGCGAGACGGCCAAGCCGGACCTGGCAGAAGCCCGTCGTTTTGCCGAAGCGATCAAGAAGGAATACCCCGATCAGCTCCTGTCGTACAACTGTTCGCCGTCGTTCAACTGGAAGAAGAACCTGGATGACGCCACCATCGCCAAGTTCCAGCGCGAGCTGTCTGCCATGGGCTACAAGCATCAATTCATTACCCTGGCGGGCATCCACAACATGTGGCACAGCATGTTCAACCTGGCCCACGACTATGCCCGCAACGACATGACGGCCTATGTGAAGCTGCAGGAGCAGGAGTTCGCTGACGCCGCCAAGGGCTACACCTTCGTGGCACACCAGCAGGAAGTGGGCACGGGCTATTTCGATGACATGACCACGGTGATTCAGGGCGGCGCGTCTTCGGTGACGGCGCTGACCGGTTCGACCGAGGAAGAGCAGTTCCACTAAGACCAGGCGGTTTTCCAGCACCGCTGCCACATGGCTTAGAGGTACACGATCTCGATCGTCGCGGACCCGTCCAACAGGACGGGTTCACTCACATCCAGCTCGATAATCGGCGCAATCACCGGCGCTACGGACAGCGTAGCGCTCATGTGCTGCAAATCATCTGGGCCGCTCGTGGCTCCCCGGCGGGCGCTGAAGCCTGACCAGACGCCAGTGGACAATTCGACGCCATCGGCCTGTGCCGCGCTCCAACTCGCCCCCATCGACCCGGTCTGCGTCGCGTAAGTCGCAGACCAACCATCGACTCGCACATCCTCGAGCCGCAGGGTATAGCGTCCCACTCGCCTGCCGCGATCAAGCCCAAGACCAAAACTGTTCTCGGCACCCAAGGTGGCAGAACCGGCGCGATTATCGACCATGCGCAGGGCGATCAGCGCCGGCCCGTCGCAGGCAACCGTTAGCGCCACCGTCTGGGCGGGTAACCGGGTTTCCTGATAACGACTAAATTCGCCAACCGACCGCTGGCCAAAATCTACCCGCCCGTTAGCGCCGAGGAGCGGCTCGCAAGATACAGGCAAAACGGTCGAGCTCAGAGTCATTGCCTCGCTGACGTGGGCTTGCGGTACATCGATCGAAGCCAAGGCCTGCCAGAGGGTCTCGTCGCGTACCCGCAACGCCTGCCGTGGTGCGACGGCGACGACGTCCAATCGCGCCTGCAATACCTTGCCTTGCACAGGCCGCCCGTCACGCATCGTCACCAGCCCTCGTTCGGGGCGCCAGTGCATACTGTTTTGCGCACGAACGGGCAATTCCCCCAGACGCCCCAGCTCCCCCAATGCGACGGACGCGCCATCGAGCACAGCATCGCGTAGCCGGACTCGGTAGTGCCCAAGGGTGGACAGCCTGAAAGTGTCGTCATCCGCCGCGTGGGCGCGAAGGTACAAGGTCAGCTCCGTAGGCACGGTGCAGGTGAGGTTCAAGCTCAAGCTGCGCTCGCCCAACAGGACTCTGCCGGCATGCCAGGCCAGGTTGTCGCGCTTCAAGACCCCGAAATCGATAGTGGGATTACTGAGCATCAGCGCACAGTCCGCCAGCGCCTGCGGTGACCAAAAGGCGACCGCAGCCCATGATCCCAATGCAGTCGAAAAAATTGCGCGCAGCGAAGATGTCATGGATGCAGTCTCGTATTCAGGACGCTCGGCAGGTAGCCGGCACGGTTTCGTAATAGGCCTGGGCATCTGCCTGTGGCGCCAGTTCGAAGTGCAACTCGCAACGTGGCACGTCGGGCCCACTGACCCACAGGCGCCCCAGGTTGATCACATTGGGCACGAACACCGTGCCGTCCTGGTCGACCATCCCGATCGGGATATCCTGGTCATTCACCACTGAGGCGCCAGGTGCAAGCTTGGCGCCCGACGCGGTATGCACCTGCAGCAGGACGCGGCGGGTGACTATCACACTGAAATCGATGCGTTCTACAGCACCGCGGGCCGCCATGACCTGACGGGCGCCATCACCGATATCGACGTTGCGTGGCAATGATCCAGGCGCCACTTCGACATTGCTGCGGCCATAGGCATTGAGGCGTGGCACCACTGCCGCACCTGAGCCGTTGGTCCAGACCGGGCCGCTGGAAGTATCGACCTTGACCCCGGCCACCTCACCAACCTTGATCAGGGCAAAGGTATCGCTCAACGGATATACCGAGGTCATGACCCCGCCGTCATACGCGACCAAGCCACCGCGCAGCGCCGTGCTGATGCTGTGCTCGCGGTCGCCGTCACCGGTGTAGCCGAGGTCGACCTGGGCATGGCGTGGCTGCATCGAGACCCCGGTCGAAAAGCCATCCCGACCGCTGGTGAGATTGCGTTCGGCGCCGAGTCGATAGCTGACGGTATCGTTCAGCGTACTGGCAAAGCTGGTAGAGATGCGTTGGCGGTCATGACTGTCGCTGTAGGCCGTGCGAAACCTTGCGCCGCCTCCCAATGGCACGCTGAGCGTGGCATACAGGGCGGTGCCCATGGTGGCGAGGTTGTTATCCTGCGGGCCGCCTCGGTGTCCCAGATCGCGCTCAGCCGTCAACGAAAAGGTAACGCCTCGATGGTTTTTGGCCCACGACGCGTTGGCTCGGCTACTGGTGGTGCCATTGAACAATGTCGACTGCGCGTAGCCGGCATTCAAGCTGCCGAGCCACTGGTGAGACCAGCCCACGCTGCCACTGTACTGGGTGCGAGGATAGGCCGCGGTCTGCTGGCCGTTCGTTCGGTCGCCGCTGTCGAGCAGTTCACGATAGCCTGCAGTCTGGCGAGTCACCGCTGCACTCACCGACCACTGGGCCCCCAGCCTCTGAGTGATCGAAATTCGTGACTGTATGCCTTTGACCCCTTCGCTGGCCGCACGGGTCGAAACCAGGTCGGCGCGTATCTGGGCACCGTCGCCAACGCGCTGGCCTACACTGGTCCCAGCGGAGAAGTACTCAGGGGAGGCCATGGTGCCGACACTGACGCTCGCCCTACGGCCGATGCGCCCCGTCCAACCGGCATTGGCTATCGTCGACGCCTGCTCTGCAGGAGCGTTACGCAGTTGGCCCACGCCCAGCGTATAACCGCTGCCCGGATCTTCGACGCCGGCCTGCGCTGCCGAAACGCTGAACTGGCGATGGGAGCCGTCCGCCTCGATGACCATGACCTGTAACTCGGCGCGCTGGTTGACCCGCGGCACATCGCGCAGCACAAAGACGCCCCCCGGCACGATGGTCGTATAGATCAGGTTGTTCATCTGCCGGACCTCGACACGCGCTGGGCCCTGAGCGATACCTTCGACCACCGCGCGGCCACCCTGCTGCCCCAAGCCCTGTTCATTCATCAACTGCACACCGGTCACCTGGGCGGCGCCCAATACCGGATTGCTCAGCTGAATCTGCCCCAATTGCGCTACCGCACCGATACCGGCAAAGGTGCGCTGTGCATAGGCGTCGATATGCTGAAAGCGCGAAACGCCATTCGTGGCGCTGTATAACTGATGGCTACGGACTATCCAGTTACCGGCATTGAAACCGACCTCGGTGTTGGCCGAGGTATTACGGCTGCTGCCGCCCCCAAAGCGGTTGGCCATGCCCAACAGTTCATAATTGAGTACCCCGGCGACGCCACCGGTGCTGAAGCCACTCAAATCACGGGGTACTGCGACGAGCGCCTCGACGGGCACTACCAGTTCGATCTCACCGATGTCCGAGCGTAACTGTACCTGGGTCAACGCGAAGCGCTGGATGAACGCCGAACAATCGGCTGGCCCGGCGCTTGTGCCCGCTGGGCGCAGGCCGGCCGCTGCCAGGAACGACGCGTCGTAGCAAAGTTCGCCATCACTGCCAAAACGGGCAATCACGGCGCCGCGGGCCTGTCTGTTAACCTTCAGCTGGACCTTATGCTCCCCCGGTGTGAAGCGTGGCGCTGCACTGAAGTACTCGGCCAGGCGCGGATCGATGCCACGCTGACGCAGCAGTTCCATATCGAAGCCGCTGTGGTTTTCCTCGGCCCTGATGGCACCCATGCCAACGCTCAGAGCCAGTGCAAAGCCAGCCTTGATGTCGGCTCGCCCACCGAGTCCAACCGATGGCGCGGCGCAGTGATAACGACAGCGGGTCTTCGCTATGACCATTACTTCAAGGGGGAATCGTAGGCGTCTACTGCAAAGCCATAGACCGTGGCGGGGTACAAGCGCACGCTATGGGCGCCGGCGGCGGCGGGCGGGACGTCGACACTCAGTTGCTCGCCGGCCAGCAGATAGGTGCGGGGTAACTGGGCGGTGGCTTGCATCGGCAGCAGCGTGAGTTGTTGCGACAGACGTACCACATAGCGGGTGTCGTTGCTCACGGTGAGTTTGCCGTTGCTGTGGCGCCAGGTCAGCCCCTTCCAAGGCTCGCGCTCGGGAGGCAGTCCTTTGGGATGGACGATGACAGGCAAATTCTGGCGTATGCCAACGCCAATCCGGGCGGTGTCCTTTTGCGCCGGGTCGACTTGCGCGACGCCCTCGAAGGTCACGCGCTTGAGGCGTTGAGTCTTGAGGGGCCCGCCTTCGCTGCGCAGGATGAATCGCACCCATTGCGATTTGCCCGCTTCGACACGGGAAACCGCTGGGGTGACCAGCAGCAACGGCTGGTTGTCCTCGGGTATGTTTTCCAGATTGACGAGCAATAAGACGGCGGTGTTATCAGTGTTGGTTACCTTGATGGTGGCCTCGCCGTCGGCTTCATTGACGATCACCACGGAGGTTTGCGGAACCATACCGGCAGCATTGGCGAATTCGGGGCTGATCCCGCTCGTGGCAAGCAGCGCGGGTACAACGAGGGAGGCCAGGCGAAGCCGCTGAAACACCTGCTTAGGGTTAGCCAGTTGCATACTGATGATCTCGGCCCATCAGAGGCGTCGAGGCGTCACCCTTGACGCAGTAGGCCAGCAGGGCGAACGACGCATGTGAGCCACGCGCGTGGACAGGCATGGATTGTTTATTGAATAAATGAATCGTGCCGAAGTTCGGCGCAAAATAGCGGCGGGCGATTGGGGCCAACCATCAACAGCGGAAGATATTAGTGATGGCAGCCACTCATTAATATAAGACAAACACTGAAACTGTCGTCCTGTCACTCGCAAGAGTGCACTCGCGCCCGCCGTCGCTTCCGGAAAAGCCTGGCGGCGAATGGCACACAGGCGAGAGGCTGATACCGAGCCAGCTCGTCTTCGCTCGGGCAGTGAAGCCAGATCGACGTTCATTACAGAGAGTGCAGCTCGATCGTTGCCGGACCGGCAAGACTCACATCACCGCTCGGCGTCGGATTTCAGCAGCGGTATTACCCGCAAATACAGAAGTTGCCCCCAACCCCAGACCCAGCCCCATGCCCAGCGCAATAGCGACAGTCAGTCTTTTCAACAATATTTATACCTCATCCCAAATAAGGGCGCGTGCAATACGATGCAAGTAACCCTCCGTAAAAGCGATTCGACACTAGTTACTAGATGCCGGTACACAGGGTCGTAAAGTTTAGAACAACAGAGTGCACCACTATATAAGAACAGTCTTAAACACAGTCCGGCAGCCACTGCCCTGCGGCACGCCGGTCTGGCCACCGATTGCCGGAGGGCCGGTCTGGACTATTTGCCCGGCAACGTAGCGAGACAATGATCTGAAGCAATACCCGACTCCTGTGGTTGGGTTAAAAAGCTCGCGAATGGCACGGAGCAGCAAAAATCGCGAAGCGGAAACGATATTAATTATCATTGCCATCTGAAGCTTATTGCGGCGAATGAAAAACACACTTAACAAAACCTTCTACAATCCCCTGTACCCAACGGTTTCAGCGCGATTGAGGCTGCCTATGTGCGTAATGCTACGAATTAATTTGCCATACTAAATTTACTTGCTGGCGGTTTACCCATAAAATCAGCGCGATAGCAGAAGTGCGACATATCGTCACTGCGACACCACATTCAAGCACAGGGGTCTGCCGCCCCTGTTAAGGATCCAGAGCATGCCCGATTCGACAGGACTCATCGCCCACAACTGGGGCTTTGCCATCTTCCTTCTGGGCGTCGTCGGCCTGTGTGCTTTCATGCTCGGCCTGTCGAGCCTGCTGGGCGGTAAAGCCTGGGGCCGCAGCAAGAACGAACCGTTCGAATCCGGCATGCTCCCCACCGGCAGCGCGCGCCTGCGCCTGTCGGCAAAATTCTATCTGGTCGCGATGCTGTTCGTGATCTTCGATATCGAAGCCCTCTTCCTGTTTGCCTGGTCTGTGTCCGTCCGCGAAAGCGGCTGGACCGGATTCGCCGAAGCTTTCATTTTCATAGCAATTCTGTTGGCAGGTCTTGTCTACCTCTTTCGAGTGGGGGCCCTTGACTGGGCGCCGGAAGCTCGTCTCAAGCGGCAAGCGAAGCTGAAACAATGAGGCTTTGGCATGCAATACAATCTCACCAGGATCGACCCGGATGCACCTAACCAGGAGTATCCGATTGGCGAACGGGAAACCGTAGCCGACCCCCTTGAAGATCAAGTTCACAAGAACATCTACATGGGCAAACTCGAAGACGTGCTGAACGGTGCGGTGAACTGGGGGCGCAAGAACTCCCTGTGGCCGTACAACTTCGGCCTGTCGTGCTGCTACGTGGAAATGACCACGGCGTTCACGGCACCCCACGACATCGCGCGCTTTGGCGCCGAGGTCATTCGGGCGTCACCTCGCCAGGCCGACTTCATGGTCATCGCAGGCACCTGCTTCATCAAGATGGCGCCGATCATTCAGCGTCTCTATGAGCAGATGCTCGAACCCAAATGGGTGATTTCCATGGGCTCGTGCGCCAACTCCGGCGGCATGTATGACATCTACTCGGTCGTTCAGGGTGTGGACAAGTTCCTCCCCGTCGACGTCTACGTGCCCGGCTGCCCTCCTCGTCCAGAGGCATTTCTGCAAGGCTTGATGCTGCTGCAGGAATCCATTGGCCAGGAGCGCCGCCCGTTGTCCTGGGTGGTCGGTGATCAAGGCGTGTATCGCGCCGAGATGCCGTCGCAAAAGGAACAACGTCGCGAACAGCGAATTGCCGTGACCAACCTGCGCAGCCCCGACGAAGTCTGATCCAGCGGCGTTCTGATCGTGTGACCAAGCACACCAGGATTCCTGGCTTCATTCTGCAGTTGACCGAAAGCGACCGAGACCATGACAACAGCGGACACCGCTCTGTATATCCCGCCTTACAAGGCTGACGACCAAGATGTGGTCGTCGAACTGACCAACCGCTTTGGCCCCGAGGCGTTCACCGCCCAGGAAACCCGCACCGGCATGCCGGTGCTGTGGGTCGATCGCGCCAAGCTGATCGAGATCCTCACCTTCCTGCGCAACGTGCCCAAGCCCTACTCGATGCTGTATGACCTGCACGGTGTCGACGAGCGCCTGCGCACCCACCGTCGCGGCCTGCCGGGCGCCGACTTCACGGTGTTCTACCACCTGCTGTCGGTCGAACGTAACAGCGACGTGATGCTCAAGGTGGCGCTCAGCGAGAGCGACCTCAACGTCCCGACCGCCACGCGCATCTGGCCGAACGCCAGCTGGTACGAGCGTGAAGTCTGGGACATGTTCGGCATCACCTTCAACGGCCACCCGCACCTGTCGCGCATCTTGATGCCGCCGACCTGGGAAGGTCACCCGCTGCGCAAGGACTTCCCGGCGCGCGCCACTGAATTCGATCCGTTCAGCCTGACCCTCGCCAAGCAGCAGCTCGAGGAAGAAGCCGCGCGCTTTCGCCCCGAAGACTGGGGCATGAAGCGCTCGGGCAGCAACGAGGACTACATGTTCCTCAACCTGGGCCCGAACCACCCTTCGGCCCACGGTGCCTTCCGCATCATCCTGCAACTGGACGGCGAAGAGATCGTCGACTGCGTCCCTGACATCGGCTACCACCACCGTGGTGCCGAGAAAATGGCCGAGCGCCAGTCGTGGCACAGTTTCATCCCCTACACCGACCGCATCGACTACCTGGGCGGGGTGATGAACAACCTGCCCTACGTGCTCGCCGTGGAGAAGCTGGCCGGCATCAAGGTGCCGCAAAAAGTCGACACCATCCGCATCATGATGGCCGAGTTCTTCCGCATCACCAGCCACTTGCTGTTCCTGGGCACCTATATCCAGGACGTCGGCGCCATGACTCCGGTGTTCTTCACCTTCACCGATCGCCAGAAGGCCTATACGGTGATCGAAGCCATCACCGGCTTCCGGCTGCACCCGGCCTGGTACCGCATCGGCGGCGTCGCCCACGACCTGCCGCGCGGCTGGGAGAAACTGGTCAAGGACTTCGTCGAATGGCTGCCCAAGCGCCTCGACGAATACACCAAGGCAGCCCTGCAGAACAGCATCCTCAAGGGTCGTACCATCGGCGTGGCCGCCTACAACACCAAGGAAGCCCTGGAATGGGGTGTCACCGGTGCCGGGCTGCGTTCCACCGGTTGCGACTTCGACCTGCGCAAGGCGCGCCCTTACTCGGGCTACGAGAACTTCGAGTTCGAAGTGCCGCTGGCCCACAACGGCGACGCCTATGACCGCTGCATGGTCCGCGTCGAGGAAATGCGCCAGAGCATCAAGATCATCGACCAGTGCATGCGCAACATGCCAGAAGGCCCGTACAAGGCGGATCACCCGCTGACCACGCCGCCGCCCAAAGAGCGCACGCTGCAACACATCGAAACCTTGATCACGCACTTCCTGCAAGTCTCGTGGGGGCCGGTGATGCCGGCCAATGAGTCCTTCCAGATGATCGAAGCGACCAAGGGCATCAACAGTTACTACCTGACGAGCGATGGCGGCACCATGAGCTACCGCACCCGGATTCGTACCCCAAGCTTCCCGCACTTGCAGCAGATCCCTTCGGTGATCAAAGGCGAGATGGTCGCGGACTTGATCGCGTACCTGGG
The DNA here is from genome assembly GCF_031880315.1 of Pseudomonas baltica. Classification (NCBI taxonomy): domain Bacteria; kingdom Pseudomonadati; phylum Pseudomonadota; class Gammaproteobacteria; order Pseudomonadales; family Pseudomonadaceae; genus Pseudomonas; species Pseudomonas baltica. The sequence goes on along the minus strand of NZ_CP134771.1, from coordinate 5,418,308 downwards.
TAGCATCGATTTCGTTATGGCCGACGTGGACCGTTAAGCATGAACAGCACGCTTATTCAGACTGACCGTTTCGCCCTCAGCGAAACCGAGCGTTCGGCCATCGAGCACGAACTCCATCACTACGAGGACCCGCGCGCGGCGTCCATCGAAGCCCTCAAGATCGTCCAGAAGGAACGCGGCTGGGTGCCCGACGGCGCTCTTTATGCCATCGGCGAGATTCTCGGTATTCCGGCCAGCGACGTCGAAGGCGTAGCCACCTTCTATAGCCAGATCTTCCGCCAGCCGGTCGGCCGTCACATCATTCGCGTGTGCGACAGCATGGTCTGCTTCATCGGTGGCCACGAATCGGTGGTCAGCAAGATCCAGAGCGAACTCGGCATCGGCCTCGGCCAGACTACCGCAGACGGGCGCTTCACCCTGCTGCCGGTGTGCTGCCTGGGCAACTGCGACAAGGCGCCGGCGTTGATGATCGACGACGACACATTCGGTGACGTGCAGCCTGCTGGCGTGACCCAACTGCTGGAGGGCTACGTATGACCCTTACCTCCTTCGGGCCTGCCAACCGCATCGCCCGCAGTGCCGAAACTCACCCGTTGACCTGGCGCCTGCGCGATGACGGCGAGCCCATCTGGTACGACGAATACGTCAGCAAGAACGGCTACACCGCCGCGCGCAAGGCCTTCGCCGACATGGCCGCCGACGACATCGTTCAGGCGGTCAAGGACTCCGGCCTCAAGGGCCGCGGCGGTGCGGGCTTCCCGACGGGCGTCAAATGGGGCCTGATGCCCAAAGACGAATCCATGAACATCCGCTACCTGCTGTGCAACGCGGATGAAATGGAGCCCAACACCTGGAAAGACCGCATGCTGATGGAGCAACAGCCCCATCTGCTGATCGAAGGCATGCTGATCAGCGCCCGCGCGCTCAAAGCCTACCGCGGCTACATCTTCCTTCGCGGCGAATACGTCACCGCCGCCAAGCACCTCAACCGCGCAGTGCAGGAAGCCAAGGCCGCCGGCCTGCTGGGCAAGAACATCCTCGGCACCGGTTTCGACTTCGAGCTGTTCGTGCACACCGGCGCCGGGCGCTACATCTGCGGTGAAGAAACCGCCCTGATCAACTCCCTCGAAGGCCGCCGCGCCAACCCGCGCTCCAAGCCGCCCTTCCCTGCTGCCGTCGGCGTGTGGGGCAAGCCGACCTGCGTCAACAACGTCGAGACCCTGTGCAACGTGCCGGCCATCGTCGGCAACGGCAACGACTGGTACAAGTCGCTGGCCAAAGAAGGCAGTGAAGACCACGGCACCAAGCTCATGGGCTTCTCCGGCAAGGTCAAGAACCCGGGCCTGTGGGAGCTGCCGTTCGGCGTGACCGCCCGCGAGCTGTTCGAAGACTACGCTGGCGGCATGCGCGACGGCTTCAAGCTCAAGGCCTGGCAGCCAGGCGGCGCCGGTACCGGTTTCCTGCTGCCCGAACACCTCGACGCGCAAATGTACGCCGGTGGCATCGCCAAGGTCGGCACGCGGATGGGCACCGGCCTGGCCATGGCGGTGGACGACAGCGTCAACATGGTCTCGCTGCTGCGCAACATGGAAGAATTCTTCTCCCGCGAGTCATGTGGTTTCTGCACCCCTTGCCGTGACGGCCTGCCGTGGAGCGTCAAGCTGCTGCGCGCCATCGAGACCGGCAACGGCCAGCCGGGGGATATCGAAACCCTGCTGGGACTGGTCGGTTTCCTCGGCCCGGGCAAGACCTTCTGTGCCCACGCTCCAGGTGCCGTCGAGCCGTTGGGCAGCGCGATCAAGTATTTCCGTCCGGAGTTCGAAGCAGGCATCAAGGCCAGCACGCCCGGCAGCCTGACCCAGGTGGTTACCCCCACCATGGCAGGCGCGTAACACACCGTGACCCCGACGGCCCTGGCCGTCGGCTGACTGCCCGTTGACGCGCCTCTGGGGCTGCGCCGGGCAGATAACAAGATTTCCATTAGCCACGCCCGCTGACAACGGGCCAACGAAGAACTTGAACCATGGCCACTATCCACGTAGACGGCAAAGACCTTGAGGTCGATGGTGCAGACAACCTGCTACAGGCTTGTCTGTCCCTCGGGCTCGATATCCCTTATTTCTGCTGGCACCCGGCGCTGGGAAGCGTCGGCGCCTGCCGCCAGTGTGCGGTCAAGCAGTTCACCGACGAGAACGACACGCGCGGTCGGCTGGTCATGTCGTGCATGACCCCCGCCACCGATAACACCTGGATTTCCATCGAAGACGAAGAAGCGAAAGTGTTTCGCGCCAGCGTCGTCGAATGGCTGATGACCAACCACCCGCATGACTGCCCGGTGTGCGAGGAAGGCGGCCACTGCCATCTCCAGGACATGACGGTAATGACCGGCCACAACGAGCGCCGGTATCGCTTCACCAAGCGCACCCACCAGAACCAGGAGCTCGGCCCGTTCATCGCCCACGAGATGAACCGCTGCATCGCTTGCTACCGTTGCGTGCGCTTTTATAAAGACTACGCCGGCGGTACCGATCTGGGTGTATTCGGCGCCCACGACAACGTCTACTTCGGCCGCGTCGAAGACGGCACCCTGGAGAGCGAGTTCTCCGGCAACCTCACCGAGGTCTGCCCGACCGGTGTGTTCACCGACAAGACCCACTCCGAGCGCTACAACCGCAAGTGGGACATGCAATTTGCGCCGAGCATCTGCCATGGCTGCTCGAGCGGTTGCAACATCAGCCCCGGCGAGCGCTACGGTGAACTGCGCCGTATCGAAAACCGCTACAACGGTTCGGTCAACCAGTACTTCCTGTGCGACCGTGGCCGCTTCGGCTATGGCTACGTCAACGCCAAGGACCGTCCGCGCCAGCCGCTGCTGGTCGAGACCCAGGCCAAGCTGAGCCTGGACGGCGCCCTGGACAAGGCTGCCGACCTGCTGCGCGGTCGCAACATCGTCGGCATCGGCTCGCCTCGCGCCAGCCTCGAAAGCAACTACGCGCTACGCGAACTGGTCGGTGCCGAGCACTTCTACAGTGGCATCGAAGCGGGTGAGCTGGAGCGTATCCGCCTGGTGCTGAAGGTGCTGAACGACAGCCCGCTGCCGATTCCCAACCTGCGTGAAGTGGAAGACCACGACGCGGTGTTCGTCCTCGGCGAAGACCTGACCCAGACCGCCGCGCGCCTGGCGCTGAGCCTGCGTCAGTCGGTCAAGGGCAAGGCTGAAGCCATGGCCGGTGCGATGCGCGTCCAGCCATGGCTCGACGCCGCCGTGAAGAACATCGGCCAGCACGAGATGTATCCGCTGTTCATTGCCAGCCTGACCGCCACCAAGCTTGATGATGTGGCCGAAGAGTGCGCGCACGCCGCTCCCGACGACCTCGCGCGTCTGGGCTTCGCGGTGGCCCATGCCATCGACGCCAGCGCGCCAGCCGTAATCGGCCTGGAGCCGGAAGCACTGGAACTGGCGACACGTATTGCCGAGGCACTGGTCAACGCCAAGCGCCCGCTGATCGTGTCCGGTACTTCGCTGGGCAGCAACGCCCTGATCGAAGCTGCCGCCAACATCGCCAAGGCTCTGCACGCCCGCGATAAAGCCGGATCGTTGAGCCTGATCGTGCCCGAGGCCAACAGCCTGGGCCTGGCCATGCTCGGTGGGGAATCCCTGGATGCCGCGCTTGCCGCCGTCACCAGCGGCGCCGCCGATGCTCTGGTGGTGCTGGAAAACGATCTGTACACCCGTGTCGATGCCGCCAAGGTCAACGCCGCGCTGGACGCCGTCAAGGTGTTGATCGTCGCCGACCACCAGCGCACCGCCACCAGCGAACGCGCGCACCTGCTGCTGCCAGCCGCCACCTTCGCTGAAGGCGACGGCACGCTGGTCAGCCAGGAAGGTCGCGCCCAGCGCTTCTTCCAGGTCTTCGACCCGGCCTATCTGGACGCCAGCAACCTGGTCCACGAAGGCTGGCGCTGGCTGCACGCCCTGCGCGCCACCCTGCTCGACCGTCCGGTCGACTGGACCCAGCTCGATCACGTCACGGCGGCCGTGGCCAACGTCGCGCCGCAACTGCACGGCATCCTTGATGCCGCGCCGTCGGCGTCGTTCCGCATCAAGGGCCTGAAACTGGCCCGCGAACCGCTGCGCTACAGCGGCCGCACGGCCATGCGCGCCAACATCAGCGTGCACGAGCCGCGGACCTCGCAAGACATCGACACTGCGTTCTCTTTCTCGATGGAAGGCTACTCCGGCTCGGCCGAACCGCGCCAGCAAGTGCCGTTCGCCTGGTCGCCGGGCTGGAACTCGCCGCAAGCCTGGAACAAGTTCCAGGACGAAGTCGGCGGCAGCATCCGTGCCGGTGACCCGGGCAAGCGCCTGATCGAACCGCAAGGTGACAAACTGGGTTGGTTCAGCGCCATACCGGCTGCCTTCTCGCCACCCCGTGGTACCTGGCAGGCAGTACCGCTGTATCACTTGTTCGGCAGTGAAGAAAACTCGTCGCGTGCCATTCCCGTGCAAGAGCGCATTCCCGCTGCCTACGTGGCCCTGGCCAAATCGGAAGCCGACCGCCTGGGTGTCAACGACGGTGCGCTGCTGAGCCTTAGCGTCAATGGTCAGGCCCTGCGCCTGCCGCTGCGCATCGATGAAGAACTGGGTGCCGGCCTGATCGGCTTGCCGTCCGGCCTGGCCGGAATTCCGCCGGCGTTCGCCGGGTTCAGCGTCGAAGGCCTGCAGGAGGCAGCACAATGACCTGGTTTACCCCTGAGGTGATCGATTCGATCATTGCAGTCGTCAAGGCCTTGGTGATCATGCTCGCGGTCGTGGTATGCGGCGCCTTGCTCAGCTTCGTCGAACGACGGTTGCTGGGCTGGTGGCAAGACCGTTACGGCCCGAACCGGGTCGGCCCGTTCGGCATGTTCCAGATCGCCGCCGACATGCTGAAGATGTTCTTCAAGGAAGACTGGAACCCGCCCTTCGTCGACAAGGTGATCTTCACCCTGGCGCCGGTGGTGGCCATGAGCGCCTTGTTGATCGCTTTCGCGATCATCCCCATCACCCCGACCTGGGGCGTGGCGGACCTGAACATCGGCCTGCTGTTCTTCTTCGCCATGGCCGGCCTGTCGGTCTACGCGGTGCTGTTCGCCGGTTGGTCGTCGAACAACAAGTTCGCCTTGCTCGGCAGCTTGCGGGCCTCGGCACAAACCGTGTCATACGAAGTGTTCATGGGCCTGTCGCTGATGGGCATCGTGATCCAGGCGGGCTCGTTCAACATTCGCGACATCGTCGAATACCAGTCCCAGCACCTGTGGTTCATCATTCCGCAGTTCTTCGGCTTCTGTACCTTCTTCATCGCTGGCGTGGCCGTGACTCACCGTCACCCCTTCGACCAACCGGAAGCGGAACAGGAACTGGCCGACGGGTATCACATCGAATACGCCGGCATGAAGTGGGGGATGTTTTTTGTCGGTGAATACATCGGCATCATCCTGATCTCGGCCTTGCTGGTGACCTTGTTCTTCGGTGGCTACCACGGCCCGTTCAACATCCTGCCGCAGATACCGTTCGTGTGGTTCGCGCTCAAGACCTGCTTCTTCATCATGCTGTTCGTGCTGCTGCGTGCTTCGATTCCGCGCCCGCGCTACGACCAGGTGATGGATTTCAGCTGGAAATTCTGCCTGCCGCTGACCCTGATCAATTTGCTGGTGACCGCTGCGCTCGTGTTGCTCAACACGCCAGCTGTTGCGGCCCAGTGAGGATTTGACCCATGTTCAAATATATTGGCGACATCGTTAAGGGCACCGGAACCCAGCTACGCAGCCTGGTGATGGTGTTCGGTCACGGGTTCCGCAAACGTGACACCCTGCAATACCCGGAAGAAGCCGTGTACCTGCCGCCGCGCTACCGCGGCCGCATCGTCCTCACCCGCGACCCCGACGGCGAAGAACGCTGCGTGGCCTGCAACCTGTGCGCCGTGGCGTGCCCGGTAGGGTGCATCTCGCTACAAAAAGCCGAGACCGAAGACGGCCGCTGGTACCCGGATTTCTTCCGCATCAACTTCTCACGCTGCATTTTCTGCGGCCTGTGCGAGGAAGCATGCCCGACGACGGCGATTCAGCTGACGCCGGACTTCGAAATGGCCGAGTTCAAACGTCAGGACCTGGTGTACGAGAAAGAAGATCTGCTGATCTCCGGCCCCGGCAAGAACCCTGACTACAACTTCTACCGCGTTGCGGGCATGGCCGTCGCCGGCAAGCCGAAAGGTGCCGCGCAGAATGAAGCCGAGCCGATCAACGTCAAGAGCCTGCTCCCTTAAGGAAGAAAGATGGAATTCGCTTTCTATTTCGCATCCGGCGTTGCAGTGGTGTCCACCCTCAGGGTGATCACCAACACCAACCCCGTGCACGCCCTGCTCTACCTGATCATCTCGCTCATCAGCGTCGCCATGACCTTCTTCGCCCTCGGCGCGCCGTTTGCCGGCGTGCTGGAAGTGATCGCCTACGCTGGCGCCATCATGGTGCTGTTCGTCTTCGTGGTGATGATGCTCAACCTCGGACCCGCCTCGGTGCAGCAAGAGCGTGACTGGCTCAAGCCCGGCATCTGGGCAGGTCCGGTGTTCCTCGCCGTGCTGCTGCTGCTCGAACTGGGCTACACCCTGTTCGCCAACACCAGCACCGTCGGCATCGGCCAGACCACGGTCGACGCCAAAGCGGTCGGCATCAGCCTGTTCGGCCCTTATCTGCTGGTGGTCGAGCTGGCCTCGATGCTGTTGCTCGCCGCCGCGGTCACGGCTTTCCATCTTGGCCGCAACGAGGCGAAGGAGTAACCCTATGGCAGCTATCCCTCTGGAACATGGCCTGGCGGTCGCCGGCCTCTTGTTCACCCTCGGACTGGTAGGCCTGATGGTCCGCCGTAACATCCTCTTCGTATTGATGAGCCTGGAAATCATGATGAACGCCTCTGCCCTGGCGTTCGTCGTGGCGGGCGCGCGTTGGGCGCAGCCGGATGGACAGATCATGTTCATCCTGGTCATCAGCCTGGCAGCCGCAGAGGCCAGTATCGGCCTGGCGATCCTGCTGCAGCTGTATCGCCGCTTCCATACGCTTGATATCGACGCTGCCAGTGAGATGCGCGGATGAACCTGATCTTTCTGACCTTCGTTTTCCCGCTGATCGGCTTTTTGTTGTTGTCGTTCTCGCGCGGGCGTTTTTCCGAGAACCTGTCAGCGCTGATCGGCGTCGGCTCCATCGGCCTGTCGGCGATTGTCGCCGCCTACGTCATCTGGCAATTCAATGTGGCACCGCCAGAAGGCGGCGTGTACACGCAACTGCTGTGGCGCTGGATGTCGGTGGACGGGTTCGAACCGAACTTCACCCTGTATCTGGACGGTCTGTCCATCACCATGCTCGGCGTGGTGGTCGGCGTGGGCTTCCTGATTCACCTGTTCGCGTCCTGGTACATGCGCGGTGAAGAGGGCTATTCGCGCTTCTTCGCGTACACCAACCTGTTCATCGCCAGCATGCTGTTCCTGGTCCTGGCCGATAACCTGCTGTTCATCTACTTCGGTTGGGAAGGCGTGGGCCTGTGCTCGTACCTGCTGATCGGCTTCTACTACAGCAACCGCGACAACGGCAATGCCGCCCTCAAGGCGTTCATCGTCACCCGTATCGGCGACGTGTTCATGGCCATCGGCCTGTTCATCCTGTTCCAGCAGCTCGGTACCCTGAACATTCAGGAACTGCTGGTGCGGGCGCCGCAGCATTTCAAGGCCGGCGATTTCTGGATCGTGCTGGCGACCTTGATGTTGCTGGGCGGTGCGGTGGGTAAATCGGCGCAGCTGCCATTGCAGACCTGGCTTGCCGATGCGATGGCCGGCCCTACCCCAGTGTCGGCACTGATCCACGCCGCCACCATGGTCACAGCCGGTGTCTACCTGATCGCGCGTACCCACGGTTTGTTCGCCCTGGCGCCGGATATCCTGCACCTGGTCGGCATCGTTGGTGGCGTGACGTTGGTACTGGCCGGTTTCGCTGCGCTGGTGCAGACCGACATCAAGCGTATTCTCGCCTACTCGACCATGAGCCAGATCGGCTATATGTTCCTGGCCCTGGGCGTCGGTGCCTGGGACGCGGCGATCTTCCACTTGATGATCCACGCGTTCTTCAAGGCGTTGCTGTTCCTCGCGTCAGGTTCGGTGATCCTCGCCTGCCACCACGAGCAGAACATCTTCAAGATGGGCGGTCTGTGGAAAAAGATCCCCTTGGCCTACGCCAGCTTCATCGTCGGCGGCGCGGCCCTGGCGGCCTTGCCGATCATCACTGCGGGCTTCTACTCCAAGGACGAGATCCTCTGGGAAGCCTTCGCCAGCGGTCATACCGGTTTGTTGTATGCCGGGCTGCTGGGTGCGTTCATGACCTCGCTGTACACCTTCCGCCTGATCTTCATCACCTTCCACGGCGAGCCGCAAACTGACGCTCACGCCGGTCACGGTGTGGCGCATTGGCTGCCGCTGAGCATCCTGATCGTGCTGTCGACCTTCATCGGTGCGTGGATTCATCCGCCGCTGGGTGGCGTACTTCCAGAAAGCGTCGGCCATGCCGGTGGCGAAGCCAAGCACAGCCTGGAGATCGCCTCGGGCGCCATCGCCATCGCCGGTATCTTGCTGGCGGCGCTGTTGTTCCTCGGCAAGCGCACCTTGGCTACCTCCATCGCCAACAGCGGCCTGGGTCGGGTGTTGTCGGCCTGGTGGTACGCGGCCTGGGGCTTCGACTGGCTGTACGACAAGCTGTTCGTCAAACCTTACCTGGCAATCAGCCACCTGCTGCGCAAGGACCCGATCGACCAGACCATCGGTCTGATCCCGCAGCTGGTCAAAGGCGGCAACGGCGGCATGAGCCGCACCGAAACCGGCCTGCTGCGCTGGTACGCGCTGTCCATGGCCGCGGGTGCGGTGCTGGTGCTCGGCGCTGTGTTGGTGGCGGTATGACTTTGAATCTTGCGACTTTGCGAAAGGAATTGAGCCCGTCATGATTTTGCCCTGGCTGATCCTGATCCCCTTTATCGGTGGCCTGCTGTGCTGGCTGGCGGAGCGCTCGAGCGCGACGCTGCCACGCTGGATTGCGCTGCTGACCATGTCCCTGGAACTCGCCCTCGGCCTCTGGCTGTGGGCCCACGGTGACTTCACCCTGGCCCCTGCCCCCGGCGAACCCGCCTGGGCGGTGGAATTCAAGCTGAACTGGATTCAGCGCTTCGGCATCAGCGTGCACCTGGCGCTCGATGGCCTGTCGCTGCTGATGATCCTGCTGACCGGCCTGCTCGGCATGCTGTCGGTGCTGTGCTCGTGGAAAGAGATCCAGGCGCACGTGGGCTTCTTCCACCTCAACCTGATGTGGATCCTGGGCGGCGTGGTCGGGGTGTTCCTGGCCCTTGACCTGTTCCTGTTCTTCTTCTTCTGGGAAATGATGCTGGTGCCGATGTTCTTCCTCATCGCGCTCTGGGGTCACAGCTCGGCAGACGGCAAGAAGACGCGGATCTACGCAGCGACCAAGTTCTTCATCTTCACTCAGGCCAGCGGCCTGATCATGCTGGTGTCGATCCTCGGCCTGGTGCTGGTCAACTACAGCAACACCGGGGTGATTACCTTCGACTACAGCACGCTGCTGAAGACCAAGCTGTCGCTGCACACCGAATACATCCTGATGCTGGGCTTCTTCATCGCCTTCGCGGTCAAGCTGCCGGTGGTGCCGTTCCACTCCTGGCTGCCGGACGCCCACGCCCAGGCGCCGACCGCAGGCTCCGTGGACCTGGCCGGTATCCTGTTGAAGACGGCAGCCTATGGCCTGCTGCGCTTCGCCCTGCCGTTGTTCCCGAATGCCTCGGCCGAGTTCGCGCCGATCGCCATGACCCTCGGCCTGATCGGGATCTTCTACGGCGCCTTCCTGGCGTTCGCGCAGACCGACATCAAGCGCCTGATCGCGTTTTCCAGCGTCTCGCACATGGGCTTCGTGCTGATCGGCATCTACTCCGGCAACCAGCAAGCGCTGCAAGGCGTGGTGATCCAGATGCTGGCTCACGGCCTGTCGGCAGCGGCACTGTTCATCCTCAGCGGCCAACTGTACGAGCGTCTGCACACCCGTGACATGCGCGAGATGGGCGGTATCTGGCCACGGATCGCCTACCTGCCGGCCATCAGCCTGTTCTTCGCTGCGGCGTCGCTGGGCCTGCCGGGCACAGGTAACTTCGTCGGCGAGTTCCTGATCCTGCTGGGCAGCTTCACCATTGCCCCGTGGGTCACGGCGATCGCCACTTCCGGGCTGGTGTTCGGTTCGGTCTATTCGCTGATCATGATTCACCGTGCCTACTTCGGCCCGTCCAAATCCGACGCTGTACTGGCCGGCATGGACAACCGCGAACTGATCATGGTGCTGGGCCTCGCGGCCCTGCTGGTGCTGCTGGGTGTTTATCCGCAGCCCTTCCTCGACACCTCTGCTGCCACCATGACCGGTGTGCACCATTGGCTCGGCACCGCCTTCACTCAACTCGCTTCGGCCCGGTAAGAGCGCTATGGACCTGACGATTCAACACTTTATCGCGCTTGCACCGCTGCTGATCACCAGCCTCACCGTTGTCGTGGTGATGCTGGCGATCGCCTGGCGGCGCAATCACGCGCAAACCTTCCTGATCACCTGTGCGGGCCTGAACCTGGCACTGTTGTCGATTCTGCCAGTACTCAAGCTCACACCGCTGGCGGTCACTCCCCTGCTGCAGGTGGACAACTTCGCCGCGCTGTACATGGCGCTGATCCTGATCGCCACCCTGGCGTGCGTGACGCTGGCCCATGCCTACCTGGGTGACGCCGGTGCGGGCTATCCGGGCAACCGCGAAGAACTTTACCTGCTGATCCTGATGTCGGCGCTGGGCGGCCTGGTGCTGGTCTGCGCACAGCATCTGGCCGGGCTGTTCATCGGCCTGGAGTTGCTGTCGGTGCCGGTGTACGGCCTGGTCGCCTACGCGTTCTTCAACAAGCGTTCGCTGGAAGCCGGTATCAAGTACATGGTGCTGTCGGCTGCGGGTTCCGCCTTCCTGCTGTTCGGCATGGCGCTGTTGTATGCCGATGCCGGCAGCCTGAGCTTCAGCGGTATCGGCGCCGCCCTGGCAGCCACCGGCATGCCGAGCAGCCTGGCGCAGTTGGGCCTGGCGATGATGCTGGTGGGCCTGGGCTTCAAGCTGTCGCTGGTGCCTTTCCACCTGTGGACGCCAGACGTCTACGAGGGTGCTCCGGCTCCGGTGGCGGCCTTCCTGGCTACGGCCAGCAAGGTGGCGGTCTTTGCGGTGGTGGTGCGCCTGTTCCAGATTTCGCCAGTGGCGCACTCCGGGGTGCTCAACGATGTCCTTTCGATCATCGCGGTGCTGTCGATCCTGATCGGTAACCTGCTGGCGGTCACCCAGAGCAACCTCAAGCGTCTGCTGGGTTATTCGTCCATCGCCCACTTCGGCTACATGCTGATCGCGCTGATTGCGAGCAAGGGCCTGGCGGTCGAGGCCATCGGCGTTTATCTGGTGACCTATGTGCTCACCAGCCTGGGGGCCTTCGGCGTGATCACGCTGATGTCGTCGCCCTACCATGGCCGTGACGCCGATGCGCTGTACGAGTACCGCGGCCTGTTCTGGCGTCGTCCGTACCTGACCGCAGTGCTCACCGTGATGATGCTGTCGCTGGCGGGTATCCCGCTCACCGCCGGCTTTATCGGCAAGTTCTACATGATCGCTACCGGCGTCGAGTCGCGTCAGTGGTGGTTGGTCGGTGCGTTGGTGGTGGGCAGTGCGATCGGCGTGTTCTATTACCTGCGGGTGATGGTGACGCTGTACCTGATGGAGAAATCCATCCGTCGTACCGATGCGCCGATGAAGTGGGAACAGCGCGCCGGTGGTGTGATGCTGCTGGCCATCGCCATCCTGGTGTTCGTGCTGGGTGTGTATCCACAGCCGCTGCTGGAATTGGTGCAGCATGCTGGGTTGCGTCTGGTGGGATGAAGCCCTGCTCTGCCCGTGCATAAAAAATCCCGCCTCGATGGCGGGATTTTTTTTGGTGCCTGTGTCGCGTATCAGCCAAACAACTTGATCGCGGTCTTGGCCACCAGTTCGCCCTGGAAGCGCGCGCCGGCGAGGTCTACTTCGCCCGGTTGGCGAGAGCCATCACCGCCGGCCACGGTGCTGGCACCGTAGGGTGCACCGCCGACGATCTGAGTGGCGTCGGTCTGGCCCTGGAAGCTGTAAGGCAGGCCGACGATGGTCATGCCGAAGTGGAACAGGTTGGTGATGATCGAGAACAGCGTGGTCTCCTGGCCGCCATGCTGCGAGCCAGTCGAGGTGAACGCCGCACCGACTTTGCCATTCAGGGCGCCGCGCGCCCACAGGCCACCGGCCTGGTCGAGGAACACGGCGACCTGACTGGCGATGCGGCCGAAACGGGTCGGCGAGCCGAGGATGATTGCATCGTAATGCTCCAGATCGGCCACGGTAGCCACCGGGGCTGCCTGATCCAACTTGAAGTGGGCGTTGCGGGCGATTTCTTCGGGCACGGTTTCGGGGATGCGTTTGATGTCGACTTCAGCACCGCCGGCGCGGGCGCCTTCGGCCACGGCCTGGGCCATGGCTTCGATGTGACCGTAGGTCGAATAATAGAGAACCAGCACTTTAGCCATGTGTATTGCTCCTGTGCAGTCTCGCCCGAAGATGGACGAGAGGGGTACGTACCGTTGCACAGGTTGTGACGGGTTAAAAACGGATTAATTCGATCGATAGGATCGAAATGCCACGCTTGGCTGTAACAGCGCTTGCTCGCGAAGGGACCAGCAAAGATCACAGCCCGATAAAGGGCTGCATCAAGCGCGGAATCAAACCACTGAAGCGCAGTGGCGCATCGGTAGCGGCCACGCAGATGCAGTGATCGTCCCCCCAGGCCACAGGCTGGTGCTCGATGGTTTCATCCAGGTCAGCTATATCCCCAGGGCCAAAGTGCCCCAACGCATCGCGATAGGCACCTTTGAGCACCAAGGTCATTTCGCTGCGGCCGTGGCTGTGCACCGGCATGGATGTACCGGGCGCGATATTGAACATCACCAGGCTGCCATCGCCCTCGGCCTTGGCCCGCACCATGCGCACCCCGGGAATCAGCCGACGCCATGGCAGCTGGCTGTAACGCTGGCCGAAATGAGGGTGCAGGCTGACCGGCAGCAGGTCGGCATCGTCGCAGGCGCCAAGGTCGACCACCACCGCAGCGGGCGCAGGCTCGTCAAGTCGCGCCAGCATGGCCAGGCGGCCGCTGGCCATGGGCTCAGGTGTCGGCACTTGCGCGTGCATCAGCAACCCGCCGATACGCTCGGCCTGCCGCAATTTGCTGCGACAGGTTGCGCACAACTGAAGATGCGCGCCAGCGACCACTGCCAGCCCTTGAGGCAAGGAGCCCGCGCAGTAGCTGACCAGCGTCGCTTCGTCCAAATGGTGTTGGTCTTTCATTGTGGTGCCTCGACGCCGGCGCGCAGTTTCCGGAACGCCAAGCGCAAGCTCGACTTCACGGTACCCAACGGTAAATGCAATTGATCGGCGATCTGCCGGTGACTCATGGCTTCGAAATACGCCATGCGAATGACCCGCGCCTGATCTGGCGGCAGGGCCTGCAGCGCCGCCGCGAGCTTCTGCTCCTGGCGGGGACTGAAATCCAGGCTGCCATCGGCTGGTGCTTCGAGCCGCTCCAGCGCCGCCAGCGAGCCTTGGGCCGGCAGCCAGCCGCGGTCCTGGCGTACGTGATCGATGTACAGGTTGCGAGCGATGCGGTACAGCCAGGTGGCCAGGCTGGCCTTGGCTGGATCAAACTGTTCGGCTTTGTGCCACAGCTTCAGCAAGGCTTCTTGGGTGAGCTCTTCGGCGCGCCCTTCGCAACCGCTCAGCCCTGCCAGATACCGCTGCAGCCGCGGCGCGAAGTGATCGTAGATGCGCATAAAAGCATCGCGATCACGCAACCGCGCGACGGCCTCGACGTCGTCGCTCCAGGGTGGGGTACTGCTCGAATCGCTATCCAGGCTGCTCACGGGACGGGCGTTGCTCCGAGGGGCTGATGCTTGCCTGAATACTAACCGCAGACTCATGCTGGTGGTTCCCATGATTGCCAAAGACCGCCCAGTGGCGGTTGCATCATGGGGTATACGCGCAAAGGGCTCGGCTGGATCACTGCGCCGGGTTGAATCTTCGACCTAGACATGGGGGTCACCCGGCGCCTTTGCCGGTGCAGCGTATTCAGGTTTCACGTGGCCATCCTGGTCAAGCAGCCAGGCGTCCATGATTTCCCGTACCACGGGCCCGGCCACTCGACCACCGGCCTCGCCGTTCTCGATCATCACGGCAATCACGATACGCGGATGTTCGGCTGGAGCGAAGCCGACGAACAGCGCGTTGTCGCGGTTGCGCTCCAGCGTTTTCAGACGGTTGTAACGCTCGCCCTGCTTGATTGCCACCACCTGGGCGGTACCACTCTTGCCAGCAATGCGATATTGCACCCCCACCGCCGCAGCGCGAGCGATACCCCGGGGGGCGTGCATCACCGCCTGCATGCCTTGGTTGACCTCTTCCCAGGCACGCGGGTCCTTGAGCAGGATATTGGGCATCGGGTTTTCGTCCACCGGCTTCACGCCACCCACGGTTTCCGCCAGCCGTGGGCGGTTCCACACCCCCTTGTTGGCGATCAGCGTGGTGGCCTGAGCCAGTTGCAATGGCGTCACCTGCATGTAGCCCTGGCCGATCCCGAGGATCAGCGTCTCGCCCGGGAACCAGGCCTGGCGCCGGGTCGCGCGTTTCCATTGCTGGGATGGCATCAGCCCCGGCGCTTCTTCGAACATGTCCAGCGAGACCTTCTGGCCCAGACCGAACTCGGTCATGTAGTCGTGCAGTCGGTCGATGCCCAGGCGGTGCGCCGTGTCGTAGAAGTAGGTGTCGTTGGAACGCATGATCGCGTCGTTGAGGTCGACCCAGCCATCACCGGTGCGGTTCCAGTTACGGTATTTGTGATCGTAGTTGGGCAGCTCGTAATAGCCTGGGTCGAATACCCGCGAGGAGGGGGTGATCACGCCGCTGTCGAGGCCGGCGATGGCCACTTCCGGCTTGATGGTCGAGCCCGGCGCATACAGGCCGCGCAACACCCGGTTGAACAGCGGCCGGTCGATGGAATCGCGCAGGGCCGCGTACTGCTTGAAGCTGATGCCGGTCACGAACAGGTTGGGATCGAAACTCGGCTTGCTGACCATGGCCAGCACTTCGCCGGTCTGCGGATCGATGGCCACAACTGCGCCACGCCGATCACCCAGGGCTTTTTCAGCCGCCGCTTGCAGCTTGATGTCCAGAGTCAGGGTGATGTTCTTGCCAGGCACCGGGTCGGTGTGATTGAGCACGCGCATCACGCGGCCTTGAGCGTTGGTCTCGACCTCCTCAAAGCCGACATGGCCGTGCAGCTGCGGCTCGTAGAAGCGCTCGACGCCGGTCTTGCCTACCGATTGGGTACCGCGGTACTCGACCTGGTCGAGTTCCTTGGACTCCTTCTCGTTGATCCGCCCGACATAGCCCACCGAATGGGCGAAGTGCTCGGCATAGGGGTATTCGCGCACGAACTGCGCTTCGACGTCGAGCCCCGGCAGCTGGAACTGGTTGACCGCGACCAAGGCGATCTGCTCCTCGGTCAGCTCGTACATCAAGGTGACCGGCTCGAACGGGTGGCGCACGCGCTTGAGGTCACGGTCGAACTGGGCCCGGTCTTCGTCGCTCAAGTGCAGCACCGTGGTCAGTTCGTCGAGCACCTTGGTGGTGTCGCCCGCGCGTTCACGGGTCAGGGTCAGGTTGAAACTGGGCCGGTTGTCGGCAACCACCACACCGTTGCGGTCATAGATGACCCCTCGTTCGGGTGGGATCGGCAACAGGTGCACGCGGTTGTTTTCAGAAATGGTCGAGTGATAGGCGAACTGGATCACTTGCAGAAAATACAGACGACCAACCAGCGCGAGACTCAGGCCCAGCACCAGCACGGCACAGAACAGCAGGCGACGATTGACCAGGCCTTTTTCGGTTTCGTGGTCTTTCAGGGGAATCGGTTGTGGCATTGGAACCGCTCTTGGACAAGCGCAACCTCCGGCGGGTGGCGTCCTGCCGCCAGAGGGTCACTGTGTTACTAATGATTTCAAGAATGGCGGCGATGATACCACTTCACGGCAAATCGGCTGGCAATTGTACGCGCTTGCGATTTCCGGCAAAGATGCTCCAGGTCGACATGAACAGCGCGGCGATCAAGGGCCCGATGACGAAACCGTTAAGACCGAACACCGCCATCCCGCCCAAGGTCGAGACCAGGATCAGGTAATCCGGCATGCGCGTGTCCTTGCCCACCAGGATGGGGCGCAGCACGTTGTCGACCATGCCGATCACCAGGATGCCGAACAACGCCAGCACCACCCCCTGCCAGACCGCGCCACTGAGCAGGAAGTAAATCGCTACCGGCGCCCAGACGATGCCCGCGCCTACCGCAGGCAGCAACGACAGAAACGCCATCAGCACCGCCCAGAGCAAGGCGCTGGGGATGTCCAGCACCCAGAAGATGAACCCGCCCAACGCACCTTGGGTCACTGCCACCAGCAGGTTGCCTTTGACGGTAGCGCGCACCACGCGGTTGAACTTGAGCTGCAGCCGGCGCTTCTGCTGTTCGGCCATGGGCACGGCTTCCCGAACCCGGCGCACCAGGTCGCCGCCGTCACGCAGAAAGAAGAACAACAAATAGAGCATGATCCCGAAGCTGACGATGAAATCCAGGGTGCCCTGGCCGAAGCTGAACGCCTGGCTGGCGAAGTACTGGCTGCCGACCATGGCGCCCTTGGAGAGTTTGTCTTGCAGGCCCTCGAAGTTGCTTACGCCCAGGCGTTCGAGAAAGTGCTGCGCGAACATGGGCAGCGCTTCCTTGAAGTGGGTGACGTAAGCCGGGATATCCAGCGTGCCGCTCTCGATGTTCTTGTAAAGCGTGGCACCCTCTTGCACCAGCAGTGCACTGATGACGATTACCGGCAAGATGGCAATCAGCATGGCGGTGCCGAGGGTGATCAGCGAGGTGACGTTGCGCCGCCACTTGAAACGCTGGTTGAGGCGCCGCTGCAGGGGGGCGAAGACGATACCGAGGATGATGGCCCAGAACACCGCGCCGTAGTACGGCAGCAGGATCCAGATGAAGGCGATACTGACCAGAATCAGCAGCCCCAGTAGGGTTTTGTTGTGCAGGTGAGTGTGGTTCATGCGCGTTCCGTGTCAAAGGTCTCAAGGCGCCTGACGGGCGCCATGAGGGTTAGTCCCTTGAGCGGGGTGGAACGTTCGATGGTGCGATGTCGCGAGGGGCAAGCCCCCTCGCTACAAGTCTGCCACTGTCAGATCTTGAACTGGCGCACCATCTGCCCGAGGCGCTCGCCCAGGGCGGCGAGTTGACGAGTGGTTTGCGCGCCCTGCTGGGTTTCGTCGGCAACCGTGTCCACTGCTGTCGCGATCTGATGCACGCTGCGGTTGATCTCTTCAGCCACGGCAGTCTGCTCTTCGGCGGCGGCCGCAATCTGGGCGTTCATGGCGTTGATCGTGGCGATCAGTGCGGCGATGGCATCCAGCGACTGGCCGGCTTCATTGGCTTTCACCGAACTGCCCTCGCCCGCTTCGCTTGAACGACGCATGGCATCCACGGCCGATGTCGTGCCCTTTTGCAGGCGGTCGATCATCCCCTGGATTTCCTGGGTACTCTGCTGCGTACGACTGGCCAGCGCGCGGACCTCGTCGGCCACCACCGCAAAGCCGCGACCGGCCTCACCGGCTCGCGCCGCTTCGATGGCCGCATTGAGCGCCAACAAGTTGGTCTGCTCGGCAATCGAACGAATCACCCCAAGCACGCTGACGATCGACTGCACATCCTGCTGGAGGCTGTCCAGCGAAGTGCCGCTGGTACGGATGTCGCCGACCAGTGCATGAATCTGCGCAATACTGCCGTCGACCACACGCTTGGCCTGCTGACCTTCTTCGTCGGTCTTCTGCGCGGCCACGGCGGCGCCCTGAGCACTCTTGGCGACTTCCTGCGCAGCCGAGGACATCTCGTTGATGGCAGTGGCCACCTGATCGGTCTCATGGCGCTGACGCTCCATGGCCTGTTCCGAGCGCTGTGCCTGGGACGCCACTTCACCGACCAGGCCGGTGAGCTGGGTGGTCATTTCGGCGATCTGCCGCACCAGCCCGTGGATCTTGTCGACGAAGCGGTTGAAGGAGCCCGCCAGGTCGCCGATTTCGTCGTGGCTGGTAATGGCCAGGCGACGCGTCAGATCGCCTTCACCGGCGGCAATGTCATCGAGATTGGCCTTCATCAACTTGATCGGACGCACCAGCGCACCGGACATCACCAGGCCGATAAGAACGATCACCACCAGTACCACCACGGCGATACCGACGATGCTCAGGAGCATGTCCTCGACGCGCTCGTCGACACCGGCCTTGACCACTGCCACCTGGGCTTCGATACCGTCAAGATTGACCGCCGTGCCGATCACCATGTCCCACTTGGACAGATACTCGGTGTAGGACAGTTTGGGGACCAGTACCTTGGGGTCATTGGGCAGCGACGAGCTGTATTGGGTGTAATGGCTGCCGTCCTTGCCCGCCTCTACCAGCCCCTTGTTCACATACACGCCGTTGGGGTCGCGGGCATCGATGAAGCTCTTGCCGATGCCATCCGGGCTGCTGCCCTTGAACAGCCGCACGGCCTGGGAATCATAACCAAAGAAGTAGCCATCCTTGCCGTAGCTGATAGCCGACAGCATCTTGATGACCTGCTGACGTGCGGCCTGATCGTCGGGGCCGGCAGCATCGTAGATCGGCTTGACGATGCCCAGCGCCACGGCGACGTAGTTCTGCAGGGTCGACTTGGCGTCGTTGAGCAGGCGCTGGCGGGTCTGATCGACTTCTTTTACCGCCTGATCGCGCAGGATCCACACGGTACTCAGGCTGATGACCAGCGCGAACAGCAGGACTGGCAGCACTGCCAGTGATAGAACTTTGCCCTTCAGGCTCAGGCGCATGGTTTGGGTCTCACGTCGTACGGGGAATTCAACGTGTATCGGCGTGGCAGGACAAAAGTTGAGGCATAACCGCCAAGTTATGCCCTTGGGTGGTGCAATTTATTGCTTACAAGGCTGATACAGAGCGTTTACGCGATTTCCGCGCGTCCCCGCCGAGGTAGCGTGACGCTGACACGCAACCCGCCCAAGGGACTGTCGCGCAACTGCAGCTCGCCACCCCACGCGTCGACAATATCTCGCACAATGCCCAGGCCCAGGCCGTGTCCGGCGATCTGTTCGTCCAGACGCGCGCCGCGCTGCAGCACGTCATCGCGCACGGCCTTGACGATGCCCGGGCCGTCGTCGTCGACCAGCAGTTCATAGCAGTCGCGGTTGGCGTCGATGCTCAGGCACACCTCGCTGTCGGCAAACTTGCAGGCGTTGTCCAGCAGGTTGCCAAGCAGTTCGAGGAGGTCCTCCCGATCCCAGGGCAACATCAACCCGGCGGGCACCTCATAGCGAAGTTGCAGGTAGCCACCATGGATGGCGTTCAGCGTGTCGAGCAGGCCGGGCAGCTGCGCATCGCAGTCGAAGGCCATACCCGGCAAGGCATCACCGGACAGCCGCGCCCGAGTGAGTTCACGGTCCAGGCGACGTTTGATCTGCTCGACCTGCGCGCGCAGCTCTTCTCGCAGTTGTGGATGACCCTGCAGGCGCTCACTGGACGCCAGGGTCAGCAATACGGCCAGCGGCGTCTTCAGCGCGTGACCGAGGTTACCCAAGGCATTGCGCGAGCGCTTGAGGCTGTCCTCGGTGTGGGCCAGCAGTTGGTTGATCTGTTCCACCAACGGTTCGAGCTCGATCGGTACCTCGCGGTCGAGTTGCGAGCGCTGGCCTTGCTGCAATTGGTGGATCTGCTGGCGGGCCCGCTCCAAGGGGCCGAGCGCGCGCTTGACTGTCAGGCGTTGCAGCCAGAGGATCAACAGTAGCGCGCCGAAGCCCATGCCCAGGCCGATATGGCGCATGCGTCGGAAGCTTTCCCACACAGGGGTGTAATCCTGTGCCACGGTGATAGTGAACACTTGGCCAAAGCGGCGGTATTGCGAGCGCAACTGCAGCAGGCGCTGACCCTCGGGCCCGAGCTTGACGTTGGCGCGTACCCCGGGACCGTCGGGAATGGGCATCTCCAGGTCCCAGAGCGAGCGGGATCGCCAATGTTCTTCCGAAAAATCGATACGAAAATAGTGCCCCGACAACGGCCGTCCATAAGCCGGCGAGATGCGTGACTCATCGAGTTGCAAGGCATTGCTGCCACGCACCAGCGCGGTCAGGAGGATTTCACTTTCGTTGCGCAGGCCGGATTCGAGGTACCGCTGCAAGCCGACTTCGAACAGCCAGAGGCTGAACTGGGCCACGACCAGGCCGACGACCACCAGCACGCTGATGAGCCCCAGGCTGAGGCGGCCCTGTATGGATTTCACTGGGCAACGCCGGTGAACAGATAGCCTTGGCCGCGGCGGGTTTCGATCACCTCGCGGCCGAGTTTGCGGCGCAGGTGATTGACGTGCACCTCGAGGACATTGGAGTCGCGCTCGGTTTCGCCGTCATAGAGATGCTCGGACAGGTGGCTTTTGGAAAGCACTTGGCCTGGATGCAGCATGAAGTAGCGCAGCAGACGAAATTCGGCGGCAGTCAGCTGGATCGGCAATTCACCGCTGCAGACGCATTGTCTGCTTTCGTCCAGTTGCAGCCCTGCGGCCTCCAGGGTTGGCTGATTGGCCAGGCCCCGTGAGCGGCGCAGCAAAGACTGGATCCGCAGTTGCAGTTCTTCGGGGTGGAAGGGTTTGGTCAGGTAGTCGTCGGCCCCTGCCTTGAGGCCCTCGATGCGCTCGGCCCATGAACCGCGGGCCGTCAGCACCAATACGGGGACGCTCAGACCGCCGGCGCGCCATTGCTGCAGCACATCCAGCCCTGGGAGACCGGGCAGGCCGAGGTCGAGAATGATCAGATCGTAAGGCTCGCTGCTGCCCTGGTAGACCGCGTCGCGGCCATCCGCCAACCAGTCTACGGCGTAACCGTGGCGGCTGAGACCGGCAATCAGTTCGTCTGCCAGGGATACCGTGTCTTCAACCAGCAGCAGGCGCATCAGTCGTCTTCCTTGTCTTTGAGCAGTTTGCCGGTGGCGGCATCCAGCTTGATTTCACGCACGACGCCTTCGATGGTCAGCAATTCGACTTCATAGATGTACTCGTCATCATGCTTTTCGAGCTCGGCCTCGAGCAATCGTGCGTTGGGATAGCGATCCAGCGCTTGATGCATGAGCTGTTCGAGAGGCAGGATGGCGCCCTTTTGCCGCAGCCTCAAGGCCTCGTCCTGATCCAGATCACGGGCCATCGCCAGCGAGCACAGCGTTGCCAGAGAGAGAATGATGACCTGGGGCAGGCGAGCCTTGAATCTCATCAGCTGTCTACACGATCTTTCAGGATGGCGCCGGTGCTGGCATCCAGGTCAAGTTCCCATTCGCCGCCTTTGTTGTCGCGTAACTCGACTTGATAGACGTACTTACCGTATTCCTGCTCAAGTTCGGTTTGATGAACCTGGGTGCCTGGGTGTTTGGCCAACGCGATGGCGTTGAGCTTCTCGAACGACATTACGGTGCCGGCATCACGCAGGCGCAGAGCTTCGTCTGGACCTAAATCGCGTGCTTGGGCAATGCCGGTTACGCAGACGAAGGTGATAATGCTGGATAGGGTGGCAATGGTTTTCATGATGAATCTCCGTTTATTAGTATGAGCCTTGGCTACGGAATCCATGGTATCGAACGCAACTTAATTGAAACTGAAAGTCGATCGGGTATTGATTGCCCGATGTGCGACAGGCTGTGTGCCTTGATTATGCCGCAGGCGGAGGCCCAGCTGATAAACTGAAGGCTGTTTTGACTTCAGAGCCTCCCCTATCGTGGAAATATTCAAAGAGTTCACCTTCGAGTCCGCTCACCGTTTGCCCCATGTGCCAGAAGGTCACAAGTGCGGTCGGTTGCACGGGCACTCCTTCAAGGTCGCCATTCACTTGAGCGGTCCGGTCGATCCTCATACCGGGTGGATTCGCGACTTCTCCGAGATCAAGGCGATCTTCAAGCCGCTATATGAGCGCTTGGATCACAACTATCTCAACGACATTCCAGGCCTGGAGAATCCGACCAGCGAAGTGCTGGCCAAATGGATTTGGGATGAGCTCAAGCCTTTATTGCCAGAGCTGTCGAAAATCCGTATTCACGAAACCTGCACCAGTGGTTGTGAGTATTACGGCGATTGAGATGTTTGGCAGGGTCGGCCCCTTCGCGGGCGAGCCTTGCTCCCACGGTATGCACGGCATACAACTGTGGGAGCAAGGCTTGCCCGCGAAGCTGTTGATCTTGACTTTGACTTTGCCAGGCACCACAAAGACAAAACCCCCACCTGCCTTCGCAGATGGGGGTTTCGGAATTTAATCTTGACGATGACCTACTCTCACATGGGGAAACCCCACACTACCATCGGCGATGCATCGTTTCACTGCTGAGTTCGGGATGGGATCAGGTGGTTCCAATGCTCTATGGTCGTCAAGAAATTCTGTTTGCCAGCAGACCGTTTGGGCGGTCTTCCAGCGAATCGGGTATGTGATAATTTGTGGGTGTCGCTTCAGAGTCGACGAACTTTCGGTTCGTGTCATCTTCACAGTCACCGCAATCTGATGCTCTTTCGAGTCGCAAATTGCTTGGGTGTTATATGGTCAAGCCTCACGGGCAATTAGTATTGGTTAGCTCAACGCCTCACAGCGCTTACACACCCAACCTATCAACGTCGTAGTCTTCGACGGCCCTTTAGGGAACTCAAGGTTCCAGTGAGATCTCATCTTGAGGCAAGTTTCCCGCTTAGATGCTTTCAGCGGTTATCTTTCCCGAACATAGCTACCCGGCAATGCCACTGGCGTGACAACCGGAACACCAGAGGTTCGTCCACTCCGGTCCTCTCGTACTAGGAGCAGCCCCTCTCAAATCTCAAACGTCCACGGCAGATAGGGACCGAACTGTCTCACGACGTTCTAAACCCAGCTCGCGTACCACTTTAAATGGCGAACAGCCATACCCTTGGGACCGGCTTCAGCCCCAGGATGTGATGAGCCGACATCGAGGTGCCAAACACCGCCGTCGATATGAACTCTTGGG